>CAVKJH010000041.1:0-10683 GCA_963656755.1 bacterium
GGAGGTCCTTGCCATATCTCAAGGTCGCTTGGCAAAAATTAATTAGCAGACCCTACTTATATGTAGGAAAACGCCCTCATCGTCTTTTCCCTTTTCCAATCCGGCAAGAGTAAAATGAAAGCATTCTTCTGTATCATAAGCAGAAAGTATTAGCCCCGGAAGCCCACCAAGAAGATAGGGACCATAACTAAGAGGTACATCCGTGGTGTACCATACCGTCCAAATCCTTCCGTAAAGGGTACCCCGGGCTTGCCGGCATTCGTATCCACTGATGTTCTTGACACTGTCGGAAAGTTGCCAAGCTATCTGTGGTGTAGGCTCCGCATACATCAGGTCAGAACCCAAGATGGTGTTTACATATGTGTACTTGCCTGTTTGGGGGCTCCCCCAAAGTATTTGTAAGCTGTTTTTGTTGGGGTATCTTTTTGCAAGCTCATCCATCAGGTCCAACGCTCCGACGGGAGCGCTCTTGACATTTGCATTGGCCAACTCTTCGTTGAATTTCCGATAATTGTCGTTGTAAAACACGGCGGTAGTCTTGCCTATGTCGAGGCTCCATCTATACTGCGTAGCGTTACCAGCCGGGGTATAAGCTTCACAATCGTAGGTAACATGATAAAGGGTTGGCTCTTGGGCAAGCAACTTGATTGACATGAGAATGGCCAAAATAACGAATAGGCTTTTTTTCATCAATTTACTTGGATTTTAGTCTATCTACTCTATAAGCTTTTCGATATCCGCTCCTTTTTGTTCATGCGCATGAATAGTACTGTTTGGTCAGTCATGTATTATTCGGGTACCTGAATTTCTTATTGCAAAATTAGAAAAAAAACAAGTGTTCCGCAAAAAGAAGGTGTGGTCTTTTAGGGTGATTTTGACTCCTTCATGGAAAAAAAACTACTGAACAGTGGGGTGTTCTCGGATATTATAGCTATTTTTGCCATATCATTTCAGGGGTTTATAGCTTTTGTTTGCACCACTAAAGCAAGCGAAATTTCTGACATGGCACTGACACGTGCAACTTTTTGTCGCTCTGAACGTTACGAAATACGACAACAAAAACGGTGCGGATATAGGGGTGAATATATAATTGTTGTAATATGAGTGGAGACTACATTAAAGCTTCTGGAGACCTTTGTGACGAGCTTCTGCTAAATGAATGTCCAAATAGTCTGTTGGAGGGCATCATGAGGCTTTCCGGCCTCAGCTTTATGCTTGTCGACTTCTCAGAACAAAAACTGATTTATAGATCAAAACACCTTTTATTTGCCGACCAGGCATTTCGAAGTGACAGGCAACGTCAGAGTTATAATCCTTTTTGGTCATTGATGGACCAAAAGGATTATCAGCTCATGATAGAGATTGTAAAAGCCTATAAAGACTTAGTAGGTGAATTAAAAGATGAAAAGAAACTACAACACTCATTTGTTATGAGCTTTCATATTTGGTTTAGAAAGCAAAAACGAATTGTTACTCAGAAGTTTACACCTCTGCGATTACATCAAGACGGATCGTTGTGGACAGGACTTTTTCAGATGACAATATGTTCCGGCAACAAATGTAGAAAACCGACAGTTATCGGTACAGATTTCAGGTACACATACGACTTGAGCAAAGGTAGATTCCAGCCTTGTCAAGCATTTTCGGAATTAACCATCGTGGAAAAGGCAATTCTCTTGAGAGCCGCAGAGGGATTAAGTTCGAAACAAATGGCAAATGACCTTTGCAAATCCGTTAACACCATAAAAACTCACAAGGAACGTCTATTTGCAAAATTGGGCGTGAGTTCCATGAATGAAGCGTTGGCTTTCGTGTCAAATTATAACTTGCTTTTTGTAGAGTAAAGTTTTTCGTTCTTACAGAAGAAATCACTCTGTCGGAATAAGCAACTAATCAAATTCAATCATAGAAGATGAAGCGTATGAATGGAAGAAGATGCCTGTGGATAGCGATGATCCTTGGGCTTATTGCCACATCGTGCACACCTGTGTCGAAAAAGGCATTGCGGGTCTATGCCGAGACCAAAGGGAACCGGAGTGTCTCAGCTGACATTAGGGCGTCGCGGCAAGACGAGCCGACCGACAAGGATGATGACGGTGCGCAAACCGACGGCAACAGCCTCGAAGGATATGAGTTGCCGGCGTTTCGAAAAAACAGCAATGAGATTATCCTCAGACGTAAGGGCTACACAGTGTCGTATAACCCGGCAACCAAATTGCCCAACTGGGTGGCTTGGCATCTAACGGCCGACCATCTGACGGGTAGCCATAAACGCAACGGCGTGGCTTTTCATGAAGACGAAGACGTGCCCGAGCCGAGGGTCGATACCTACGACTATGTGCGGTCGGGGTATGACCGGGGACACATGTGCCCGGCGGCCGACAACAAATGGGATGCGCTGGCCATGGAACAGTCGTTTCTGATGACCAATATCTGTCCGCAGAACCATGTGCTCAACATTGGCGACTGGAACAATCTCGAAACCCAATGCCGGCAGTGGGCCGAACAGTACGGTGACCTCTATATCGTGTGCGGCCCCATACTTTACAAAGGTAAACACAAGACGATAGGCCAGCACAAGGTGGTGGTGCCCGAGGCCTTCTTTAAGGTGTTGCTGCGCACGGGCCAGTCGCCACAAGCCATCGGTTTTGTCTACCGCAACAACGCCAAGCGCCATCCTTGGGGCGACTATGTGAACAGTGTGGATGAGGTGGAGCGCATCACGGGATTCGACTTTTTCGCAGCGTTGCCCGACAGTGTGGAGCGTCTGGTGGAACAGCAGTACAATGCTGACGAATGGCCCATGCAGGCTTTGCATTAGCCTTTAGTAGGCGTGCTTGTCGTGTACGAATACCGACTTGATGGTCAGCAGGATGATGCGTATGTCAAGCCACACCGTCCAGTGCTCGATGTACCAGATGTCGTATTTCACACGGTTCTCCATCTGCCACAGTTCCTTGGTCTCGCCCCGGAACCCCGACACTTGCGCCCAACCCGTAATGCCCGGTTTCACAAAGTGGCGCACCATGTATTTGTCGAGAAGGCTGCTGTACTGCTCGGTGTGTTTCAGCATGTGCGGGCGGGGACCCACGACGCTCATGTTGTTTTTCAGCACGTTCCAGAACTGCGGCAGTTCGTCGATGTTGCATTTGCGTATGAAATTGCCGAACGGGAATTTGCGCGGGTCGTCCTTGGTGGCCTGCAGGTTGTCGGCCTCCTTGTTGATGTGCATCGACCGGAACTTGTAGCACATGAAGGTGCGCCCGTCCATGCCGGTGCGGGCCTGCTTGAAGAAAATGGGGCCGGGACTCTGCCGCTTGATGAGGTAGGCTATGATGGGGATGAACAGCCCCAGCGGAATGAGTACACAAACGGAGAACACGATGTCGAACACACGTTTCACAAACCGCTTGCTTTGCAATGACAGTGGCATGCGGAACGTGGTGAACAGTTCTTCGCTGCCTATCATCATCGGTTTGAGATGTATGCCGATATGGTCGTTGCTCGGTATGTAATAGAAACGCAGAATGTGGTTGTTGCAATAGCTGGAGCAGACGGAGATGGAGTCAGTGTGGCTGATGGGCAGTCCGCACAGCACGGCATCGACCGTTACAGGGAATGGCTCTCCGCTATTTATGATGTCAACGCCTTCGGCCAGAGTGCCGTAGACCTTCAGACCGTCGGGCTGGGGGGTGTCGGAATAGCACCCAACCACGCGGAAACCCAATCCCGGAGCTTCATGAAGGCTCTTTATCACCTGACAGAAATTCTGGCCTGTGCCAATGGCCACAATGCGCACCACATTGACCCCTTTCGACCACAGGTGTACCATGATGAGCTTCTGGAGCCAACGGTAGATGAGGAAGCACAGGAAAAACATCGCACCGATTATGACCAGCCATCGCCCGGTGTCAATGCCCGGGCGGTCGATGACGCGCATGGTGATGTAGGTGCTGGTGATGAATGTGACCGATACGCCCAAGGCATTGCGGAAGAGCAACCCCGAGTCGTTGGCCATACGGCTCAGTTTGGGCGGAAACAGCATCTGCGCTATGGTCATGCCCAGGAAACACGACACGAAGAAAAGACGGATGGTAAACGGCGGCCATTGGTCTCCGAAACTGGTGAAAACCAGAAACAACATGAGTATGACGAATGCGAAGATATAGTCAAGCGCAATGATGAACAGTTTCATGGGCGTCAGTGTTAATGGTTGCTACATGGTTTACAAATGCTGGATGTCGGGCCGCCGCCGGCTCAACCGTTTCTGGCCTCAAGCAGTACCACGTTCTCGACGTGGGGCGTGTGGGGGAACATGTCTACCGGTTGCACGGCTGCCACACGGTAGCGGCCGTCGAGCAGAGCCAGGTCGCGCGCCTGAGTGGCCGGATTGCAGCTGACATAGACTATGCGCTTGGGTGCAGCGTTCAGGATGACGTTGACCACATCGGTGTGCATGCCGGCACGGGGCGGGTCGGTGATAATGACGTCGGGGCGTCCGTGCGACTTGACAAAGTCGTCGGTAAGGATGTCCTTCATGTCGCCGGCATAGAACTCCGTGTTGCCGATTCCGTTGATGTGGCTGTTCTCCTTGGCATCCTCGATGGCTTCGGGCACATATTCTATGCCGATGACATGGCGGGCCTTGCGGGCCACGAAATTGGCGATGGTGCCCGTGCCCGTATAAAGGTCGTACACGAGCTCGTTGCCTGTCAGTGTGGCAAATTCGCGTGCCACGCTGTAAAGGTGGAACGCCTGCTCGGTGTTGGTCTGGTAAAAACTTTTCGGTCCCACCTTGAAGCGCAGTCCCTCCATCGTTTCGTAGATGAAGTCGGTGCCCTTGAAGGTGGTAAGCTCCAAATCGCCGATGGTGTCGTTTCCTTTCTGGTTGTCGACATAAATGAGCGACGTGATTTGCGGGAACCGTTCGGCCAGATGGCCGAGCAGCATTTTCGCCTTGTCGGCATCGCCGGCCTCGTCGTAGTGGAATTGTATAAGCAGCATCCATTCGCCCGTATTGGAGGTGCGCAGCATCAGGTTGCGCAGCAGTCCGTGTTGGGCACGCACGTCGTAGAATGTCATGCCAATCTCTTTGGCATAACGCTCCGTCTCGTTGCGTATCTGGTTGTGCAGGTCGTCCATGAGCCAGCATTTGCTGATGGGGTAGATCTTGTCGAAAGCACCCGTGATATGGAAGCCGATGGCCGAATGGTCTTCGCCGTCGAGGCTGAGGCTCTCGTCCTGTAACTCTTCCTTGGTGAACCAGCGCTTGTCGCAACATCCGAACTCCAGCTTGTTGCGGTACTCCCACACCTTGACCGACCCCAGGATGGGGCGGAAGGGCGGCAGCTCCACTTTTCCGATGCGTGAAAGCTGGTCGTACACCTGTTGCTGCTTGGCCTTGAGCTGTTCGTCGTAGGGCAGGTTCTGCCATTTGCAGCCGCCGCAGATGCCGAAATGCACACATTTGGGTGTGGCTCTGACGGGGCTGGGCGTAACCATGCGTACAATGCGCCCCTCACAATAGTGATGTTTCTTTTTTACAATCTGCACGTCGGCAACGTCGCCCGGCACGCAAAACGGTACGAAAACAACTTTGTCGCCTTGGTGGAAAAGGCATTTTCCTTCAGCTGCAACCGATTCGATGGTCACATTTTCTAATATAGGTAATGGCTTGCGATTTCTGCTCATTCAACTGTCTTTTTGTGCAAAGATAGTGAAATAATTCCGAATACATTATGTTTGAAAACGAATATTCATATTGTTTGCGCTAACAATTATATTTGTCATGTCAATATAGCATTTTTTTGATTGAATGTTTTGCATAACTGATAAAAAACATTATCTTTGCATTAACAAAAACTAAATACTTTTAATTTACTGACATTAATTATAAACATAAGTTATACCTGAACAACTATGAGTGAAAAAAGAGTCTATCTCTTCGGCAATGGCAAGGCTGAGGGAAACGCGAAAATGCGTGAAGAACTTGGCGGCAAGGGTGCCAACCTTGCCGAGATGAATCTTATTGGAGTACCTGTCCCCCCGGGATTCACCATTACAACGAGCTGCTGTAATGAATATTATGAAGTGGGACAGGAAAAAATCAAGCAAATTCTGCAGGAAGAGGTGATGGCTGCTGTGGCTCACACAGAGTCGTTGATGAACTCGAAGTTTGGCGATGTGAAGAACCCGCTTCTTGTCAGCGTACGTTCTGGTGCGCGAGCCTCTATGCCCGGCATGATGGATACAATCCTTAACCTCGGTCTTAACGACGAGGTGGCCGAAGGACTGGTTGCCAAGACGGGCAACCCCCATTTCGTGTACGACTCATACCGCCGTTTCGTCCAAATGTATGGCGACGTGGTGCTCGAAATGAAACCGGTCAACAAGGAAGACATCG
This sequence comes from bacterium, assembly GCA_963656755.1. Classification (GTDB taxonomy): domain Bacteria; phylum Bacteroidota; class Bacteroidia; order Bacteroidales; family Bacteroidaceae; genus Prevotella. The sequence continues at coordinate 6,404 of CAVKJH010000041.1, forward strand.
ATCCGTTCGAAGAAATCATTGAGGGTGTGAAGGCCGAGCGTGGCGTGAAACTCGACAAGGATCTTTCGGTTGAGGAACTGAAAAAACTGGTCACGCTCTTCAAGACCGCTATCAAGGAGCGCACGGGCAAGGATTTCCCCACCGATCCGATCGAGCAGCTTTGGGGTGCCATCTGCGCTGTGTTCCGCAGCTGGATGAACGAGCGCGCCATACTCTATCGCAAGATGGAAGGCATACCCGACGAGTGGGGTACAGCCGTGAGCGTCATGGCCATGGTGTTCGGTAACATGGGCGACACGTCGGCCACGGGTGTATGCTTCAGCCGTGATGCCGGTAACGGCGAAAACCTCTTCAACGGCGAATACCTTGTAAATGCACAGGGTGAAGATGTGGTGGCTGGTATCCGCACTCCGCAGCAGATCACCAAGATCGGTTCACAGCGCTGGGCTGAGCGTGCAGGTATCAGCGAGGAAGAGCGCGTGGCCAAGTATCCCTCTATGGAGGAGGCTATGCCCGACATCTACAAGCAGCTTGACGAACTGCAGGACAAACTGGAACACCACTACCACGATATGCAGGACATGGAGTTCACCGTTCAGGAAGGCAAGCTCTGGTTCCTCCAGACCCGCAACGGCAAGCGTACGGGTACTGCCATGGTGAAGATTGCTATGGACTTGCTCCACGAGGGCATGATCGACGAGAAAACGGCCATACTGCGCTGCGAGCCTCAGAAGCTCGACGAGCTTCTCCACCCCGTATTCGACAAGAAGGCGCTGCTCTCAGCCAAGGTTATCACTCAGGGCCTGCCCGCTTCTCCGGGCGCTGCCTGCGGTCAGATTGTGTTCCACGCTGACGATGCTCAGGCTTGGCATGCCGACGGCCACAAGGTGGTGATGGTCCGCATCGAGACCAGTCCCGAAGACTTGGCTGGTATGGCTTCTGCCGAAGGTATCCTCACGGCCCGTGGCGGTATGACGTCGCATGCAGCCGTTGTTGCCCGCGGTATGGGCAAGTGCTGCGTGTCGGGCGCCGGTTCTATTAACGTGGACTACAAGACCAAGACCGTGGAAATCGACGGCGTGGTATATAAAGAAGGTGATTACATCTCGCTGAACGGTTCTACCGGTCAGGTTTATGCTGGAGAGGTGCCCACCAAGGCTGCCGAACTCAGCGGTGACTTCAAGGAGTTGATGGATCTCTGCGACAAGTACACCAAACTGCAGGTGCGCACCAATGCCGACACTCCTCACGATGCTCAGGTGGCCCGTGCTTTCGGTGCCAAGGGTATCGGTCTTACACGTACGGAGCACATGTTCTTCGAAGACAAGAAGATTATCGCCATGCGCGAGATGATTCTTTCGGATACCGTGGAAGGCCGCGAAAAGGCTTTGGCCAAGTTGTTGCCGTATCAGAAGGCCGACTTCAAAGGTATCCTTGAGGCTATGGATGGTTGTCCGGTGAATATCCGCTTGCTCGATCCGCCTCTCCACGAGTTTGTTCCCCACGATATTGCCGGTCAGGAGACGATGGCCAAGGAAATGGGTGTGGATGTAGCTACCATTCAGCGCCGTGTGGCTTCGTTGGCAGAAAACAACCCGATGCTCGGTCACCGCGGTTGCCGTCTGGGCATCACCTTCCCCGAGATAACAGCTATGCAGACCCGTGCCATCCTTTCTGCTGCTTGCGAGTTGAAGAAAGAGGGCAAGGATCCCAAACCCGAGATCATGGTACCGCTCATCGGTATTCTCTATGAGCTGAAGCAGCAGAAGGAGATTATCCAGAAGACCGCCAAGGAGGTGTTCGAGGAGTATGGTGTTACGATTGACTTCGAAATCGGCACAATGATTGAAATTCCCCGTGCAGCCCTCACCGCCGACAAGATTGCAACAGAGGCAGAGTACTTCTCATTCGGTACCAATGACCTCACGCAGATGACCTTTGGCTACTCGCGCGACGACATCGCCAGCTTCTTGCCTGTATATTTGGAGAAGAAGATCCTGAAGGTTGACCCGTTCCAGGTGCTCGACCAGAACGGTGTGGGCCAGTTGATTGAGATGGCCGTCGAGAAGGGACGTTCCGTCCGTCCGCAGTTGCGTTGCGGTATCTGCGGCGAACATGGCGGCGAACCCAGCTCAGTGAAGTTCTGTGCAAAGATAGGCATGAACTACGCCAGCTGTTCTCCTTTCCGCGTGCCCATCGCACGTCTTGCTGCTGCGCAGGCTGCTGTTGAGGAGTAACACAATAAGCCCTCGTAACTAACGAGTTAGGCGGTAAGTCTCTGATTACAAAGAGGCTTGCCGCCTAAGTTGTTTTTAGGGGGTCTGCACATTCTGCACGACAATCATGCAGAATGTGTAGGGAAAACTCACAAAAACTTACATCGTAGAGATAGGACCGTTGTGTGTCAAGCGCACCGTCGTGAAGCCCATGAGGAAATGCTCGAAGGTCATCAGCTATTCCAAGTACATGGTCAGCATACAGAAGAAGATCGTATTGTCGAAGGAACGGAGGATGGTGGGCCGATTCAGAGCTTCCAAAGGCAAGCTCGGATCGACGAAGAAGTATATCGTCACGATATAGGTAGTCTCGCCGCTACGCCCAGGGTGCGCAGACGAGTATGTCTCACTACGGCAATACATCGTCCCTTCGACAGCAATGTATTGCCGTCGATGGGACGATGCTACGCCAATCTAAGGCAAAAACCGAGAGGGGCAATGAGTCTATCTATGTGCCTGTATAAGTCACCGCCCCGTTGCCTGGAGGTACTCCCGTATCTTCACCTCGTAGGCAGTGAACGACTCCACATACTTGTCGCGACTCTGCTGGTAGAGGCTCTGGGCATCGAGGAGGTCGCTCATGGTGGCGGTGCCTGCCTCGTAGTAGTCGGTGTTGAGGCGCAGGTTCTCCTCGCTCTGAGCGATGCTCTCCCGGGCTATCGCCACTTGGCGGTAGGCATCGTTGAGGTCGTTCCACGCCTTGCGCATCTTCACCACGAGTAGCTGGCTCTTGTCGCATTTCTCGTTCTCGGCGTTCTCCACCTGCAGTTTCTGCCGCTTCATGTCGTGCGACCCGCCCCACCAGTTGCTGATGGGCACGGAGACGGTGAACATGCCCATGAGGCGGTTCTGCGACTTGTCCATCACATTATTATACAGGTAGCCTCCGCCCACGGCTACCGAAGGAAGGTTCTTGCCCACGGCGAGTTTGTACTGCAATCGGCCAGCCTCGATTTGTTTGTCGAGGAGTTGGTATTCGCGGGTCAGGGGAAGGGAGGATTCCGCTGACTGGTAGAGCAGTTGCGGACTCTCGGGCATGGGGTAGGAGAGGGTAGTCTTGCCGGCCGTAACCATCGGCGTCTCGATTTCGATGTTTTCCCCGGAATGCCCCATCAACTGTACCAGCAAGTCCTTTACCGTGGCGACGGCGTTCTCCACCTGAATCCTCGAAGTCTTCACCTCGTTCTGCCGCAGTTGCACCTGCAGAAGGTCGTTGCGGTTGCGCACGCCGGCATCCACGGCATTCTGCGCATCCTGGCGCACACGCTCCAGCTGGCGGTCGAGCAGGTCGAGGGTGCGGAGGTTCTCCTGTAGTTGCACGAGCTGCCAGTAGTATTGCTCTGTGTTGAGCCTCACCTCGTTCTCCGAGAGGCCGCGCTGCAACCGTGAGACATCCTCGCCAACACGAGCGAGCTTGTTGCCGTTTACGATCTGTCCTCCGGCAAAGAGCGGCTGCATCGCCGTCACTCCGGCCACGAGTCCGTTTTTGGCAAGCGACATCGTCACGCCGCCCAAGTCCATCTCCAGCATCCCCTTGTTGGCGATGAAGCCGCCGCCCACGGCGGAGACGGTTGGGAAGTACTTGGTGAGCGCCTCCTTGCGCTGCTCGGCGGACATGGCTATCTCGTTGTCGGCATTGCGGAGCGTGAGGTTGTTGCGCACTGCCTCGCCGATGCACTCGTCGAGCGAATACCGATGGCTCGTCTGCGAGGAGACGGGTGTTTCACTCTTGTTCTCCTGCGAGAAGGCCGGCAAACCTACGGCAAGTCCTCCCACTATCATTGTCATTGCAAATATCTTTTTCATCAGTTCGTCTGTGTTACGTTTATTCCTTTTCCATTTCTAAAGCCAGGGCCCGCTTCTTTTCCGTTCCCTCAAATACGAGTAGGTATGTCACGGGCACCACGGTGAGTATGCAGAGCATGGAGATGAGCGTGCCGTAGCAGATCACCGTGCCCATCGGCATCCACAGTCCGCTGCCGCCGAGTATCATTGGGATGACAC
>CAVKJH010000042.1:0-37886 GCA_963656755.1 bacterium
CCCTATCCTATATTATGCGCCCCCTACAGGGGCAAAAACTGCGCAAACGCTGCATATTTGATACGAATTTTGAACACCCTACCCGTAGGGACGACATAATATAGGATAGGGGTTCTTGCTGACGCAAGCGACAAAGTCGAGCGTACCCCTATCGTTGCAACGTAGTTTTGATGAGTCGCCCCTCTAGGGGGCGCATAATAAGACATCATGCGGTTTAAATATGCGCCCCCTACAGGGGCAAAACTGCACAAACGATGCAGATCTTGCATATGAATTTTGAACACCCTACCTACTGGGACAATTTACAGTGAACGTCGCAGATACAAAGATAAGCCACCATAGCAAGAAAATTAGCCAAAGTTCAGGTACTCTATATTTTACAACGCTATTTCAGATTTTTACCGGACACCAATAATTTGTAAAATTCGACGCCAATAGTTGAGTCTTACGATTCACCGGACAGACGGAACGGGCGGCCCCTATGGCGCCACAAAAACCAAAAGCGGTTGCCGGCGGCCGTTGAACCGTCCGACAACCGCATTCGGGTTGACTGTGTTATGAACCGGCAAGGGTAGTTGCCGGTTTCACTACGTGTCGAGCTTCTTTACAGGCCGAGCCCTTTCAGGGCTTTGTTAGCCGCCTCGTTCACTTTGTCGTTCACCTTTTTCTGACCTTCCTGCACTTTTTCTGCAGCCTTGGTCTGTGCCTTTGTCACTTCCTCTTTCGCTTTGTTTTCGGCAGCCGTCTTGGCGTTGTTCACCGCATTGTTGGCAGCGGTCGTGGCAGCCGTCTTGGCAGCTTCGGGAGCCGCCTCCACCAGTTTCTTGGCAGCTTCGGGGGCAGCCTCGAGCGCAGCCTTAGCCGTCTCCACGGTAGCAGCCGCCGAAGCCGCTTTCTGGATGTAGGGAGCAGCCAGGCTCACGGCATCGTCGGTCACAGCCTGCTTGGCCTCCTCGGCGGTTGCGGATGCCGTTGTGGGCAGGTTCTGTATGCCTTCCACCAAGCTGGCAAGTGTGGTGTTGCCACTGGTAACTGTCTTTATGCTTTCGGCATTGTCCGACAGAAACTGCTTCACGGTCTGTCCGTAAGCCTTGGCCTCTTCCAGTTTACCGGCATTCACGAGAGCCTTGTAGGTGGCCTGCAGCGTTGCCAGCGTGGTGGTCAACGTCTTGGCATCGTTGGCTTGCAATGCCTGCGCCACCTGTGCGGTCAGTGTGGAAATGGTGCTGTTTGTTTCTTCAGAAAGACTGGCTACATCTACAGCCTCCACAGAGTCTGTCTGTGCAGCAACGCTGTCGGCGGCTGCTGCGTTCTTGCCGGTGCTACCGCCACAGCTGCTGAGCGCAAAGGCTACAACAACCGCTACGGCTAAAAATGATTTCTTCATAATGTTGTTATTTTAAAATTATTGATTGATGATTCTGTAAAGCCTAAGCCACTGCATGCTGAACGGGGAATACCTCCGGGGTCTGTGCCCGCCTATACCGATAACGCCAGACAAGCCCTGCAACGTATCCCGTTAAGTTGATTTAACAAACGGACAGACAGCTATTGCCCTGTTATCGGCGCGACAAGCCACTCCCCCACCCGATGCAGCAATCGACGGCCGGAAACCCTCTCCGTGCCATGCTTCGCGCCCGTCGGCAGGACGCCGGCAAGCAGCACAGCACATACGTTCCCGAAAACCAACAAATCCCCACAAGCATGTCGTAGAGGCATCTTGTGAGGATTGTTGTTATGGTTTCCCGTTCAGGGAAACACCGTATCGGTTATCTTCGGTTAGATAATCTCGCTCCAGTCTTCCTGGCTCTTGCGCACATACGACTGGTAGCGGCGCTTTGCGCTCTTCTCAGTCTCCACGAAGAGTTCTTCGGCGTTCTCGGGATCGGCCTTCTTCAGTGAAGAGAAACGCACCTCACCCATGAGATAATCCTGGAACTTTTCCCACTGCGGAGCCTTCGAGTCGAGCTGGAACGGGTTCTTGCCCTCCTTGGCCAGTTCGGGGTTGAAACGCCACAGATGCCAGTAACCGCACTGCACGGCCAAAGCCTCCTCGTGCTGCGAGCGGCCCATGTTGCGCTTCTCCTCCTTCGTGCCCTTGATACCGTGGTTGATACAGGGAGCGTAGGCGATGACGAGCGACGGTCCGTGGTAAGCCTCAGCCTCGCGGATGGCCTTCAGTGTCTGTGCGTTGTCGGCACCCATGGCCACCTGTGCCACATAGATGTAGCCGTAAGTGGTTTCCATCAGACCGAGGTCCTTCTTGCTGATGCGCTTGCCGCTTGCGGCAAACTGTGCGATGGCACCGATAGGCGTAGACTTCGACGACTGTCCGCCGGTGTTGGAGTAGACCTCCGTGTCGAGCACCAGGATGTTGACATCCTCGCCGGTAGAGAGCACATGGTCGAGACCGCCGTAACCGATGTCGTACGAAGCACCGTCACCACCGATGATCCACTGCGAGCGCTTCACGAGATAGTGCTCCAGCGTCTTGAGCTCGGTGCAGATGGGGCATCCCTTCTCGGCACCCGCAGCGATGAACGGTTTCAGTGCTGCGGCAGCAGCCTTCGAACCGTCGGCATCGTCCTTGTTGGCAATCCAGTTGTCGGCGGCAGCCACAAACTCGGCAGAAGCATCGTCGCAGTCCTTGGCCTGTGCGAGGAGATAGCAGATGCGCTCCTTCATCTTCTTGTTGGCCAGCGACATACCCAGACCGAACTCGCAGAAGTCCTCGAACAGCGAGTTGTTGAATGCGGGACCCTGACCCTTGTCGTTCTTGCAGTAAGGCGTAGAGGGAACAGAAGCCGAGTAGATGCTCGAGCAACCAGTAGCGTTGGCAATCATCTCACGGTCGCCGAAGAGCTGGCTGATGAGCTTCACATACGGAGTCTCGCCGCAACCGGCACATGCGCCAGAGAATTCGAAGAGCGTGTCGGCGAACTGCGAGTTCTTGGGGCTCTGCTTGATGTCGATGAGATCCTGCTTCGACTTCACGTTCTTCACGAGGTAAGTCCAGTAGTCGGCCTCCTTCTTCATGGCAGGCTCGTCCACATTGAACGGCACCATCTTCAGAGCCTTCTCCACAGCACCGGTCTCCTTGTTCTTCTTGCCGGGACATACGTCGACACAGTTGCCGCAACCCAGACAGTCGAGCACCGAGGTCTGCATGCGGAACTTCATGCCCTTGAACGGTTTCGGAGCCAGTATATCCTGTGTATCGCCGTCGAAGCCGGCAGCCTCCTGTTCGTCGAGCACGAACGGACGGATACATCCGTGGGGACAGCAGAACGAACACTTGTTACACTGTATACAGTTCTCGGCGTTCCATACCGGAACGAAGGTTCCCACACCGCGCTTGTCGTAGGCAGCGGTACCCGTCTGCCATGTACCGTCGGTCGTGTTGAACTTCACGAAATCGGAAACCTTCAGCAAGTCGCCGGCCTGTGCGTTCATCGGGCGCACAATCTCCTTGACGAATGCGGGAGCGTCGTCCTCGACCTGAGCGTCGTCGGCCAGGTTGGCCCATGCGGGATCCACGGTCAGCTGCTTGTACTCGCCGCCGCGGTCCACAGCACCGTAGTTCTTGTTGACCACGTCCTCACCCTTCTTGCCATACGACTTGACGATGAATTTCTTCATCTGCTCCACAGCCAGTTCGGTAGGAATAACCTTTGTGATGCGGAAGAAAGCCGACTGCAGGATGGTGTTCGTGCGGTTGCCGAGACCGATTTCCTGTCCGATCTTTGTAGCGTTGATATAATATACGGTGATGTTGTGCTTGGCAAAATAGCGCTTCACCTTGTTGGGGATGAAGTTCACCAGCTCCTCGCCGTCGAAGATGGTGTTGAGCAGGAACGTACCGCCGTCGCGCAGACCGCGTGTCACGTCATACATGTGCAGGTAAGCCTGGACATGGCAAGCCACGAAGTTAGGCGTGTTGACCTGGTAGGCGCTGTGGATAGGCTCGTCGCCGAAACGCAGGTGCGAGCAGGTGAAACCGCCCGACTTCTTCGAGTCGTACGAGAAGTAAGCCTGGCAGTACTTGTTGGTATTGTTACCGATGATCTGCACCGAGTTCTTGTTGGCACCGACGGTACCGTCCGAACCCAGACCGAAGAACTTGGCCTCGAAGAGCGAGTCGCCACCCATCGGGATTTCCTCCACTTCGGGCAGGCTGGTGAAGGTAACGTCGTCGACGATACCCACGGTGAAATGGTCTTTCGGGGTGTTGAGTTCCAGATTGTTGAACACCGAGATAATCTTGGCCGGTGTCGTGTCCGAAGAACCGAGACCATAGCGGCCACCGACGATGAGCGGCTTGCGCGGATCGTCGTAGAGGGCAGCCTTCACGTCGAGGTAGAGAGGCTCGCCGTCGGCTCCCGGCTCCTTTGTGCGGTCGAGCACGGCAATACGCTTCACCGTGTCGGGGATGGCCTTGCGGATGGCCTCAACGCTGAACGGACGGTAGAGGTGTACGGCAATCATACCCACCTTCTTGCCCTGCTTCACCAGGTAGTCGATGGCCTCGCGGGCAGCCTCGGTAGCCGATCCCATGAGCACGATGATGTGCTCGGCGTCGGGGGCACCGTAGTAGTTGAACAGGTGGTACTCGCGGCCCGTAATCTTCGACACTTCGGCAAGGTGCTTCTCCACGATGGCCGGAATGGCATCGTAGTACTTGTTGCAGGCCTCGCGGTGTGTGAAGAAGGTCTCCGGGTTCTCGGCCGTACCGCGTGTGTCGGGACGCTCGGGCGACATGGCACGGTCGCGGAAACGCTTGATCCACTCGGGGTTGACCAGCGGACGGATGTCCTCCATGTCCATCTCCTCCACCTTGTGGTACTCGTGCGAGGTACGGAAGCCGTCGAAGAAATTGATGAAGGGCACCGAGCTCTCGAGCGTAGCGAGATAGGGAACAGCCGAGAGGTCCATCACCTCCTGCACCGAACCGGAGCAGAACATGGCGAAGCCGGTCTGGCGGCAAGCCATGACATCCTGGTGGTCGCCGAAGATACAGAGCGAGTGACTTGCCAACGTACGTGCCGAAACGTTGAACACGCAAGGAAGCAGCTCACCTGCAATCTTGTACATATTGGGGATCATCAGCAGCAAGCCCTGCGATGCAGTGTAAGTAGAGGTCAAGGCACCGGCCTGCAGGGAACCGTGAACAGCACCGGCGGCACCGGCCTCAGATTCCATTTCCTGTACGCTGACAGTCTGACCAAAAAGATTCTTACGCCCCTTGGCAGCCCATTCGTCGACGTGCTCGGCCATAGGAGAAGACGGGGTGATAGGGTAAATGCCGGCTACCTCTGTGAACATATAGCTCACATGGGCGGCTGCGGTATTACCATCACATGTCATGAATTTCTTTTCTTTTGCCATTTTTCTTAAAATAGATGGTTAATGTTTATGTATAGTTGTGTTTATTGTTTTTCACGGTTGTCCGGCATTTGCCCTACGCGGTGCGGCGGTTCGCCTCGGCCTGTTTCCTTACGGCCGTGGCGCACCCCGGGTCAGTAGAGGAAGCCGAAGAGCCACAGCGGTATCTGGTTGTCGCGGCCCACCTCCGTATTGTACCGCGCGTAGATGGTGTCGCCCGTGTAGCGCACTTTTCCTGCCGCCCGGGCATCGCACACGCGGTATTTTTGGTGTCCGTCGATGAGATAGTATTGTGTTTTTGTACTTTGGTTAACGAGATGGTCTTTCCACATCGTGTTGACGAAGAAGGTCTCCATCACATCCTGTTCGTCGACCTTGATGGGATAGATGGCGTACATCAGGTTCGGGTTGTGCATCATCACCTTGGCCGGTTTCTTGGGGAAACGGTGTCCCGGCGAGTAGATGATGTTGATGAGGCGGGCATCGGCCAGGTACTTGATGTAGTTCATCACCGTGGCCCGGCTGGTGTCTATCTGTTGTGCCAGTTGCGAGACGTTGGGAGCCTGCGGCCCGTCGACGGCCAGCAGGTAGAACAGTTTCTTGATCTTGGTGAGGTATTTCAGCTCTATCTGCTTGATGAGCAGTATGTCCACCTCGGTCATCATGTTCATCGTCTTGAGCAGGTTCTCGGAGAAGTTGTCGTGCTCGAGGAAGAACGGATAGAAGCCGTGGTGCAGGTAGTCGCGAAAATGAATGGCCGGACTGCACACGGGCAGTATTTTTTTCACGATGTGCTCGTGGTTGGCCACAATCTCGTCGAGCGTGTAAGCGGGGAAATTATGGCCGGTCATGTAGTTCAGATACTCGCGAAACGAGAACCCGCGCAGGTTGTAGCTCTTCACGATGCCGCCGATCTCGGGATTTTCCTCTTTGAGCCGCATGACGCTCGATCCGGTGAAGATAATCTTGAGCTGCGGGAACAGGTCGTGACACAACCGCAGTTCGCGGCTCCAGTTGGGCTGCTTGAACACCTGGTCGATGAGCAACACCCGTCCGCCCTGTTTCACGAAATCGTTGGCAAAATCGGCAAGTCCGCGTCCCTGGAAATAGAAATTGTTCATGTTGACATAGAGACACTTGCGGTCATCCTTGCCGTAGTTTTCCTTGGCATACTGCAACAGGAACGAGGTCTTTCCCACGCCGCGTGTGCCTTTGATGCCAATGAGTCTTTCGCTCCAGTCGATTTCGTCCATAAGGACCCGTCTGACTGGTGCCTGACTATGCTCCACGAGGTAGGCGTGTGTGCGAAAGAACTCTTCCATTGCGCTCTTTTTGTCTTGCTCTGTATAATCAATGCAAAGGTAACATTTATTTTTTTCTTTGCAAACTCAAGATTGCAAAAGTTTACTTTTTTATTTTTTTTAAGGCTCGCGCCACCGTTTCGGCCACGATGCCGCACCGCGCAGCCCACTCCGCGCCACAGGCGGTGCTCGCCCTTGACACACGCCGGACAGCGTGCACAGGGTGGCAGCACGGTTACGGATGTAAAGTATATTTAACAAAAACCGCATCCTGCATTGCGGTGCTGTTAGCGTGCGGAACAACGGGAAATGCGCCTACAGCGGGCACGAGCGGCGCTTCCGGCCGTCGGTTTCCGTGCCGTCGGCATGCCTTAAGTGGCCATCGGCACTGCGGAAGAGCACCGGCGGCACCCCAAAAGAGCAGCAACCACAATGGCTTAAGGCGCCTTTCGCCAGGCGAAAGCACAGCTTTCCGACCCATTTCAGCCACCCGTCCGCACCCCTGTCGCAGCGCTTCCCGACAAGCCACTGAATGTCAGCCGATTACAAAACGGCCCGTTTTTGGCGATTTTCGGTCACATCTGTTCTGCGGTTGCAAATACCGCCGTTTTGCAAAGGGTGTTTGTATAGTTATTTCCACTATAATCTGTTCCGTTTTACTACATCAGGACCACGGATTCTTATGCAAAGGGGGCTTTCGGAGAATTGCCCTTCCATCGCCAATGTTTGTCCGCTTTCGTTCGACAACCCATATATTTGTTGTATCTTTGCACAGAAATCAAGACGGCCGGTCGAGACAAACAAGCTGAAAGGGCTAAAGAAATGAATAACGAGCAGCAAGACAAAGCCATGTTTGTATAGTTCTGCATAGAACAATATGCCAAGGCCAAGAACATGAATACCGAAGATGTGGTGAACCTATTTGAACGGTATGGGAAAACGTTTCTGCAAGTTCTATGATGTGCTTCACACACAAGGCGGGCAATGGCTGACGGAAGAAATCGACGAAATGATAAACAGAAGAAGATAAGCATGGTATATCATGGAAACCACCAAACGACAAGCAATACCGCCGCCATTACCCTGCAAAACACAATTGCGACATGCCCGGTAGAAAGGGGAAGTCGACCAGAGCCTGTACGGGATGACCCGTGATTTTTTCAGCACCCAACCAACCTCCACAACTTATGGACTTATATATTTTCAATCCCGAGCACGACATCGTGTTGGCCGCCAACAACCCACACGCCACGCCGCCCAAGGCCGCCCGGCAACTGCGCCACGACTTGGGCTTCCTGCCGGCCTTGTGGGCCGACGGCGACGACGCGGTGCTGGTAGACGATGCTGCCTATGCGCGGCAGGCTCTTGCCGACTCGGGCCGACAGCAGCGCTGCCATCTGGTGGAGCGGCAACAGTTGCGGCAACTGCTGGAAACGGCAGCGCCGACGCGCCTGCACCTGCGCCCTTGGGGATGGGACCGGAAAGTGGCAAGAGAACTGGCGGAAGCAGGGGTAGCCGCCGCACTGTTGCCCACCGAACGGCAGCTCGATGCCATACGAAGCCTGAGCCACCGGCAATGGGCCGCCGAACATCTGCTTGCCCCCTTATGCGACCAACCGGGACTGACCGGCAGAAGCCGGGCGGCAGATACGGTGGACGACTGCTGCGCCTTGATACACGACTGCGGCTCGGCTATGGTAAAAGCGCCTTGGAGCAGCAGCGGACGGGGCGTGCGGCGCATCGACGACGGCAACATCGCACCCCAACAGCGCGGATGGATAGCCCGCGTCATTGCCGAACAGGGATGCGTTATGGTGGAGCCTTTCTACGACAAGGTGGCCGACTTCGGCGTAGAACTGACAAGCGACGGGTGCGGACACGTGACGTTCTGCGGGCTTTCGCTCTTCTATACCGACCACGGTGCCTATGTAGGCAACCTGGTAACGGACGAGGAACAGAAATGGCAACTGCTCGGTGCCTATGCCGACCGCGAGCTGCTGTCCGAGACCATTGCCCGGCACTGTGCCGTTCTGGGCGATGCCTTAAAGGACGTGTATGCGGGGCCGCTGGGCATCGACATGATGGCGGTGAGCCACGGGGGAACGCTGAAAATACATCCCTGCGTAGAAATGAACCTGCGGGCCACCATGGGACATGTGGCCCTGCGGGTATGACATCACCCCTGCGGAAGGACGGAGAAGCCGACCTTGTACGGCCCGCTCCGACCCATTTTCAATGCCGGCGCAACAATCGGCCAACGTTTTGTCTGCATATCCGCCCGTTTCTCGACTATTTGATATACCTTTGCAACCAACGGCAACACACTGCCGACGGCAACCAAACGAACCACATCATGAACGACAAGAAGACTGCTTACAGCCAGACCCTCGCACAGGCAAAATGCCTGGTGGAGGGTGTCACCAACCGGGTGGGGGCGCTGGCCAACATAACCGCCCTGTTCAAGGATGCTTTTCCGCATTATTTTTGGGTGGGATTTTACATCGTTGAGGACGGCCAGCTGCAGCTAGGCCCTTTCCAGGGTCCCGTGGCCTGCTACTCCATCGGCATGGGGCGCGGCGTGTGCGGCACTGCATGGGAAAGACAACAGACCCTCGTCGTGCCCGACGTGGAACTGTTTCCGGGACATATAGCCTGCTCGTCGCGGTCGCGGTCCGAAATCGTGGTGCCGGTCTTCAAAGGCGATACCGTGACGGCGGTAATCGATGTGGACAGCGAACAGGCGGCCGCCTTCGACGCCGACGACCAGGAAGGGCTCGAACAACTGGCCCGCATCTGCAGCGACCTGTTCTGACGAACGACAGTCGGCCGACCGACATCGACAACAGTCTCACCGACAACAGTCTCCGCCATACAACAACCCGACCAACATTTCCGAAATATGAAACATGTTATAGCACTCATCATCGCCCTCCTCACACTGGCCGGTTGCGGCGAACGCTCGCCGCAAGACCTTTTCGACGAATCAAAATCGGGGGTGGTACTCATTCTCAACGAGTATTATTATGTCATGAAACTGCCCAACGGCAACTCCCTGTATTTCACCGGCATCGACGACGACGGAAGCCTGAAGGACGTGACCTTCGATTTCGACGACATCAAGGACAAGCGACAAACGCTCAGCGGAACGGGCTTCTTCATCGACAAGCAGGGCACCATCATGACCAACCGCCATGTGGCACAGCCGGCCATCGACAAGACGGCAGTGAAGGAAAGCTACAACAGTCTGGTGGCTTCCGTCAAGACCTATTTCTCCTCGGTGATGGACGAACTGGCCGAAGAATACCGCAACCTCGAAAGCCAGAAGTCGTCCTGCTACACCTACGATTACGACGGGTACGCCTACGAGGATGCCAACCGGCTGCAGCAGATAACCGACCAGCAGAACCAACTGGAAGAACAGTTCAACCAACTGAGGGATGCGCGCGACTCAATGAACGACCATGTATCGCTCGACGAACTGAACATATCGGTGGTGTGCGAAATCGGCATCGCCTACAACAACACCTTCGTGACCTCGGCCAAGGATTTTCTTGACAAAAACCCGTGCGTCGTGACCAAAGTGTCGGGCAAGGAAGACACCGACCTTGCACTCATCCAACTGAAAAACAAGACCACGCCGGCCGACGCACACATCTTCGACCCCAACGGGAACATGGAACAGACCATAGTCGAGAAGGTGAAGGGGTTGTTCTCGTCGCACAACGACGACATCCTGCAGATTGACCAGCAGCTCTACATGATCGGCTACAACGCCGGGCCGATGCTTGCCAACACCAAACAGGGCATTCAGGTGCAGATGACCAGCGGAAAGGTAACACAACTGCCCGACGGCGAACGGCTGCTCTACAGCATACCTACCGTGCAGGGCTCAAGCGGAAGCCCAGTCATCGACCGGCAAGGGCGACTGGTGGCCGTGAACTTCGCCAAACTGGCCGTAAGCGACAATTTCAACTTCGGCATACCCATCAACAAGGTCAAGGCTTTCGTAAAACCGTAAGACGGAAAGCACAAACGCCAACCGAAAAAACCAAAACACACAGCATGGCATATATCTTTCACACGCCGGAAACCGTACCGGCAACCCTGCGGAAAACCGTTTCCGCTATACGGCACACCACCGCTTCGGCCCTGTGTACCGCAGCACTGCTGGCTGCCTTTGCACCCACTGGAAAGGCCGCAGCACAAACCGGCGACACCCGGCTGGTACCCATCGACTCCATCCGCCTGAGCGACCCGTGCATACTGGCAGACAAAGCCACACACACCTACTACATGACTGGCACGGGCGGCATGCTCTGGACGAGCAAAGACCTGAAGTTCTGGAGCGGCCCGAAGCATGTGGCACAGACCGACCCGAACTCGTGGATGGGGCCCGAGCCGATGATATGGGCTGCCGAACTGCACCCGTACAAAGGAAAATACTATTATTTCGCCACCTTCACCAACCGCGACGTGATTATCGACGAGGTGCGCGGCAACAAGATAGAACGACGCGCCTGCCATGTGCTGCGGAGCGACAAGGCCGAAGGACCGTACCGCCCCTTTGGCGACAAGACGTATCTGCCGGACAACCAACCGACACTCGACGGCACGTTCTGGTTAGACAGCGACGGAAAGCCGTATATGGTATATTGCGGCGAATGGCTGCAAAACTGGAACGGAACCATCGAAAAGATACAACTGAAACGTGACCTAAGCGGCACGAAAGGCAAGGCTAAGGTGCTGTTCCGCGCTTCCGACAGTCCGTGGAGCAAGGAAAAAGACGGACAAGGAAAGACGGTGCCCAACAAGGTGACCGACGGCCCGTGGCTGTTCCGCACAGGGACAGGCAAGCTGGGCATGCTGTGGACGTCATGGATATACGATGTCTACACGCAGGGCGTGGCCTACTCGGAGAGCGGCACGCTCGACGGACCGTGGATACAGGAACCGTCGCCCATAACACCGCCCAACTACGGGCACAGCATGCTCTTCCAAACGTTTGAAGGGCAATGGCTCATGTCAGTACACAGCCACTATGTGGACGGACAGGGTCAATACGTCCGCGTGCCCCACCTGTTCAGGGTTGACCTCAGCGGCGACAAACTGAAACTGCTGGGCGAATACAGGCCTTAGACACCGGCCAACGGCACGGCTTCGACCACCGAAAGCACGCCGCCGTCGACGCTGAAACGGATGTCGTACTTGCCAAAAGGCATGCCGTAGACCTTTTGGGCATCGTGATGGTAATGGGGACGGGGATCAAGCGACAACACCTGGCGCAGAACGGCCGTTTCGTCGCTGCCCAACAGACGCTCCACGACGGCCGGAACAACCACCGTGAGACGGCACATGGGGTGACTGTCGACAAACCCCGACCGCACGTCAGCATGGCTGTCGGCATAAGCCACATAGGGCTTGATGTCGTAGATGGGGGTGCCGTCCATGAGGTCGGCACCCTTGACGTGGACAACAGGGCCTTGCGGGGTCGACCATTCCACATGGTCGAGCCTTACGGACGAAAGACCCAAAGCGTTGGGGCGGAAAGGCGACCGGGTGGCAAAGACGCCCATGCGCACATTGCCGCCCAACACCGGCGGGCGCACCACCGGGCTGGTGGCCTGATGGCGGTTGGCCGAGAACGACCAGATGAGCCACAGATAGTCGAACGCCTCGATGCCGCGCAGGGCATCGGCATTGCGCCAAGCGGGCTCAAAAACGATGGTACCCGTCAGGTCGGGAGCCAAACCGCTCTGCTTGGGAACACCGAACTTGGACGCAAAAGGCGAATGGAAACGGGCTATGGGAGTGATAGTCATGGCAAAGGGAAACAGGCGAAATCAAGGCAAGAAGGCACTGACATTGAGATCGAAAGACAAGATAATCATCACGAGCACCTCGCACCAGCACACGATGACCGGCACATACATGTGGGGCGCATCGGCCTGATAAGGCTTATAGGTCTCGGTAACACGGTGCATGCCGCGCTGAAAGACATAATAGATAATCGTTGCGGTGACGAAACCCAGCAGAAAACCGGCCAGGATATCGCCGAAATAATGAACGCCCAAGTACAGGCGTGACCAACAGGTGACGACAGACCACAGCACCATCGTCAGCGAAAGCAGATGCCGACGGAACACATAATAGCAGAAAATCGTCAGTGACCAACAGTTGGCCGAATGGGCCGAAGGAAAACCGTACCGGCCGCCCCGATAACCATGTACGATGTGGACAAGGGGCGATATGGGATTGTCGGTGTTGGCCGGGCGCAACCGTCCCACAGCCGAACGAAACATGTGGCCGGCCATCTGGTCGTTGATCGTGATGAGCAGGGCAATGACCAACAGGCACACGACATTGACACGCCAGGGAAAAGAGCGGAACATCACATAGGCAAAGCTCACATAGAACGGTATCCAGATAAACCGGTCGCTGAACAGCTCCATGAAGATGTCCCAATAACTGTTGTGCCAACCGTTGATGGCCAAGAATATTTGGGTATCCCAATCGAGAATGGTTTGGAAAAACGAAGATAGCAACAAGTCTGTCATAATGTCATTTTGTATACACCAAGCCACCGGCATGCCGGCTCATCGGCCGGCTATATCGTCGAATAGTGCTTGCAACAGCGCCTTTCCACGGCGCACATTCTTACCCTTGCAGGCTCCCTCGTCCACGACCGTCCGACCGAGTTTGTTGTCGAACACCATCGTGTTGTCGCTGTCGGCCAAGCCGATGCCGTCGTTCATCAAGAAGAAAGCGTAATGGGGAACTGCTGCATCGAATATATCTTTGCTGAACACCATGTCGGTGTGTGGTATGCCCAGTTGTCCGAGCAACGTGGCAGCGATGTCCTGTTGCGAGGCCCATGTGCCGACCGTCTGCCGCCCGGCAACGGCTCCGCCCGTCCATATCATGGGACAATGGAAACGCCAAGGCTGATAGTTGTCGGCATCGTGGGGCCATGCCCCGAGGTGATCGGGGACAATGATGACCAGCGACCGGTCCCAGTGGGGTGACCGCCGCAAAGCCGACACAAAGTTGCCGACACAACTGTCGGCATAGGCAAAGGCGTTGAGCGTCTTGTCGCGAAGCCGACGGTAGGGTACGTCGAACGGCTCGTGCGAGCTGGAGGTCTGTATGACGCGCAACATGGGGCATCGGTCTTGACTTGTCTGCAGGTCGCCCTTCACACGCGCAAAAAGGCGGTCGTCGGGCACGCCCCACTTGCTGAGACGGTCGGCCACCGGGAAATCGACATCTTCGGTAATGGCCTCAAACCCTTGGTTGACGAGGAAAGAGCGCATATTGGTAAAGTCGGCATCGCCGCCGTAGTAATAGTGAAGTCCATAGCCCGCATGCGCCATGTGACCGGCCAGCGACGGTATGGAGGCTGTCTTCTTGGGATATTTCATGAGGCTCACCACCGACGGGGCCGGATAGCCCAAGAGAATGGATACCAGTCCGCGGTCGGTGCGGAAGCTGTTGGCATAGAAATTAGAGAAATACAGGCCCGCCCGGGCAAGCGAATTGAGATGCGGCGTGACGGCCGACAGCCGTCCGTGAACATCGGTAGTCCGGGCGTGCATCACCGTGTCGGAGAAACTCTCAAGGATTATGATATAGACATCGGGGCGCGACAGGCGCACCACCTGCGTGCGCTGCGGCCGGCCCGCCGGCCTGTTCATGCCGGCCACCACCCGGTGTGCCTCGCCGTCATCCATAAACCGGTACTGCGAAGCGAAATCTTCCTGGTGGGCCATGCTCTCCATAAAGGAGAAAAGCGGATTGACGGCAGCATGGTTAAGCACCATGTTGCGGGAGAAATAGACCTTTCCTGTATTGGCCGACGAGACGGTGACACCGCCACGGATGGGCAGGAACAGAGCTGCCAGTAGCAGCACGTCGGCTATCAAAGGCCAGAAACGGTATCGGCCACGAGGCTGAAAGGCGTTGAGGTAAAGCAGGTGGAACACCAAGCTGCATACGGCCACCGATACCGCTACGGCCAAAAGAGCCAGAACGCCTTGCCCCCACCCCACACTGGCCAGTGCGTCGGAGGGCGATGATGTGAGGAAAAAGACGGGGGTACTGTCGAGCGGAAACCGCCAGTAGTCATACAGTGCAAGGTTGGCCACAAAGCTGAGGGCCACCGCCACCGAAGCCAAACCGAAATAGGCTGCCATCGTCCAGCGCCACCAAAAGGCAGCACGAGGACGGCGGAACCACACAAACGGCACGTCGCTCAACAGCAGGAGAAACGCCGGAATGACCGTTAGGTAACCGGCCATGGACAGGTCGAGCGTCAGTCCATGACCGACAACGGAGAACGCATCGTGCAATCCTCCGCCATAAACAAGAAGAAATACAGGTTTTTGAAGGACGAAAAGCAACGTCCACGCCACAAAGGTGGCCACAATCAGGTATGTCTTGTGTTTCAAGGTATTTATCTGAGTTCTGTCTGTTCGCCTTTAGTACATTCAAACCAAGGTTCGGTATCGCGCAGCGCAATATCGTCGTAGACGAACGGCGCAACCACCGTGTCGTGGCCGTCGGGAAGCAGAAGGCCCATCTTGCCGTCCTTCTGGGCAATGACCGGCATGGTCAGAAGGTCGTCGACATAGACATAGGGAGTGCGCAGAAATTCGTATTGCGCCGACAACAGGATGTTGCCCTCGTTGTCTTTCATGCCGTACTTGCCGTTTTCCTCGAACACTTCGTGATAGCGGATATACTTCGCCTTCATGCGGTCCACGTAGAACGCCATGGTCTCCTCGTCGCCGACCATACCGATAAAATAGTGGAACGAATCGCAATAATTGGCAATGGCACGAGCCACAAGCATACGCCAGGACAGGTCTTTTATTACCTTGCGGTTGAGGTCGATGTAGCGCGCCATGGCTTCCTCGCGCTGTGCAACCGACAGTGTTTTCATCTTGGCCTCAAACTTTTCGAGCATAGCCAACGAGCCATGCATGGCCTTGATGTACCGATGTATCTGCCTACCCATTTCGTTGGCAAAGAACTTGTCGACCTGACGAGTCTCGATCTCTTCTCTGAACAGTCCTTCCATAGCCTTGGTTAAGTTTGGTTTGTACTTCCACAAAAGTACAAACAATCCGCCAACTAACCAAAAGAAATCACCTTTTATTGGCATTTATTTCAAAGGCTGCCTGGTTGGCGGTGGGCAAGCTGGGCTGGCAGACGTGCGGCCGGGTGTCTGCCGCCCTGCCATCAGCAGCCGGCATGCAGCCGGCACAAGCCGCCTCAGAAGCTGTACGAGAAACCGAGCGATGTATATTCCTTAAACATCCAGTAGCCGTGATGGTCGTCGCGGGTGCGCGAGTCGTCGAAACGCGGATAGACAAAGAACTTGGCTGCAATGTAACGGTTGAACTGGAAGCTGAAGGTATTTTCGAATTCCATCTCCGCACGTTCGTAGGTGGTATAGCCATAGATACGCGAGCGCCAGCTGATGTTGTTGCAGATGTTCCACGTTACGTCAACGGTGAGCTGCGAACCGAAATCGTTGAGGGCATGGTGGTCGGCCTCGATGCCGTAGCGCGTGGCCAGTGCCAGACGGTCCACGAACTTGAAGTTGTAGGCCAACGGAGCCAAGTGAACGCTGCCTTTGAGCCGTCCCTTGAGCCAGTCTACGCTGTAGTCCATACCGATAGACACATTGACATTGAGCGGCGACATGAAATCGGAATACACATAATTGCTGTTGGTGGCAAAATTGCGCATGAACTGCGTGGAGGCCACCATCTGGAAAGTGTAATACCACCGCTTGGTGGCCTGCAAGCCCACCTTTCCCGTATAGCGCAACAGGTCCTCGGAGGTCTTCAGGCTATGCAGCGAGTCGCCCGACGAGGTCTGGAAACCCAACTTCATTTCGAGGGTATTATCCCATTTCAGCTTCTGCTTGTTGTTGTAGTTGGCCTTCAAGGTCAGCGACCCCACCATCGAATAGTTGCTTTGGCCGCCTTTATACCAGTTGCCGGAAATATAGTTTTGCAGGAACTGCACATAGTAGTCGCCGCTGAACGCCCAAAAATTAGGCCTCAGCACAACGAGATCCACCGCATCGGGCACCAGTTCCTTGGGCTTGGTCTGTTCCACTTCCACTTCCGGGCGGTCGGTCACGGTGCGCGGAGCCAGCACGGGGCCGGCCTTTTCGAGCTGCTTCTCGGTAGCGCCGACCAAGTCGGGGCGCGACAGATAGACATGCAGCAAATGGCTGTCGACGGGTGTCAGCTCATCGGAAAGCGAGAAGGCCTTATGTGCCACGCACTTGTAGAACGTCATGGGAAGGAACATCGGGGCCAGGCTCTCGGCACTGACGGCCGACTGCACCTTTACGCTGTCTGAATAGAGCGAATCGGAATAGGCTTTCAGCGAATCGGCATACTGTCGGCCTATCTTGTTCTCGGCAACTGAGGAGCGCGAGGAGAAACGGGAGCGGTACTGCCCGTTGGCTGTTGCAGAAACCAACAGCATGAAGAAAATCGCAGACAGGGTGCGGAGTATATTGCGTGTCATAAACGGGGTCTTAGATTGAAACATAAAAGCATGTCTTTTGCAAAGTTAGCAATAATCGGCGAAAACGCACCTATCACGTCCGCATTTTTATATGGGTCGATAACAGAAATCATCACCCGACAAGTAAAAGTCAGAAAACAACATTACATTTACGGGAGCCTAAAAAAAAGACAATAGAGACAACCGACAAACAATGTTGCCTGGATTGTCTCTATTGTCGTTAATATAAAAATAATTCTGACTACGTTACTTAACGTGTAAATCTGCACAAGCGGCGTTGAATCATCAGCATACTTTCTCGAGCTTCTTCATCATGGCCATCATGAAAACGAAGCTCAGCAGACACAGTACGATGAACACGGCCCAGACCACCCAAAGGGGATAGCCGCCCCAAAGGAATCCGCCCACGCTGACCAGCAGGTTGCCAACAGCCGTGGCGACAAACCAACCGCCCATCATGGCACCCTTGTATTTGGGCGGGGCCACCTTGCTCACAAAACTGATACCCATCGGGCTGAGCAACAGTTCGCCGAACGTCAGCACAAGATAGGTGCCCATAAGCCAGTTGGCCGACACGAATGTGCCGTTGTCGCCAGCCACACGCTGTGCGTCGGGAGTGTTGAGACCTATGGAACCGAACAGCATGATAGCATAGGCCACCGCAGCCACGACCATGCCGTAGGCTATCTTGCGGGGTGCCGAAGGCTCCTTGCCCTTGCGTGCCAGATAACCGAAGATGGCAAGGCTGACGGGCGTGAGCATCACTACATAACTGGGATTGAAATGCTGGAAGATGGGTGCGGAAACAGGTATCACCGTGTTGCCGGTCTTCAGATAGTCGAAAACAAGGTAAGCCACGGCAACCAGAATGACCGCAACGGATACCACGCGACCTTTGGCCGTCTTGCTTTGGAACAAAGAGAACAGGGCATAGACCACAAAGATGAGGGCCACGAGGTTGAACACGTCGAATGCCATGGCCTGTACGCCCGTGGAAGTCTTGGCCGTAAACTCATCGGCGAAGAAGGTGAGCGTCAGTCCGTTCTGCTGGAATGCCATCCAGAAGAAGATGACAACGGCAAACACCAGGCACAGGGCAATGATGCGCTCGCGCGTCTCGGCGGGCGACAATTCCTCGGCGGCGCCTTCCTCCTTGGCAATGTCGGCCGAAGTGCCTTCCACCTGACGGAAAGTGGAACGGCAGGCGTAATAGATGATGATGGACACCACCAGCGACAGACAGGCTACGGCAAAGGCGAAATGGTAAGAGTCGTTTTCACTGTAGCCGAGCGACTTCTGGGCCCAGTCCATGATGCGCACGGCAGCCGTCGGAGCGAAAAGGGCACCGATGTTGATGGCCATGTAGAAGATGGAGAATGCCTCGTCGCGCTTGCCCTGCAGGGCGGGCGAGTCGTAGAGGTTGCCCACCATGACCTGCAGGTTGCCCTTGAACAGGCCGGTGCCCACACTGACGCACAGCAAGGCTCCGCACATGAAGATCATGGCGAAGGTATCACCGCCAAGGGGTACGGCCAGAAGCAGATAGCCGGCAAACATCACAAAGATGCCCAGCGTAACCATCTTGCCGTAGCCGAACTTGTCTGCAAGCATGCCGCCGATGAACGGGAAGAAATAGACGGCACCCATGAAAATACTGTAAATCAGACCGGCGGTGCCCGCACTCAGCCCGAAATTGGCTCTCAGAAACAGGGAGAAGACGGCTATCATCGTGTAATAGCCAAAACGCTCGCCAGTGTTGGCCAACGCCAACGCATAGAGTCCTTTAGGTTGTCCCTCAAACATAATAACGTGAATTTAAAGATTTGATGAATATGTAAAAGCCCCGCCCGCGGGCGGAGCAAAGTTCTAAAAGTCGTTATGCAACAGCCATCACGCCGTGACGCGTTCCAGCCATTTTACCATGCCGAACATCACGGCCATAGAGATGAGGCACACCAGCATGATGACCAGCCAGCACTCCCACAACGGCCACTTGTTATACATGAGCGGGCCGACCCATAGCAGACAGTTGCCCACGGCCGTGGCACCCAACCACAAGCCCTGGCACAGACCCTGCAGATGCTTAGGCGCCACCTTCGACACAAAACTCAGGCCGAGCGGCGAAATGAACAGTTCGGCTACCGTCAGGAAGAAATATGTGAGGATCAGTACCCACGGACCGGCCTTCAGGCCAGCTCTCACGGAAGGCTCCATGGCCGTGAACGTTTCGGCCGACGGCCAACCGCACACCCACGAAAGCACCATCAGGAAGCCATAGGCCACACCGGCTATGCCCATGCCGTAGGCAATCTTGCGCGGAGTGGAGATGGGGTGCCCTTTCTTGGTGAAATGGGCAAACACCCACATGATGACCGGCGTGAGGAAGATAACGAAGAACGGATTGACGGCCTGCCATATCTCGGGAGCCACGGCGTCGGTCTTCACAAAGTCGCGGGCAAAGAAACTGAGGCTCTGCCCGTTCTGATGGAACGAGAACCAGAAGAACACCGAGATGCCCAAAACGGCAAACAGGGCATACATGCGCTGCTTGATTTCGGCAGCCATGGTGCGTTTCTCTTCCTCGGTGTACTGCTCCACGACAACCTCTTCCTTCTTGCCCGGCGTGGGGAAAAGGTGCTTGGAGAAGAAGAATATGGCCAACGAGGCAAGCATCATGACCACCGAAGCGATGAAACTGTAGTGGATGCCGGTGTTGAAGGCATCGAGATAGTCCTGACAGAAGGCGGCCATGTCGGCAAACTGGTAGCCCGGCAACTGTACCTGGGTGGCCAGCGTCTGCAGGTTGGAGCTGTCGGTGGCGCTCAGCGTGCCGCCGATGAACGCATGGCAGAGGCGCGGCAGGTCGGCGTTGTAGGTAAGGTTATGCACATTGAGCCACCACGAACGCAGCAGGGGGGCTATAAAAGGGGCGGCCAAAGCTCCCACATTGATGAACACATAGAATATCTGGAAACCGGCATCGCGTTGCCCCTGTGCCCACTTGAGACGCTCGTTGCCCTCGCGGGCGGCATCGCGCTCGAAATTGTCGTACATCTGTCCGACAATGGCCTGCAGGTTGCCCTTGAACAAACCGTTGCCACAGGCTATGAGCACCAGCGCGAAAACGGTGAACGAGAGCAGCGCAGTGTTGTTCTCGGGGGTGGCAAGCACAGGCACGGACAGGCACACATAACCCACGGCCATGACCAGCAGGCCACTCATGATGGTGCCCTTATAGTTCTGGGTGCGGTCGGCAATGATTCCGCCCACCAGGCTCATGACATAGATGGCGGCAAGAAACAAAGCTGCAATAAGTCCGCTTGTCTCGTCGGACAAGCCGAATTTGGAACAGAGAAAGAGCGCCAGCACGGCATTCATGATGTAATAGCCGAAGCGCTCGCCCATGTTGCTGAGGGCTGCGAGAAGCAATCCTTTGGGATGGTTCTTAAACATAGTCTGTTGGTTTAGTGGTTAATGTTCATGGGATAAATACTCCTTGCGCACGGCATCAGCGGGTGATGTCGAAAAGATAGGCAAGTTTGATGGTGATAGTACCGAAATTGGAACTTCCGAAATAATCGCGCTTGGAGTCGCCGTAGATATTGCCCAAACCATAGTAATAGCGGCCTTCGAGAAGGAAACGCCCCACCTTGGGATGGGCAAACTCGATGCCGGCACCTACGGCAATGCCATAGTCGAACTTGTTCTCAACGCTCATCGTGTCCTGGGCGCATACGGAGTTGGCACGATCGGTGGTGTTGCGCGTCGCCCAGTCGAAATTCATGTCGGTGCTTTCGCTGAGATAAACGCCGAACTGTGGGCCGGCATTGACAAAAAAGTTGACCCCGCGGTTTTCCCTACCCCACGCCAAATGTGCCATAATGGGTATCTGCACATAGTTGACGGTGCGTTCGTACCGCTCGGCCTGTCCGGTCACGGCATTGATGACCGGCTGGTCATTGAGGTCACGGATGTCTTCTTTCCAGCCCATCTGACCATAGTTGACCTCGGCGGCTATCGACGCAATGGTCGAAAAATACTTCTCTACCGTGTAGCGCATGGACAGGCCGCCCGTGATTCCTCCCTTCATGCTTTGCACCACCTTGGGGGTGAAGCGCACTGTAGTGAGGTTGTACCCGCCGTTGACTCCCAACGAAAAGGTGTTGCGGTGCTGGCCTATCTGCGCCATCAGGCCCGTCGGCAGTAACAGGAGCATGAGTGTGATAAACTGTCGGTTCATAACGTATTGTGGAGCATTGACGGTTAATAGGCCACCGACTCAATGCGACGGTCGCGTGTGTAATGGATTAATTGGAAACAATCGTTCTGCATGCCGGCATCGCCTACCTGCCTGAAACGTAGCGGGGTCTGCATTGCCTTGTAGGCGCTTTGCCCCGCCGTTCCGCGGAACGACTTGCCGTAGGCTGAAAGCCCCCGCAGGAAAAACTGCGCATGGTCGTAGCCCGTAAGGGCAAAACGAGGATTGTAGTTTATCAGCATGGGCTCGTGGAACCAGCGGCGGTAGGCCTGTTCGAACTGGCGGGTGCGCCCGTTCTGCGTGTTATAATAGAACGTAGCGGGGATATAAGTGTCGAAACGGAAAAAATTGTCGAGGTCGTAATCGGCATAGAGCAACCAGTCGGTATAACCGAAAAGGGTAATCTTGAGATTGGGGTTGAGGTTTTGCAGACTCTCGAGCTTGGCCAAGGCCACTGTCAGTTCGGGCATACGCCCCGTGTTGAGAATGACCACGTTCTGCTGGTTGGAGCGGAACGCCTTGGCAAACATGGCTTCGCTGCTGTTCAGATTGGTAATGTTGTAGGCGATGTTCTTGCCCTCCAGACGGTTGCGCAAGCCGAAGGTAAAGACGCCTTTGCGCGACGTGGTGTCGTTGCAGTCGATAAACACGGGGTGGCCCTTCGGGAAAAGTCGGAGGTAGGCTTCAATGGCACTGTTGTTGAGCCGGTCGGGACTTTGCCACACTTGATAGATCTGACTGTAGCGGGCCACGTCATCGCCATTGATGGAAAAGGGGATGACCATCTTGATGTCGCGTGCCTTGCAGAACTCGGCAAGGCCGTGCACCTGATGGGTATAGAGCGGCCCGAAGATAATGTCGCACTTGGCAGCCGCCGGGTCGGTGGTAAACAGGCTGATGTTGTCGTCGACGGTAACATTCCAGGCATGGATTTCGATGTTCATGCCTGTGCGGCGCAAACTGTCGCAAGCCATCAGAAAACCGCGGTAGTATTCGGTCATACGATGCCCGTCGCCGTTTATGTTGTGAAGAGGAAGCATGATGCCCACCCGGACGGATGTCCCGGTACGCTGTGCCGAGACCGACGGAGCAGCAGGCTTGGCAACCGACGGGATGGCAGTAGCTTCCGCAGGATATGGGATAAAGAGCCGGTCGCCCTTTTTCAAGGTATATCCCTCAGCCTTCATCTCGGGATTAGCGGCCTTCAACTGTTCTTCGCTGAGACCGTATTTCTTGGCGATGCCATAGATAGTATCTTTCTTTTTCACCTTATACAGGTCGCGCCATTGGGGCACCTGTGCCACCGCAGCCATGCCCAGACAGCACGCAACGATGAGCAAGAGGCATCTGCATAACTTTACCATAAACGATAGGTCTAATTCAAATTCAATTGCAAAAATACAAAAAATAAATAAATCATCATCGTTTTCACAGGAAAATACCTAACTTTGCATGAGGCGGATGCAAAAATATCCACGCTTCAAACAAAGGCGGACTGCAGCAACAATTCGAATGGATTTCACGGATTTCAGCCAGAAATATATCTCTTTGCGCAAGACCGACAGTACCCTATGCCTTCGAAGCGGACAACAAGGGCAAATGCCATCTGCCAGAAACAACAAACCGTGCGTGGAATTGTCAGGACACGCCTAAAGTGCTTACAGAATGAAAAACAAGATTATGGGGATTATAGCCGGTGCCCTGTTCGCACTGTCGGCGCAGGCGCAAGACCTCTACCCCACCATCAACCCCACGGCCACCTACACGGACACGGACGGCGAAACACACACGGAAACCAACATATCCGAGTCGGCGCCCCTTGCCGTGACGCTCAGTGCCAACACCGAAAATGCGGCCGGATGGTCTGCCCACTATGAATGGCGTTTCTACAAAGAGGGGAAACGCGAAAGCCCCTACCTCATACGCTACGACGAAAACACCCAGTACACGTTCACCGAGTCGGGTGCCCACTATCTGGAATTGTGGGCAACGTTCACGCAGGACAACGACACCATTGCCTATGCCGACACTTACTGGTCGGCGGAGGCCACGCCGCTTGTCGTCTCCATATCCGAAAGCAAACTGGAAATGCCCAATGCCTTTTCGCCCAACGGCGACGGCATCAACGACATTTACAAAGCGAAAAGCGGCTACCAAAGCCTCGTGGAGTTCCACGCCTATATCTTCAACCGGTGGGGACAGAAACTCTACGAGTGGAACGACCCCGCTGGCGGATGGGACGGCAAGTATAAAGGAAAGGATGTGGCGCAAGGGGTTTACTATGTGCTGGTGAAGGCCAAAGGTGCCGACGGCAGGTCGTTCAACATCAAGCGTGACGTGAACTTACTGAGAGGGTACACCGAGAGCAACTCCTCCAACCAATAACGGCACATAGCCCGCAGACCGACCGCACCCACGGAGCGCACGGACAGACG
Source organism: bacterium (assembly GCA_963656755.1). Taxonomy (GTDB): domain Bacteria; phylum Bacteroidota; class Bacteroidia; order Bacteroidales; family Bacteroidaceae; genus Prevotella. The sequence continues at coordinate 23,922 of CAVKJH010000042.1, forward strand.
CAGGCATTACACCACCGGCCCTACGGCGGCGAAAACTTCGGAACAGAAGGCAACAAACGGTTACACCCCAAAAGGATAATTATAGAAACACACTTATGACACAGCCAAAGGCAATCGGCAAAGACACGGAATGGATAAACGTGTGGGGAGCACGCGTACACAACCTCAAGGATGTCGACGTGCGTATACCCCGCAACTCCCTGACCGTCATCACCGGTCTGTCGGGGTCAGGAAAATCGTCGCTCGCCTTCGACACGATTTACGCCGAAGGGCAGCGCCGTTACATCGAGACATTCTCGGCTTATGCACGCAATTTCCTCGGAAACATGCAGCGTCCCGATGTAGACAAGATTTCCGGCCTTTCGCCCGTAATCAGCATAGAACAAAAGACCACCAACAAGAATCCCCGCTCCACGGTAGGCACCACTACCGAAATTTACGACTACCTGCGACTGCTCTATGCGCGTGCCGCTACGGCCTACAGCTATGCAAGCGGAGAGAAGATGGTGAAATACACCGAAGAGAAGGTCATCGACATGATCCTCGCCGACTATATGGGGCACGCCATTTACATACTGGCACCGCTGGTGAGGCAACGCAAGGGACACTACCGCGAGCTCTTCGAGAGTATGCGGAAAAAAGGCTACCTCTATATCCGCGTAGACGGCGACATCCTTGAAATAACCCGAGGGATGAAGGTGGACCGTTACAAGAACCACAACATCGAAGTGGTAATAGACAAGCTGAAGGTGCAGGACAAGGACGACGAACGGCTGAGGAACAGTGTCAAGATTGCCATGCGGCAAGGCGACGGTGTCATCATGGTCATGGACCGCGACACCGGCGAAGCCAAGAATTTCTCCAAACGCCTCATGGACCCCGTGACCGGTCTGTCATACGGCGACCCTGCACCCAACATCTTTTCGTTCAACTCGCCCGAAGGGGCGTGCCCCCACTGCAAAGGACTGGGTTATGTCAACGAGATTGACATGAAAAAGGTGATGCCCGCCAATAGTCTGAGCATCCATGACGGTGCCATCGTGCCACTGGGGAAGTACAAGAACCAGATGATATTCTGGCAGATAGATGCCATCCTGAAGAAATACGACTGTACGCTGAAGACCCCCTGCAAGGACATTCCCGACGATGCCATGAGCGAAATACTGTATGGATCGCTCGAAAACGTGCGCATCGACAAGGACATCATACACACCTCAAGCGACTATTTCGTGACATTCGACGGCATCATAAAGTATCTCATGACGGTCATGGAGAACGACGATTCGGCAACATCGCAGAAATGGGCGTCGCAGTTTTTGGCCGAAGCCGTGTGCCCGGAATGTCGTGGCAAGCGGCTCAAGAAAGAGAGTCTGGCTTACAAGATATGGGACCGGAACATTGCCGAAGTAGCTTCGTTGGACATCAGCGAGCTCAAGGAATGGCTCGACCATGTGGAAGAACATCTCGATTCGAAGGAGGGAAAGATAGCCCACGAAATCGTAAAGGAAATCAAGTCGAGGGTAGGCTTCCTGCTCGAAGTGGGCCTCGACTACCTGTCGCTCAACCGCCAGTCGGCAACCCTGTCGGGCGGCGAGAGCCAGCGCATACGGTTGGCCACGCAGATAGGCAGCCAACTGGTAAACGTGCTCTACATTCTCGACGAGCCGTCCATCGGTCTGCACCAGCGCGACAACGACCGGCTCATCAACTCATTGAAGGAACTGCGCGACCTCGGCAACACCGTAATTGTGGTGGAGCACGACGAGGACATGATGCGTGCAGCCGACTGGATTGTAGACATCGGCCCACGCGCCGGCCGCAAAGGCGGCGAAGTGGTGTTCGAAGGAACGCCACAGCAGATGCTCCATCCTGCCAAGACCCTTACCGCACAGTATCTTACGGGCGACCGCCGCATTGCCGTTCCGGCAACAAGGCGCAAGGGCAACGGCAAGTTCCTGCAACTGCGGGGGTGCAAAGGCAACAACCTGAAAAACGTGACCGTGGACTTTCCGCTGGGCAAGTTGATTGTCGTGACAGGCGTGTCGGGATCGGGAAAGTCCACGCTGATCAATGCAACCTTGCAACCCATCCTCTCGCAACACTTCTACCGCAGCCTCAAGAAACCCATGCCCTACGACAGCATCGACGGTCTGGAGCACATCGACAAGGTGGTCAACGTGGACCAGAGTCCCATAGGCCGCACGCCACGCTCTAACCCAGCCACCTACACCGGCGTGTTCAGCGACATCCGTTCACTGTTTGTCAATCTGCCAGAAGCCAAGATAAGGGGCTACAAGCCAGGTCGTTTCTCGTTCAACGTGAAGGGGGGCAGGTGCGAAACATGCAAGGGCAACGGCTACAAAACCATAGAGATGAATTTCCTGCCCGACGTGATGGTACCCTGCGAGGAGTGCCGGGGCAAGCGTTATAACCGTGAGACTTTAGAAGTAAGGTTCAAGGGCAAGTCGATTGCCGACGTGCTCGACATGACGGTAAACATGGCGGTGGAGTTTTTCGAGAACGTCCCAGCCATTCTCCCGAAGATAAAAGCCATGCAGGACGTGGGACTGGGTTACATCAAACTGGGCCAGAACGCCACCACCCTGTCGGGCGGCGAGAGCCAGCGCGTAAAGCTGGCCACAGAACTGAGCAAGAAAGACACCGGTAAGACACTCTACATCCTGGATGAGCCTACGACGGGCCTGCACTTCGAAGACATCAACATCCTGATGGCCGTTCTGCAGCGGTTGGTGGACAAAGGAAACACCGTCATCATCATCGAGCACAATCTGGATGTCATCAAACTGGCCGACCACATCATCGACATGGGGCCGGAAGGGGGAAGGAACGGCGGCCAGCTGCTCGTGGCCGGAACGCCCGAGGAGGTAGCCAAATGCGGAAAGGGCTATACGGCCAAATACATCCGCGACACGCTCGAGAAGCAAACGCCCCAGCCATAACGGCAGACGAACGTTTGCTCCGCTGCCACGGACGAAGTCCTTAGACGGCGCAAGCATCCCGCAACCGCATCACCCTCTTGACTACGGGGGCCATATCGTAATATCTGTATGATTACGATATGGCCCCCGTAGTCAGCAAGAGGAGTGCCAAGTGCAACCTTTGGCAACAATCGGGCCGGAAACTTTCGGTGCCCAAGAAATCCGAACCCACTATAAGAACACCGAACGGTCGCGCCCCGGAATTACTGCCGTCTTGAAGCAGTTGCAGGAACGGCCGCCCCTCCCGTAAGTTTATAATGATACTGGTTGACCCGTTTAAGCCGCTCGCCTTCGTCAAGCAACAGGTGCATGCGCTCCAGACGGCCGGGCAACATTTGTCCGCTGCGCATCCTCCGTATGTTGTACTTCACCCAGTTGCAGAGCATGCGCTCTTCGGTGCTGTATTTCGACGGACGGCGCCGGTTCTTCTTAAAGAAGTTCATTACCGTTTTCCACATCAAGTCCCACTGTTGATCCTGTGTCATTGCTATATTCGTCTTTATGCAAGCTATCTGCCAAGGGCCGGCGCGCGAATGCGCCAAGGGCGGGCATTGTTCCCCGGCTCCTTGGCCGTTTCATACCTACCGTAAGGCCGCAGCTCGCTTCAGAATGTTGTCGTGTATGTAATCGTTGTAGAACAACACGTCCCAATGATGCAGACAGTCAAGGCTTACGCCCGCACTTTGGAAGACGGGATTGTTGTTCCAACTGCGATATTCTTCGGCTTTGTCGGTTTCCACGATGAGCAGACGGGTGGCGGGGTCTACATGCACCGTGTGGCGGCTGCCGTCGTAGGTAAAAGTGGCCGACGTGGCATCGGTCTTCCAGTTCACAGGATTGATGCTTGCCGTGGCGTTGCCGGCCACAAACGGCCAGATCGCCGCAGTGTTCAGGGCCGAATTGAAGGAAACGGTAACACCCGGCGTGGTCTCGTCGGTTGCCGGCACCACATGCCGGTTCTTCTCGTCATCGGCCGAAATGCGGTACCCCATGGCATAGGCAGCAATCATTTGGCTATACTGGCCGTCGGTCATGTGCTTCAGCAGGTCGAGCACCAGCATGCCGCCCTGCGAAAATCCCACCAGCGCAAACTTGCGGCCATTGTTCTTGTACTTCATGTAATAGTCGAAGGCCTCGCACACCTCTTTCACCACAGCCTGATATTCGGCGCTGAACTGCGTGGCCGGCAAACTGATGGCATTGAACGTGAACTGGTGGTAATAGGGAGCCGTATAGTTGAAGTCGTGCTGTCCTATGTTTTCCTCGATATAGGCCATTTCGGCATCAAGCGCCTGTTTGTCGCTGGCTGTGAGCGCAGCCCGATAAGCCTCCGTCCCGTCGCTGTTCTTGGCCGACACCACATTGGTGGAGACCAGATAGATTAAGTCAGGCTTGTTGGGGTCAACGGTATCCTGGGGGTGGAACCATGTACTGTCGTTACTCCACGAGGCGGTTGTTGCCGACGAGGGCGTATGCGAGTCGCATGCCGCAAAGAGGGGGAGTGCGGCAGCTAAAAGCAGGAAAACTATTCCGGGCATTTTTTTCATAGCATATCTGTATTTTAGTTCTGTATATGTTTGGTCATCAGGGCATTGAACACACAAACACGGGCCGCTACTGCCGTATGGCGGACAGCCCGCAGCGTTTTCAACCTCTACCAAATGCAAAGTTAATAAAGTTTATCTGAAATCACATGTCTGTAAAGTAAAATCTGAAAGACGCGCTCCTGCACCACAACGTCAGTGCCTGGCCACAAAGTCGGCCACGATACCGGCGCACCGCTCGGCATCGTGCCCGGCGGTAAACGAATGGTCAACGCCGGGCATCAGCATCAGTTCTGCATTTTTCATCACTTGCCGGTAACGCTCCCCGTAGGTGTAAGGCACAATGCGGTCGGCAGTGCCGTGCACGACGAGGGCCGGCCCCTTGTACCTGCTGGCCGTCTCGTAGATGGGAAGCGTCTGCGCCGACACGAAGAACGCCTTGCCGATGCGGCACGCGCCACCGTAAATGGCAACGTAGTCCGGAAGGTTGCCGGCATCATAACGGGCATCCATCAGCTGGCCGCGCAGGGCATCATCGCGCAGCACCGCCGCAGGGGCACAGAGCACCACGCTGCGGATATCCTTTTGCAGTTGGCCGCCTATCATCGAGGCCACGACACCTCCTTGCGAGTGTCCCACGATGCTCACGGCACTCACCCAGGGCAAACCCTTGCAGTAGGCCACTACCCTCCGGGCATCCTCCAGCTCGTTCGGCATGGTCATCTCCTCCAGCTTGCCCTCGCTTTCGCCATGACCGTTGAAGTCGAAGCGCACTGATGCAATGCCCTTCTGCTGAAGGCTGTCGGCAATAAGCCTGATCAGACGTTCGTCTTTCGATGAAGTGAAACCATGGCAGACGACGGCCAGCCGCACCTTGGCTCCCGCCTTCATCCGGGGTTTCTGCACAATGGCCGACAACCGGCCTTTCGATCCGTCGATGGTCACCCTTTCGGTGGTTTGCGCCATCACCGCACCGAGCGACAATAGAATAAGGTACACGACAATGGCCAGTCTTTTCGTTTTCATGTATAGGTATGATTTTAATGGGTTGCAGCAGCACTCTATGCGAGCCGTTTCACTTACACGAGTGCCCCAAAACCGGGCTGGCGCTCGGTTTCGGGGCACATCTGTATTTCTCGCTTATGCCGAACTAAAGGCTTATCCGTAGATAATCTTTCCGTTCTCGTCGCGGTTCTCGTCGACAAACGACTTGTTGTACTGGGTCATGCCCCGCAGCGACATTCCCATGCTCGAGAAGCCTCCGTCGTGAAACAGTGTCTGCATGGTAACCTTCTTCGTAAGGTCTGAGAACATGACCACACAATAGTCGGCACACTCGTCAGCACTGGCGTTGCCAAGCGGAGACATACGGTCGGAGAAATCGTAGAGGCCGTCAAAACCCTTGATGCCGCTGCCGGCTGTGGTGAACGTGGGCGACTGCGATATGGTGTTGATGCGCACGCCTTTCTCGCGGCCGTAGATGTAACCGAAGCTGCGGGCTATCGACTCGAGCAGCGACTTGGCATCGGCCATGTCGTTGTAGCCGAAGAATGTGCGGTGCGAGGCAATGTATGTAAGGGCCAGCACCGAGGCATTGTCGTTCAGTGCATCGAGCTTCTTGGCTGCTTGGAGCATCTTGTGGAACGAGATGGCGGAAATGTCGAGCGTCTTGCTCAGGAAAGAATAGTCCAGATCGTCATAGGTGCGCTTCTTCCGCATATTGACGCTCATGGCACACGAATGGAGCACAAAATCGATCTTGCCTCCCATTGCCTCCTGTGCTTTCTCGAACAGGTTGGTCAGGTCGTCTACCGATGTGGCATCAGCCGGTATGATGGTGGCTCCTGTTTTCTTGGCCAGCTCGTCGATGGTTCCCATACGGCAAGCCACGGCGGTATTGGTCAAAACAATCTGTGCGCCTTCTTCAACCACGCGCTCGGCGACTTTCCACGCAATCGATGCGTCATTCAATGCGCCGAAGATGATACCGCGCTTCCCTTTCAATAAATTAAAAGACATAATGTTCTATGAATATAATGATAAAATTCGCATGTGGGAAAAGGCTCTTCTGCCTCTTTGCTGCCCCAAGAAACCAGTCTTCCTGATACAATCCCACTACATTTGGACTGCAAAGTTACGTCTTTTTGCACAAACACAAGCAAGAATGTGCAAAAAACAATCCGCAAAACGTCATTTAACGGCTCTTCAGCCCCCTTTCCCGCACAAACGGCACGACCCGCCTTGCTATATTTCCCATGGCAAGGTGGGTCGTGCGGTTTATGCGGATGAATGTCAGGGCATGGCCGGCGGAACAAGACGGCACCGCGTCTCCTGCCAGCTTCCGGAAGGTCAGAACTCGCTGGTGAAGTGGAAGCGGATGTGCGAAAAGTCCTGCTGGGCCATGGACAGCACATAACCCGAATCGGCCAGGAACACGTCGCGTCCCTCAATGTCCTTGGCCATGTACTGGTATTTGCGTTTCTTGAAGTTGTCGAGCTCGGCAGCATCGTCGCTTTCCACCCAACAGGCTTTGTAGAGATGCACCGGCTCCCAACGGCACTTGGCATTGTACTCGTGCTCCAGACGGTACTGTATCACCTCAAACTGCAACTGGCCCACGGTGCCGATGATGCGGCGGTTGTTGAACTGGTTGACAAACATCTGCGCCACACCTTCGTTCATCAGCTGCTCCACGCCCTTCTGGAACTGCTTGGCCTTCATGGGGTCATCGTTCTCGATGTATTTGAACAGTTCGGGCGAGAACGACGGAAGACCGCGGAAATGCAGTTCCTCGCCTTCGGTCAGCGTGTCGCCGATCTTGAAGATGCCGTTGTCGGGCAGACCCACGATGTCGCCGGGGTAAGCCTCGTCGACGGTGCTCTTGCGCTGCGCCATAAACTGGGTGGGCGAAGAGAAGCGCACCGTTTTGTCAAGACGCACATGCTTGTAGGGCGCATTGCGTACAAACTTGCCCGAGCACACCTTGCAGAAAGCGATGCACGAACGGTGGTTGGGGTCGATGTTGGCCGTGATCTTGAAGATAAAGCCGGTAAACTTGTTGTCGGCCGGCTCGACCATGCGCTCCTCGGCCTTCGTGGGCCGCGGGCTGGGCGCAATCTCCACAAAACAGTCGAGCAGCTCCTGCACACCAAAATTGTTGAGGGCCGAACCGAAGAACACCGGTGCCACCTCGGCCTCGAGGTAGTCGGCAGTATTGAAGTCGGGGTACACACCGCCGATAAGTTCCAGGTCGTCGCGCAGATGCTGGGCCTCGTGTTCGCCCACCTGCCGGTCGAGTTCGTCGCTGCTAATGTCGACGGCCACCTTCTCCGTGACACGCTGCTTGTTGGGCGTGAACAGGTTAAGCTGCTGCTCGTAGATGTTGTAAACGCCCTTAAACTTGGCACCCTGTCCGATGGGCCACGACAACGGCCTTACATGTATCTGCAGTTCCTGTTCCAGCTCGTCAAGCAGGTCGAAGGGGTCGCGTCCCTCGCGGTCCATCTTGTTGATGAAGATGATGACCGGCGTGTTGCGCATGCGGCACACCTCCATCAGCTTGCGTGTCTGCGCCTCCACACCTTTGGCCGAGTCGACGACGATGATAGCCGAGTCGACAGCCGTGAGGGTGCGGTAAGTGTCCTCCGCAAAGTCCTGGTGGCCCGGCGTGTCAAGGATGTTCACCTTGTAGGGTTCGCCCTCTTGGCCCTCGGGCAGGTAGTCGAACTCCATGACCGACGTGGATACCGAGATACCGCGCTGCTTCTCGATGTCCATCCAGTCGGACGTGGCCGTCTTGCGTATCTTGTTGCTTTTCACTGCACCGGCCACCTGTATCTGTCCACCGAAGAGAAGGAACTTCTCGGTGAGGGTAGTCTTACCGGCGTCGGGGTGCGATATGATGGCGAACGTGCGCCGCCGTTTGATTTCGTTTGCTATGGTTGCCATTGTCTTTTAAATGGTGTGTTGTGTCATTGTTGCGCCGTCAGCGTGGCCACACATTTCCTGAGACTGTCTTCCCAATAGGGCACGCTCACCCCGAAAGTGTGTTTGATTTTGGTTTTGTCGAGCACGCTGTAGGCCGGCCGTTTCACCGGCGAGGGGAACTCGTCGCTGTGGCAGGGCTGTATGTCGCACTGCGTGTGGCCGGCGAGTTCGGCTATCTTCTTGGTAAAATCGTACCACGACGTTACGCCCTCGTTTGAGTAGTGGTAGATGCCCGAATGGCCTTCGTACAGGCGCTGTTCCACGATGTCGAAGATGGCTTTTGCCAGGTCGCCGGCGTAGGTGGGCGTTCCCGTCTGGTCAAACACCACTTTCAGTTGTGGCTTGGTTGCCGTAAGCTGCAGCATGGTCTTTACGAAGTTGTGTCCGAACTCGGAGTAGAGCCATGCCGTGCGGATGATGACATGGTCGGCACCCGAGGCCTCGATCAGTTGCTCGCCGTGAAGCTTGGTCTGCCCGTAGACCCCTGTGGGCGTGCCTTTCTGCTCCTCGCTGCAGGGCGTGTTGTAGGGGTCGCCGCCGAACACATAGTCGGTGCTTACATGGACGAGCAGGCCGCCTACCTCTTTCATCACCTGTGCCAGATAGCCGGGCGCCGTGGCGTTGAGCGTCTCCACGATCGGGCCGGCGGTCTCGGCCTTGTCCACATTGGTCCAGGCGGCACAGTTCACGATGCACCGTATGTCCTCTTCTGCCACCATGCGGCGTATGTCGTCGATATTGGTGATGTCGAGCTTCGTATAGCCGTCGCACACATCGGTGAAGATGTAGCGGTCGTTTTGCGAGCGTTTGCTGACCAGCTGCATCTCGTTGCCCAACTGTCCGTTGGCTCCTGTTACAAGTATGTTCATGTCTTTATGGGTGTTGGTCTGTCCGTGCAGGGGTGACGGCGCGTTTACTCGTCGCCGAAATCGATGCCCTCGTTGCGGTCTTTGATGTAATAGTCGCTGAGCATCCCCACAAAGGTGGTGATTTCCTTGATGGCGCTCTCGGTCTCGGCCGACACGGGCTTCTGCTGCAGACGCAGCAGCACGACACCGTAGAGGGCGTTGAGACAGGTCTCTATCTCGCTGACATCCTTGTCGCCACGGTTGCGCAGTTCGACGATGAAGGGCAACACCTTATAATATTCGGCATTGTAGAACGGGAACTTGCCCGACTGCAGCAGCCGGTTGTGAAGGTCGTTGAGGTCTTGCAGCACCACTGCGTTGATTTGCAGGTGGCCTTCCTCGCGCTTTCCCTCCTCGTTCATCATGCGTATGAGGTTGCCGAACCAGTCGGTCTCGTCTTCCTTCTGTTCGTCGGTATAGTCAAACTGCCCGATGTATTCGTTGCGCAGCCGGCTGAGCGAGCATCCGTAGGCGCGTATCAGGTCTTCGATCTGCCACATGTAGAGCAGATACTCGGCTATCGATTTCTTTCGGATTTCTTGTGCTATAAACATGTCGTTGGTGTTGTTATGAATACAATCGCCGGGGCGTGGTCTCCCGGCAGGACATGGCGTTCCGCCGCCGTTGGGGCTTGCAGCGGTGCCGTGCAGCCGCCACTAATAATGGAACGTGTAGAGGTTGAATACGGTTCCTACGAGAACCACCAGCGAGAAGATGATGACGATGGAGCCGATAATCTTGTTGATGATGAGTATGCCGGTCTCGTCGAACCGGTTGCCCACCTTGTCGACAATCCATGTCAGTCCGTACCACCAGAGCAACGCTCCGGCCACGATGCTGAGGTAGCCGCAGGCCATCTCCACGGGATGGTTGGGGATGACAAACGCAAACTGGGCGAAGGCCGCCATGAAAAGGAAGATGATGAGCGGGTTGGAAAAGGTGACCAGGAATGCCGTCACGCCGTTGTGCAGCAGCGATCCTTTCTTTTTTTGTCCGGCATGGCCCATGTTGCGCGAGGCTTTGCTGCGCCAGCAGTACACGCCGAACAACATGAGTATGGCGCTACCCGATATCTGCAGCCAAAACTTGTTGGTCGGATTGGTGATGAGGTCCATGACGAAACTCATTCCGAACCCGGTGAAGAGCGCGTAGATGATGTCGCTCACACAGGCGCCGATGCCCGTCACGAAGCCGTACCACCGCCCCTTCTTCAGGGTGCGTTGTATGCACAGTATGCCCACCGGCCCCATCGGAGCCGATGCGATTATGCCGATGAGCATACCCTTCAGGATAAGCTCAAGCAGGTCGATGTGTATTTGTAAAGGCATCATTCAGGCTGCAAAGTTACGCTTTTTAATTGTAACGGGCAAATGTTTTGGCTGTTAGCTACCTTCGGTGCCCTTACTCGGTGGAAAAATCGGCCACCACCTTGCGGTAGGTGCGGTAGAGGCGCGTACGCGTGATGTAACCCTGCAGCACGTTGTTTATGTCGACCACCGGCAGCGCGTTGGCATTGGTCGTGTCAAACTTGCGCATCACGTCGGTCATGGGCTCGTTGCGGTAGAGTATGGCCGGCACGGGAGTCATGATTTGGCTGGCCCGCAGCTTCTGGTAGAGTTCGGGGCGGAACACGATGTTGCGTATCTTGGTGATGTTGATTTCGCCCAGCAGCCGTCCGCTGGGGTCGAGCACCGGCAGGAAGTCGCTGTCGCTGTTGCTCAGCACGTTGATGACGCGTCCCAGCGGCGTGTCGGGCCCCACGCTCACGGCGTCTTTCTCTACGATGGCCTCCATGCTCATCAGCGTCAGCACGCTGTGGTCGGTGTGGTGGGTGACGAGCTTGCCTTCGCGGGCCAGTCGCATGGCATAGATGCTGTGCGGCTCGAAGATGCTGATGACCATGACGCTCACCACGCTCACGATGAGCAGCGGCACAAAGAGCTTGTAGCCGCCGGTAATCTCGGCAATGAGGAAGATGCCCGTCAGCGGGGCGTGCATCACACCGGCCATGACGGCCGCCATGCCCAGCAGCACAAAGTTCTTCTCGGGTATGTAGACGCCTATCTGCTCGATGTTCCACAGCCGGGCAAACAGGAAACCGGCAAAGCCGCCCACAAACAGCGAGGGGGCGAACGTTCCGCCGCAGCCGCCGGCGCCGTTGGTCGACGATGTGGCCACGATCTTCGTAACCAGCACCAGGGCCACATAGGCCACCAGCAGTTCGGAGTGGCCATAGAAGAGCGACCCGTTCATCACCTGGTTCCAGTCGGCCTGCGTCTTACCGTTCAGGAGGATGCCCAGACTGTTCCAGCCCTCGCCGTAGAGCGACGGGAAGAAGAAGATGAGCGTGCTGAGCACCAGTCCGCCCAGCACCAGCTTGCGGTAGGGATGACGGCGCATGCGTGCAAAGACACTCTCGCACCACGTCATGCCGCGCATGAAATAAAGGCTGACAAAACCGCCGAACACGCCGAGCAGCACCGTGGCCGGCAACCGCTCCACGCTCCATGCGGAGTCGAGCGTGAACGAGAACATCGACTTGTCGCCCACCAGCATATAACTGGCCACGTTGGCCGTGACGGTCGATATCATGATGGGCACAATCGAGGCCATGGTCATGTCGATCATCAGCACTTCGAGCGTGAACACCATGCCGGCGATGGGAGCCTTGTAGATGCCGGCCACAGCGGCCGCCGCACCGCACCCCACGAGCAGCATGAGCTGCCGCTTGTCGAGCTTGAAGAGCTGGCCGAGGCTGCTGCCGATGGCCGACCCGGTAAGCACGATGGGGGCCTCGGCTCCCACCGATCCGCCGAAACCAATGGTGATGGCCGATGCCACCACCGACGTCCAGCAGTTGTGATGCCGCAGCCGCGACCGTTTGGTCGAGATGGCGTAGAGCACGCGCGTGATGCCGTGCGAGATGTTGTCGCGCACCACATATTTTATAAAGAGCGACGTCAGCCAGATGCCCACCACGGGAAAGAGCAGAAAGAGCCAGTTGGGGGCGTGCATGTCAAACCCCTTGGTGAGCAGGTGCTGTATGAGGTGGATGATCCAGTGCAGCAGATAGGCGGCCAAGGCGGCCAGTATGCCGACAAAAAAAGCCAGCACCTGCGTGGTCTGCTTGTCGGTGAGGTTGCGTTGCCGCCAAGCTATCATGCGGTTCAGCACGCTTTCCGTCGAAGGGGATTTTGTTGTTGCGTCGTCTGTCATTTCCTGATGATTGTCACTTCGCCGTCGGCACCGAGCTTCACTATCGAACTGGGTTTATGGGGCTTGTGTTCCTGACGGCGTGCAAAGCACACATAGTCGGCCTGTTCCAGCAGTTCAGGCGCAATGTCGCCGTAGTTTTGGGCGGCGGGCTGGCCGCTGATGTTCACGCTGGTGGACACCAGGGCCTTTTGAAAACGGTAGCACAGCTCGTGCGAGAACGGTTCCTTGGTGATGCGCAGGGCGATGCTGCCGTCGTCGGCTATGAGATTGGGGGCCAGGTTGATGGCTCCGTCGAGAATCACGGTCATGGGGTCGACGGCGGCATCGAGCAGGTCCCAAGCCACGGGCGGCACCTGCTTCACATAGCGCTGCAGACGCGCGTCGCTGTCGACAAGACAGATGAGCGCTTTCGAATCGTCGCGCTGTTTCATACGGTAGACCTTGGCCACGGCCTCGGCGTTGGTGGCGTCGCAGCCTATGCCCCACACCGTGTCGGTGGGATAAAGAATGACACCGCCCTCGCGGAGCACGCGGACGGCGTTGCGAATGTCTTCTTCTCGTGTCATGTGTGTAAGAAAGAACTTATTTCAAGCAAATAATGTGTAACTCGTTCTGGTTTGGACTTCAATGAATGTCAAGAAGTTGAACGCTTGCCTATATAAATAGGTAACAATACGGAAACAGGCGGTCGTCCGCCCATTTCGGCATTTTGCATCATGCAAAGAACGCTTTGATTTACAGGCAAAGATACGACATTTTCCCAAATATGCCATGTTTCGCAAAGAGAAAATTTGCGAAAATCAGAACTTTTTGCGAAAGCATAGCTATCGCATCGTCGTTCGGTAGTTATCGCACTGCCGTTCGGTAGCTATCGCAGTGCGAAACGGTAGCTATCGCAACGCCATAGGTATGCTTTCGCAGCAGCATCATTCCGGCAGACAGAGGACAAACGGCAAGAGCGTGTTGTTCAACGACTTATGACGGCTTTCTAATTTCCGAAGGGCTTTCTAAACTCTAAGGCGTGCATTTTTTGCCCCTGTAGGGGGCGCATAATTCAAAACTTCATGCGGTTTAAATATGCGTCCCCTACAGGGGCGATGGAAAAACGATGAACCTCTAAACGTAGGGGTAAACCCCTACGCTATAATATGTGCCCCCCTACAGGGGCAATCATTGCGGATGTATGTGCGTTATTTGTGCGTTGTTTGCCCCCAACATGGGCGAACATTGCAGGTGTTTGTGCGTTGTTTGCCCCTGTAGGGGGCACATAATATAGGATAGGGGCTTGCCCCTATCAATCACAATGCGTAT
>CAVKJH010000043.1:0-31827 GCA_963656755.1 bacterium
TATGCGCCCCCTACAGGGGCGATGGATTGGGAATGGGGCTGATGATAGGGGCAAGCCCCTATCCTATATTATGTGCCCCCTACAGGGGCAAAAACTGCGCAAACGATGCATATTTGCATATGATTTTGAACACCCTACCTACAGGGGCAAAAACTGCATAAACGATGCGTATTCTTATACGAATTTTGAACACCCTACCCTGTAGGGGGCGCATATTTAAACCGCATGATGTTTTGAATGATGCGCCCCAATAGCCCATCCACACAGCAGCCACAGATGCGCTATGCGTCGTGGCACTGGTTCGGCGGCCAGTTCACGAGAAACAGCTTGCCGGTGGCACGCGTAAAGGCCGTGTAGAGCCAGTGGATGTACGACGGCGTAAGCATGTCGTCGGTCATGTATCCCTGGTCCACATACACATGGCTCCACTGTCCGCCCTGCGCCTTGTGGCAGGTCACGGCATAGGCAAACTTCACCTGCAGGGCATTGAAGAAGCCGTCGGCCCGCAGGGCTTTCATCCGCTCGGCCTTGGTGGGGATGTCGGCATAGTCGGCCATCACGGCGGCAAACAGGCGTTCGTGCTGGTCGCGGGGCAACGCAGGTGCATCGGTGGCCAGCGTGTCGAGCAAGGCCGTGACCTGCAGCTCGGTGTCGTCGTAGTCGGGGAACGAAAGCCACACGTCGGCAAAACGAAAGCCGTAGAGCTCGCGCACATTGCGCACGCGCTCGACCACCGCCCGGTCGCCGTTGGCCAGGAATGCCATGCCGCCCGGCGTGTCGCCGGCCGTTGGTGGGGTAGGCCGATCGCCCGTTGCCGTGCGCTGGCGGTCAGTCCAGTAGTAGTTGTTGCGCACCACCATGAGCATGTCGCCCCGGCAGAGCGCCTCCTCGCGGTCGAGCACGGTGTTGCGTATGCCCATATTATAGACGGTGGCGCGCTTGTTGGAACGCGTCACCACGATGGTCTCGTCCATCCCCACCTCGCTGTAGCTTGTGGCGAGGCTCTCCACAAGCTCGTCGCCCGGCACACGCACGATGTCGGCAAAACGGCCAAAGGTAATGACGGGCAGGTGTGTGGCCTCGTCGCGGGTTATCATCTGCCTGATGACGGTGGCGTTGTAGAGTATGCCCGAGCAGCGGCTCTGCCTGAGCACCTCGTTGAGGTCGCACTGGTAGACATGCAGCCCGTAGCCGGCCAGCGTGTCGGCGCTGAGGGCCGGGGCCTCCTCTTCGCCCACGGGCGGCAGCTGCGCCTTGTCGCCAATGAGCAGCAGACGGCAGTTGTCGCCGCTGTAGACAAACTTCACCAGATCGTCGAGCAGACTGCCCGACCCGAACGACGCACCACCGTCCGGCCCGTCGGCCGCACCGGCTGACAGGCCGTGGCTGATCATTGACGCCTCGTCGGCCACAAAGAGCGTGTCGCGACTGCGGTTGTCGTTCAGGCTGAACTGCCCGTCGAGGCCCTGATAGGCCTTCTCGCGGTAGATCTTGCGGTGGATGGTGTAGGCCGGGAAACCGCTGTTCTGCGAGAGCACCTTGGCGGCACGCCCCGTGGGAGCCATGAGCAGAAGGCGCTGGCCCAGCCGTCGCAGGGTGCGCATCATGGCTCCGGCCAGTGTGGTCTTGCCCGTGCCGGCCGAACCGCGTAGCACCATGACGCAACCGGCACGGCGGTCGGCCAGAAAAGCGGCAAACACCCGGAGGGCAGACGACTGGTCGGCGGTGGGCTCAAAACCGAACTCGGCAACAATGCGGCCGATAAACTCTTGTATTGTCAACTGGGATAAAAGTTAAAGACGAAATGTTAAAAAGACTGACCGACTGACGATATTTGTAGTCCGTTTTTATTATCTTTGCACCACACAAGTCCGTCAGCAAGGACAAAGATAACTATATAATCACGAAAAATGAAGGCCGACTCCAAAAATAATTGTCTTCTCGCAGCCTGCGTCGTGGTGCTTCTCGTGATAAGCTGGATGAGCGTCAACGCCCCCATCCGGTTCGGGAAACAGCAGGAGCAGCGCGAAGCGGCCGTCAAAGAACGCCTCGTGGCCATACGGAAGGCCGAGGAACAGTACTGCAGGCGGCACGGAACGTACACCGCCGACTTTGCCAAGCTCGTAGGCAGCGGCTTGCTGGCCGACTCCATGCAGTATGTGCCCCATACCGACAAGCGCCGTTTCACCCTCGCCGCCACCACCGTGACCGGCAAAAACGGGCGGCCCACACCACTGATGGAGTGCGGGGCTACATACGACACCTACCTCGATGGGCTCGACAAGCACACCGTAGCCTCGCTCATCGGCGAAGCCAACGAGGCCGGACGCTATCCCGGACTGAAAATCGGCGACATCAGCCAGCCCAACGGAAACCAGGGAAACTGGGAATGAAACCAACGCAACGCACCCACGAAAACATGAATATCCTACCAAGAATAACCATTCGCGTGAGCAAAGGGTCGCTGGCCTTTGCCATGGCCGACAGCAAGGCGGCTGCACAAGTGAGCTTCGAGCCTTACACGGCCAAGAGCGGCGTGTCGATGGCCGCCAACCTGCGCGACGCCTTCAAGAAGGCCAACCTGCTGCAGGCCGCCACCAACCGTGCCTTGGTGCTCGTCGACTCGCCCACGCTCATCATACCCATCGAAGAGTTCAAGGAGGCCGATGCCGCCACGCTCTATGCCCACTCGTACCCCGACACCGACGGATGCGTCATCATGAACAACGTGTTGCCCGACATGAACGCCGTGGCAATCTTCGCCGTCAACAAAGACCTGAAGATGGTGGTTGAGGACCATTACCAGGACGCGAAATTCATTGCGCTGATGCGTCCCGTGTGGAGCTACCTGCACCGGCGCAGCTTTATCGGAAACCGGCGCAAGCTCTTCGCCCACTTCCACGACGGAAAGATGGAGGTGTTCAGTTTCGAGCGCAACCGCTTTATCTTCGCCAACAGCTTCGAAACCAAGCATACCAAGGACATGGTCTACTTCATTCTCTTCGTTTGGAAGCAGCTGGCCCTCGACCAGCAGAAAGACGAGCTGTATCTCTCGGGCAGCATCGCCCAACAGGAAGAACTGACCACGACCCTGCGCCTCTATGTAGAGAAGGTGGCGGTGGTCAACCCTTCGGCCGACTTCAACCGCGCTCCCCTGACGCAGGTGCGCGGCATCACGCTCGACTTGCTGACACTCTATCTGGCCTGACACGCCCCTTCACACCAACCGACAACCCCTACCTCGCATCATCATGAGAATTATTACAGGAATATACAAAGGCCGGCATTTCGATGTGCCGCGCTCGTTCAAGGCCCGGCCGACTACCGACTTTGCCAAGGAGAATATCTTCAATGTTATCAACGGATATCTGGACCTCGACGGTGCCGAGGCCCTCGACCTCTTTGCCGGAACGGGCAGCATATCGCTCGAACTGCTCTCGAGAGGCTGCAACCGCGTGGTGAGCGTAGAGGCCGACCGCGACCACGCACGGTTCATAGGCCAATGCCTGAAGAAGATTGGGGCCGAGAACGACCTGCTGATCCGCGGCGACGTGTTCCGGTTTGTCAAGTCGTGCCGCGGACAGTTCGATTTCATCTTTGCCGACCCGCCCTATGCACTCGAGCAACTGCCCGACATTCCCGACCTGATCTTCGCCCACAACCTGCTGAAAGATGGCGGGCTGTTGGTGTTTGAGCACGGCAAGCAAAACGATTTCTCTGGAAATGCCCATTTCGTGGAGCATCGCAGCTATGGCAGCGTGAACTTCAGTCTGTTCAGACCCTGAACACCGGCAACCGTAAACAGACTGTCATCCGAAAAGCGGCAGTACCCATGCAGGGTGCTGCCGCTTTTCGGATGAGGGGGCGGGCACGGTGGCCTTAACCCAGAAACTGGGGGACGAACGACGACACGACCAGCACCACGATGCCCGCAATGAGCACGGCGATGGTCTTGCGTGAGCAACCGCGCCACTCGTGCAGCAGGATGCCCCACACGTTGGAGAACACCACGTTGAGCGACATGAGTATGCAGAAGGACAGCGTGAGCAGGGTGGGCGACGCGGCAAGAAAACCCTTGCCCAGGCTCAGGCCAAAGAACTGCGAATACCACAAGGCTCCGGCCAACAGGCAGAACAGGACGTTGTTGGCCCATACATGCCGTTTGGCATAATCGCCCCACGTGCGGTTGCGGTGGTTCTGGTAGAGGCAGTAGGCCATATTGGTAACGAAGCCCCCCACAGTGACGAGCAGCGTGGCCGGCAAGGTGCGGAACATCGGGTCGGTGAGCGTACCGAAATTGATGTCTTTGCCAAATTCGAGACCTACGTTGAAGCATCCGCTCATGAAGCCCGAGAGCAGAGCGATGGCAATGCCCAAGGGGAAATTGAAATCCTTGACGGCCGCCTTCTTCTCCGTTTCGCTCAGCGAGTTGGCCTTCATGGCACCAGCCAGGCCGATGACGGCTATGCCCGCCAGCGTGATGACCACGCCGGCGATGACGGCGAAGGTAAGCGACCGGAGTGCGCCCATCTCGGGGAAGAACACGTTGAGCAGCACAGGGCCCATCACGGTGCCGAGGGCAGCACAGGTGCCGAGGGCGATAGACTGGCCGAGGGCCACGCCCAGGTAGCGCATGGAAAGGCCGAAGGTAAGGCCGCCCACGCCCCACAGGAAACCGAAGAGCAGTGTCATCCACAGATTGAACGGGGATGTCTGGGCAAAGAGTGCCCACAGGCTCTGGCCGGCCGGGACAGCCAGCAGCGCACCCAGAAACGGCAACAGCAGCCAGGCGAACACGCCCTGCACGAGCCAATAGCTCTCCCAGCTCCAGTCTTTCACCTTGTTGATGGGTACGTAACTGCTGCTTTGGCAGAAGGCCCCGACGGCAATGATGACAAGTCCGATGATGATGTCCATGCCGTCAACCGCGTTTGAAGGTTACCTCCTGTTCGTAACGCTCAATCTCGGGAATGTATTCCTCTCCCACCGGCACATTGTTCTTGTAGTTGAAATAGTCGTAGACGGCTCCCAAGGGCAGTGTCTTCGCTTCCTCCAACAGTGCCAGCCGCTCGAACAGCTTGCCTTCGTCCTCATACTGGCGCAGCTTGTCGAGCGGTTCGAGGAAGGCGGCGAGCAGACTCTTCTGTGTGGCACGCGTTCCGATGATGTAAGCTCCCAGACGGTCGATGCTGGCGTCGAAATAGTCGAGGCCGATGTGGGCGCGGTGCAGCTGGCCGGCACGCACCAGTTCGGCGAAGAGGTTGCGCGTGTTGTCGTCGAAGCATGTCACATGGTCGGAGTCCCAGTGCATGGGGCGCGACACATGGAGCATCAGCTCGGGCACGAAGAGCAGCAACGACGACACGGCGTCGGACACGTTCTCGGTGGGCTCGTAGTGGCCCGTGTCGAGCGTATACATCATGTTGTTCTTGGCGCAGTAGCCGGCCACAAAGTCGTGCGAGCCGACGGTGTAGGCCTCCAGACCGATGCCGAAGAGCTTGGCCTCGAGACAGGTTTTCATGTCGGGCAGATTCTCGGCCATGATCTCGTCGAGGCTCTCCTTGAAGATCTGGCGATAGCGGTATTTCTCCACGGTGTAGTCTTTCGATCCGTCGTGCACCCAGATGTTCATGATGCAGGGGTCGCCTTGGTACTTGCCCATGGCGTCGGCGATGCGCCGGCACCGCTTGGTATGCTCTATCCAGAAGTCGCGCACGGCCTTGTCGGGATTGGCCAGCGACAGGCTGCCGCTCTTGGGATGGGAGAACGAGGTGGAGTTGAAGTCAAGTTTCATGTTGCGTTCCTTGGCCCACTCCATCCAACTCTGGAAATGCTCGGGGCCACACTGGTCGCGGTCGACGAACTGTCCGCCGAAGTCGCCGTAGGTCTCGTGCAGGTTGAGCCGCATGGTGCCGGCCAGCAACGAGGTGGCCTTGTCGATATCCTGCCGCAGCTCGTCGACGCTGCGTGCCCGTCCGGGGAAGTTGCCGGTGGTCATGATGCCGCCCGATGCCGCTACGTTGCGCTCGAAGCCGACCACGTCGTCGGCCTGCCAGCAGTGAAGGGAAATGGGCGTTTGTTCGAGGGTTTGGATGGCCTTGTCGGTATCTACGCCCAAGGCGGCGTAGCGTTCCTTGGCCAGTGCATAAGCTTTTTCGATGTGTTCTGTTTTCATGGTTTGTTGTTTTTATGGTTTGTCATGGATATTCTTATGCGCCCGTGATGCGCAGATAGCGGTCGTAGGCAGCGTTCCAGATGTCGGTATCGCAGGGTTCGAAGCGTTTCGGGACAACCGATGCGGCAATGATGCGGCGCATCTCCCACACGTCGGCCACGTCGCCCGCAGCCTTGGCCTGCAGCATCACGTTGCCGATGGCGGTTCCCTCTTGCGGGCCGGCAAGCACGGTCACGCCACAGGAGTTGGCGGTGAACTGGTCGAGATACTCGTTCATTGCCCCGCCGCCGATAATGTGGAGCACGTCGATGTCGAAGTCGGCAAACGCCTTCAGCCAGCCGAACACCTGCCGGTAGCGCAGAGCCAGCGAGTCGAAGATGCAGCGGCAACAGGCGGCGTGCCCCTGCGGCACGGGCTGCCCGGTACGGCGGCAATAGTTGGTGATGGCCTCCACCATGCTCTCGGGGTTGGAAAAGACGGGGTCGTCGGGGTTGATGAGACTGCGGAAGGCTTCCTGCGACATGGCCTCGCGCTGCAGTTCGGTGTGGCTCAACCCCCGGGCCTCGGGCCATTCCTGGCGGCATCGCTCGTAGATCCACATGCCGCAGATGTTTTTCAGGAACCGTGTCGTTCCTTCGATGCCGCCCTCGTTGGTGAAATTCTTGACGAAACTGTTGTCGTTGATGATGGCATGGGGTGTCTCGATGCCCATAAGGCTCCATGTGCCCGAACTGAGATAGGCGAAGTGCGGGCCGGCGGCAGGCACGGCGGCTACGGCCGATGCCGTGTCGTGGCCGGCCACGGCAACAACGGGAATGGCTCCCAGCCCCGTCAGTTTCTGAACCTCGGGCGTCAGCTCGCCGATGACGGTGGCAGGTGCGGTCATGGGACCGAACTGGTTGCGGCGCAGGCCTACGCTCCGCAGCAGGTCGGCATCGAGGTCGCGGGTGGCGGGATTGAGCAACTGCGAGGTGGAGGCCACCGTGTACTCGCAGATGGTATGACCCGTAAGCAGGTAGCTCAGCGCATCGGGAACGAACAGCACCTTGGCCGCATTGCGCAGTGCCGCATTGCCGTCGCAGCGCATCTGGTAGAGCTGGAAAAGCGAGTTGAAGTTCATGAACTGGATGCCCGTCTTTTCGTAGACAGTCTGTTTGGACAGATGCTTATTGAAATAATTGTCCATGGCGTGGGCTGTATGGGGATCGCGGTAGGCCATGGGGTTGGCGAGCATCTGTCCGTCGTCGGCCACAAAAACGAAGTCGCAGCCCCAGGTGTCGATGCCGATGCTCTGTATGGGAACATGCTGTTTGGCGGCTTCCCGCAGTCCCTTGACGACCTCCCAGTAGAGCGCGAAGATGTCCCAATAGTAATGACCGTTGGCCTGGATGAGCTGGTTGTCGAAGCGTGTAAGTTCCTCCAGCGTCAGTTTCCCCTGGCCAAGGGTCCCGATAATGGTGCGGCCACTCGTGGCACCGAGGTCTACCGCAAAAAAGTATTTGCTTGTTCCCATAAGAAAAAGGCTATTAGTTACTGGTTTTAGTGTTGCAAAGATAATACATTTAAACTCGCACCACCATGATAATTTGATTTTTGAGCCGTTTATTTTGAGATTTCTGTTTAACTTTGCGCACCAGAAGGCACCATTGCCATGGCATCGAAAACCATCATAATTACATAAGTCATGTCATCTTTAACCATTTCCATTGTTATTGCGTTCTGCGTGGGCTATCTGTTCATTGCCCTCGAGAGCGTGACGAAAGTGAACAAGGCCGCCATCGCCCTGCTGATGTTTGTGGTTTGTTGGACCCTCTTTATGATTTCCCCCGAGAGTTACCTTGTCGGCGTGTCAGGACCGGCACTCGTCAACGAGGTGAGCGCAGCCATCGAACGCCACTTGGGCAGCACGTCGACAACACTGTTCTTCCTGATGGGCGCCATGACCATCGTGGAGATTGTCGACCAAAACGGCGGGTTCAACTGGGTACGCTGCGTGATGAAAACCCGAAGCAAGCGCGCACTGCTGTGGCGCATCGCCTTCATGACATTCTTCCTTTCGGCCATCCTCGACAACCTGACGACCAGCATCGTGATGATCATGATTCTGCGCAAACTGGTGCACGACCATAAAGACCGCATCATCTACGCATCGCTCGTCATCATAGCCGCCAATTCGGGCGGAGCGTTCTCGCCTATCGGCGACGTTACCACCATCATGCTGTGGAATAAAGGAGTCATAACGGCAATGGGGGTCATCTCCGAACAGCTTGTTCCCTCGTTGGTGTCGATGATTGTGCCGGCACTCATCATGCAGTACATGCTGAAGGGCAGCCTGGCCGACACATCGGCGCAGACCGCGAAAGATGACAGCGAGGCACTCGACTTCGGCGAACGGCAGCGCAAGGCGGTGTTTGTCATCGGCGTGGGCGGACTGATGTTCGTGCCTGTATTCAAGGCCATCACCAATCTGCCTCCCTTCGTGGGCATACTGCTCGTGCTGGGCGTGCTGTGGACAACCACCGAGGCCTTCTACCGCCGTCTGCCCCATGCGGACAACCGCGAAGGCACGCGCAAACGGGTGGCCAACCTGTTGCACAACATCGACATGTCGACCATCCTATTCTTCCTCGGCATACTGATGGCCGTGGCTTGCCTTGAAGAGGTAGGGGTGCTGACGGCACTTGGCGAGGGACTCAACACGGCGTTCTCGGGCAACCATTACATGGTGACAGGCATTATCGGCGTGTTGTCGAGCATTGTCGACAATGTGCCCCTGGTTGCCGGGTGCATGGGCATGTACCCGGTGTCGCCAACGGGCGACATGGCCGTAGACGGCATCTTCTGGCAACTGCTGGCTTATTGCGCCGGCGTAGGCGGTTCCATGCTCATCATCGGGTCGGCGGCCGGCGTAGTGGTTATGGGTCTGGAGAAGATTACCTTCGGCTGGTATATGAAACACGTCAGCTGGATAACGTTCGTGGGTTATGTGGCCGGCATGCTGAGCTATTGGTGCATCCGCACCTTCCTCTTTGTCGCATAACAACAAGCCGAGCCTTTGCACCGCAAGCCATATGGCGCTTGGCTTTGCGGCGCAATTGCTGACCACACTGCGGTAAGCAGCCAACAAGAAAAGCCCCGTGCAAACGGTTCTCGCCGACAGGTATCTGCCTGTCAACGCCAGAACTGTTTGCACGGGGCTTGACGTGTGTCTTTGAATGATGCGGACGGCGGCGACAAGCGGCTTTTCGCTATACGCCCGCAGTCAGCCGTGCGCCCGAAAGCGCAAGCGGGGCCGTGCGTCAGCGTGGCAGATGGAACACGCGGCTCATCTCGGCCATCTGCTCTTCGGACATACCCTTGGGTTCAAACCCCATGGACTTGCAGTCGATATAAATCTTGGCACTCTTTGAGAGCACATCAATCTGGTCGAAGGCATCCATCACATCCTTTCCCTTGGCAAAGACACCGTGCTTCTCCCATAGCACAACATCGTAGTCCTCCAGTTCGGCCAGCGTGTCGTGGGCCAGTTGCACACTGCCCGGCAACCTGTAAGGCACGATGCCCAGGCCCAACGGGCAGAACGCCTTGGTTTCGGGTATCATGCTCCAGAGAATGCGGGTCAGCACATCCTTGCCCAGGAAATGGTCATTGTGGCTCATGGCCACAAGCTCTATGGGGTGCGTATGAACGGTAGCCTTGTAACCCGTGCCCAACGCTATCTGCCGATCGTGCACGGCCAGATGCGATGGCAATTCGGACGTGGGCTGCACGGCATGGTCGGCAATGATGACATAACTGGCGCAGTCGTCGAGTATGCGTATCACGCTACCGTTGTCCATGGGCCATCGGGCCAGGTCGCGCATGCGCTTGCCCGTACCCTTGCAATAGAAGTATTGTCCTTTCAGATGGGGCAACGTCTCGCCTATCTGCTTCACGTCGGAGATGGCAGGCAAAGCCTTCATCGCATCGTCTGCATACTCGGTAATGTTAACCGTAATGTTGCCGCCGTTGCGCTCTGCCCATCCGTTTTGCCAAAGATAGCCAGCCACTTCGGCAATCTGGTAGATTTCCTTTTTAAGGGCTTCGCGCCCGTCAAGAATACTTTGTGTCATAATCAAGTGAGAGTCTTTAGTTCATTCGGACGCAAAATTACAAAATGTTCGTTACGTTGCGCAAGAAGAATTGATATTTGAGCTATGACTTTTGACCCTTTCGCCCTGTCCCGAATGCACGAACGGGCGCATGGCCGTCATGGCTCCGGACGATAGCGGAAGCGGGAAAGAATGTTTGCGAAAACCAGTCGGTACGCGCTTTTCCTTAACATCAGCACATGTTTTCGGGGATAGCAGCAAACGCTTTCCTTAACATCTGTACATGTTTTCGGGACAGAATACAAAACCCGCACAGACCAATGGCCTGTGCGGGCGTTATGTCAGGATGCTAAATGACCTGTATTAGAGAGAGCGGTCCAGACGGCTGTAGCCATAGACTGCCTCGTTGCCAAGCTCTTCCTCGATGCGGATGAGCTGGTTGTACTTGGCCATACGGTCTGTGCGGCTCATAGAACCGGTCTTGATCTGGCCGCTGTTGGTAGCCACAGCGATGTCAGAGATTGTGGTATCCTCGGTCTCGCCCGAACGGTGAGAGGTTACCGTGTTGTAACCGTGACGGTGAGCCATCTCGATGGCCTCGAGGGTCTCGGTCAGCGAACCGATCTGGTTCACCTTGATGAGGATGGCGTTAGCCACGTGCATCTTGATACCCTTCTCCAGGAACTTGGTGTTGGTCACGAAGAGGTCGTCGCCTACGAGCTGCACCTTATCGCCGATCTTGGCGGTAAGTTTCTTCCAGCCTTCCCAGTCGTTCTCGTCGAGACCGTCCTCGATAGAAGCGATAGGATACTTGTTGCAAAGCTCCTCGAGGTAAGCAATCTGGCCGTCCTCGTCGAACTCCTTGCCGTTGGGATCCTTAGGCATACCGTTGTTGAGCTGCTTGTAGTTGTAGTAGAACTTGCCGTCCTTTTCTGTAGCGAACTCCGAAGCGGCGCAGTCCATGGCGATGGTAACGTCCTTGCCCGGCTCGTAGCCAGCATCCTTGATGGCCTGGCAGATGCTGTCGAGAGCGTCGTCGATGCCGTCGAGTGCAGGAGCGTAGCCGCCCTCGTCGCCCACAGCGGTAGACAAGCCGCGCTTCTTCAGCAGCTTGCCCAGAGCGTGGAAAATCTCAGCGCCGCAGCGGATAGCTTCCTTCTCGCTCTTTGAAGAACGGGGCTGGATCATGAACTCCTGGAAAGCGATGGGAGCAGAAGAGTGTGCACCGCCGTTGATGATGTTCATCATAGGAACGGGCAATGTGTAGCTGTTGCAGCCACCGATATAGCGATAGAGGGGCATGTGCAGAGCAGCAGCAGCCGTGTGGGCAACGGCGAGCGAAACGCCGAGGATGGCATTGGCACCGAGCTTGCTCTTGGTGGGTGTTCCGTCGATCTCAAGCATCTTGTAGTCGAGACCGCGCTGGTCGAACACGTCCCATCCCTTCAAGGCGGGAGCAATGATGTCGTTGACATTGGCAACAGCCTTCAGGACTCCCTTGCCCAGGAAACGGCCCTTGTCGCCGTCACGAAGCTCAAGAGCCTCGTTCTCACCGGTAGAAGCGCCTGAGGGTACGCTGGCGCGACCCATGACACCATTTTCCAATGTTACTTCCACTTCCACTGTCGGGTTGCCACGAGAATCGAGGATCTCGCGAGCATGAATCTTTTCTATTTTCATCTTTTAATCCTATTAAATGGTTCAAGATTTATCGTCTGCAAAGTTAGGAAAAAATCCGTAATAAGCACAATGATAGACTATTAAATTTGTGAAAAATATGAAAAGCTTTTTCCTTGCAGACCGCCCGTTGCTACAGCAGCGGACTGAGCAGCCGCAACAGGCTTTCGCCCAACCGTTTGAGGAACGGCCGCTTTTCCACACGTTTCACCTGTTCGATGGGCAGACTTTGCTGTTGGTCGTCAAGGAACACGCGTTTCAGGCGGAGCGCCATGCCTTCGTCGTAAAAGAAAATGTTCGATTCGAAATTATGCTCGAAACTGCGGAAATCGACATTCGTGCTGCCCACGGTAGATATGCAGTCGTCGCTTACCAGCAGTTTCGAATGGTTGAACCCCGGCTGGTAGAGATACACTTTCACGCCGGCCTGAAGGGTCTCCATCACATAGGAGATGGTCGACCAGTCGAGGATTTTCGAGTCGCTCTTTGCCGGTATCAGCAGCCGTACGTCCACACCGGCAAGTGCGGCCGTACGCAGGGCGAAGAGTATAGGCTCGGTGGGCAGGAAATACGGGGTCTCCATATACACATAGCGCTTGGCTTCGAGCATGATACGCACATATCCCTGCATGATGTCGGGCCACGGTGTGATGGGACTGCTCGTAACCACCTGCGCCACACAGTTGTTGCAGATGGCGGGGTTCTGAGGCGGATAGTATTTCCGGTCGGTTACCAGCGTCCGGTCCACGAAGTACCAGTCTACGAGAAAAGCCCTCTGTATGCCGTACACGGCGGCACCCTCCACCTTCAGGTGGGTGTCGCGCCAGGGCTGCGTCCCAGTGCCTTTCACATAGCGCAGGGCAATGTTCATGCCGCCCACAAATCCCACCCGTCCGTCCACCACACACAGTTTGCGGTGGTTGCGGTAGTTCATCTTCGAGGTGAAGGCCGGAAATTTCACCGGCATGAAGGCATGCACCTCGATGCCTTCGTTGCGCATGCGTTCGTAGAAGGCGTTTCCGACTCGCCAGCAGGCCACGTCATCGTATATGACGCGCACCTCCACACCCTCACGCGCCTTGTCGATGAGCGCATCGGCAACCAGCCGTCCCAACGGGTCGTCGCAGAACAGGTAGAAATCCAGGTGTATGTGGTGGGTGGCCTTACCAATAGCCTGCAGCAAGGCCGGGAAGAACTCGTATCCGTTGCGGTATATCTCAACCTTGTTGTCCTTGAAGGGCAGTGCCATGCTCTGGTTGTTGAAGAGCTGCATCAAGGGGCGGTGCGTCTCCGGCAACCGCAGTGATTTCTGTTCCGCAAACTCCAGCATGGACCGCTTGGTCAACTGGTCGAGCGACCGCTGGCTGACCAGCCGTTCCTTGCGTGTGTTCTGGCCGAAGAAGAAATAGAGTACGATGCCCAACAGGGGGAGGAACCAAAGCACGAGTACCCACGCCATGGTCTTCGACGGTTCGCGGTTGTCCATGATGATACGTCCCATCACACCCAGTACGATGGCAGCGTAGACAACAAGCCAAATGTCGTGCAGGTACTCCATGAAAGTCTCCTTATTTAAAACCTGTCAGTTTGTGTGTTTGCAGCGAGAGACGCCATCGCGGATGCCGCATGATGTACTCCACACAACGGTGGGTAATGGTGCGGTTGCGGGCAGCGTCGCCCGTGTCGCATGGCTGCAGATAATAGTAGTCGGCCTGCAGTCCCCAGTCGTCGACAGTCCCCGTCTCGTCGAACAGCACCTTGAGCTCGTTGCAGTGCCGTACGACGGGCCGCGTCTTAGGCGATACCGTCAGCCAGTCGAGGTTGCCGGGCGGAAGCTGCGTGCCGTTGCTCTCCATGGCCACCTCAAATCCCGCCCGGTGCAACTGTTCCACAAGCTCTTCTGTCACCTGCAAGGTGGGTTCGCCGCCGGTAAGGATGGCCAGACGTGTCTCGTAGCCCCGGGCACGCTCCACGATGTCGGCCCCCGTCATTTCTTCGAACGACGCGAAATCGGTGTCGCAGAAAGGGCATTTCAGATTGCAGCCGCTGAACCGCACGAAGACCGCCGCACGCCCCGTGTTGCGGCCTTCGCCCTGCAGACTGCCGAATATTTCGTTCACCCGGTACGTCTTCATGGTCTCCGTCATTCGTCTTTTTCGTAGATGGCAATATTGCCGTCGCTTTCCTGCACCCTGGCCTTGTAGCAGGTGGGCAACTGGTCCACTATCCAGCGGGCTATGTTTTCGGCCGTAGGGTTGAACGGCAACACACTGTTGAGGTCGTTGTGGTCGAGCTTTTCCTGCACCATTTGCTTGATATGCCCGAAGTCTTCCACCATTCCGTCGCGGTTCAGCTCACGCGCCTTGCAGTAGACGGTTACATGCCAGTTGTGTCCATGCACCCTCGAGCATTTGCTCTCATAGGAGAGGGCCAAGTGGTGGCTGGCCGATATTTCTAAATGTTTTTCTATGTAATACATTGCGTGTTTGGTATTCTTGTAAATCGTGCAGTTGTCCGTGCGGTTGCCGTCCGTATGCCGGGGTGGCTGCCTCCACGGGTCATTCCGCAGCCTTCTTTCCCTTGTTTTTTTGTATGTAGGCCAGCTCTTTCAGTGCAAAGTCGCTGTTGTTGGGGTCGTAGAGCATTTTCCTGAGCATGCGTTCGGCATCGGCATAGTGTTCGGTGGCCACCAACAGGTAAGCCTTGCGGCGCGTCAGGAAATTGTAGGCATGGTCAATCTGCTCATTGCCCTTGCCCAACGGTGGCTTGTCCCCGCCGTCGCTGTCGTTGTCTGAGTCGTGTGCATTCTGCAGCCCGGTCAGCATATTGTCGATGATTTCCAGTGCCCTGTGGTCCGGCTTGTTGACCAGACTGTTGACATACGCCTTTGTGCAGACGAGGTTTTCGAACGGATTGATCTGCTGCAGGTAGTAAATGGATTTCTCGTACTGTGCGAGTGCTCCGTAACTGACCCCCAGAAAGAAGCACACTTTCACGGCAAAGGCCTCTTCCTGCTTGGTCTGCCCGCTGGTCTTGATGCGCAACCGGACATATACGGTCTCGAAAAGACGGATGGCCTCGTAGAAGCGTTTTTGGTCGAAAAGCACCTTTCCGCTTTGCAGGAGCGCAGCCATGTCGGGTCCGCCCATGCTGATGAGCAAACGTTCTTCGTCGGTCATCTCGTCGTAGCGTCCTTCCTCGGCCTTGGCCGTTGCTTCTTTCCAGAGATACCGGAATTCTCCGAGGCGTTCGTCGTTGGGCGTGAGGTCGTAGCCCATCAGCACGCTGACCTGCCGGCGGACATTCCCGTTGGCCGCCGTGCCCACGCCGGTGACGGGTGCGACGGGTGCCAGCGACAGCGTGACACGGTAGTAGAGCACCTCATTGGTGGTAGCCTCCTGCTCGAAGTCGAGTGTCAGATGGCGCATCTTCACGGGGTCGCCCGGGTCGTAAAAGTCAATCCGCGCAAGCGCCGACAGGCGCGCAAAGGCGTTGCCGCTGATGAGCGGTTGCGTAATGTCGTAATTGAGGATGGCGTCGCAGTCGTCGAGATGTTCCTGCAGCCCGTCGCCGTAAAGGGCTAAATGTGCCGGCACGATGTCGGTCAGTCCCATGGTCGTGGCGAGCAGATGTGCCAACCGGGTGTCTTCGCCCTGCCCTTGGTGCCAGTCGGGGCCGGCCTCCTGATGGGTCATTTCCTGTTCGCACAGCAGGACCAGGCCGCGTTCGAACGTGGCCTGGTTTTTCTCGGCATCGTGTCCGGGCGCTTTCTCGTTGTCGGGCAACAGTTCGTTATAGAGTCTCAGAAAGACATTCTGCCATCTGAAGGTGTTGCCCATGGCACGCTCCAGCACCTCGGTCACGGTACTGTCGTTGACAGCTAGCGAACTGACGATGTGCACGTCGATGACCGCCGTCTCGCTGTTGACGGTATAGACAATGCGGCACGTTTCGGTGTTGAGGTTGCAGCGGTTGCACACGTTGCGCACCAGTTCGAGGTTGTGCGGACTGGCCTCGAAGAAATAGAAATAGGAGAGGCGGACATAAGGCGAATCCTTTTCCAGCCGTATGTTGAAGTGTCCGCCCTGATAGTCGTAGCGGGCCACGAGGTCTTCGTGTTCGTTGGTCCAGGTCACCTTGCAGTTCAGGTTCTTCAAGGCGTAGTTCACGCTGAGCTTGTTGTCGTCCTGCGTCCGCGCATAGAGTCCCTTTCCCGCGTCGTGCCGTTTACGCCACACGGGTATGAACACAAAGGCTACGATGAACATGATAGCCCACAAGAAGACAATGATTGCGAAATCTGTCATAGGGTGACTGCAAAAGTAATCTGATTCCGTTGAATATGTTTGCGTTTACCGTTCTTTCATCGCCGCCGTCCCGTCGTCCTCAGGCCACGATGTTGCTGCCCAGTTGTCTGGCCAGTTGGTTTCTGAGTTGCTGCATGTCGCGGTATTTCTCCATGAGTTCCTTCATCCGCTCCATGTCGTTGCCCACGGTGCGCATGCTGGCCTGCAGTTCCTTGAGCTGCGTTTCGACATAGTCCTTGCGGAAGTCGAGCAGCAGGTGGATGGCCCTGTTGCGCAGTTCTTCGGTTTCGTTCTGCCGGGCCTGCAGGCGCGCCTCCTCGTTGTCGGGACCGTCGGTCTTGGCTTGTGCCAGATGATAGCGGTCGACGCTCAGGTCGGTGGCGAGCTTGCTTATTTCGATGTTCTCGTGGTTGATGAAGTAGGGTTCGGCCCTGAACGCCGGGTCGGCACTGTGTTCGCAGGCCTCAGCCAGCATCCGGTTGAGCAGTTCGTTGTGCAGCGACAGGTTGTCGGCCGTAAGGTTATAGTACACGTATTGCGCAACGGTCAGGCTGTAATGGTTGCCCTCCTCGTCCTCCACATCGTCGATGATGACGCGTTCGCCGTGGCGCACGACCAGCTGTGCGAGCATCAGTTCGATTTTCGAGACCTGCAGCAAGGCTGTCGGTGCGGCCGGCCGTTCCGGTGCGCCTGCAGGTTGCGGCTGTGCGGTTCCCGGTGTCCCGGCGGGGCCCGAGGCCCCCGTTCCGCCCTGCCGGGCACGTATGAAATTGTTCATCTGGTTGATGAGCGTGCCTTCGTTGATGCCGATGCGCTGTGCGCAGTCGTGTATATAGGTGTCGCGCAGTATCTGGTTGGGCACTACCGACACCGACTGCACGATGGAGTTGATGGCCTCGGCCCGTTTCTTGGGGTCGCGCTCGCCCTTGAGCATGAGGTTGGTCTTGAACTGTATGAAGTCCACCTGGTGCTCGTCGACATACTGCCGGAAATCGGCGGCGGTATGCGACCGCGCAAACTCGTCGGGGTCCTGTCCGTCGGGCAGCAGCAGCACGTTGAGGCTCATGCCCTCGGCGAGCAGCATGTCGGTGCTTCGCAGCGTGGCATGGATGCCGGCCGGGTCGTTGTCGTAGACAAGCGTGATGTTCGACGTGAAGCGGTGCAGCGTGTGTATCTGGTGCACACTGAGCGCCGTTCCCGAGTTGGCCACAGTGTTCTCGATGCCGCACTGGTGCATGGCGATGACATCGGCCTGTCCCTCCACCATGTAGACACGGTCTTCGTGGGCTATGGCCCTCTTGGCCTGGTAGATGCCGTAGAGCTCGTGGTCTTTGTGGAAGAGGTCGCTGTCGGGCGAGTTGACATATTTCTGGTTGACCCCCTTCGTGCGTGCGTCGAGCACACGCGCAGTGAATCCCACCACCTTGCCGTTGACCCCTATCCAGGGAAAGGTGACGCGCCCTGCGTAGCGGTCGATGAGTTCGCCGTGCTCGTTTTGGTAGCAGATGCCTGTCTTGACGAGCAGGTCGGCCTTGTATCCTTGTTGCAGAGCCGTCTGTCCGAGCTTGAAGCGGCTGGGCAGGTCGTAGCCCAGCCGGAACTTGCGTATCACGTCGTCGCGGAAGCCGCGGCTCCTGAAATACTGCATGCCGATGTCCTGTCCTTCGCCGGGCGTGTGGAGCAGTTGCTCGAAATAGCCGGCCGCCCACTCGTTGACGATGAACATCGACTCGCGCATGCTCTGCTCTTCGCGCTCGTGGTCGGTCAGCTCGCGTTCGCGCACCTCTATGTGGTACTTGTTGGCGAGCCACCGCAGTGCCTCGGGGTAGGTCATCTGCTCGTGCTCCATGACGAACGTGACGGGACTTCCGCCCTTGCCGCATCCAAAGCAGTGGCACGTGCCGCGTGCCGGCGACACGTAGAACGACGGGGTCTTCTCGTTGTGGAAGGGGCACAACCCCTTGTAGTTGGCCCCCGATCTCCTGAGGGTCACAAATTCCGAAACCACATCGACGATGTTGGCGGCTTCCTTGATTTTTTCTACTGTAGCGCGGTCGATCATGGATCGTTATTTCAGGTATTTGGCCAGTGGGCTGTTGATGAGCTTGATGCCCTTGGCGATCATCTTGGCGTTGTTCTTGGCACCCTTGTACGACGTGTGGGTGTGGTCGTGGTTGAAATAGGCGGCAGCACTGTCCTTGCCCTTGTAGTGTTTGTCGAGATAGTCGGCTATGATGTTGTGGGCATCGACAAACTCGCAGCCCGTGTCGGCCACCACCTCGGCGTACCACTTGCCGTACGTGTCGTTGCGGCGTTCCACATGTCCGCCGGGCCACTCGTTGCGCGTGGTGAGCGACACGAGGATGGGGGTGGCACCTTTCTCGCGCGTGTCGTCGATCATCTTCTTCAGATACCAGCCGAAACTGTAGACCACCTCGTAGCGGCCGCCGTTCTCCATGCGGTACACGCGGCATGTGTCGCCCGTTCCGGGTATGACGCCGCGCTCCTTCTTGTCGTCGATGGGGCAGATGTCGTTGTGGCCGAACTGTATGAGCACGAAATCGCCGGGCTGCAGGGCGTTATACACCTTCTCCCACCGGCCTTCGCGTATGTACGTCCGTGTGGACCGTCCGGCCATGGCCGCATTGTAGGGCGTGCACTTGGTGGTGTCGAACACGGTAGCGGCCAGGGCACCCCATCCCCACATGCCGTCTTTCTCGCTGTCTTTGTTCTTCACCGTCGAGTCGCCCGTTATCCACACCACGGGCTTGCCTTTCCGTCGCTCCACAGGCCACACGGGCAGTTCCACGCCCGTCATCATGGCCTGCAGCGGCTGCAGGGCGGGGTTACGGCTGGCCATGATGCCCTCGGCGGCCGAGCGGGCGTTCATCTGTGCGCCCCAGTAGCTGGTGTGTATGTGGTCGCCGTAGAAATGGTATTTCTCTTTCCACGGGCTATAGGTATCGAGCTTGCGCCCGCTTATCTCGTTGAGGTCGACAAAGGGCACGCCCTCCTCGGCAGCCACCAGTGCGGCCCACCCGGTTTGCGGTTTGCGCACGATGCGGCCCGTGGCCGGGTCATAGTCGTCGCGCGGCGTGAGGCTCATCAGTATGGCGTGGGCCCCGGCGCGTCGGCACTCGGCTATGTAGCGGCGCAGGTATCCGCCGTAGGTGTAGACCGTTTCGCGTTCGCCGGTCTCCTTGACGGTCACCACGAGCGAATCGTCGGACGTTCCGGGCATCACGGCGCGTGCGCGCCCCGAGTCGAAGGGACCGTTGTCATTGTGGCCGATGGATATGATGACCCAGTCGCCGGGGCGCAGTGCTTGGCGCACGTCGGGCCACAGCTTGCGGTAGAAGGTGCGCGTCGACATGCCGCCGAGAGCCTGGTTCTCTACCGATATACGGTTGGCGTCGAAATACTGGTTGGCATAGTATCCCCATCCCCACTGGCCGTTGGAGCCGTCGCCCTTGGTGCCGTTGCGCATGGTGGAGTTGCCAACAAGGAAGAGTACCGGGTTTGTTCCCTTGCGCGTGGAGCCGGGGGCGGGCCTCGACATGAGGGCCTTGGCTATGGAGTCGGGGGTGTTGTCCACCACTTTGTTCACGTCTTCTATGGGGTCGGGCAGGTTGTCGAACCCTTGTGCTGTGCCCGACAGGACTGTCAGGGTCAGAAGAGCAATGGTTGTCAGTGTTCGTTTCATGGATCCGTTCCTTTCGTTTGTTTTTGCAAAGATTGTGCCGTCAAGCGCAATGAGAGATTGTTCTCAAATTGCGATGGGCAACTTCTCCAGTGCAAAGATAATATTTTTTACCCACTCTCTTATGCCAATCGTCCGTTAAATTTTTATAGGCAAGCTGGGACGCCCTTGTGTGAAAGGTGACAAATACTAATAATCAGCTTGCTGACCAAACAAAATGCACAAAAACAACATGGTTGTGCACAGGACGGAACGCTTGTGCCACTGTCCGAAAAAAAAGGGTGCGGCAGACGTCGCTGCGTCTGCCGCACCCCAACCATGTATACTATTTAATCCGTGTCCGGTTTTCAGAATTCCATCACGCATGCAATACCTCGCCGTATGGCATTTTCGCATTAAAAACGTTCTGTCCGGCTGCCGCATCCAGCGCATCGCAAGGGCGACCGCACGTTGCCGTATGGCTCTCCGGCGGCTCCTTTCGCGCTCCGCATGCCCTGTGCGCGCCCCCGCCGGTTGATGGTCGGCCCCGGTAACATTGCCGTCAAAAGACGGGATGCACGGGCGCGGTCTTGTCGTTTCGTGAGATGTTGTCTTACAGGTTCTCGTAGCAGATGCCCAGCAAACTGCCTACATACTTGTCTTTCGACTGCTCCTGCAATTCCTTCAGTGTTTGTTTCACCAGCTCTTTGCTGGGCGATTTCAGCAGATTGCCGTAGTCGTTGCAGAGCGCAGAGATCTTGTTGGCTATGCCGGTGAGCAGCGGCAGCTTGTCGCTGGTCTTCCGGACGAAAGACCTGTTGTATTGCAATTCGTGCGCCAGATATTCGTTCTGCTTGATAAAGAGCGACCGCAGGTTGCCGAACGACTGCATGAACTCCTGGCTGTTCGAGGGCTTGTCGATAATCTTCGTTTCTGTTATGGCCGCCGTGTTCTGTCTCGGGTCCCGGCCGTAAACCTTTATGGCATAGCCCGACACCTTACCGTTGTCTTTCTTCCAGGCAAGCACATAGGCGTAGCGCTTGGTCTTGTCTTTGGTGTCTTGCAAAAACAGCAGGTTGTAGTTGCTGTCACGGTCGTAGTTCACTATCCGGCTTTCCTTGTTGTCCTCGCCGTAGGCAATGTTTCTGCTCGTATTTCCCGGGCTGCTTGTTCCGGCTGTCTTCATGAACGAGATGTAGGCGTACTGCGCCTTGGCTGTCATGGCCTTGTCGAATTTCTGCACGGTGGCGACGGGTGCCTCGAAGTGGTATTCCTGGATGTAACCGTCGCTGTAAATGTTGTTGGTGACCTGTGTAACCTGCCTGTCCTTTAGGAGTTTGCCGGTGAACTCGGCGAAAGTGTCCGACAGGGCATTCTTTGATTTCTGGGCTGTGGCCGGCAGGGTGATGAGGGCCAGGCAGCAAGCTACAAAGAGCTTTCCGATAATTCTGTTGTTCATATCATGGGAGTGTTTGGTTAATATACATCTTGTTCTTCGTCGGTCTCGTCGACACCCGCCAGTTGCATTTGCCTGTTCAGCGTGTCGATGGCGTTTTCCAGAAACTGCCGTTGTGCCGTCTCCAGTTGCCGCAGTGCCTCTTCGGCCTGTCGGTTGCCGATGGCACATATGGCTTGCCGCTCGGCCTCGGTCAGCCTCCGTTCTGTCCACTGCACGTCCTCGCAGTCGGGCTCCTTTGTGGGGGCGGACACATGTGCTGCGTCGTGCGTTTCGACGGCTTCGGCCAGCAGCACTTTCGGGGGGGCGGGAGTGAAGCGGTGGCGGCGGTAACGCCCGGCACTATTGTCTTTCGTGGGCAGCGTGTCGGCGACGGTAGCCGGCTGTGCGGGCACGGAGAGCGTGTCGGCGGTAGCGGTGACCGGCGCTTGTGCCAGAGGCGCATCGTCCGGCTGGCCGCCCGTTCCCGCTATGACGAAGACCAGAACCAGCGAGGCCGCAGCGGCCAGGGCCGTACAGAGCCAGCGCTTGTACCTGCGCGGCTTCTGCCGGGGCATGCCCGCATCGAAATAGGCAAACATGAGGCGGTATTCCTCCAGGTCGTCGTCGGTCTGCGGATGGGTGCTGAACCACTGTGCCAGTTGCTGCTCCTCTTGCAGCGAGGTCTCGCCGGCCATAAACCGGGCGAGCAGGGTGCGTATGGTGTCGTTTTCGTTTCTCATAGTCGTTTGCCTTTCCTGATTTGTTCCAACAGTCGTTTTCTCGCCCTTGACAGCAGGGTGGCCACCGAGTGCGGAGTGATGCCGAGGATGGCGGCTATCTCTTCGGCCTTCTTTCCCTCCACCTGGCGCAGGTGAAGCACCTGGTATTCGGTGGGCGGCAACTGGCGCAGGGCCTTGTCGAGCCACTGGCCGTACAGCTGTTCCTCGAGCTGTTCTTCCGTGCGTTCGCTGGCCGCCATGTGCCGCGCCTGTTCCAGGGCTACGGTGTGCTGCTTCCGGAGCCTGTCGAGGGCCAAGTGGCGGGCCATGATGGCTACCAGTCCCAGAGCGTGCTGTTGCGACGTGATGCGCTCGCGCAGTGCCCACATCTTGAGCAGCGAGTCCTGTGCCACGTCTTCGGCCTCGTCGCCTATCGGCGGATAGCTCATGGCGCTGCGCAGGGCCAAGGCCCTGAGTTGTGGCACGGAATCTACAAACTCCTGTTCGGTCATTTTTCTCTTTGGGTTTATATCTACTAAACGAAGATGGTGCCGTTTTATCAATGTGGTTAACTCTCTTTAACGGTTTCCGGTGCCAGCGGGACGGAGCCGTACACATGATCCGCCCTCTTTGTACCCAAGCGCTGGCAATGGTGTACAAAGAGGGCGGACAGGTGGTTGGGCCGTGCTGCCGGTATGCTCGTGCCGGCACCGCTATATCTTCTCTATGGTGGCCGCTATGTTCTTTTTCTTCAGTGCAGTGACGATGGCCTTGGCCGTATCCTCGTCGGTCTCGGTGGGCAGCGTCTTGCGTGTGCCTTTCAGCAGGTTGTTGAGTTCTTGTGCCGTGAGCCGCCTTTTTAACCGCCGGTCGGTATTGAAGGCGTTGAGGATGACAGTCTTCTGCGAATTGCTGACTTTCCCGAGCAACACGATGTTGTATTTGTCCGGCTCTTCGGTTGGGGCGGCCGCCGGGGTGGGGTTGTCTGGTTGGGCAGTTGTGGAAGGGGTGTCTTTGACCGTAGCGTTGCAATCTGCAGGCGGGGTGTCAGTTTGTGGGGTGTTGGTGGGCGCAGGGGCGGGCGGGTTTGCAGGCTGCACTGCCTGGGTGTAGACCGTTTCGTCTTCGTACGACTTGATTTCCACCAGTTGGTTGTTGAATATCTCGATGACGCGGGCAAACCCCGTGGGCATGTCTGCCGAGGCCACACGGAGGTTGACATCGATGCATTGCCGGTTTATGTACGTGTTGCCCGACGCGGCGGTGGCCGAGTTGTCTTCGGTGGTGTATTTGGCTTTCAGCTCGAGTTTGTTGTCGTTCATGCTGCTCTCTGTTACCGATGCCTGGAACTGCAAGTCCACCTGTTCGATTTGCAGATAGGGCACCGGCATGATGCAGAGCAGCGGCACCACGAGCCTGTTTACCACGCCGGCCCTCTCGTAATAGAATGTCAGCGTGACGGGTTCCAACGAACCGGAACCGTCATCGTTTTTTCGGAACACCACTTCGTTGATGTATTCGAGTGTGGCCTGCGCGGCCTCTTTCTGCGCATTGACGCAGGCCGAGAGCGGATTGCCTATGATGTGGCTGAACTGCAGCTCGCCCAGTGCTGACGGCTGCAGGCCGTTGCCGGAATCGTTGGGTTGCGACATATGGGTTGGTTTTAGATATTCGTAAATGGAACGTACTGTCAGCAAATGTCGGACGGGTGTACTGATGTTTGCCTTGCGGCATCTGGAGCCGTTGGCAGACTTGCTGGCCTCACCCGGTCAAACAGTGACGACACTATTCTTTGTCCGAGTCCGTTGACTTATCCTTTATGCGGGGCCCTCTTATAGGGCGTACCCGATTGGACGTTGAGATAAGCTTTCCTTTATTTGCCAATACTTGAAGTTTCTTCAGTTCCTCTTCTTTCTTTTTCAGCTCGTTCTCCTTTGTTCTTTGTGCTTCTTCCTTATTCTTCAGATATTCTTCCTTTTGTTTCAGTTCTTCATTGTTTTTCACGGTATCTTCCTTTCTTTGTGCTTTCCGACCGATGGCCTGCACGAGTGCGGCCAGCAACCGGCGGCGCTTTAGTTCGTCTGCTTGCCGGTCGGCCTGCTCTTTGGCCATTTCCTGCTTCACATTGTTCACGTCGCTGGCTGTGAGGGTTTGTTGCACGATGAGGTTGTTGTTGAAGAAGTCGAGCATTTTGGCCATGCCGGCCGGCATGTCTGTGGTGGCTGCATGTATGGTTATACCCATTTTGCTCTGCATGGAGACCGACTGTTTGCTGTCGCTGCTGCACTGGAATGGCTCCAAGGCATACCGGGCTTCCATCTTGCTGTCGTCGCAGGCCGTGATGTCGGCCGTGAACGACAGGTCGACATGATCGATGCGCATGTAGGGTATGGGAACAAGCGTCATGAGCGGCACGGTCATCAGGTGGCGCATGCCGTTCATTACGAATGTGAAGGAGACCGTGACAGGCTCGCTCCCTGTGGGGTCGATAGCCGAGGCGGTCATGGCAAAGTGCCGGATGTAGTCGACGGTGGTTTGGGCCGCTTCGGCTTGTGCGTGCACGCATGCCGCCAGAGGCCCGCCAAGGAGGTTGTCGAAGGGAATGGCGTTCAGGGTGCTTGTTACCTGACGGCCGGTGTTGGTGTTGCTTGCGTCTGGCATAATGGCATGGTGTGTTTATCGTTGGAAAGAGCTTGCTTTCTTGAGGTTCTGCTGGGCCGCATCGACATTCTTAAGAATCTCCATGGCCCGTTTTGACTCGTTGCGGTTGATGGTCAGCACCAGTCCGCAGTGCGTACACCGCAGTCCGGTGGCCGAAAGCAGTTCGCTGATGGTGGTTGGGATAAAGGTCCCGCATTTGGGACAGTTCAGCCCCGGTGTCTTCTGTTGTGGATTGTTCATGGCGTAATGGTTGGGGGTTATTGGTTGGCTGTTTTTTCGTTGGTCACGGTGATGCTGCTCTCGGTGGCTTGTAGCAAGCTCCGCATGCCGTCGGCCAGGGTGACGGGCTCCAGTTTGATGTGTATCTTTACGTTGGTCATCTTTTCGGTCTGCGTCTTCTCGGCTTGCGTTTGGCTTTGCAAGGGCTTCAAGAACCGCACCCTTACCTTGGCCGCAGCCGTGTCGGACGCAATCTCGCTGATATTTGTCGTAGTGGAGCCGTTGGCCATTGCAAGCCGGTTGCGGCGGAGCCTCAGGAAGCGTTTGTTGAAGTCGGCTTGTTCCTTCTCGCTGATGGTTTTCATCTCCATTTGCGCATCGATGTCGAAAGTGGCCTCGGCCACGCGCAGTGCCGGTATGGGCAGCAACGACAACTTTGGAATGGACACCACCTTCCGCCGTCCGTCCGAACCGGCCATTTCGAAATCCACCATCTGTAGCGTGTTGTTGTCGTTGAGGGCGTAGTCGCGCAGTAGCTCCAGGTAGTCCTCGGCGGCTTTCATGTCGGCGTTGATGGTCGATTCGATCATTGAGTTCAGCATGTCGGCCAGCGTCATGTCTATCGTGCCGTTGCCGGTGGTGTCGGTTGATGTGTTGTTTTGGCTAATGTCGGTCATGTGTGTGCTTTGCAAGGATAAGAGATTTATGAAACGAATACGATGCGTTGCAGCGAACCGCCGGTAATCTTGTAGGCGCCCTTTTCGCTGAACACCAATACCATGTCGTTGCCGCTTGCGAGCAGCGAGGGCTGCCTGCCGTTGCTTTCGAGCGGGCTGCAGCCTATGGCTTCAGGATGGAATACCCCCATGCTGTCGCGGTAACTCGCTGTCAGGGCGGCATGCCCGCTGACCAACGTTGCCTGGTCGGCCGATACCTGCAGCGTTCCGGCCGGATCGTATTCTTCGGTTGAACTGTCAAGCACCGTCAGCAGACGGTCTATGCCACAGGGCATGTCGCCTTCTGAAGCTGTTACGGAGATGTCCATCGTGGTCTCTATGCTGTAGCGCGAGTCGCGTGTGGCTCCCGAATCTTTCTTCGACGACAAGCTGGCCGTAAACGTCGGGACGGTGGCTGATGTAGCCGTTTGTGCCGAATGAACAGACGTTATGTTGTCTTGCCCCGTTGTGGTCTTTGTGGCCGCTTCAGCTGTGACAGAAGCCTTGTCGGTGGTCTTGCCGCCGGCGGTCGTGTCGGCACTATCGGTGGTACCTCGTTTCTGTTGGGCAGCCTTGTCACCGTTGGCAGAGGGTGCTTGTGGCATGCTGTCTGTAGCAGCCTGCGACTGGAGGATGGGTGAGACCCCGCTTCCTGCCGACACTACCGCTGCCGACTGGGCGTTGACTCGTGCCTTGAAGGTGTAGGACATCGATGAGATGGAGAGGCGCGGCACGGGCATTAGCGTGAGCAGAGGTACACGCATCTTTACCTGTTTTCCGTTGCGCACAAAGTTGAGCGTGACGTAGGTCACCTTGCTTTGTCCGCTGTCGTCCGTGGTAAGACCTTCTTCGCGTATGTAGCTCAGCGTTTCTTTGGCCATGTCGCGCTGTGCCTTGATGGCCGCGCGCAACGGGCCGCCTATCAGTTGGTCGAAGGACAGGGTGCCGAGCATGTTCAGCGAGTTGTTCACGAACGCCTTGTCCACTTGCACTTCGCCCAGTTCTTTCATCTGCTGGGCCACGGATGTCTGGTCGGTTGCACTGCTGGCGGTTTCGGAGGCTGTCTTGAGCGCATCCTTTACGTTGCCGGCTAGTTGACCGGCTTGTTCCAAAGCGTTGCCGGTCTTTGTGCCGTCTGCAGCATCCTTTTTGGTTTCGTCCTGCGAAGCCTCGTTCTTGGAAGCCTCGTTCTTGGAAGCCTCGTCCTTGTCGTCCTTGTCGTTCTTGTCCTTGTTGCCGCTGATGGAGTCCTTCAGGTTGGCAATAGCATTGGTGATGCCCTGTATCAGGCCGCCGCTTTTCTCGGTGCCGGTATTGGTATCGGTGGAGGAATTCTGGTCTGTAGGAGGAGAGGTGTCGGCAGGCGTTTCGCTTGCCACATTCTTAACATCGTCTGCCATAGTAGTGGTTATTTGGTGACATGAATGACCAGCGTTTTTTCGCCGGCCTTTGCGCAATAGAAGCCTTCTTTCGCAAAGACGCAGAGTATGCCGGTGTCGTCGGTTGCCTTCTGGCAACTGTTGCTGTCGGCTTCGGCGCCGGGTTGCGAGTTGGCGTATTCAAAGATACCGATGTCCGCCGGTGTGTAGTATCCGGCGTTGTTCTTGTAGGATATATAGGTGCTTCCCCCTGCTGCCAGGCTTACTACCTGGTCGGAGACGTGCAGCTCGCCCTTGGTGTCCACAGAGTCGATGGATGTACTGAGCATTTCGAGCACCTTGGCCATGCCGGCCGGCATGTCGTCCTGCCCGGCCTTAACGCTCACATCCATCGTGTATTCCACGCTGTACTTGGAATCGCGCGTGGCGGTAGAGTCTTTCTTGCTTGACACGCTGGCACTAAGCTCTATGCTGCCGCTTGCCACGAGGGCGTTGAACTCTGTCTTGGCTTTCAGGCCTGTTTCCAGGGCGAGCGACTTGTGCTCGGTTTTTGAGGTGGAGGCCGATGCGGAGATGCTTGCCTTGAAGGCGATGTTGATCTCGTGGATGGCTATGTAGGGTATGGGCACGATGGTGAGCAGGGGTAGGCTGAGCGTCATGGAACGTCCGTCCTTGCGGTATTCGAAACTCACGTAGATGGCTTTCTGCCCGCCGTCGTCGGTGCTGGTAAGCCCTACGTCGCGTATGAACTCCCATGAAGTCTTGGCTGCCTTGGCCTGCGCCTCGATGCATGCCGAGAGCGGGCCGCCGATAAGGTTGCCGAAGGGCATCGATTGCAGGGCCGAGGTAGCGACGGTGGAGGGAGTGGTGTCGATGGTTGACATTGACATAAGCTTAAAACATTAACGGTTGAATAACAGGGACTGCCATTGGCGTGCCGTTCAGGAGGCCGCTGCGGCTGTGGTGGTCTGCTTGATGACCTTCACGTTGACTTTCTGCACCTCGCCGCACGATATGACATAAGGCTCCGCTTTGGGTGCAAGTGTGAACTCCATGGTCTTGTCCATCTTGTTCTCTACGCCCTTAGTGCCCGAGCACACGATGTTCGATGAGTCGTACAGGCCTTCGGGCGTCTTGTATTGGGCCACTACTTTGGCGGTTTTTCCCTCTTCCACATAGAAGGTGGTGTCGTTCACCGTCAGTTCACCGTCGGGCGAACAGATATCCATGGCAGCGCCGAGCATTTCAAGAATCTTGGCCATGCCGGCGGGCATCGAGTCCTGTGCGGCGTGCACGGCCACGTCGATGGTGGCCTCGACGCTGAATGAGGAGTCGCTGGTGCTTTTCGAGTCGCGCTTGGTAGAGTAGGATGTCTGCAGGGTAGTGGTGCTTTTTTTGAACCATCCCTTGCTGGTTCGGTTCACGTCGAGTTTCCCCTCGCTCGATGTGTTGTTGGCGAGCGACTCGCTCTCCATGCCGTTTACGGTAGCCTTGAAGTTGATGTCGACCGTGTTGATGGCTATGTACGGTATGGGCAGAATGGTAAGCAGCGGTACGCTGACGGTGGCCTTGCGGCCGTTCTGCACAAAGTTGAAATAGACATAGACGGCTTCCATGTTGCCGTCCTCGTTTTGGCTGAGTCCTACGTCTTGTATGAAGTTCACTGTGGTCTGCGCAGCTTCGGCCTGGGCCAGGATGCAGGCGTTCAGCGGTCCGCCGATGAGATTGTTGAATGGAAGTCCCTGCAGAGTGCTTACGGTTTTGGTTGTTGCGTCCATGGTGTTGTTTGTTTTTGGATGTTCAGGTTCTCTTGTGATATCTCCGGTCCGGCAAGCCAGAACCTTTATAGATGTTTGCCGTGTCCGTTATGTTGGTTAGCCGTTGCGATATGCGTCGTTATTTGCTGGCGGTGCGGTAGGCCACCTGCGGTTTTGTGTCGTATAGGTTGGCGGCTTTCCTGCTTCCGTTGTACAGTCGGGCGAAGGCGACCTGATGTTATTTCCTTTGACAAAAGCCGATAGTGTCTGTTTCATATATGTATGTTTTTTTAGAGAGTCTGTTTGTACCGCTGCCAGCGGCGAAGGTTGTGTCTGTTAGATAGCTTCTGATTGCAAAGGTAGGCGAAAGCTGTATCGGCTTATGCGATATTTTTATCAAAAAATGGCCAATTCTGTACATTTTGGTCCGAATATGTAATAAAAGGTATAGGCATCCGGTAAAAATCCAAAAAACAAGTCTCGTAGGGTAGTTCAAAAATGGTAAAAAATCGCAAGACCGTTACGCCCTTCCTGGGCTGATAACGGTCTTGCGATTTTCCTGTATTCATCCCCCACCTAAGGGGGATGATGTTTGATATTACGTTTTTGCCAATTTAGAACATTCTACCTA
Organism: bacterium; assembly: GCA_963656755.1. Taxonomy (GTDB): domain Bacteria; phylum Bacteroidota; class Bacteroidia; order Bacteroidales; family Bacteroidaceae; genus Prevotella. The sequence goes on from CAVKJH010000043.1 coordinate 29,450, forward strand.
TTTCTAATGAAATGGTCGTATCATTTTCTGCGCATCGCGCTGACTACCTCGCCTACATACTGCGTGTGCCGGTCACTGTCGTCGCCGACGTTGGAATAGACTTCCCGCGGTGCGTCGCTACGGAAGGTGTCGTCGGTGAGGACGGCGGCACACATCGTGCGGCACTCTATCACCTCCACGGCCTCAGTGTAGTAGGGGGCGCCGTGCTCGGTAAAGGCCACATGCAGGCCGAGCGCTTCGGCTTTGTCGCCGTCACGTCCGCTATGCGTACCCATATAGTCGACAATGCTATTGTCGGCAAAGCGCATCACCGTGAAGTACTGTCCGCGCTCCATAAATCCGTGGGTATAGCGGCTCTTGCGCACATACACCGTCACGGCCGGCTTGCCCCACAGGGTGCCAAGTGCGCCCCAGCCTATGGTCATGGCGTTCGACGAGGTGCTGTCGCCGGCGGCGAGAAGCAGGCCGTGTCCGCGGAAATAGGTGAAAGGATTGTGTGCGAAGTCCTCTGTTACGTCGAAGGGCTCAAAGTCGGCCGATGACGCACCGGCCACCGTGTCGTTCGGGGCAGCGGCATCTCCTGCCACGGCCGTTTTCTCGACAACGGCCAGCCGGACGGCCAGTACGGCCACGGCCACGGCAAGAACAAGATTCAATACTACTGGTCTTTTCATTGCTGTATTTCTGTTGCTAAAATTTTGCGTATCGGATAAGGGGAAATATAAGATGGATAACTACAAGGGAAAGTTAGTCCAACTTCATCAGTGCGCCCGTAGGACACAGGAAGCGGCAATAGGGACGCGGCACGAAGACCGAGATGACGAGCACAACAGCGGCTGCTGCCAATACGCCTACGGAAGCCGATTCTACCAGGAAGGCGGCAAAGAGTTCGTAGTCTACCCATGCCGACCACACGCCGGTGAGCATGAGGGCCATGAGCACACCCCACAGCAAGTTGCGCAGCAGGGTCAGCGTGCGGACAAGCTGCTGCGACATCTTCGGTTTGCGCCGGCCGAGCCGGCCGGCCAGTGCCTGGGCCGACCCGAACGGACAGATGTGCGCACAGTAGTGGCCGCCGCGCCCGAAGAGCGGATAGACAAAGGCTGTGACGAGCATCACCACCGGAGCGGCCATCGTAGCGAAGGCCGACAGACTGATGCCGTTGACAAAGACATTGAGCAGAAGCGAGTAGGATACAAAGGTACCGGCCCACAGTCCGGGCACACCGACATTGAGCAGGAGTTGCACCGTGTGCCAACGGCGGTCGTGCAGGAACAGGGGCACAACGGCTCCCAAAAGCACCACAACAAGGGCGGCGACGGCCGATGCGGGCACTTCGGTATCCGTGTTCTGTGTCGGGGTCTGCGCAGCGGCACAGGCCAGTCCGCGCTGCACATTGGCGATGATGGCCCGCGAGGAGAGGGTGGCTCCCGACACGGCATCCACCTGTAGGGATGAGGCATCGGCCACGGTCTTGCCTTCCCACTGGCGGAAGAGAACCGAGGCGCGGGAGAAGAAGTCGGGGGTCTCCGAGTTGGGGAGGGCTTCTATGCGTTGCACCTTGCCGTCCTTGCCGATATGTATGCGCAAGGGTACGGGGCCGCCGAAGCCGACCACATCCTTGGCCAGTGGTGCGGTGCTGACCGTCACCGATCCGTCGGCAGCCATGGCTACCGTGTCGTTGGTCTGCGGAGCCGCGCTGGCGCGAGCCACTCCCAGGTCGTGTCCGAACAGTCGGGCGTCGCGCAGGGCGGCGGCCGAAACCATCATGAGCAGAAAGACGGCGAACGCCGTCCATCGGGTTATCCTTTTTTCCATTGTCTATTGGGAAGGTTACGTTTTTTACACACGGAGCGTGTCCTGACCGATATGGCCGTATACAGCTCGCATGAAAACTAACGTGGACAATATACCTCGTAGTATATTGCCCACGCCATTTTTGTCTTTTTTTAAGATGTTTACAATCAATATCCCGTTAAATACGGGTTCTTCCGCCTTTCTCGTCGGTAAGGCTATGATTTGTCAGTTTCAGCGGTTTTGTCGTGCATATCAAAAAGTAGGGCGTTCAAATTCGTATCAAAATATGCGTCGTTTGTGCAGTTTTTGCCCCTGAAGGGGGGCGCATATTTAAACCGCATAATGTTTTGAATTATGTGCCCCCCTACAGGGGCAACTTATTAAAACGAAGAACCGTTAAACGTAGGGGCAAGCCCCTACGCTATAATATGTCGTCCCTACGGGACTGGTTTCTTCGATTTTACCGGACACCAATAATTTAAATTGCATTGTGCGTTTAATTATGCGCCCCCTACAGGGTAGGGTGTTCAAAATCATAATCATTTTCCTGTCGGATTTTTGCCTTTAAAAGTGGCTTAAAG
>CAVKJH010000044.1:0-28628 GCA_963656755.1 bacterium
AACAAGTCAGCCAGATTACGGGCATTCCGCAGGAACAACTAAGCAAGTTGTAGTCGAAGTTTGTATGCAATGAGGGCATGCCGAAAAGTACGGCATGCCCTCTTTGTAAATATAATACAGTAATGGCAGATGTCCGGCTCAGCAAATGGCTGTCAAAGATAGAATATAGCCTCGTTTCCCTCGTTGAACAGTAAGTCGAGGATGGAGAGGTTGGGCTGGAAACCATGCTTCTGCGCATACACTTGGTAATAAGGTGTTGGCTCGAACGCCGGGTCGGGCAACGGCTTCTTGGGCCGAATGGCATCGCGAAAATCATCGGCACAAAGCGCGGCAGCATCGGCATAACTGTCGGTAAGATGGATGTTAGGGCGAATGTCTATCAGTTCGCAGATCTTGTGCGTGATGGCCAGATTGAAATCGAACAAACTTTCCCAACGCTGCACGAAGAAAGGCTTCAGGTCGTCAGCATAGAATTCGAAGAACGGACTCTCGCCATAGGCCGACAGCAGGGCGTTCCAGTGCAAATGCCGCCAATTGCCGTGGTCGCTGACACGCATATCGGCCATTGCGCATTTCGTGCCTTGGCCATGGCCTGCAGGTACGGTCAGCGCCTGCGTTCCGGCCGTTGTGGCAATAACGCAACGGTTGCGGTAAGTCTGTTTCACGAAATGGTCGTGCCGTTCCAGCAGACAAAGGCTGTAACGGTGGAGCTTTTGGTACCATTGCACCGGTCCGAAATAGGTGGACGAAAGAAGGGCTACGGAACCTTCCGTAGCCGCATGGGGATGTGTTGTTACCATGGCAGATGATAGAGACGCGTGGCCTTGCCTTCCACCTCATGCAGATGCACAAGGATGCGTTGCGGCCCGGTGTTGACGAGATAGAGCTTGCAGTCGGGACAGGCACAGCGCGTACAGCAACGGTGCGGTATGCGGTAGCGGTTGCGGCCCACGCTAATGGTGTCGCCGGGTATGGCCACCACGGCACCCACCAATCGTGCCGACCGGTGAAATACCATAAGGTCGCCTCGTTCGAACGTGGCACGGGCCACCTTGTTCACCATCACACGGTCGCCCTTTCTCAATGCCGGCATGACATCGGTCGGGACGGTGTAGATGGCGAAGGCAAAGGCGCGCACGGCCAGAAAGAGAACCGTGAAAACGCCCAGTGCTACGATGAACTTGGCAAATTGCCTCATTTGATATTGTCGACCCAGCTGAATATACGGCTCCAGCGCACTCCGGCAAAGCCCTTGCGGTCGGGGTCGGAGCTCCACCACACAAAGATGGGCTTGCCTACGATGTGATCTTCGGGTACGAAACCCCAGTAGCGCGAGTCGGCTGAGTTGTGGCGGTTGTCGCCCATCATCCAGTAGTAGTCCATCTTGAACGTATAGCTGTCGGCGAGTTTGCCGTTGATGTAGATATGTCCGTTCTTCACCTCGAGGTCGTTGCCCTCGTAGATGCGGATGGGGCGCTCGTAGACGGCAATGTTGTCCATGGTGAGATGTATGGACTTTCCTTTCTGCGGTATCCACACCGGCCCGTAGTCGTCGCGTGTCCAACCGGTCACGGAGTTGAGCGGATAGAGGTCGCCCACATACGCATCGGTGTTCAGTCGTACGCTTTCCACCAGATCTTTGCGTGCCTGCAAAGCTTTCACGGCTTTCCGCGTGAGGGGCATGCAACCGTTTTGGTTAAGGCTGGTAAGGTCTTCCATGCTGATGCCGAGATCGTGCATGAGTTCGTCGGGCAGGTTGGCCTTCAGCTTCACATAGTAGCTGTACTGCACGTTGTCGGGCTCTTTGTTGGGTTTGCCGTCGAGATACACGATGCGTTTCTTGATCTGCAGTGTCTGTCCGGGCAGTCCGACGCACCGTTTTACATAGTTTTCCCTGCGGTCGGCGGGGCGGTGGTCTATGTCGCCGTAAGTGTTAGGGTTGTTAAGGATATAGTTGCGGCCCAGCTGGTAAATCATCTTGAAGAAGTCGAGTTGTTCCTGCCGGTTGAGGTTAGCCGGATCAACCGGGTTGGGATAATTCTCCTGATAGATTTGCTGTCCGATGCTGTAGACCATACCGTAGTAGTCGTACGACTGGTAGGCCGGTTCGGTGACGATGGTGTCGCCCGCCGGATAGTTGAACACCACGATGTCGTTGAGCTGCACTTTGCCCAGTCCTTTCATACGGCGGTAGTCCCAATGGGGCCATTCCAGATAACTTTTGGCCTGAATGAGGGGCAGGGTATGCTGGGTGAGCGGCATGGTAAGGGGTGTCTGCGGTATTCGCGGGCCGTAGCTCACCTTCGACACGAAGAGGTAGTCGCCCGTGAGCAGCGATTTTTCGAGCGAGCTCGACGGGATGACGTAGTTCTGGAAGAAGAAGAGGTTGATGAAATAGACGGCCACGAGCGAGAACACAAGGGCATCGACCCAACTCATGATGAAGCGCACAGGTCCCTCGGCAGTCTTCCACCACTGCCACCGTATCTTCTTGGTGATGTAAACGTCGAAGAGCAGCAAGGCACCGACAGCTGTGAGCAGCCAGCCCGTGATGCTGCGCGGCTGCACCCATGCGATGGCGAGCACATAGAGAACGAGCACTACGACCAGTTTGGCCCACTGCTTCTTCATGTTGAGATTTGCTTTTTCCTTGTCTATCATAATGGTGGTTGGGCTGGCCGCCGTACATGCAGTCGGGTTGTGCCGGGGCTTGTTTCCGGGGCAGTGTCCGTGCTGCACGGCATGGCCAAACCGTGCTGGTGTTAATGGGTTATGGATGGCAACGTCAGGGGATGAGCGTGCTGAAAAGGTCGCTTGTGGTGAGCAGTCCCGTATGGGAGGCGGTGTACTCGGCTGCGAGCACGGCCCCGAGGGCAAAGCCTTGGCGCGAATGTGCGCTGTGACTGATGGTTATCTGGTCGGCCTCGCTATTATATATAATGGTGTGTATGCCGGGTACCTCATCGTGACGCACGCTGTTCACCAGCAGCTCGTCGGCCTTATGATCGGCCGATCCGTCCACATGACCGTCGTCCCAAGTGGTGATGCCTTTTTTCCAGGCGGTCTTGCGGTCGAGTGCGGAAGTAATATCCTCGGCCAGCGTAATGGCCGTTCCCGACGGGGCGTCAAGCTTGTGGATGTGGTGCACCTCTTCCATTTCCACGTCGTACTGCGAAAAGCGGTTCATGATCTTTGCCAGATACTTGTTGACAGCGGCAAAGACAGCCACGCCGATAGAGAAATTGGAGGCCCAGAAAAGGGTTTGCCGGCCGTCCTTGGTGAGGGCCTCAACATCGGCCTGATGGTCGGTCATCCAGCCCGTAGATCCGCTCACCACCTTCACATTGTGCTTGAAGGCGCGCAGATAGTTGCCGTAGGCGGCTGTGGGATTGGTAAACTCGATGGCCACATCGGCAGAGGCAAAGGCCGGACTGTCGAAATCGTCTTGGTTGTCCACATCTATCTTGCAGACAATCTCGTGGCCGCGGGCGATGGCAATCTGCTCAATCATGCGCCCCATCTTTCCGTAGCCAATCAGTGCAATCTTCATGTTCGTTTTCCTGTTCGAATGGTTTGTTTGTTGCAAAAGTAGTTAATTTCATACAAAGTTATTGATTCCCAACCTTAAATAATTCAAAAACCACTCTATTTTAGTGCACAAAAAACACTTTTGGCCCATTCTCGTTTTGCAGGGAATTCAAAATGATGTACCTTTGCACATTGAATCAGCCCATTTCCTACTGGCTGCCATGTAAGAAGAATATAGATGAAAACCAAACCTCTGCTGCCCTGTTTGGCCGCTTGCGCCCTACTCGCTTCCTGCTTCAAGGACGAGCCGCTCAATGCGGAATGTGACATCGAGGCCGTATATTTCCATGTCGACAATCCGCTGGGGACTTTCTACCAGCTTGGCGACACACTGCAAACGGTAACGTCGGACAACAACGACATCGTGTTCAACGTAAGGCGCGATCCAGCCAACGACCTGTCGCTCATGGAGCCCCAGCTGGTGCTCACGCCAGGTGCGAGCATCAAAAGTTCGACCAAAACGACAAACGAAACCAACCGGTCGGTACACTGGAACTATGTGATTGCATCGCAGGACGGGCAATGGACAAGAACTTACAACATCAGCGCAGTGCCCACGTCGCGTACAGTACAAGACACCGTGACTTACAATTTCGAGAATTTCGAACTCGACACACGCGAACACAAGTACTACATTTGGCACGACGAGCTCAACGACGGCAACTGGGGCAACAACTGGGCCACCGGCAACGCCGGCTTCCGTCTCAGCATGGGCAACTCGCCCGCCGACCAGTATCCCTCGGCACCTTTGGCCGACGGATACGAAGGATACGGCATTCAGCTCACCACACGCAGCACCGGGCCGTTCGGCGCCATGACCAACATGCGCATCGCTGCCGGCAACCTCTTCCTCGGACGGTTTGATGTGGCCAGCGCATTGACCGATGCCATGAAATCCACATGCATGGGAATACCTTTCGACCGCAAACCCCTGCGGCTGAAGGGCTACTACAAATACACACCCGGAGCCACCTATCAGGACAAGGCCGGAAAGCCGGTGGCCGGAAAGACCGATGCCGCCGACATCTACGCCGTGTTCTACCGCAACGAAGAAACGGTCGTGGCCGACGACGGCACTGTGGAGAAACGGTCGGTAGTGCTGCATGGCGACGACACGAAAACCAACCGCAACATCGTGGCCATAGCCCAAGTGGCTTATGTGAAACCCACCGACGAGTGGACCCTTTTCGACGTAACGTTCGACTACACGAGCACCATCGACCCGGACATCCTGAGCAGCCGCGGCTACAACCTGGCCATCGTCTTCTCCTCGTCGGTCGACGGGAACGACTTCCAGGGAGCTATTGGAAGCCAGCTCTGCATCGACAAAGTGAGCATTGCCTGCGAAAAGGAAGAATAAACACATTTAAAAAAAACGCCAACCGCCAACACCCATTCCACACAAGCATAACCTACCACCCATGATCAAGAAGACTCTCGCCATCATAGCACTCGCCATGGCCGCCCTGCCGGCACTCGCCGACAATTTCTTTACGGGCGTAACGGTCATGACGCGGCGCGGCTACAACATCGGGGGAACGTCACCCCTGCCCATGCCGGCCAGCATACGCCACCTGAACAGCTACTCGCTGAAGGCCAACTGGAGCTTGGGCGTGGACGCCACCAAGCCCATATCCGGGAAGTGGGGCATAGCCGTGGGACTGCGGTTCGAGGGCAAAGGCATGAAGGAAGATGCCGAAGTGAAGAACTATCACGAGGTGATGGTACAGGGCGACCAGACGCTCGACGGCATGTTCACAGGCTCCGTAACCACCGATGTGAGACAATGGATGTTCACCATCCCCGTGCAGGCATCGTGGAAAGTGCGGCGGAATGTAGACCTGCGCTTCGGCCCTTATTTCTCCATCCTTACCTCGAAAGGCTTCTCGGGCTATGCCCACAACGGCTACCTGAGGCAGGGCAACCCCACCGGTGTCAAGGTGGTGATAGGCGATACGCCGGGCACCATGGGCTACTACAATTTCTCCGACGACATGCGCCGGCTACAGTGGGGACTGGGCATCGGTGCCGACTGGATATTCTGGCACAACTGGGGTATCTATGGTGAAATCAACTGGGGACTGAGCGGACTGCACAAGAGTTCGTTCCATGTGCTCGACCAACCCCTCTATCCCATCTACGGACAGGTGGGACTGATATGGAAAGCAAGAAAGAAGGTTAAAAAAGATAAAAGGTAACTTAACAATTATGAAGAAAATCTTTACTTTGATAGCTGCTGCCATGATAGCTATCAGCAGCATGGCAGCCAACTACACCGACAGCCTCAACGTGTCGGTAAACGGCGTTGTCAGCGAACAGCATGCAACCGTGCAGGTCGACAAGGATGCCAACGGCCTCGTAACGTTCTCACTCAAGAATTTTTCGCTCGTGACGAATGAGACCGAGATGCCGGTCGGCAACATCGTCATCGAAGGTCTGCAGCCCATGGTGGTGGGACAGGATACCCTGCTGGAATGTTCGCGCAACATCAATATCACAGAGGGCGACGATGCCACCGTCTATTGGTTGGGCCCGATGCTTGGCGACGTCCCCATCGACTTTGTTGCCAAACTGTCCAATGGCCGCGCCTACGCCAGCATCAGCATCGACATGATGGGCATGTCCATCGACGTGACTTTCGGTTCGGGCTACCAAATTCCGAACAGCGGCTTCGAGTCTTACCACAAGTATGGAAAAATCGACGAGCCCCTGCGCTGGCACTCTTTCGCCACCGCTGGCGGCGCATTCGCATGGGCTGTTAAAAGCACGCCACATACATTCATTTCTGAAGACGTGCGCCCGGGTTCTGCAGGAAGCTACAGCTTGAGCGTGAAAGCAACAAGTGTTGGGAAGATTATTGCCAACGGAACAGTCACTACAGGCCGCATGATTGCCGGTTCATGGGACGCTGCCGATCGAGCCAACCACGCCCAGCTCGACATGAGCAACAAGGATGTTGACGAAAACGGCAATCCTTATTATGTGGATATGGTGGGACATCCCGACTCGCTCGCCGTGTGGGTGAAGTTCACACAGGGCGAGGCCAATGCCGATTACCCATACGCCACCGTGAGTGCCTACATCACCGACGGCACCTATTTCCAGGATCCCCAGGACAAGTCGTACAGCAACGTGATGGCCAAAGCCATAAACAACACCATCGCCACGACTGGCGGCGAATGGAAGCGCATCGTCATTCCGTTCACCTATGTTGACGACAACGTCGAGGGCAAAGCCATCCTGGTGACCATCTCCACCAATGCCGATGCCGGACAGGGCAGCAACAACGACGAAATCATCATCGACGACTTCGAACTGATCTACGATGCCGAGCTGACCGACTACAGCATCGAAGACGGCAAGGTCACCCCCCAGCTCAAGGGCAAGGGTGCTTTCAGCATCGTTACCTACGACAAGGACGACGAGAACAACGGCATTGCAACCATAAAGGTTTACTCCGACGACCTGAAGAAGCAGAGCACGAAGACGGTCATCGTGGTTCCTGCTGGCATCAACACGGTAGAAGCCGAGGGCACAACCCGCCAGATTTACAACATCGGCGGACAGCGCGTCAACGACATGAAGGCCGGCCAGGTCTACATCGTCAAGGAAAACGGCAAGACCTTCAAGGTGCTGAACTAACATCTCCGACGACACACTGTTGAACGGGAAACACGGCAACGGACAGAAACCGAAGCCGTATTCCTACCACAAAGATAACACATCACTTTCTGAAAGGTCCCGACCATCCATCAGCGATGGCCGGGACCTTTTGCGTTTTACGGCGGCGTTCTGCAGGGAATGCCAAACGTTCACCCTGCCGCACGGCACGGCAGGACATACAAATCAGGCCGGCCAGCAACCGCACGACCGACCGCATGGCCACGGCAAAAGGGCAAAATCGTGCAACCGGGTTGCAAAGTTGGCAGCAAAAAGCAGCAAAACGGACGGCATACGAACCTTGCAACCGGGTTGCAACGGCCGATGATTACCTTTGCGGAAAATAACAGAACAACGATCATGACAAAACGCATATTGTTCATTGTGGCCGTTACGGCCATGGCCATTCTGGGCTTTTCGCTGCTTCCCCAAGCACCGGCCGAGGCCCATGGCCACGAGGACGAGGCCGAAGTGGATGCCAGCAACATCGGTGTCACACTGCAACAGATGAAGGTGGCCGACATCCGGCTGGGCCACGTGTCGCGCCGATCCATGGGCGCAACGATAGCCGTCAACGGCCAGCTGACGCTTCGTCCGCAGGAAATGGCCGACATCAGTTCGTTGATGGGCGGTGTCGTCAAACGCATATTGGTGAAGGACGGGCAGGAGGTGAAGAAAGGACAGGTGGTGGCAACCGTCGAAAACACCGACATCGTGTCCCTGCAGCGCGAATACTTTGCAGCCGCACGGCAGTCGCAGTTTGCACGCCTCGACATGGAACGCCAGCAGACGCTCCGCAAGAACGGGGCCGGTGTGGAGCGCAACCTGCAGCAAGCCGAAAAGGAATACCATGTGGCGCAGGCCACCCTGACCGGCATAGGCCGACAGCTGCAGCAGGTCGGCATCGACCCGAACGGCGTGGCCCGCGGGCAGTTTGTCACCACATTTCCCGTACATTCGCCCATCAGCGGAACCGTGTGCCGCATCACCGCGTCGCTGGGCAGCTACGTCGACATGCAAAGTCCGCTGATGCAGGTACGCAACAACAAGGCCATTGAGTGCGACGTCAATGTCTTCGAGAAAGACCTGGACAAGGTGAAGGCCGGACAACCGGTGCACCTGACCGTCACCAACCAACCCGGCACGCGCCTCAGCGGAATGGTGTACGGCATGAACCGCTACTTCAGCAACGGCACAAAGACCGTGGCCGTGCATGTGCGCCTCGACGGCGGCGACCATCCGTCGCTCGTCGACGGCATGTATGTCACAGGCTCCATCGTGGTGGGCCAGCGCGAAGCCGAGACACTGCCCACTACTGCTATCGTGAAGGCCGACGGCAAAAACTACATCTTCGCGCTCAACAGCCGCCGTTCGGACGGCTACAGTTTCTCGCGCCACGAGGTAACCACGGGAACAACGCAGGACGGCAATACGCAGGTGGAACTTTGCGAACACATCAGGAAAGGACAGGAGATCGTCACGGGCAATGCCCATTACCTCGCCTCGATGACAGGCGAGCATGGCGAACATTAACAAAAACGCAGCCGCCATGTTCCAAAAGCTCATAGAATATTCCATCCGCCACAAACTGGTGGTGGGTGTGTGCACCCTTGCCCTCACGGTGTGGGGCATATGGTCGTTGGTGCATCTCCCGTTCGATGCCACGCCCGACATTACCGACAATCAGGTGCAGGTCATCACCCAGGCCTCGTCGCTGGGTGCCCAGGAAGTGGAGCAGTACATCACCACTCCCATAGAGATGGCCCTGGCCAACGTGCCGCGCCTGAACGAACGCCGCAGCATCTCGCGCAGCGGCCTGAGTGTCGTCACCCTGGTGTTCGACGACGGCGCCGACATCTACTGGGCACGGTCGCAGGTCAGCCAAGTGCTGGCCGACGTGGCCAAGGAACTGCCGCAGAACACGTCGACCGAGCTGGGACCGATAGCCACGGCACTCGGTGAAATCTACCATTACACGGTGCGCGCCAAGAAAGGGTACGAAAAGAAATACAGTCTCACGCAACTGCGCACCTACCAGGACTGGATTATCCGCAAGCAACTGTCGGGTACGCCCGGCGTGGCCGAAGTGAGCGGATGGGGCGGCTATGTGAAACAGTATGAGGTGGCTGTCGACGCCGACCGCCTCAACGCCCACGGCGTAACGCTGGCAGACATCTACCAGGCCCTGCAGAACAACAATGCAAACACGGGCGGCAGCTATATCGAGCAGGCCGCCAACCAGTACTACATCCGCGGTCTGGGCGTAGTGAAGTCGCTGGACGACATCGCCGCCATTGCCGTAAAGACCGTCGACGGCCAGCCCGTGCGCGTCGGCGACGTGGCCAACGTGCAGATGGGCCATGCCACACGCTTCGGCGCCGTGACGCGCAACGGCGAGGGCGAGGTGGTTTGCGGCATAGCCATCATGCTGAAGGGCGAGAATTTCCAGGAGGTGAGCCGCCGCGTGAAGCAGCGCATGGCCGACATACAGAAATCGTTGCCCGAAGGCGTGGTCGTGGAGCCGTTCATCGACCGCACCCGTCTCGTAGAGCGGGTGGAGACCACCATCGCACGGAACCTCATTGAGGGCGGCATCATCGTAGTCTTCGTGCTCCTGCTGCTGTTGGGATCATGGCGATCGGGCCTCGTGGTGGCCAGCGTCATCCCCCTGAGTATGCTCTTTGCCTTCGGCATGATGAAGGCGTTCGGCATCGATGGCAACCTGATGAGCCTCGGCGCAATCGACTTCGGCATGATTGTCGACGGTGCAGTCATCATTGTCGAAGCCGTAGTGACGCACATCAACGGCCCGTCGGCACTGGCGGGAAAGTATGCCGGGCAACACATGCTGAGCCGCAGGCAGATGGACGACGAGGTGTATGCCTCGGCCTCGATGATACGCCGGAGCGCATCGTACGGCGAAATCATGATCATGATTGTCTACATCCCCCTGCTCACACTTACGGGCATAGAGGGCAAGATGTTCCGTCCCATGGCGCTCGCGGTATTCTTTGCCATTCTCGGTGCCTTCCTCCTTTCGCTCACCTATGTGCCCATGGCCAGCAGCCTGCTGCTCGACCGCCGGCTGAAGACGCACGAAAACATCGCCGACCGCATCATCCGCAAACTGCAAGGGTGGTACGCGCCCCTGCTCGGACGCGCCCTGTCGCAAAACAAGAACCTCATCACCGCCACCGTGGCCCTGTTCTGCGTCAGCGTGGTGGCATTCCGGCATCTGGGCGGCGAGTTCATCCCCAACCTCGAAGAGGGCGACTTTGCCGTGGAGATGAGCATGTCACAAGGCACGTCGCTCCCGCAGATGGTGGCCACCACCACACAGGCCGAGAAACTGCTCCGCAACCAGTTTCCCGAGGTGAAGCAAGTGGTGAGCCGCATCGGCAGCGCCGAAATTCCCACCGACCCCATGCCGGTGGAACGGGCCGACATCATGGTGGCGCTGAAGCCGAAGGCCGAGTGGATCACGGCGCGCACCGCCCCCGAGCTGATGGAGAAGATGGATCACGCGCTGAAGACCATCCCCGGCATCGACGCTGAGCTGTCGCAACCCATACAGATGCGCAACAACGAACTGATGACCGGCATCAAGCAGGATGTGGCCATCAAGATTTTCGGCGACGACATGGCTACCCTCACGCAGCTGGCCAACAAGGTGCGCCGGCTCATCGAGCACACACCCGGCGTGGCCGATGTCTTCACGGAACACATTGCCGGACTGCCCCAGATACAGGTGACCTACCGCCACGACCGCATGGCCGCCTACGGTCTGTCGGTGAACGATGTCAACCGGGTGCTCGAGACGGCCTTTGCGGGCAGCGTGGCCGGCAGCGTGTACGAAGGCGAACGTAAGTTCGACCTGGTGCTCAGGCTCGACAAGCGGTTGCGCAACGACGAGCATGCCATCGAAAACCTCTATATCCCCCTGAAGGGACAGGACGCAGCGCCGGTGCCGCTCGGCGAGGTGGCCGACGTGCGCTACGTCAGCGCACCGGCACAGATGAGCCACGAGAACGGCGCCCGCCGCATCTATGTGGGCTTCAACGTTAAAGGGCGCGACGTGCAGGGCACCGTGGCCGACATCCAAAAGGTGCTCGACACGGGCCTGAAACTGCCCGAGGGCTACTACTACACCTACGGCGGCGAGTTCCAGAACCTGCAGAGTGCCTCGCAGCGGCTGGCCGTGGTGATACCGGCGGCCCTGCTCCTGATATTCATGCTGCTCTATGCCACGCTGAAGAACTGGCGCGAGTCGCTGTTTGTCTTCACCGCCATTCCCTTCTCGGCCATCGGCGGCGTGTGGGCCTTGTGGGCAAGGGGCATGAACTTCAGCATCTCGGCCGGCGTGGGCTTCATCGCCCTGTTCGGCGTGGCAGTGCTCAACGGCATCGTGCTCGTGGGCCAGATGAACCAGATGCAGCGCGACGGCGTGACCGACATCAACCGGCGCATCACCGACAGTTGCATGATACGTCTGCGGCCGGTGCTCATCACCGCCCTCGTGGCCTCCATGGGCTTCCTGCCCATGGCCCTGAGCCACGGCGATGGTGCCGAGGTGCAACGGCCGCTGGCTACGGTGGTCATAGGCGGGCTGGTCACCTCCACCCTGCTCACGCTGTTCGTATTGCCAGCCATCTATAAGACTTTCACCAAACGATAAACCATCCCCACATGAGAAACCTATTCCTGCCGTTGACGTTCGCGTTCTGCGCCTGTCTCCACACGGCCGCCCAACCCGCCGCCCGCCCGTCACTGGCAGACGGCGGCCAGACAGCCGAGCGGCTCACCCTGCAGCAGTGTCTCGACAAGGCTACCCAAGCCAACCTGTCCGTGCAGGCCGCACGCAAAGGGGCCGAGCGGTCCGAGGCGCTGCTGGGCACGGCCTGGGACATGGAGAAAACCGAACTGGCACTGGGCCAGGACCCCACCTCGGGCGGCAGTCCCGACAATGCCCTCAGCATCTCGCAGACCATGGAGTTTCCCACGGTCTACATGGCGCGTCGCCACCAGCTGAAAGCCGAGGCCAAAGCGGCGCAGAGCGAAGCCGGCGTGGTGCGCAACGAGGTGTGCCACCAGGTGGCCTCGCTCTACTGCCAGCTAATCTACCAGGGCGAGCGGCTGCGCATACTGCAACGGCAGGACTCGCTACTGCAGACCTACGCCGACCTGGCCAGCAAACGGTACCAGGCCGGCGAGGTGCGCCAGTTGGAGACGTTGTCGGCCCGACGCATGCTGCACGAGAACCGTCTGGAGACCGAACGGGCGCGCACCGAACTGACCAATGCGGAAACGGCCTTGGGACAGCTACTCAATGCCGGAGGACGCGTACTGCCGGCCGAAGACAGCCTGATGCCGCTACCGGTCGACATGCAGCCGGGTTACAATTTCGCGCTCTCGCCCGACGGGGTGCTGGCCAACGACCGGCTGCGCGTGGCCGACCGGGCCGTAACCGTGGCCCGCAGCGCATACGCACCGACGCTCAGCCTCACCCTGCGCACGCAGATGGTCATCAAGGGCTGGAACCCCTACCATGTGGACCGCAGCTGGAACGACGGCAACTTCATGGGGTTTGAGGTGGGCGTGGGGTTGCCGCTCTTCTACGGCAGTACACGGGCCAAAGTGCGGGCCGCCAAGAAAGAACGCGACATGGCACAGCTGCTGCTCGACAGCCAGGCCCGCGAACGACAGACCGTCTACGCCAACGCCACCGCCACGCTGCTGGCTGCGAAAAGGCGCATGGACTACTACACGACAGACGGCAACGACGATGCGACCAAAACGGCACAGCTGGCCTCGCTCGACTACGCAAGCGGCGACATCGGCTATCTGGAGTATATGGAGGCGCTCAGGCAGTGTGCCGACACCCAACTCAAGCGGGTCGAGGCCATCAACGACTACAACCAGGCCGCCCTGTCGCTGAAAATGCTGGCCGGTTGGTAGGCCGACGGTCAGAAAAACACGTTGCTTCATGGCCGCTATCCATATTTTGTTTGTACCTTTGCAGCCAAACCATTAGAGCAACCGCAACATGAAAAGACTGTTATTGACCGCCGGACTGTGGCTCTGCACCCTGGCCGGCATGGCCCAAGACCACGACCACAACTTCGACGTGGCCAAGAATCTGGGCATCCTCAATGCCATATACAAGAACCTCGACATGATGTATGTCGACACGCTCGACCCCAACGAGGTAATCGGCAACGGCATCAACTCGATGCTGCGGAGCCTCGACCCCTACACCGCCTACTATCCCGAAGACAAGCAGAAAGACCTGAAGATGATGCTCACGGGAAAGTATGCCGGCATAGGGTCGCTCATACGCTACAACTACAAACTGGGACGCGTCTGCATCGACGAGCCCTACGAGAACATGCCGGCTGCCGAGGTGGGACTGCGCAAGGGCGACATCATTCTCAGCATCGACGGCGAGGACATGACCAAGAAGAACAACGACTACGTGTCGGAACACCTCAGGGGCGAGAGCGGTACCACGTTCGAACTGAAAATCCACCGCCCGTCGACCGGCAAGGACATGAAATTCAAGGTTACGCGGCGCGTCATACAGATGCCGGCCATACCCTATTACGGCATACAGGCCAACGGCTTCGGATACCTGAATCTCTACTCGTTCACCGAAGGATGCGGCAAGCAGGTGCGCAACGCCATCATCGAGATGAAGAAAAACGGCATGAAGGGACTGGTGTTCGACCTGCGCAACAACACCGGCGGATCGGAAATGGAAGCGGTCAACATCGTGAACTGCTTCGTGCCCAAGGGCAAACTGGTGGTGAGCAACCGCGGCAAGGTGAAGCGCATGAATCACGACTACAAGACCACCGTGGAACCGGTCGACACCGTGATGCCCGTGGTGGTGCTGGTCAACGGGTCGTCGGCATCGGCTTCCGAAATAACAAGCGGGGCACTGCAGGACTTCGACCGGGCCGTCATCATGGGCACCAAGACCTACGGCAAAGGACTGGTGCAAACCATGATCGACCTGCCCTACAACGCACAGATGAAACTCACCACCAACAAATACTACATACCCAGCGGTCGCTGCATACAGAAAGTGACCTACCGGCACGCCAACGGGGGCAGTGCCGTGGCCGTGGCCGACACGCTTGCCGGCAACTACCGCACAGCAGCCGGACGCCTCGTGAAAGGCGGGGGCGGCATAGAGCCGGAGGTGGAGGTGAAACCCGATTCGCTGCCCAACATCACCTATTATCTGGCGGCCATGCGCGACTCCGACGAACTGGTGCACAACTTCGAAATCGACTATATCGCCAAGCACCCCACCATAGCACCGGCCAGCGAGTTCGCCCTGAGCGATGCCGACTACGAGGAGTTCAAACAGCGGGTGCTGGCCAGCCGTTTCAAGTATGATGCCATGAGCGACAAATCGCTCGACGACCTGGAAAACATGGCCAAGTTCGAGGGATATTACGAAGGGGCCAAAGCGGAGTTCGAGGCTCTGCGGAACAAACTGAAACCCAATCTGGCCAAAGACCTCGACTTCAACAAAGAGAGTATCTGCGAAATTCTCAACAACGACATCGTCACAGCCTACTACTACCAGCGCGGAGCCGTGCAGAATGCGCTCCGCACCGACAAGCAGGCCAAGGCCGCTTTCGAACTGCTGGCCGACCCGGCACGCTACAAACAACTGCTCACCCCCGGCGAAAAGGACAAGGCGAAAAACTGATATAGCCGTACGCCGCAGGCGGCAGCAATCACCGCAATCACAGCGGCCACGACAACCCGACAAGCCCCGACGACTGCCAGACAGCATCTTCGGGGCTTGTCTTTTGTGTACCGCACAACCGACCGATATTGCATGGTGTACTGCTATTATTATTTTACAAAGTAACGGTTCGTAAGTTTAACGGGCATATAACGGCCTTAAACTTACGATATATAAGTTGCATAATAGTTTTAAATCCTTACTTTGTTTAAATTTCTAAATAGAAGAAGTATCACCCGAATAGCAAAACGAAAGAATTGCATTAACTTTGCAACCGATTTGATAGGAAAAGTTATTGTTTTACTGATTAATTGTTAAGTTTATGGGGAAAGGATTGTATAATGCCGCCTATGAGCACGACGCTTGTGGCGTAGGCATGGTCGTGAACATACACGGCAACAAGAGCCACAATCTTGTTGACAATGCGCTGAAAGTGCTCGAGAACCTGCGTCACCGCGGCGCCGAGGGTGCCGACGGAAAGACGGGCGACGGCGCAGGTATCCTGTTGCAGATACCACACGAGTTCATCCTGCTTCAAGGCATTCCCGTGCCCGAGAAAGGCAAGTATGGCACCGGCCTGGTGTTCCTTCCCAAGGATGCCGCCTGCCAGCAGCAGATATTGTCGATTATGATCGAGGAGATAGAGCGCGAGGGCCTGAGCCTCACGCATCTGCGGTCGGTACCGACCAACCCCGGCTGTCTGGGCGAAGCCGCCCTCACCACCGAGCCCGACATCAAGCAGGTGTTCATCACCGGCGTCACCGACGACAAGGTTCCCGCATTCGAGCGCACATTATATATCATACGCAAGAAGATAGAAAACCGCGTGGCACAACTGGGTGCGCAGCATCCCGAACTGCCGGTCGCCGATTTCTATATATGCTCGCTTTCCAGCAAGAGCATCGTCTACAAGGGCATGCTCTCCAGTCTGCAGCTGCGGCAGTACTACCCCGACCTGACCAACAACTATTTCACGAGCGGTCTGGCCATCGTGCACAGCCGCTTCTCTACCAACACCTTCCCCACATGGAGCCTGGCACAGCCTTTCCGCATGGTGGCCCACAACGGCGAGATCAACACCATCCGGGGCAACCGCGGATGGATGAAGGCACGCCAGTCGGTGCTGTCGAGCGAGGCCCTGGGCGACATCCGCGACATCACGCCCATCGTGCAGCCGGGCATGAGCGACTCGGCAAGCCTCGACAACGTGTTCGAGTTCTTCGTCATGAGCGGCCTGTCGCTGCCCCACGCCATGTCGATCATGGTTCCCGAGAGCTTCAACGACAAGAACCCCATATCCGAAGACCTCAAGGCTTTCTACGAGTACCACTCCATCCTCATGGAACCGTGGGACGGCCCTGCTGCCTTGCTCTTCTCCGACGGACGGTTCGCCGGCGGCATGCTCGACCGTAACGGTCTGCGCCCCGCACGCTACACCATCACCAAAAACGACACGATGGTGGTGGCATCCGAGGTGGGTGTCATGGATTTCGACCCCACGGAGATTGCCGAGAAGGGACGACTGCAGCCCGGAAAGATCCTGCTCATCGACACGCAGGAGGGCAAAATCTACTACGACGGAGAAATCAAGGAGCGCCTGGCATCGGAACATCCGTACCGCCAATGGCTCAACACCAACCGCATACAGCTGGAAAAGATACGCAGCGGACGCAAGGTGACCAACGCCGTGGACGACCTGCGCAGCAAGTGCGTGGAGTTCGGCTTCGGACGCGAGGACATCGAGGACACCATCGTGCCTATGGCCGTGAAAGGACAGGAGCCTACGGCCTCGATGGGCAACGACACCCCGCTGGCCGTGCTCAGCGACCGTCCCCAGATATTCTTCAACTATTTCCGGCAGCAGTTTGCACAGGTTACCAACCCGGCCATCGACTCCATCCGCGAAAATCTCGTGATGAGCCTCACCGAATACATCGGCCGCGTGGGCACGGGCATCCTCAACCCCAACGAGTCGAACTGCAAGATGGTGCGTCTGCCCCACCCCATCCTTACCAACACGCAGCTCGACATCCTCTGCAACATACGCTACAAGGGCTTCAACACCATCAAGCTGCCCATCCTCTTTGAGGCCGGCAAAGGCGACAGCGGACTGCGCGAGGCGCTCGACCGTCTGTGCCACGATGCCGAGAAGAGTGTCGACGAGGGCTACAACTACATCATCCTGACCGACCGCAATGTCGACGAAACGCATGTCGCCATCCCGTCGCTGCTGGCCGTTAGCGCCGTGCACCACTACCTCATCTCGGTGGGCAAGCGCGTGCAGACGGCACTGATCGTCGAGTCGGGCGAGATACGCGAGGTGATGCACGCTGCCCTGCTCTTGGGCTACGGCGCATCGGCCCTCTGCCCCTACATGACCTACGCCATCCTCGACGACCTCGTGAAAGGCCGCAAGATACAGGAGGACTACTCCACCGCCGAGGCCAACTACATCAAGGCCGTCAAGAAGGGCCTGTTCAAAATCATGGCCAAGATGGGCATATCCACCATCCGCAGTTACCGCGGCGCCAAGATTTTCGAAGCCGTCGGCCTGTCCGAAAGTCTGCTGAAGACCTATTTCGGCACCGACCACAGCTCCATCGGCGGCGTGGGTCTGAAAACCATCGCACATGATGCCATTGCGCTCCACAACGAGGCTTTCCGCCTGAAGAAGGCCAGCCAGTCGGCATCGTATGTGGAGAAGCCCCTGCCTACGCTGGGCCAGTTCCACTGGCGACGCGACGGCATACGCCATGCCTGGAACCCCGACACCATCGCCACCCTGCAGCTGGCTACCCGCAAGGGCGATTATCAGCTTTTCAAGAAATACACGCAGATGGCCGACGAGAAGGACGACCCGATCTTCATCCGCGATTTCTTCAACTTCAAGCAGGCAGCCGGCGGCCCCATCGACATCAACGAGGTGGAGCCGGTGGAATCTATCGTGAAGCATTTCGTGACGGGAGCCATGTCGTTCGGTGCGCTGAGCAAGGAGGCACACGAGGCTATGGCACTGGCCATGAACAAGCTCGGGGCACGCTCCAACACCGGCGAGGGTGGTGAGGACGAGGCACGGTTCCATTCGTCTGCCGAAGGCATCTCTCTGTCGAGCAAGACCAAACAGGTAGCTTCGGGACGCTTCGGCGTGACCACCGAGTATCTGGTCAATGCCGAAGAGATACAGATTAAGGTGGCCCAGGGTGCCAAGCCGGGCGAGGGCGGACAGCTGCCGGGCTTTAAGGTGAACGAGATCATCGCCAAGACCCGCCACTCCATTCCCGGCATATCGCTCATCTCGCCGCCGCCTCACCACGACATCTACTCCATCGAAGACCTGAAACAGCTGATCTTCGACCTCAAGAATGTCAACCCGCACGCAGCCATATCCGTGAAACTGGTGGCCGAGAGCGGTGTGGGCACGATTGCCGCCGGCGTAGTGAAGGCCAGGGCCGACCTTATCGTCATCTCGGGTGCTGAGGGCGGCACGGGTGCCAGTCCGGCATCGAGCATGCGCTTTGCGGGCATCTCTCCCGAAATCGGTCTGGCCGAGACGCAACAGACGCTGGTAAAGAACGGACTGCGTTCGCTGGTCCGCCTACAGGTCGACGGCCAGCTCAAGACCGGCCGCGACGTAATCATGACTGCCCTGCTGGGTGCCGAGGAGTTCGGCTTCGGCACAGCAGCGCTCATCGTCCTGGGATGTGTCATGATGCGCAAGTGCTCGCAGAACACCTGCCCCATGGGCGTGGCCACACAGGACCCGAAGCTGCGCGCACACTTCATGGGCAACTACAAGCACTTGGTAAACTTCTTCACGTTCCTCGCCGAAGAGGTGCGCGAATACCTGGCACAGATGGGCTACCGCAAGCTCACCGACATCATCGGCCACACCGAGCTCATCGAGCGCAGACCATTGGCCGCCACACCGGCGTCGGCACTGGCCGAAGACCGCGACAAGGCGGCAGCCGTCACACGCAAGTGGAACTCGCTCGACTTTGCCAACCTGCTGCACCAGGAGCAGGGCGACACGTCGTTCTTCTGCACAAAGACGCAGGACCACGAGCTGGGTGGCGTGCTCGACGAACAGATGGTCAACGCTGCGGCCAACACCATCGATACCGGCGGCGAGATAGACCTCGACTACAGCATCCGCAACACCAACCGTGCCGTGGGTGCTATGCTCTCGGGCTACATCGAGCTGCAGCGTTCTAAGAAGATCGAAAAGGAAATGCTGGCCAGCGGCGAAGACGTGGAAACCGTGACCAAGCGACTGGCACAGGGTCCCTCGGCACAGATCAACGTGAAGTTCAAGGGATCGGCCGGACAGAGCTTCGGTGCATTCCTCGTGAACGGCGTGGACTTCAAGCTGGAGGGCGACACCAACGACTACTTCGCCAAAGGCCTCTCGGGAGGACGCGTGTCGATACTGCCGCCCATCCGTTCGAACTTTGCAGCCGAAGACAACATCATCGCCGGAAACACCGGTCTCTACGGTGCCACCAGCGGAGAGTTGTATGTCAACGGAAAGGTTGGCGAGCGCTTTGGCGTAAGAAACTCGGGTGCCATTGCTGTCATTGAGGGCGCAGGCGACCACTGCTGCGAATACATGACCGGCGGCCGCGTGGTGGTGCTCGGCGAGACGGGACGCAACTTTGCGGCTGGCATGAGCGGCGGCGTGGCCTATGTGTGGGACAAGAACCACAACTTCGACTATTTCTGCAACATGGATATGGTGGAAATCAACCTCGTGGAGGAGAGCAGCTACCGCAAGGAACTGCACGAACTGATACGCCAGCACTACCTCTACACGGGCTCGAAACTGGCCCGTACCATGCTCGACGACTGGAACCGCTACATCGAGGACTTCATCCAGGTGGTGCCCATCGAGTACAAGCGGGTGCTGCAGGAGGAGCAAGTGCGCAAGCTGCAGCAGAAGATTGCCGACATGCAGAGAGATTATTAAACAACGTACAACAGCAACAAGCATCATCATATACCATGGGAAATCCAAGAGCTTTTCTGACGATAGAACGCAAAGAGGCCGGCTACCGGCCCATACACGATAGAATACACGACTACGGCGAGGTGGAGCAGACGCTCAATTCGCACGACCGGCAGTTGCAGGCAAGCCGCTGCATGGACTGCGGCGTGCCGTTCTGCCACAGCGCCTGTCCGCTGGGCAACAAACCGCCCGAGTGGAACGATGCCCTCTACAAGGGCGACTGGCGGCTGGCCTACGAACTGCTGAACGCCACCAACGACTTTCCCGAGTTCACGGGACGCATCTGCCCGGCCCTCTGCGAGAAGGCTTGCGTGCTCAACCTCATAGAGCACCAGCCCACCACCAACCGCGAAGACGAGGCCGCCATCACCGAGCATGCTTGGGAGGAGGACTACATACGCGCCGTGGTGCCAGAGCGCAACGGCAAGAAGGTGGCTGTGGTGGGTGCCGGCCCGGCCGGCCTGGTGGCTGCCAACAGGCTCAACCACATGGGCTACAAGGTCACTGTCTACGATGCCCGCGAGGATGCCGGCGGACTGCTGCGCTACGGCATACCCAACTTCAAGCTCAACAAGGAGGTCATCGACCGACGCGTGGGACTGCTGCGGCAGGAAGGCATCGAGTTTGCATTCGGTGTGCACGTCGTGGCCGACAAGAAGCAAACAGGCGACATACAGAACGACCCGACGCTTGGTAAGGACAAGATACTGACCTTCGACGAACTGTCGGCAGCGTTCGATGCCGTAGTGGTGAGCACCGGCACACCGCAGGCACGCGACCTCAAGATACCCGGACGCGAGCTCAAGGGCGTATATTTCGCCCTGGAAATGCTGGCACAGCAAAACCGCGTGCTGGCCGGGCAGGAGTTCAAGAAGGATGAACTGGTCAACGCCAAGGACAAGGACGTGCTGGTAATCGGCGGCGGCGACACCGGTTCCGACTGCATCGGCACGGCCCACCGGCAGGGGGCACGCAGCGTCACGCAGATAGAAATCATGCCCAAGCCGCCCGTAGGCCCCAACGACCCGAAGAACCCTTGGCCCAACTGGCCACGCACACTGAAGACCACCTCGTCGCACGAGGAAGGCTGCGAAAGGCGCTGGAACATCAACTCGCTGGAGTTTATCGGCAAGGACGGCAAGCTGACCGGCGTGCGCGTGCAGCCCATCGACTGGAAGCCCAACCCCGAAGGCGGCCGCCCCATCATGGTGGAGGCCGGCAAGCCGGAGGTCATCAAGGCACAGATTGTGCTGCTGGCCATGGGTTTCCTGCGCCCCGAGCAACCGCAGTTTGCCGACAATGTGTTCCTCGCCGGCGACGCTGCCAACGGCGCAAGCCTCGTGGTGCGGGCCATGGCAAGCGGCCGCGATGCAGCCAAGCGGGTCGACGAGTTCCTGAAGAAATGATATAGTTGACTAACTGTCAACAACAAAGAATAGACGGTAACGGTTTTCCTATCATTACTCGTTTCGGGCATTCTCCCAAGGTCAGTTGTGACACGGGGGAATGCCCATTTTCTTTGCCGGAGGCAAACAAAGGCACACGAAAGATGTCCCGCAAGGCAATATAACGCCCGGCGGTTGCGTTAAGATAGCATGCAGTGGACTGACAGAATACGCCAAATGAAGATTGTGCTGGTCGTAGCGGCCATACTCATAGCCGTCGGCTCGCTCGTGGTGTCGCACTGGCTGACGCGCGATCTCGAGCAGCAGGAACGGTCGCGCATGCAGGTGTGGGCCGAGGCCATGCGCACACTCAACAAGGCCGACAGCAACACCGATCTGGGACTGGTGCTTACCGTGCTCAACGAGAACAACACCATTCCCGTAATCGTGATGGACTCGCACGGCAACGTGTCCGACTTCCGTAACGTGGACCTCCAGGCCGACAGCTACGCCGACTCGCTGGCACTGGCCGCAAAGGAGGGGCAGAGACTGCTGACCGCCCACCGCAACATCCGCATAACCCTCGACCGGCAGGCCAACGACTACATCGACGTGTGCTACGACGACTCGCTGGTGCTGAAACGGCTGGCTCTCTACCCCTATGTGCAGCTGGGCGTGGTGCTGCTCTTCGTGGTGGTGGCCATCATCGCCCTGCTCACCTCAAAACGGGCCGAGCAGAACAAGGTGTGGGTGGGGCTCTCCAAGGAAACCGCCCACCAGCTGGGCACGCCTATCAGCAGCCTCATGGCATGGGTGGAGATACTCAAAGAGCAGTATCCCGACGACACCCTCATACCCGAACTCGACAAGGACGTGAAACGTCTGCAGCTCATTGCCGACCGTTTCTCCAAGATTGGTTCGCTGCCCGAGCCTGTGCCCTCGAGCCTGAACGACGTGCTCGACCACGTCATCGACTACATGGACCGCCGTACCAGCAAACGTGTGAAGATGGTGAAGGATTTCCCCGACCACGACATCATCGTCAGCCTCAACGCTTCTCTGTTCGAGTGGGTCATAGAGAACCTGTCGAAAAATGCCGTCGATGCCATGGGCGGCGAGGCAGGAACCATCACCTTGCATGTGGAGGACACGCCGACAAAGGCCGTCATCGAGGTGAGCGATACCGGCAAGGGCATCAGAAAGAAAGACCTACGCAATGTGTTCAAACCGGGATTTACGACCAAGAAACGCGGCTGGGGACTGGGCCTTAGCCTGGCCAAGCGCATCGTGGAGGAGTATCACAGGGGGCGCATCTGGGTGAAAAGTTCGGAGGTGGGACGCGGCACCACCTTCCGCATCGAACTGAAGAAATGACGCTCCGATGCCCTGCCATACACCATAACATGCCCCACGGCACCCCATAACGTGCCCCGCCGCACCCGGAAAGCTATCGAACGGCGATAAATAATAGCTTAAATTTTCAAAATTTAAGCTATTATTTTTCACCTGTCACAGCCGTCTGATTTCCAAGAAGTTACGAAACGCAATGCCGGAGGCCGTGTTCCGCATGGCGAAGGGCGGCAGCGGGCTACGCAAAAAAATGAGTCTGGGGTCGTTTTTAGGCGATGACACAAGCAACTTTTGACGCATCGACTTTGTCCATAGCGATTTTCTTGTTAATTTTGTGCTGCCTTACAGGCAGGAGCCATGCCATCGGCACGGCCTCCGCACAGCAGCATGCCGACACACGCCCACACAGGGGCAGACTGCACCGGCACACAAAACAAACCTTTTTCACAACACAACAAAATGAAGAAAACGCTACTCACAGCAGCTCTCTCCCTGACTGCGCTGGCCGTGATGGCCATTCCCGCCAAGCGCGGACAATGGAAAACGGTAACACTAAGCGACGGAACAACCGTGCGCGTGGAACTGCGCGGCGACGAGTTCTGCCACTACTGGCAGGCCGCCGACGGCACTCGCTATGTGCAGAACGGCACGACATGGGACAAGGCCGGCGCGCAGCAACTGCTCGCCATGAAACGTGCCATACTGCGACAGGCGGCCGCCAACCGCAGCCGCATGGCCAAAAAACGCAACGCAGGGGCATACACCGGTGAAAAGAAGGGGCTGATCATTCTCGTGGACTTCAGCGACAAGCAGTTCCAGGACGGCCACGACCAGCCGCTCTTCGCGCAGGTGGCCAACGAGAAAGGCTACTCGGACAACCGGTTCATGGGGTCGGTGAGCGACTATTTCAGCGCACAGAGCAACGGCCTGTTCAACCTTACGTTTGACGTGGTGGGGCCCGTGCGCGTGTCGAAGCCGTCTACCTACTACGGCGGAACGGACAGCTACGGCAACGACGAACCCGTGGACGAACTGGTGAAGGAAGCCTGCCAACTGATAAACGACACCGTAGACTTCGCCAAATACGACTGGGACGGCGACGGCGAGGTGGAACAGGTGTTCATACTCTACGCCGGACAAGGACAGGCCGACGGCGGAGCCAACAACACCATCTGGCCGCACGAATGGCAGTTGTCGGCCTACGACGGCGGATCGGCACTGACGCTCGACGGCAAGAAGATCGACACTTACGCCTGCTCGAGCGAGCTTGACGGCAACTACGACCTGGCCGGAATAGGCACCATCTGCCACGAGTTCTCGCACTGCCTCGGTCTGCCCGACCTCTACGACACCGGCTACAACAGCAATTTCGGTATGGGCGACTTCAGTCTCCTCAGTGCCGGCAACTACCTGGGCGACGGCCGCACACCGCCTAACTACACCGCCTGGGAGCGCTGGTTCTGCGGATGGACGCAGCCGGTGGAGCTGGCCGACAACGACACCACCGTTACCAGCATGCTGCCGATGAGCCAATACGGCAACACCTACGTCGTATACAACGCCGCCAACCGCAACGAGTACTACCTCTTGGAGAACCGACAGTGCACGGGATGGGACATCAACCTGCCCAGCCACGGACTGATGGTGACGCACGTGGACTACGACCCCGTCCTGTGGGAGTACAACATCGTGAACACCATCACGAAAAGGGGCGACACCTACGAAGTGGCAGGCATCAAGAACGACCACCAGCGGCTCACCATCATACATGCCGACAACGAGGCCGAATCGGCCTACTACGACTACCGGGGCAACTACATCACCACCTCGGAGACACACGACCTGTACCCCAACGGTGCGCTCGACTCGCTGACCAACCTGTCGAAACCGGCGGCTACGCTCTACAACGCCAACACCGACGACACGTACTACATGAACTACGGACTGTACAACATTACCGAAAACAGTGACGGAACGGTAGATTTCGCCTTCAGAAAGAAAGCCGAAAGCGGCAAGGACACAACCGACACAAGCAACTACCTGCTGCACGAAACATTCGACCAGTGCAGCGGAACGGGCGGAAACTCGGGCGGTTTCAACGGAAACATCGCCTCTGAAGCGTTCCTGCCCGACCTCGACGGATGGTCGTCAATCAAGGCATACGGTGCCGACCGGTGCGCCCGCTTCGGCAGCAGCGACAAAATCGGGTCAGTAACATCGCCAACATTCACCGCTGTGGCCGACACCATGACCCTGTCGTTCCGGGTGGCCGGATGGGATGCCTCCAAGGACAACACCACCCTGCTGATCTCCATCAACGGCAACGGCGTGTTCGTGGACAACCAGACCTACGAAACCAACATCACCATGACGAAGGGCGCATGGACCACGCATAGCGTGCGCTTCACCGGAACGGGACTGCTCAGCATCAGCCTCCAGCCTGGCAGACGTTTCTTCCTCGACGATTTCAACGTAACCAAGCCCGTCAGCACCGACATCAGCAGCCCGCGAACCATGGGCCAGAACAGGCGCAGCGGTGTCTACAGCCTGTCGGGACAGTACCTCGGCACCAGCACAAAGACACTGCCCCACGGCATCTATATCGTGGACGGAAAGAAAGTGGTGAAATAAACGCATTTAACCTTTTCACATTTTGCCAAAATGCGAAAAGGTCGTAACTTTGCACAACGAAACAAAATCAATAAAAAACATTACAGCTATGGCAAAGAAAGCATTACTGATGATCCTCGACGGATGGGGCATCGGCAACCATGACAAAGGCGACGCTATCTACAATACGCCAACCCCTTACCTCGACTATCTTAACGCTACCTGCGCACACTCGCAGCTGCACGCATGCGGCGAGGACGTCGGACTGCCCGACGGACAGATGGGCAACTCGGAGGTGGGACACCTCAACATCGGAGCCGGACGCGTGGTCTACCAGGACCTCGTGAAGATAAACAAGGCTTGCCAGAGCGGCGACATACTGAAAAACAAGGAGATTGTCAGCGCCTACGGATACGCACAGAAGACCGGCAAGCGGCTGCACATCATGGGTCTGGCATCGACAGGCGGCGTACATTCAAGCCTCAACCACCTCTTCAAACTGCTCGAGATCTCGAAGGAATACGGTCTGAAGAACACCTTCGTACACTGCTTCATGGACGGACGCGACTGCGACCCGAAGAGCGGAAGGGGTTTCATCGACGAAATACAGCAGTGCTGCGAGAAAAACGACGCACACATCGCCAGTATCGTGGGCCGCTTCTACGCCATGGACCGCGACAACCGCTGGAACCGTGTGAAGGAAGCCTACGACCTGCTCGTGGAAGGTAAGGGCAAGCAAGCCGACAACCTGCTGCAGGCCATGGACGAAAGCTACGCCGAAGGGGTGACCGACGAGTTCATCAAACCTATCCACAACGCAAAGGTGGAAGGCACCATCCAGGAAGGCGACGTCATCATCTTCATCAATTTCCGCAACGACCGCGCACGCGAGCTGACCTATGTGCTCACGCAGAAAGACATGACCGAGGAAGGCATGCACACCATCAAGGACCTGCAGTACTACTGCATGACACCCTACGACGCCAACTTCAAGGGCGTGCATATCCTCTACCCAAAAGAGGACGTGCGCGACACACTGGCCGAATATCTCTCGAACCAGGGCAAGCGCCAGCTGCACACGGCCGAGACGGAGAAGTATGCCCATGTAACATTCTTCCTCAACGGCGGACGCGAGCAACCGTTCCCCGGCGAAGACCGCATACTGGTGCACTCGCCGAAGGTGGCTACCTACGACCTGCAGCCCGAGATGAGCGCATACGAAGTGAAAGACAAGCTCGTGGGTGCCATCAACACACAGCAGTACGATTTCATCGTGGTCAACTTCGCCAACGGCGACATGGTGGGCCACACCGGCGTATACAACGCCGTGGCCAAGGCCGTATGGGCTGTGGATAACTGCGTGAAGGAGGTCATCGAAACCGCCAAGGCCAACGGCTACGAGGCTGTAATCATCGCCGACCACGGCAACGCCGACTACACCATGAACGAAGACGGTACGCCCAACACGCAGCACTCGCTCAACCCCGTGCCGTTCATCTATGTAACAGACAACAACTCGGCTACCGTGAAAGACGGCCGACTGGCTGACGTGGCACCGTCCATCCTCCACATCATGGGCTTGGAACAGCCTGCCGACATGACCGGCGAGTGCCTCATCAGCGACAACAAATAAACGCGGAATCTATACTCCCGCAACCGAAAGACAACCATATTTTGTCACTACACACAGGGAATTAGGGGTACGGACGGACCTTACGACAACGGCCTCCCTCTA
Source organism: bacterium (assembly GCA_963656755.1). Classification (GTDB taxonomy): domain Bacteria; phylum Bacteroidota; class Bacteroidia; order Bacteroidales; family Bacteroidaceae; genus Prevotella. Next base: position 27,090 of record CAVKJH010000044.1, read on the forward strand.
ATTCCCTGTTTCTATACACCATCCGCCCGACCATGAACGTGAAGATAGAAGAGAGTTGGAAGCAACATCTGGAAACGGAATTCAGCAAGGACTATTTCGCCGAACTTACCCGACAGGTGCATCAGGAATACAGCAACGGTGCCTGCTACCCGCCGGGCAACCTCATCTTCAACGCCTTCAACCTTTGCCCTTTCGACCAGGTGAAAGTCGTAATCATCGGACAAGACCCCTACCACGAGCCCGGACAGGCCATGGGACTGAGCTTCTCCGTACCCGAAGGCATTGCGATGCCGCCGTCGCTCATCAACATATTCAAGGAAATCGGGGGCGACCTGGGGACGCCGATGCCCGCCAACGGCGACCTCACACGATGGGCAAGACAAGGCGTGCTGCTGCTCAACGCCACACTGACAGTGCGCGCCCATATTGCCAACAGCCACCAACGGCTGGGCTGGAGCTTGTTTACCGACGCTGCCATCAGATGTCTGTCGGCAGAGCGCGAAGGGCTGGTCTACATGCTTTGGGGCGGATATGCAAGGTCGAAACGCACGCTTATCGACAGCCAGCGCAACCTGGTGCTGGAGTCGGTGCACCCCTCTCCGCTCTCGGCCAACCGCGGCGGATGGTTCGGACAGCACCAGTTCTCGCGCAGCAATGCCTATCTGGAGAGCAAAGGTACAACCCCAATAGACTGGTAACAGCCAATTATAAACCGAAAGACAAGCCATGCACAACAACAGACGAGGTGCCAACCTCCATATCATAGAAGTGGGAAACGTGCTCGTTTCGCCGGACATTTTCACCGAAGAGTTCTGCTGCGACCTCGACAAATGCAAGGGCGCATGCTGCGTGGAGGGTGATGCGGGCGCACCGCTGACCCTCGATGAAATCGGCGATCTGGAAGAATCGCTCGATGCCGTATGGCACGACATGACGGCATCTGCACAAAGCGTGGTGGACCGTCAGGGCGTGGCCTACACCGATACGGAAGGCGAGCTGGTGACAAGCATCGTCGGCGGCAAGGACTGCGTATTCACCTGCCGCCGGGATCTCACCGACCGCACGGACGGACACACCATCAAGGACTGTTGCCTTTGTGCCCTGGAATGTGCCTGCAACGCAGGAAAGACGCATTGGTCAAAGCCCATTTCGTGCGCCCTTTACCCCATACGCGAGAAACAATTCAACGGCGGGCTGGTGGGGCTCAACTACCACCGTTGGGACATTTGCAAGGATGCGGTTAAAAAAGGACGGGAACTGCAGTTGCCCCTTTATGTGTTTTTGAAGGAGCCGCTGGTCAGACGGTTCGGCGATTCATGGTATCAGGAACTTTGCGACATAGCAGAAGAACTCAAACAACAGGGCCTGTTGTAAAGTATTGCTGTCCGCTAAAACTTTTTAAACCCGCAAAAGAAAGGGCTGGATTCCTCGCTTGGAATTCAGCCCTATTTGTTACTTTTGTTTTTGCACATAAAAAAGCAACGATGAACAAAAGTACACATTTTATCGGACAGCCGATGTATGGTCAGCTGATAAATT
>CAVKJH010000045.1:0-81412 GCA_963656755.1 bacterium
CCTTGGCATCATAAGGCAGAGACTCCAAAAAAGTCTGCGCACCCTCGGTTAAAACCATGTTGAACTTGTTTGGTTCCATAACATTATGTTGTGGATACAAAGGTAATCAAAGTTTCTAATATATAAAACTTTTAATACAATTATCTCACCCCAACTACCGAAATCGGGTAATAATCGTACTAAGGGAACTTCTCGCAGCCGATACTGAGGGTACCGAAGGCATCCGTGCCGTCGGTGTGGTATTCCAACAATTCCTCCTCCGATTCGGATTGCTCCTCCACACTTTTGTTCTTGCGGAAGCCGGTGCGACCGCGCTCCACTCCGGCGGAATGGATGACGAGGATGAGGTCGGCGTTGTTCTTCCGGTTGAAGTACGGCATGAGCCCATTGCATACCTAACTATTTGATAGCCTTTACAATATCCACGTCTGCCGCAGCCCAATCCACGGAGGCCAACTCTTCTTTTCCATGCCACTCGAAAGCCACGTGCTCAGTCAGATGGAAACTTTTTGCCAAGGGCTGGCAAAAGAACGCTGTCATCGTAATGCGGAAGTCGGGATACTCATGTGTCACCGTAGTTATTTCCCGTCCTACCTCTACGGGGTAATCCATTTCCTCCATCAGTTCACGCTTCAGTGCCTCTTGGGGAGTTTCTCCCGTCTCTATCTTGCCACCAGGGAACTCCCATTTGTAGCTCGTATACTCAAACTTGGTCTTGCCCTTCTGCATGCAGAGATATTTACCATCTTTGCAAACTACGGCAGCTACGACGTCATAATGCTTCTTCATTGCTTATTCTATTTATTCCATCCACTTAAAGTCTTCCTGAAGTTCCTCTGGCAAGGAATTGGTCATGTGGATATCATACAGGATAGAACCATTGCCAGTCTCACCTTTACGAGGATTCTCCAAACTACCTGTGCCGACATATGTATATGGCAGCGTAACGCCATTCTCGGCACTCACCTTTCTCACAAAGACCAACACTTCCTTGGCAGAGCTTTGCAGAGCCTCATCCCTCGCAGAAATATTAGCGATACTCTCCCACTGGAAAACATCAGGCGTCAAGAACTTGTCTTTGTATTTCAGATGCTCCTGTTGGGTGGCATCCTTCTTCAAACCCGCAAAAACATACATCTTACCATCCTTGTAATAGGTACCGTATTGATTATGTTTCGGATTCTCCAAAATCTTCAAGAGTACTTGATCTTGGCGATAGTCTTGCCATAGAAGGAAATCTATCTTATCGTCTGAATATCTCGCTGAATATTGAGTCAAACCATAATTGAGCAAGTCTTGCAGATATTCCTCATATTCCTGCTCCTTTTCGTCGCACAGGACAATATGCTCACCATCTATCCGAATTGCTCCGCCATCTACCATGAAACGCAAAGCGTGCTCCATTTGCTTCGATTCATAACCCGAAATTTCCTCCCGTGCCTTTGCCTCTATCTCCGGCAAAGAAGTCTCGCCTGACAGTAGACAATTCATTACCAAGAACTCATGCTTTCTTACCAAAGGCAACAAACTGGAGAGATAATTGATGCAAGCTATCTGCTGATCTGAAAACACTGGCAAGCGTTCTTCCCCAATGCCCTTCAAAAAGCCATAATAGGAATTTGTCTTCTTGCCGTCTATCTTTATCTTCATGAATTTCAAAAGATTAGGCGCATAGTCGCTATTCAGGTAATCCATATGGCTAGGAAAACCTGGCGACTTGAGGTAAGCCTTGAAGTTCTGATAATCCATCTTCAGATAGTTGATACGGTTAAAGTTCTCGCTCTCTATCTTGTCGATGATTTCTTCTTTCGAAAGATCGTCGATGTGTATCTGCACCCCATAATCTTCCAGTCCCAATGTCTTGAAATCATTCCTTACCATAAACTTCAGCAATTTCTTTTCCAAGATAGAATTGCGCGACAAACTTCCTAATGCCAGTGCAATGTGCACACTGCGCTTATAGCTATTGCCAATGAAGTCGAGGATAGTAACGTATGGCTTGTTCTCACACTTGCGCAGTCCTCGTCCCAGCTGCTGGAGAAAGATGGTGCTTGACTCCGTAGGACGCAAGAACAACACCATGTTTACGCCCGGAATATCAACACCCTCATTGAGTATATCGACAGCGAAAAGTATCTCCAAGTCCTTCCGCTCATCCTGCAATTCATTGTAGGCTCTAATACGCTCGCCAGTTTTGTTTTTGCCACTCAGAAATGCCGTATGATAGTAATCGCCCAGATTATCAGCCATCATCCGTGCATGCTGGATATTCCGGCAAAAAGCCAAAGCCTTCAATTTCTGTCCGTCCATGCGGTGTTTCTCTATCTGCTGATGGATAAACCCGCAATTCTCCGGTGTCGAAATCTGTGAAATAAGCCTGCGCTCACCCGCTGCCGTCAAACCATAATCTACCAGCTCGTCTCGAATGCCATAATAGTGGAAGGGGACTATCAGGTCATTGATAATGGCATCACGCAATCGCAATTCGTAAGGGATGTTGTTTCCGAATATCTCCACCACATCCTGATTGTCCATACGATTTTCCGTTGCCGTCAGACCTAACAAGAACTCAGGTTCAAAATACTCGATGATTTTGCGATAGCTGTCTGCCACAGCGTGGTGGCACTCGTCGATGATGATATAATCAAACTCATTCTTGTCGAAAAGCTGCAACGAACGGCACATCGAGACATTCGTAGAAAAGAGGAAGTCTGCCTCCAGCTCCTTAGCTTCTCCACTATACAGTCCGCACGTCTTGGCACCTCCAAATATCTTTTGGAAAGTTTCCAAAGACTTCTTCAGTATCGAACCCTCATGCACAACATACAGCAACCTATCAGGATTGAAATTGAGTGCATCGAAGGCTGCCAGATAGGTCTTACCAGAGCCGGTAGCAGAAATCACCAACGAACGATTCTGACCTATGGCACGATAGCGATTCAACTCCCTGAGCGCCTTACGCTGCATATAGTTGGGTTTGATTTCAGCATTCGCCATATCGTAGTCCATATCCCAGCGTTCTATGGCAAAGCTGAGCTTCATGGCATAATCCTTAATTTTATCTTGCGACAACTCATAAGTATTGTTCCAAAGTTTTTCAAACTCGGCCATGGTATCGCGATAAACCTCGGCATGACGGTCGCAATTGATCACCAAGTCCCACTCTATGTTTTTGAGTAAAGCATAACGGGTGATGTTGGATGAACCGATGATTATCTCCACACTGTCTTCCATTTCGAAGACATATCCTTTTGAGTGAAAGCCTTTCGTGGAGAAACTTTTCTCATCCACAAAGCATTCATCATCCAAATGACACTGAAAATTGGGACATTGCGCAAGTCCAAGAAAGAAGTTCAAGGACTCCACATCCGTAAAGTTCTGATAGGTAGACGTGATCACTCTACCCTTGGCACCTCTTTCCACGGCGGCCTTAATGTCCTTAGCCAAAAGTACCAATCCTGCTTTCTTGATGAAGCTAACGGAAAAATCAAACGACTTACAGCGTCGCAAGTTCTCCTGAATAGCAGACAAGAATGTTGTCTCGGTATAATTGGTTAAGAATTTTGATTCCATACGCATTGTCTTTATCTACTCTTCGTTTTCATTTAACAGAAACTGATGCTAGACCTTATTACAAAGATACATGATTAACACCAAACGAAAGAAGCAAACGGGAGGAATTTGCAAAAAGTGTGTTCAAAAGCAAAATGGAGGCGTTATACAAACACCTCCACGCCATTGACCTCAAAAATACACACCTCACAGATATTGCCGGATTTCGTTAGAGTCCAGCAATTTCATGAGGCACGTGCCTTTGTAGAAATCGCAGCGGAAAGATATGCTGCGGAGCCGGCATTGCCGAAAACTATTGACAAAGCGGTTCGCAAGAATGGAGACGTTCCGGTCGGCACAGTGTTTGTCTGCAAATACGCCACGCTTTTGCCTTTTTACAACCAACTGACAATTAAAACATTACTCATTCTCTCTTCGTAACGGGCTGCGCACAGGTATGCGAAGCTGGGCGAAAGACTACCTTTCGGGTATCCATTTGTGACCTTCGGCACGGCCGATAGCGCCTGACGGCAGCACCGAAGATACCGAACGGCTGCGCCAAAGGGCGCAAACGGCAGCGCGGCATGCCTTGCGGGCCTTCGCATCGGGGCTTCCGTCGCTCCGCAATGCCGCCATAGACGCATGGCGGCTTTCTGTTTTGCTCCCTCCGCAGAGACTTGTTTTTTCAGAATTGTCACGACAAACTGCTGTCGCCATTCGCCACGTTGTCCATCGTCTACTCCCCTTGCCCCATACTGGATAAACCGAGCAGGCTATTGCGATGCCACAAATGCCGAACGGCGCACCGATAGCGGTACGCCGTTGAGTAAACTTTTCTGTAACAAATTTTCCGTCGTTGCTTAAGGCAGCAACGACGCTTGTTTGCACCATCAAAACCGGCACAATGGCTGACAATGGGATGCGCCAATCCTACAAGGCGTGCCGTGCATTTGCTGGCCTAAGCCTTTCGGGACCCAGTCCGGCCTATTCGAACAAATCCAACAGGGCGTCGCGGTCGGTAAAGTCGCTGACCACGACATCGGAATAGCCAACCACGATGTCACGCGGATTGGTCGTGGCAAGTCCCACGGTAAACATCCGGGCCGCATTGAGGGCCTTCAACCCGTTGACACTGTCCTCGAAGCCCACGCAGTCGCACGGCATGCAACCCAGCCGTGCGGCTCCTTTCAGATAGCCGTCGGGGTCGGGCTTGCTCTTGGAAAAGTCCTCGCTGGTGAGCACCGCATCGAACTGTTGCAGGAAACCGGAGTGCGCACGATAGACGTTGCGCATCTTGGCCACATTGCTGCTGGTAACGACGGCGGTCTTGATGCCCCTCTGGCGCAGAGCCGCTACAAACGGCTGGAAGCCCGGCACATAGCAGTAGTCCATGCGGTTTTCGAAATCGTCGAGCTGCCGTGTTATGTCCGCCTGGTCGGCGGAACGGCCCGGGAAATAAGTATCGTAGATTTGGAAGAGCGTGGCTCCTTTGATTTTACACTCCAGTCCCGGCTGCTGGGGATAATAATGCCGGAACACCGAACCCCAGAAGCGGGTGTACTGCGACTCGGTGTCGAACACCACTCCGTCAAGGTCAAATAATGCCGCCTTTTTCATTATTTAAATATTTTTGCCGCAAAGATACAAATATTTGTCGTAACTTTGCATCAAACGGACTGCAATAAGACGTCGCCCATGAAGAAATCTGTTCTCCTCCTTTTGCTGTTGCTTACGCTGCTGGCCGGATGCCAGCGCAAAGCGGGTGCGGATAGCGGCGGCGACACAGTGGTGTTCGACTCGATAACTGTCGACACGCTGGTGCAGCTGAATCTGCATGCCGAGCAACCCTTTGCCCGGCTTACATTCCGGCTGGCATACGCCAAGCCCTGCGGCACCAGTCGGCAGGCCAAAGAGGCCGCGCGGCAGCTGAACGACTGCCTGCTGACTTCCGGTCTGCTGATGCCCGATTTCACGGAAGGTATCGCTGCAGCCACTGCGCACGGCAAGACAGAAGCCGCCCGGATGAAACGGGCGGTGAACGGCATGGCCGCCAATTTCGCACGGCGATACCTGGACGACTACCTGTCGCTCTACGATGCCAACAACGAAGACGCACAAAGCTACAACCGCTCGTACACCATCGACGCCAAGGTGGAAAGATGCTCCGACAGCATCGCAAACTATGTGGCCGACACCTACTATTATGACGGCGGCGCTCACGGACAACTGGCTACATGGGCCCGCAACTTCAACATGCGGACGGGACGAATGGTCAGACTGGCCGACCTGCTGCGCCCAGGATACGAGCGCAAGCTGACCGGCCTTATCGTGGACAATCTGGCCCGGCAGTTCGGGGCCGACGGGCTCGGACAGCTGCAAAGCGAGCACAATGTCTTTGCAGGAACAGACCCCTACATACCCGACAACTACATCATCCGCACGGAGGGCATCACCTTCATCTACTGCCAGGACGAGATTGCCGCACACGCCACAGGCGAACTACGCGCAACCATAAGCTACCGGCAGTTGGGCGGACTGCTACGCAAACCATAAACGACAAGCATGCAACACATCATCCAATATTTTCCCAATCTCAGCGACAGGCAGCAACAGCAGTTGGCTGCCCTCGACAGCCTCTACCGCGACTGGAACAGCAAGATCAACGTTATCTCGCGCAAGGACATCGACAACCTCTATGTGCACCATGTGCTCCACTCGCTGGCCATCGCCAAGACGTGCAACTTCAAACCCGGCACCCGCATACTCGACTTCGGTACGGGCGGCGGCTTTCCGGGCATACCGCTGGCCATCCTGTTTCCGCAATGCCGGTTTCGCCTCATCGACGGTACGGGCAAGAAGGTAAGGGTGGCACAGGAGGTGGCCGACGCCATCGGACTGGAAAACGTGGAAGCCGTACACCGGCGAGGCGAGGAGGAAAAAGACAAGTTCGACTTCGTGGTGTCGCGAGCCGTGATGCCCCTGCCCGACCTCGTGAAAATCGTGCGCAAGAACATCAGCAAGACCCAGCACAACGCCTACCCCAACGGCCTCTTCGTTCTGAAGGGCGGAAACATCGACGGCGAGACGCGCCCGTTTGCCAAGCTCATCCAGCAGACACCCATCGACGAGCTGTTCGACGACGAGTGGTTCAAGGAGAAATACGTGATTTATCTTCCTGTCTGACAGGAAGCCGCATACAAACCAACAACAGCATAACCATGTTACAGATAAAACGATTCGTGTGCAACGCCATACAAGAGAACTGCTATGTAGCAAGCGACGAAACCCGACAGGCGGTCATCATCGACTGTGGCGCACAGTTTGAGGCCGAGCAGCAAGCCATCAGGCAATACATCGAGACCAACGGTCTGCAGCCCGTTCACCTCATAGCCACGCACGGACACATCGACCACAACATCGGCAACCGGTTTGTCTACGACACCTGGGGCCTCAAGGTCGAGGTTCACAGTGCCGACGAGCCGCTGATGGACACACTGCCCGACCAGGCGGCGCATTTCATGCGCATGGAACTCGGCAAAGACGACCTCGCGCCCGTGGGACGGTATCTTACCGGCCACGACAAGATTGCGTTCGGCAACCACACGTTCGACATCATGGAAACGCCCGGACATTCGCCCGGAAGCGTGTTCTACTGGTGCCCTGACGAGAAAACGGCCTTCTCCGGCGACACCTTGTTCCACAACAGTGTGGGGCGGGCCGACCTGCCGGGCGGTTCGATGTTCATGCTGATACAAAGTCTCCGCATGGTCTGCCAGCTCGACGACGACACGCGCATACTGCCGGGGCACGGCGGAGAGACCACCGTGGGACGCGAGGTGGCCGGCAACCCCTACCTCGACAGATAAGGCACAAGGCATGGAGAAAACTGAGAAAATCATTCTCGGCATAGACCCCGGAACCAACATCATGGGCTACGGCCTGTTGCGCACCACAGGCAACAGGGCGGAAATGATGTCCATGGGGGTGATAGACCTGCACAAGATGAGCGACCCCTACCTGAGGCTCGGAAAAATATTCGAGCGCGTGACAGGCATCATCGACGAGTACCTGCCCGACGAAATGGCCATCGAGGCCCCGTTCTTCGGCAAGAACGTGCAGTCGATGCTGAAGCTCGGAAGGGCACAGGGGGTGGCTATCGCGGCGGCCATCCGCCACGACGTGCCTATCCACGAGTATGCACCCATGAAAATCAAGATGGCCATCACCGGACAGGGACAGGCTTCCAAAGAGCAGGTGGCTGCCATGCTGCAGCGCATCCTGCGGTTTCCGAAAGACGACCTGCCCAAGTTTATGGATGCCACCGACGCCCTGGGGGCCGCTTACTGCCATTTCCTGCAAATGTCGGCACCCCACACCGGGGAACGCCACTACAACAGCTGGAAAGACTATGTGAAAGGACACCAGGAACGCATTGCCAACAAGTAACAGATGAAACACATCATAAACATAGAACACGGCATAACGCGCATGCCCGAATGGCGCATGGCGCAACCCGTAGATTTCACGCTCGACCAGGGCGAAAACATGGCTATCGTGGGAGCCAACGGCAGCGGCAAGTCGATGCTGGTGGACATCATCATCGGCCGTCATCCGCTGCTGGGCAACGACCCGGAATACGATTTCTCGCCCAGCACGAAGCCGCTGGTCTCCGACAACATCAAGTACGTTACCTTCCGCGATGCCTACGGCGGAGACAACGACCGCACCTACTACCTGCAGCAACGGTGGAACCAACAGGAGATAGACGCGTCGACACCAACCGTGGCCGAACGGCTGGAGAGAGCTTTTCTTGCCACAGGCACCGACACGCCGGAGCGCAGGGCCATGCAACAACGGCTTTACGCGCTTTTCCGCATCAACCAGTCGCTCGGAAAATACATCATTTCGCTGTCGAGCGGCGAACTGCGCAAACTGAAACTCACCGAGGTACTGATGGCACAACCGCGGGTTCTCATCATGGACAACCCGTTTATCGGTCTCGACACCGAGACGCGCCAACAGTTGCGCTCACTGCTGGCCACCCTGTCGGAGGAGCTGAACCTGCAAGTGGTGCTGGTGCTGTCGAAAAGCGACGACATACCGCCGTTCGTCAGTCATGTGGTAGAAGTAAAGGACCGGGTGGCGCTGCCGAAGGTGTCTCTCGCCGATTATCTTGCGCATCGCACTCCCGTCCCGACCCGCATCCTCAGCGAAGAGAAAGCCAAAGCCATAGAAGGTCTGCCCTACCCCGACCGCGAGTTCAACGCCCGCGAGGTGGTAAGGATGAAGAACGTGTGCATACGCTACGGCAAGCGCACCATACTCAAAGACCTGTCGTGGACGGTACTGAACGGCGAGCACTGGGTGCTGAGCGGACAGAACGGGGCCGGCAAGTCTACCCTACTGAGCCTGGTCTGCGCCGACAACCCGCAAAGCTACGCCTGCGACATATCGCTCTTCGGCATGGAACGCGGTTCGGGCGAGAGCATTTGGGACATTAAGAAGCATATAGGCTACGTCTCGCCCGAGATGCACCGTGCCTACCAGCGCGACCTTCCGGCCATACAGATTGTGGCCAGCGGCCTGAAAGACTCCATCGGCCTCTATGTGAAACCCAATCCGGAGGAATACGACATCTGCCGGTTCTGGATGGGAATATTCGGACTGGAGGGACTGGAGAACCGCACGTTTCTGAAACTTTCAAGCGGCGAACAGCGGCTCCTGCTGTTGGCAAGGGCCTTCGTGAAAGACCCCGAACTGCTCATCCTCGACGAACCGCTGCACGGACTCGACAACAACAACCGCCGGCTGGCAAAAGATGTGATAGACACTTTCTGCAAGAGAAACAACAAAACGCTCATGATGGTCAGCCATTACGAAGACGAATACCCGGCTTGCATCGACCACCATCTGCAACTTATCAGACACGAATAAAAACACACGCAACGATGAAAAAAGCTCTTTTAACTTTTGCGCTGCTATGCTCCTGCACCCTGGCCGCACAGGCACAGGAAATCTACAAGGAGGTAATGAAAATGCAAAACAACTTCAAGACCATCAAGTACGACAAGGACAAACCGATGCCCGAACGCAAGACGGCTTCGTTCAAGTGGGATGTAATCGAGTATATGCTGTACAAGGGCAAGGAGGACAGCACGTTCACCGAGAAACAACTGGGTATTCAGACCTACGCCATGACCGAGTTTGTGAACCTCTACTTCAAGCGTCTGTCGGAAGCAAAGAACGACAGCAAGAAAGAAATCGCTGTTACACGGTTCAAAAATGCAAGTTTGAACAATGCGCTTTTTGGCGATGTCGACTATGACCTTTGCCGTGCCTATGTAAACAACAGCAACTTCATGACTCCGTTCTCGCTCGACACCGACTGGGTAAAGGCGTTGGCGGAAATCCGCAGCAAAAGCTGGGAATAATGCGCCGACCGTAGGGGTTGGGGCGAAATGCGCCCGGTTGCGGCAAAAAGCACCTTGCCGCAACCGGGCGGCCGACCGTCGACAAACTGCAGAAAAACACGTTATAAAGTAGGGAGCGTAGCTCGGCGGTAGGGAAAACTCCACTCTATTTGTGAACTGTTCGCACCGGCCGGTGCATCAGATAACCAAGCTATTAAACAAAAACATTATGAAACTAAACAACTACAAGGAAGAGGCAGCGCGCTGCCTGCTCTGTGAAAATGCGCCCTGCACTGCGGCATGCGGCAAGGGCGACCCTGCCCGGATGTTGCGCGCAATAAGGTTCGACAACACGCGCCATGCTACAAGATGGATAACCGCTTGCACCGACGGGGACCTGACGGCGGCCGAAGAGGCATGCATACACTACGACCGCCCGATAAGGATAAAAGACATCGTAGAAAGCCTGACTGCCGAACACGAGCAGGAAGAGGCTGAACCGGCGGGCGACAAGGCTGAGCCATGCGGTACAAAGACAGAACCGGGCGACACTGCCAAGGCAAACGTATGTGACCTGTCCATCGATTTCTGCGGAATGAAATGCGAGAACCCGTTCTTCCTCGCCTCGTCGGCCATATGCACCAACTACGAAATGGTGGCAAGGGCTTTCCGGGCCGGATGGGCGGGCGTGTTCTACAAGTCGATCTGTTTGGAAGACATACACGAGGTTTCGCCACGCTTCGACTCAGTGGGCGAGCAGGGCGACACTGGCCGTTTCTACGGCTTCCGCAACATGGAACAGTTGAGTGAGAACCCGGCGGAGGTTGATTTCGATATCCTGCGACGGCTGAAACACGACTTCCCGACAAAAATCGTGGTGGCAAGCATCATGGGACAGACACTCAGCGACTGGGCGCAACTGGCCCACATGGCAAAGGAGGCCGGCGTCGACGCACTCGAACTGAATTTCTCATGCCCGCAGATGGGGCTGGAAGGCATGGGCAGCGACGTGGGACAGAACACCGAACTGGTGATGCACTACACCTCCTACGTTAAGCGGCGCGTAAGTATCCCCGTCATTGCCAAGATGACTCCCAACATCACCCAAATCAATGCACCCGCCGTAGCGGCAGCACTGGCCGGAGCCGATGCCATTTCGGCAATAAACACCATTAAGAGCGTCACGATGAACGACTCGTCGATGGTGTCGCACCAGCGCACCATCTCGGGCTATAGCGGGCGTGCCGTGAAGCCCATTGCCCTGCGCTACATCCTGGAGATGGCCAAGAACCCCATACTGGAGAACACGCCATTGAGCGGCATTGGCGGGATTGAGACATGGCGAGACGCCCTGGAATTCCTGCAGCTGGGATGCACCAACCTGCAGGTATGCACCTCGGTGATGCAGTACGGTTTCCGCATCATCGACGACCTGACAGAAGGTCTCTGCTCTTATCTGCAGGAACGCGGACTGCAAAACCTAAGCAGCGTCATCGGCGAGGAGTTGCCCAACTTCGTGCTTCCCTCCGAGATGGACCGCCAAACGGTGGTCTACCCCATCGTGAACCGTGACAAGTGCATCGGGTGCGGTCGCTGCTTCCTGTCGTGCAGCGACGGTGGCCATCAGGCACTAACGTTCGGCGACAACCGCCAACCGCGCCTGAACGGCAGCAAGTGCGTTGGCTGTCTGCTCTGCCAGCATGTATGTCCCACGGGCGCTATCACGTCTTCGAAGCGGGTAGCAAAGAGGAAATGCACATTCTGACTGGCCGACTCCTAAGCTCGCTACTTCGTGGCTCCGGTTGTGGGCCATGCCCATCAAAACAAATACTCCCGACAGACGCATCGCAATGTGCGTCTGTCGGGAGTGTTTTTAAACTTCCGCTATTTCCCAATACATATACCGGAACAAAGAGGCAGAATAACGGCAGAATATGGGTTCGTCATGCTTAGGACTGCGCTTCAATAGCTTGGAGACTGCACATCAACAGCTTGGGGACGGCACATCATCAGATTTGGGGCTGCGCCTCCAACAACACGGAGCACACGAAGAAACCGGAAGCAGAAAGGGAAACAAAGTGTTGACCGTCGCTTGACGGTCCCCTGGTCAGACAGAAGCAGCCCGGACACGGCTCAGCGTCTCGGGGGTCATCTGCAAGTAATTGGCAATATAGTTCAGCGGAGCGCGGAGAACCACCTGCGGCATGAGTTTGCACAGACGGAGATAACGGTTCTGCGCCGTCTCGAAACGCACCAAATCGGCATGCAGCTGACTGAATATCAGCGCCTCTTCCAATATCTTTCGGAACAGAATCTGTATGTTTACGTTGTGCAACGCAACCTGTTCCAACTTGCGTTTGGGCAAAGCATAGAGTACGGAAGGCTCAAGCGATTCCACCTGCAGCTTGGTAGGTTCTTCCTTGAACAGGCTCTCGATGCACATGATAATGCCCCCCTCGGTTGCCAAATGCTCGGTTACCTCCTTGTCTTTCTTGATGTAGAACTGGCGGATAAGTCCCTTGTCGATGTAGAAAATTTCCTCGCAAATCTGTCCTTCCTTCAAGATCATCTCACCTTTGGCAAATTTTCGAGGCACAAGAATGCTTTCCAGAGTATCTAGTTCCTCATGAGTCATGGTACTGTATCTACGAGCCAATTCCCGGGCTATATCCCTCGTTGAGTTTTGCAATTCTTTCATCTTTCCTCCATTTTTGGGTTACTTTTTTGCGTCTAATCCAATTTGAGCACCGCGAGGAATGCTTTCTGCGGCACCTGCACGTTTCCGATTTGTTTCATGCGCTTCTTGCCTTTCTTCTGTTTCTCGAGCAACTTGCGCTTTCGGCTCACATCGCCGCCGTAACACTTGGCCAGCACATCCTTGCGCACCTGCTTTACCGTTTCGCGGGCGATGATTTTGGCACCGATGGCCGCCTGTATGGCAATGTCGAACTGCTGTCTGGGTATCAGCTCCTTCAGTTTCTCGCACATGCGACGGCCCATCGTCACGGCGTTGCTCTCGTGTGTCAGCGTAGACAGCGCGTCCACCGGTTCGCCATTGAGCAGTATGTCGAGCTTGGCCAATTTCGACGGCCGGTAACTGTCGATATGATAGTCGAAAGAAGCATATCCCTTGGAAATGCTCTTCAGCTTGTCGTAGAAATCGATGACGATTTCGCCCAACGGAATCATGAAATGCAGTTCCACCCGGTTGCCAGAAACATACTGCTGGCTGAGCAGCTCACCGCGTTTGTCAAGACAGAGACGCATGATGGGACCGATGAAACTGGTGGACGTGATGATGGTGGCACGGATGTACGGTTCCTCGATATGGTCGATGAGCGTGGCTTCGGGCAGTCCGCTGGGGTTGTGCACCTCCTTGCAGCCGCCCTGTTTGTCATACACCATATAAGAAACGTTGGGTACGGTGGTGATGACGTCCATGTTAAACTCGCGGTCGAGGCGTTCCTGTACGATTTCCATATGCAGCAGCCCCAGGAAGCCACAACGGAAACCGAAGCCCAAAGCCTGCGAACTTTCCGGCTGGAACGTCAGCGACGCGTCGTTGAGCTGCAGCTTTTCGAGCGAGGCTCGCAGGTTTTCGTAATCGTTGGGGTCGATGGGATAAACACCGGCAAACACCATGGGCTTGACCTCCTGGAATCCTTCGATGGCTTTATCGCACGGAGAATCGACATGCGTAATGGTGTCGCCCACCTTCACCTCGGTGGCTACCTTGATGCCCGAGATGATGTATCCCACCTCGCCGGTACCCAGTTCGCTGCGCGGTTCGAGGTCCATCTTCAGCACACCGACCTCGTCGGCCGTATATTCCATGCCGGTCTGCACAAACTTCACCTTGTCGCCGCGACGTATCGAACCGTTCTCGATCTTGCAAAGCACGATGATCCCGCGGAAACTGTTGAAGATAGAATCAAATATCAAAGCCTGCAGCGGTTTGGCGGTATCGCCTTTCGGCGACGGCACGCGCTTCACCACTGCCTCCAGTATCTCGGGCACACCCTCGCCAGTCTTGCCGCTTGCACGGATGATGTCCTCGGGATCGCAGCCCAACAGGTCAACAATCTCGTCCTCCACCTCGTCGGGCATGGCGTTGGGCATGTCTATCTTGTTGATGACAGGTATGATTTCTAGGTCCTGGTCGATAGCCATGTACAGATTGGAGATGGTCTGTGCCTGTACGCCCTGTGTGGCATCCACCACAAGCAGCGCTCCTTCGCAGGCTGCAATGGAACGCGACACCTCATAGCTGAAATCCACATGGCCCGGGGTATCGATGAGATTAAGCATATATTTGTTACCGGCCGACTCGTATTCCATCTGTATGGCATGACTTTTTATGGTAATGCCGCGCTCGCGCTCCAAATCCATGTTGTCGAGCATCTGGTTCTCAGTAATCTTGATGGTCTTGGTATATTCGAGCATGCGGTCGGCCAGGGTCGACTTGCCGTGGTCGATGTGGGCTATAATGCAGAAGTTTCTGATATTCTCCATGAAATCAATTCTCTTTCGTGCAAAGTTAATAAAAAGAAATCATATATATAGTTCCATTAGGCTATTTTTTGCTACCTTTGCATTGGTAGCTTGTGCCGTAAAACAGGGATGAAAGGCAAGCCTTCTACCCGTGGCACGCTCCCCTCCTATAACCATAACCCTACTTGTCTGAGATGAAGAAAATTACCGCACCGCTTATTATAGCTGCCCTGACCATGACCGCACTGACATCCTGCCACCACTCGTCGTTGGAAGACAGGGCTGAACAGGAAGCCAACGACTACACCAGCCGTTACTGCCCTACCCCATACACCGACAACCAGCGCACGGACAGCATCGCGTTCAGCAGAGCCAACCGTACTTTCCACTACTACTACACGCTTAGGGGAAATGCCGACAACACCGAAATCATCGAACAGAACAAGGATAAGCTGAAACAAGTGTTGCAGGAAGAGCTAAACGGCAACACGAAGAGCAAGGCATACAAAGATGCCGGTTTCCGCTTTCACTACGTTTTCCGTTCGGCCACCACAGGCCGTACCTTGTACGAGCAGGTACTGAAGGGCAAATAACAGGTGGTTCAGTCCAAACGGGTTTAGCTTTACTTACCATTATATTTTTATTACCTGCCGCGCTGCCTGTCCGCCGAGCAGCACGGTCTGCCACAACCGTTTGCCCAAACCTCAAAACAAAGTCCCGTAGGGACAACATATTATAGCGAAGGGTTTCTTGCTGATGCAAGCGACCAAGTGGAGCATTCCCCCTACATGTTAATACAACAATCAACCCCATAGCCCCTGAATGGGGCGAATGGAAGGTTTAACCGTGGGTCTCTACGCTAAAAGATGTCGTCCTAGGGCACTTTGTTTGGTGGTTACGCCGGACACAATGATTGCCAAAGAAAAGCGAGCCGTCTGGTCGGATTGTCCAGACGGCTCGCTTATCGGGAGTATCAACGCCGTGCTATGCTTGACATAAGACACCGGCGCTGAACAGCAATCGACTTACAAAACGGATGCAGCGTTTATCCAGTTGTAAACGAAACTGCATACGCCAAAAGCCACGATGCCAAGCGTACAGATGGCCAAGGCCATCTTGGTGTTGACATGGCTCTTGAACGTAGGCAACGGATTTTCGTTCTCGCGGATAAACATGGCTTTCACAATCAGCAGATAGTAATAGAGCGACAGCACCGTGTTGACCAAAGCGATGAACACGACGGCATAAATGGTAGCACCCATGGCCGTGGTGATGTCGGCACCGTTGGCAGCCGACATGAACACGAAGAACTTCGAGAACATACCGGCAAACGGCGGAATACCGCCCAGCGAGAACAGGGCAAGCGTCATGAGGAAAGCCAAACGGGGGTTGGTCTTGTAGAAACCGTTGTAGGCATCCATACCGACCTCGCCGCCATTATGCTCCTCAACGGCAGCGATAATGGTAAACACCGCAAGGTTGGCCACCACATAAATCAGCACATAGTATGACAGGGCGGCAACGCCCATGGCCGAATCGCCCACGACGGCAAGCATGATGTAGCCGGCCTGAGAAATGGAACTGAAAGCCATAAAGCGCTTCAAGTCCTTCTGGTGGATGGCGAACAGGTTACCGATTGTGATGGACAGCACAATGACCACCATCAGCATGACCTGCCAATACTGCACCACGGGTGCGAAGACCTTCATCAGAATGGCACAGAGGGCAAAGGCGGCAGCACCTTTCGACGTGACGCTCAGATACCCGGACACGGTGGTCGGAGCCCCCTGGTAAGTGTCGGCCGTCCAGAAATGGAAGGGAACGAGCGAAATCTTGAAGCCCAGACCACTGAAGAAAAACACCATGCCCATGATGCTCAGCGGAGTGGCCGAGATACGGGTCATAACATCGTCGAAGTAAAGCGTGCCTGTGGCGGCATACAGGAAACTGATGCCGTAGAGCATGACACCGCTCGAGAACGTAGCAGTCAGGATGAACTTGGCACCGGCTTCGGCCGAGTTGTGACGGTACTTGTCGAAAGCCACAAGGCATGCCATAGGCACAGAAGCCATCTCAAGTCCCAGGAAGAAGAGCAGGAAATGATTGGCTGAAACCATCATGTTCATGCCGAGCAACGTGGCAAGGGTCAGCTCATAGAACTCGCCTTCCTTGAAGCTGGTGTCGGGGCGCTGCAGCCACTGGCGCGACTGGATGCACACGATGAGCGCACTGAAGGCCAGAATGGTCTTGATCACGCCGGCACTGGCACCCGTAGCATACATGCCGCCGAAAGCGGTCATGGGAGCCGTGGGCCAAATGTTGATCAGGATATGGGCCAGCAACAATACGCACACCAACGGATTGAACCAGGCACGCGACGCACTGCCGTTCGGCTTCGGAGCCGTGAACAGGTCTGTAATGAACACAATCAGCAAGAGGGCCATCAGGGTAACCTCAGGGATCATGTTTAAAAACTGACTATAATCTATATTCATCATTGTTATATTCAAAGTTTAAGATTGACACATTACATACCTGCAACGACACCGCTGCCCATGATGTGGTTGACCATCGGAGCCACCGCATCATTGATAATGTCCTGAACCCACAGAGGAGCCAGACCGAGGCCGGCCACACAGAGAATCAGTCCGCACACCGCAACGCGCTCGTCCCATGTAGCGTCGGTCAACTTGAGCAGCGACTCGCTGGCTACCTTCTGGAAGCAGATCTTGCCGACCACACGCAGGATGTAAACCGCCGTGATGACGATCGACGAACAGGCGATGATGGTGCAGGCACGGTGGAACGTGTCATTGACCTGGAACGAACCGACGAAGATGTTCATCTCGGCCACAAACCCTGAGAAGCCCGGAAGACCCAAGTTGGCCAGACCGGCTATGACATAGCCCACGGCCAGGAAGGGCACGACCTTCATCAAGCCGCCCAGCTTGCGCACGTCGCGCGTGCCGGCACGGTGGTAGATCATACCGATGACGGCAAAGAACAGGGCAGTCATTAGTCCGTGCGAGAGCATCTGAAGGATGGCACCCGTGCAGGCAGTCTGCGTCATCATGCAGAGGGCAAAGAGCACCATGCCGCAGTGAGACACCGACGAGTAGGCATTGATGTATTTCAGGTCGGTCTGCACACAGGCCGAGAGAGCGCCGTAGACCACCGAGATGGTGGTGAGGATCAGGAAGATCCACGACAACTGCTGCGCAGCATCGGGCAAGAGGTACATGGCAACACGGAAGCAGCCGTAGCCGCCGAGCTTCATCAGCACACCGGCGTGGAGCATCGACACGGCCGTGGGGGCCGAAGCATGACCGTCGGGCGACCATGTGTGGAAGGGGAACAGGGCACCGAGGATACCAAAGCCGATGAAGATGAACGGGAAGAACACCTTCTGGATGGCAACGGGAATGGCATGAAGCTGGGCAATCTCAACGACGCTCATCGTGAACTGATGGCTGTACTGTCCGTTGAAGAAGTAAATGCCCAGAATGCCGATGATAAGAAGTGCGGAACCGCCCATCAGCATCAAGGTCAGTTTCATGGCCGAGTACTCCTTGGGGCCTGTACCCCACACGCCTATAAGCAGGTACATGGGTATCAGGGCCACCTCGTAGAACATGAACATGGTGAACAGGTCTACAGAGATGAAGAAGCCGTACACACCGACCGACAACAGCGTGAACCAGAGGAAATACTCCTTCTGCATGGGATGCTGCTGCCAACTGGCAAAGGTTCCCGTGAAGACAATGATGGAACTGAGCAGCAGCATGACCACGGAGATGCCGTCCACGCCGGTACGGTAATAGATATTGAGGGGTTCGAACCAAGGTATAGCCGTACCGAAGAGGAACGGGTACTGGTCGGCAGGCATCGTCTCACGGGCGTGAACGAACGCATAGACGAGGTAGATGGAAAGCGCGAGCAATGCCGTAGAGCCAACCACCATCACGCCACGCACCTGACTGTCGTTGCGGGCAAGCCACAGGGCCAGCAGCATCAGGACGGGTATAACGACGAAAAATGTTATGAATGTCATTTTCTTTTAGTTGTTTGGTGTTGGGATGTTAGTTTAAATACACAACAGGATGAGGGTCAGTGCAACAGAGCCGGTAAGGAACCACACGGCATACTGGCGCACGTCGCCGCTCTGCCACGGGCGCAACGTCTGTCCCCCTTCCTGGGTAGCCCAGGCTGAGAAGTTGAACATACCGTCGATGACGTGACGGTCGAACCAAGCGATTGGCACGGAGAAGCAACCAAAGATGATCTTGTGGGTTACAAACTGCCAGATATCGTCGATGTAGAAACGGTTGAGGGCAGCCTTGTGCAAGGTGGGCATGGCTGCTGCCAGCTTGTCCGACAACGGATTGTGCTTGGGAGCATACATGTATGTGGCCAGCGCAAAACCGACGGTGGCTACGCCCAGCGAAACCCAAGCCGTGGTGCCAAACTGGAAATGCTGCAAGGCAATCTCCTCCGAATGGCCGTCCAGAGTGATGAAATGACCGAAAGGAATCCATCCGGCAACGATGCTGATAAGAGCAAGGAACACCAGCGGGCCCCACATGATGAAGGGAACCTCGGCCGGCTTGCGGCGGTGCTCGGGATCCTGCTCGTAGTAGCTGTTACCCCAGAAGATGACGTAATAGAGGCGGAACATATAGAAAGCCGTCATTCCGCTAACCAGCGTCATGAACCATCCCAGGCAGGGTGAGAAATGGAAACAGGCATCAACAATCTCGTCCTTCGAGAAGAAACCGGCCAGCGGCCAGAAACCGCTGATGGCAATCGTACCGATGAGGAAACAGATGTTGGTGATGGGCATATACTTGTGCAGTCCGCCCATGTATTCCTTGAAGTTCGAACCGATGATGACGATGATAGCACCCGAGCAGAGGAACAGCAGGGCTTTGAACATGGCGTGTGTGAACAAATGGAACAGCGAAGCCATGTAACCTACGCTTCCCTCGCCCTCCAGAGCCGTCACCACACCCAGTGCGGTGAGCATGTAGGCAATCTGCGAGATGGTGGAGAAAGCCAGGCCACGCTTGATGTCGCGCTGGCAGCAGGCCACGGCGGCAGCGTAGAACGCCGTGAAGGCGGCGATGTAGGCAATGTAGTGCAGCGTGTTGGGCGCATAAGCCACCCAGATGGGCATGAGCGCAGCTACCTGGTAGACACCGGCCACAACCATCGTGGCGGCATGGATAAGTGCAGACACAGGCGTGGGGCCCTCCATGGCGTCGGGCAACCAGATGTGCAGGGGGAACATGGCCGACTTACCGGCACCACCGATGAACATCAGGAAGAGCGACATGGGCAGGAAGAAGGCGGCACCCGGCAACTTGGTTACCAGCGACGGGTCGGCCGTAAGGTCGAAGTTGAACGTTCCGACATAGTAGCTGTAGAACAGGATACCGATGAGGAAGAACAGGTCGGCGAAACGGGTCACGATGAAAGCCTTCTTGGAAGCGTGTACCGCAGCATGCTTCGGATAATAGAAACCGATAAGCAGGTAAGAGCAGACACCCACAAGCTCCCAGAACAGATACATCTGGAAGATGTTGGTGGCGACCACCAGTCCGAGCATGGACATGGTGAACAGGCTCAGGTAAGCGTAGAAACGCTGGAAACCTTTCTCGTATCCTTCCTTCTTGTAGTTCTCGTCGCGCTCGGCCATATAGCCGAACGAGTAGATATGCACCATGAACGACACAGTGGTAATGACGATGAGCATCATCACGCTCATGGGCGTAAGGCGGAAGCCAACGTTGAAGGTGAGCAGTTCGGTGAACTTCATCCAGGTAATGTCGAACACCGTTACCGTGGGATAAAGACCGTCGGCGCCACGCCCTTCAGCAAAGAAATAGGTGTAGGCCGTATAGAGACTAAGGCACCACAGCACACCCAGCACAGCCGTGCCGATGGCTCCGGCCACAGGCTTCTTCATCTTCATGCCGAGCAGTCCCAGGACCAGGAAGCTCAGGAAAGGGAGAAGAAGTATCAAAAATGAATAACCGTAATGTTCCATTGTGCAATTTAGAATTTCATGTTTTCAATACTGTTCACCTGGTCACTGTGGCAGTTGCGGTAAACGTTAATGATGATGGCCAATGCCACGGCAGTCTCGGCCGCTGCCACCCCGATGGAGAAGAGGGTGAAGAACATGCCCTCGAGCCGTTCGGGGAACAGCAGACGGTTGAACACGGCAAAGTTGAGGTCAACGGAGTTGAGCACCAGCTCGATGGAAATCAGCATGGCCACAAGATTGCGGCGGGTGACAAAGCCGAAGACACCTATAAAGAACAACAGGGTGCTAAGCACCAGATAATACTCGACAGGAATCATTTCTTGTCCTCCTTTCTTGCGATTAAGACACCGCCGATGATACATGCCAGCAGGAACACTGATATGAACTCGAACGGCAGAACATACTGATATTTGCCCGAACCGACGATGGCATGTGCCACGTCGCTCATGTTATACTCCACGATGGGGCCGGCAACAGCCTGCTCCACAAACTGGTTCTTGAGCAGCACCAGACCAACAACGGCCAGTCCCACGAGTGTGACGAGCGCACCGCTGACTAGGCGCGAACCCTTGAGGCGCTCGGTAAGGCCCTGCAAGGTGCGCTTGCTGACCAGCTGGATGGCAAAGACGTAGAGCACCGTTATGCCGCCGGCGTAGACCGAGATCTGCGCTGCGCCAAGGTAGGTGTACCCCAACATGAAGTAGATGCCGGCGATAGCGAAAAGCACGAACAGCAGGAACGTGGCTGCCCGCATGATGCTCTTGGTCATCACCGACAGGATAGCCGAGCCAAGAATGACTACGGCCAAGATGATGAAAATAATGATATGCGCTAAACTTGCCATAGTCGTTTATTTTGTTTTAGTGTTAAACTCTCCGATGGTCAGGGGTGCGCCGCCGTCGATGAGGTTGGGCAGCGAGCCACCTTCGTAGACCTCCTTGTCGAGATGCAGCACGAGCTTGGAACGGTCGAACACCGCATTCTCGAAATCGTTGGTGAAATGGATGGCATCGAAGTTGCAGGCGTTGACACAGAGCTGGCAGAACATGCAGTCGCCCAGGTCGTACAGGTAATCGTCGAGCACCTTGCGCTTCTTGCCCGTTTCCTCGTCGGTTTCCATGTGCGACACAATCTTGATGGTGTCGTTGGGACAGGCTTTTTCGCACATCGTGCAGGCGGTGCACTTGTAGTCGCCCACGCTCAACCCGCGCTTCTGTGCCTGCGGGTCGTCGAGACTTTCCACACGGCTGAACACGAGGCGTCCACGGTGGCGCGGGCTCACGTGCAGCGTGGTCTTGCGGTTTTCGGGATACTGCTCGGTCGACTTGGGCGTGAAGTATTCCTTCATGGTCACCTTCAGGCCAGTAGCCAATGTCTTGACAGCGTCCTTAATACCTCCAAAATATGATTCAGACATATTTGATGATTGTTTTTTGTTTACGTTAATGGTCCATGAATTTTAAAGCGTCAGGCCAAGGGCGACGCAGGCCGTCATGACGACAAGCGTGAGGAGCATGAGCGGCATGAGGTACTTCCACTCAAGCACCAGGATGTGGTCGATGCGGAGACGGGGGAAGGTCCAACGCACCCACATCAGGATCCAGATGACACCGAGCGTCTTGGCTATGAACCAGACAAATCCAGGGATGAGGTTCATGAGATTGTCGAAGCCGGCCACACCGATGTTGAGCGGTGCCCAGCCACCCAGGAAGATGGCGGCGGCCAGTCCAGAAATCACCACGAGGTTAAGATATTCGGCCAGGTAGAAATAACCGAAACCCATACCGCTGTATTCGGTGTGGTAGCCGGCGGTAAGCTCACTCTCGGCCTCGGCCAAGTCGAACGGGCCACGGTTGGCCTCGGCGTTGCCGGCGATGAGGAACACGCAGAAGGCCACGATGGCCGGGATGTGTCCCTGTATGATAAGCCAGTTCCAGGGGCCGGTCTGGGCCTCGACAATACCGCTGAGCTGCATGGTGCCGCAGAGCACCACGGCCGTCACCATGCAAAGTCCGAGCGACATCTCATAAGAGATCATCTGCACGGCGCCGCGCATGGCCGACACCACCGAGTACTTGTTGTTGGATCCCCATCCGGAAAGGATGACACCCAGCACGCCGATGGAGCTGATGGCCGTAACCATGAACACGCCCACGTTGAAGTCGAGCACCTGCGCACCCTTGTTCCAGGGCAGGAAGGCGAACGTGCCGACACTGGCCAGGATGGTGAGGCAGGGAGCAAGGGCGTAGAGGAACTTGTCGGAGCGGTCGACGCCGAAAATCTCCTTGATGAGCATCTTCAGCACGTCGGCCATGACCTGAAGCACGCCCCAGGGACCTACACGCATCGGGCCCAAGCGGCACTGGAACCAGGCGCAGACCTTACGCTCGAAGAATATCATGAACATGGCGATGAGGGCGTAGATGGTCAGGACAATCACACCCACCAGGACACATTCAATAAGGATTGACCAGAAATCGCCGAGCCCGAGGGTTTGTCGGAGAAGGTTGTCAAACCATGTTGTTACTATTTTGAAGTCAAACATTTGTGCGAATGTTTTGTTTATACTTTATTACCTTATTATATTATTAGCGGTCGAGGTCGGGAATGACGAAGTCGATCGATGCACCGGTAGCGATGAGGTCGGCCACCTTCTGTCCGCGCAGCATCTTGTCGAACGCGCCGGCAAAGGTGAGACCCATAGGACGCATCTTCAGGCGGTAGGGGCTCTTGTCGCCACGGCTGTCGAGATAGACGCCGAACTCGCCGGCACCACCTTCGACGCTGGTGTACCACTGGCCCTCGGGAACCTTAATGATGGGTTTCTGCTTGATGTAGAACTCGCCCTCGGGGATGTTGTCGATGAGCTGCTCGATGATGTTGAGGCTCTGGTAGATCTCCTTGATGTGTATCATGTAGCGTTCCATCGAGTCGGCACCCGTACCCGTGATTTCCTGCCATTCCACCTTGCCGTACATGGCATAGGGATGGTTCTTGCGCACGTCGTTGTGCCAGCCGGCAGCACGTCCGGCAGGGCCGGTCACGCCGTAGTCTACGCAGTCCTCAAGATTCATGTAGCCAACGCCCTCCAAACGCTTGTGTGTGATGACGTTATCACCAAACACGTCGAGGTATTCCTGCACCATCGGGCGGAGGTACTTGATGAGCGTCTTGGTGTTCTCCACGAAGTTGGGGTCGATGTCGTCCTGCAGTCCGCCGATGCGGTAATAGTTCTGGATGAGTCGTCCGCCGGTAGTTTCCTCCATGACGTTGAGGATGTGCTCGCGGTCGCGCATGCAGTAGAGGAATGCGGTGAGGGCCGAGAGGTCCTGTGCACAGGTACCGAGGAAGAGCAGGTGGTTGTTGATGCGCTGCAGCTCGTCCATGATGGTACGGATATACTGTATGCGCTCGGACAGCTCCACGCCCATGGCCTCCTCGATGACGCTGACGAGCGCATGGCGGTGGTGCATGGCGCACAGATAGTTCAGACGGTCGGTGAAGGCCAGTGTCTGCGGGTAGGTCATGCTCTCCATCATCTTCTCCATGCCGCGGTGTATGTATCCGAGGTGGGGATAGATGTGCTTCACGGTCTCGCCGTCGACAACGGTCTGCAACCGGAGTACACCGTGGGTGGACGGGTGGTTGGGGCCGAAGTTGATCACGAAGTCGTCGTCGTCGAACAGGCGGTGCTTGGTTTCCACCAGTTCGCCTTCCTTGGTAAGGTTCCACTCGGAGGTCCAGTCGCTCTCGGGCTCGTCGGTCATGGGGAACCGGTTGTTCTCGGGGCTCATGTCGAAGTCCTTGCGGAGCGGCCATCCCTCGAAGTCGTTGCGCATGAACAGGCGGCGCATGTCGGGATGTCCGAGGAACTTGATGCCGAGGAAATCGTACACCTCGCGCTCCAACAGGTTGGACGAGGCCCACACATGATAGACCGAGGGCACCACATAGTCGTCGCCGACTTGCTTGGCCATCTGCTTCACGCTGATGCGCTCGTGTGTCTGGGTGTTCTCAAGGATATAGATGCAACCCAGTCCCTCTTCGGGTCCGAAGTCCTCGCCTATTATGGTCACAAGGTAGTCGAAATGCTTCTCTGTCTTCAACTTCTTCATTTCTGCGAGGAAGTTGTCAAAGCCGAATTCTATATTGTTCAGTTTCATTTCTTACACCTTATTTATTTATTAACCTTGTATTGTTCGCCTTCCTGAGCCAGCGCGTCGAGCTCCTTGCCGAGTGCCTCCACGGTCTCCTTGTTGGGCGAGCTCTTCACGATGATGGGCTCCTTGTTGCCGATCTTGGCACCCGAGAGGTTCTCGTTGGAGATGCCGTGCAGTCCGCCGAGGCTCATGCTGGTTTCCTTCTCCTCGCGTGTCATCTTGTGGTTGGCACCGCCGAAGAATTTCTCCACTTTCACCTTGCGCTGCAGCTGCATCATGCCGTAGAGGATGGCCTCGGGGCGCGGGGGGCAGCCGGGGATGTAGACGTCGACCGGCACGATCTCGTTGATGCCGCGCACCACGCTATAGCTCTTCTTGAACGGGCCGCCCGAGATGGTGCATCCGCCGACGGCCACCACATACTTGGGCTCGGCCATCTCGTCGTACAGACGCTTGAACACCGGGGCCATCTTGTTGGTGATGGTGCCGGCGCACATGATGAGGTCGGCCTGGCGTGCGGAGTTGCGCGTCACCTCGAAACCGAAGCGCGAGAAGTCGTAACGGGCACAGCCCACAGCCATGAACTCGATACCGCAGCACGACGTACCGAAGGTGAGCGACCACAGCGAGTTGCTGCGTCCCCAGTTCACCAGCTGGTCGAGACTGCCCAACACGACATTGACACCGCCGTCGTTGAGCTCGCGTGCGATGTCCTCCAGGGTCTCGTTATCCTTAAACTCGTCGTAAGGAATGCTTTTGATGTGTGGTTTTCTTACTTCCATTCGAGTGCTCCTTTCCTCCAGGCATAAGCCAGACCAAATACCAAAACAAGCAGGAAGAAACCGATGCTCACCAGAGCATAAGGCCCAACGCCTGCCTCTACATACTGCTTGACAGCCACTGCCCACGGATAGAGCAGCACGGTCTCGATGTCGAACATCAGGAAAAGGATGGCAAACAGATAGTAACCCACGTTCATGGGCATCCAGCTGCTTCCCCGGGTGGGAATACCGCACTCGAAGGGCTCACCTTTCACCGGATTGTAAGAGCGCGGACCAATAAGCTTGGCTACGACGAATGCGCCGCCTACCAAGGTTAATGCCGTCAGTACAACGGTAATTAACAAAGTGAAATTCATAAATTTATAACGTTATTTTGGATAATCGCCTCTTGTTTGCTTAAGCGATGGCAAAGGTAACAAATCTTTCGGTAACATTACAATATTTTAACATAAAATTAGAAAAGTACACCCCTACCCCAAAATCAGCCGACAGCTACCGTCGGACGGCGCAACGGCAAGTGCTGAATGCCAGCAACTTGGCGAACGGACGGCGAAGCGGCGCACTCCTCGTCCGCCCTTTCCGTATGTAAAGTTTATTCTTAGAAAAACGACCCTTCGGCAGGTTGCGAAATAGAGCGGCGCAGGGGCGTTTGCGGCCGTCCGGGCAACGGCCGGAGGCGTTTGGCGGAGCGAAAAGGGGCGGATGGCGGCACGGTTGGGCACAAACCTGGGGTTCATCGGGCATAAACCCGGGGTTCATCGGGCATAAACCCGGGGCTCGTTCGGCATCTTCCACACCCCGGAATGGCATATTTGGCACCTTATTGGGACAAGGAAACGGGCACGGGGCGCGACCGCTTTTACCAACACATTGCTAATCAGCGGGATACAAAGAGGCCGTTTTTTGGCGTATTTCCGGCCGAAAGGCTGCGCGCTGGCTTCGAGCGCGTATTTCGAAAGGCTTTTGTCGTATGTTTTCATAACGCCGCCACCAATTATTTGACCTGTATCAAGCCGGGAAATTTTGCCGTTGCGCCCATTCTCCGTAATTTTGCATGCGGCGGCGCGGCAACGCCATGCCAACGGCCGCCGAACAAAAAACGAAAGCCATGACAGAAAACATCCAAGTGATGGTGACGCTCTTCATCATCGTGCTGCTGGGTTACGTGCTGTGCAAGAGGGGGTACATGGGCGACAAGTTCGACCAGAAGCTCTCGTCCATCGTCATCGACGTTACCAGTCCGGCGCTCATCCTGTCGTCGGTCATGGGCGACTGCCGGCCCGACCGCACGCTCATCCTGCCCTTGCTGGGAGTGGGGTTCCTGACCTACATCGTGCTGATGGTATACGGCTTCTGGGTGCCGCGCCTCATCACGCACGACCGCGACGACCGCGGCATGATAGGCTTTGCGCTGATGTTTGCCAACGTGGGGTTCATCGGCTATCCGGTGGTGGCGTCGGTGTTCGGCCCCGAAGCGGTGTTCTACGCCTCGCTGCTCAACATGCCCAACACGTTTTTCGTCTTCACGGCGGGCGTGATGCTTGTCAGGGGCGAGTACAGCATCCGCCAGCTGAACCCCAAGGTGCTCTTCTCGCCGTCGATGGTGGCCGCCTTCCTGGCCGCCCTCGCCGTGGCCCTCGACATACACGTGCCCGAGGCGGTGGCACAGCCCGTCACGATGGTGGGGGCCGTCACCGTGCCGGCGGCCCTGATGATTATTGGGTCGTCGATGGCCCGTCTGCCGCTGCGCCAGATTGTGGGCAGTCCGAAGGTCTATGTGTCGGCAGCCCTCCGGCTGCTGGTGGTGCCGGTGTCGGTCTACCTGCTGTTCCGCGTCTGCGGCGTGAACGAGGTGGTCAACGACATCAACACGGTGGTAATAGCCATGCCCGTGGCCTCGTTCGGCACGATGTTCTGCATGAAGTACGGCCGCAACCCGTCGCTCATGACCGAGATTACGTTTGTCACCACCGTGGCTTCTATCCTCACCATCCCGCTCGTCACCCTGCTCTTCAGGTAAAGCTACCGTGCGCCCGTAGGCACAGCAACGGAGCCACAGGCAACGGACCGTCGGCCGATACCGCATACACGGAAAGGCGGCCCACAACCCGTCTGGTTGTGAGCCGCCCCGTAGCGTGCCAAGGGCTTGCAGGCCCTTTGTCAGCAGTGATTAGATGCTTTGCAGGAACTTGACGACGGCGTCGCGGTCGGCCTTCGAAGCATTGTAGAAGTTGAGGGCCGAAGCGTAGGCATGGCTCTTCTTGTTATACATGTGCCACAGGATGGCCTCCTCCTCGTTGCGCGCACGGCAGTCGTGCAGTCTGTCCTCGGCGCCGGTGTTCGAAAACTCCAGTCCGCGGCCCCACAGCGGTGTGGTGCGGCACCATGATCCGTGCAGGTCGTTCTTCATGTAGAGCTTGTGCTGCACGAAGTCGGAGTAGGGATAGATGGTCTGGTTCTTGAACTGGGGCAGGGTCTTGCCGGCCAGCATCTCGGGCATCCAGTAGTTGTCGTCGGTTGTCTGCCATTTGGCACGGTGGCAACTGGCGCAGCCCCACTGGTTGAAGAGGGTCTTGCCGCGCTGCACGTCGGCATCCTGCAGGTTGCGGGCGCGGGGAATGGCCAGTCCGCGGTGCCACACCATGAAGGCGTAGAACTGGTCGGCCGTCTGCTCGGGCTGGAACTTGTGCCACACGTTGTCGAACTGGTTGGTGCCCGGACGCAACAGGTTGTAGACGCAGGCGCGTATGCTGTCGGTGGTGCCGTCGCCGTAGTAAGCCGACGTGGGGTCGGCCTGGATCTTCGCGATGACCTCGTCGTCCTCGCTCATGGCCTTGGCCCAGGCATCGGTAGTATAGAGGTAGGGACGGTCGGGGCGCGACACGTTGGGGATGTTCCACACGGCATTGGCACCGTTGGCATCGGCCAGCACGGCACGCGTCAGCGCATAGCTGTAACGCTTGAGGGCGGTCGACTGCCCGCTGACGGTCTTCTGGCCGTTGATGTACTGTCCGTTGCCCACATTGTACAGGCTGCCGAACTTGCTGCCGTCGTAGAACGTGCTGTTGATGTACTCCGACGGGTCAAGACCTGCACTGACAAAGTACTTGTACTCCTTCTCGTACTGGGCCTTGATGGAATCTTCGGGAATGGCGTCGATGAGACCCACGCCGGTCAGACCGATGGTGGTTTCGATGCGCACGGCATAGTTGGTGGGCACGGGATTGGTGCGGAAAGCCGACTGGTCGACGTGCACCTCAGGATACTGCAGGGTGGGCATCAGCGTGCCGTCGGGATAGGCAAACTTGCCGTCCTTGATGTGCTGTCCCCACACGTCGTTCTTGGCATCGGCCGTGGTGATATCAAGCCACTGCATGTGCACGCCGCTTTCCTCAATGGGAGCCTTGAACGGCTCGGTGGCCTGTGTCTGCGGCATGCCTGTCACCTCGGTGATGAAGCCGCCGTCGTTAGACAGTCCGTCGGAGTTGTCGGCATCGGCGCCTACGGGATGATAGATGGCGAGCAGGTATCCGTTGCCGTTGGCATACTGTGTGGTGTACTGCGGGAACCACTGGCCGTGGCCGTAGTTGGGGTGGCAGTCGAAGCACGAGCGGCGCACGCTGGCCGGGCCCAGGCCCTTGAAGGCGCCGTTGTTCACCGTATACTGGCGTTCCATGATTTGCTCGCCCTGGAAAAAGAGGTCGTAGAAGGTCTTGTTGTCGGTCACTACCGGAGCTTCGTCGGAGAAGGCGTTGGTACTGACATTGTCGGTCGTACCGAGCTCGCCGCCGGGCAGCCACTCGCTTGCGGCAAAGTTGCCTACGGCCTTGCCCACGAACGCGCCCTCGTCGGTACGGGTCGGTTCGCTGTTGTCGTCGTTACAGCTGGTCAGCGTCAACGCTGCAGCTGCTGCGGCCAGCACGAACTGGGGTTTGAAAATCTTGTTCATAGAGTAATGTTGTTAAGCCACTAAAACGCGGCCATACGCCAAGAGGCGAATGGCCACGTCGTGGAAATGATTGTATAAGATTCGTTAAGTTTATCGCTAAGTTTACCGTTTACTTCACGACAATGTATTTGCCGCACCATACGGAAGCTTCCACGAGCTGCTCGTCAAGAGCCTTTACAGCATTGATGCAAGCAGCGACCTGGTCGTGTGCAGGGTTGTCGATGAAGGCAACACCGCTGTTCTTGGCCTTTTCGAGTGTGCTGATGGCATTGTTCAGGGCATCGTTGAGGGCATTGTAGTTGGCGTAATTAGCCTTCATGAATTCCATGATCGAACCTGCGGCGGGAGTTGTGACGTTCTCGGTGCCGCGCATGCCGTAGAGACTGTTCTTGATGGAGTAGATGTTATCCTGGTAGTCCTGGAACGAGTTCTTGCTGTAAGGCGACTCGATGTAGTCGGCTGCGTCCTCGCCCTCTATGCCCTTGCCGGTGGCCTGACGGTAAGCCTGACCCAGCTTCTGGGTGTTCACCTCAGAGCAGATGTTGGAGCATCCGCCCTTGAAGATGTTCTGCAGGTTGAGCGGCCACGACACGAACAGGCTTGTGTTCAGGCCCACCGACTTCACCGCTGTGGCATACGACACGCCCTGACTTGTCAGACCGTTGTTGCGTGTGCCGGTGAATACCCAGCTGGCACTGTTGGTGAGATAGCTCTTCAGTGTGGCTTCGGCACTCCACTCGTAGGCCAGCAGCGTTGTCATGTTGCGCAGGTCGCCAGCCACGGCAGCAGCGAAGGCCAGTTCCTGGGTCGTCTTTACGGTTTTGAGCTTGGCCTGGTTGCTCTGCCAGTCATCGCCGTTCTCGTTCAGGCCGTCGCCGGCCTCATACTCGCTGTTCAGGGCTGCCGCCGTGCGGTTGGCGCCGTTGCGGAACAGGATGAACTCAAGACCGTGGAAACCCATCGTGGAATCGAAGTTCTTGTTGGCTTCGAAGACATACTTGGCAGGAGCCTCGCCGGTGATGCCGGCTATCACTTCTGCATTGGTAAGGGCCTGTGCCAGCTGTGTCTGGTCGAGAGGCCATGAGTCGATGTGCGGGTCGATCCCGTCGTTTGAGGCGGCACCATAGAGGAAAGCCTCGCTCTGCTCCCAGTACTTGCGGGCAGTCTTGAAAGCTGTGCAGGCAGCGTCGATGTCCGGCTGTGTCAGCGTACCGGCCAATTTCTTGGCATACAGGTTCTTGCAGGCTTCTTCGAGCGTGGCGGATGCGCTCTGCAGGTCATTATAGGTGGGGTTGACAACGTCGTCAACATACTGTGCGACAATCTTTTCGAGCGTAGAAGACTCAACCTCTACAGGTTGGTAACCCTCACTGTCGTTGCTGCACGAAGAGAAGCCAAAGGTCATCACCCCTGCTGCAGCAAAAAGCATTGCATAGTGGAAAATCTTTTTCATGTGTTATGTTTTGTTGTTGAAAGTTGATGTTCGGTTGTGTTGCGTTGGCCGCCGGTGCTTAGAGGAAGAAACCCTCGTAGGCTATGCCGATGTTGATGGCCGGCTCGTCGTTGTATTCGCTCTTCAGCTTGCGGTAGTTGTACTCGGCCTTTACGGCTACCTGCGGGATGGGATAATAGTTCACGCCGGCAGCAAAGATTTGCTTGTTGGTCCACTTCTTGGTCTGTGCGTGGATATAGGAATCGTAGTACTCGTAGTGGCCGAAGACATAAAGCTTCTGCTTGTCCTTCCGCATCTTGGGAATCTGCGAGAAGATGTCGTAGCCCACCTCGACCATCGTGGCGATGGCATGGCTTCCGAAATACTTGCCGTTTCCGACCTCGTAGGGCGTAACGCCGCTCTGCGAGGTGTTGGGATAGGTAAACTGCGTGATGCGGTTGGCATCGCTCACATAACCGTAGTCCACATTGCCACGTGCTATCCAGTTGTGGGCATTGTAGGTAAAGTCGAAACTGCCGAGGAACACATTGCCCTTAATATCCTTGTTGGTGCCAAACTCCATGTCGTGCGGCACGCTGTTGTGCATGGCCTGTCCGTAGTAGCCGCTCACGGCAAGGCGCAGTCCGGGCACCGTGTAGTTGTCGATGCGGGCCATCACGCCGTACTTGTTGGCAGGCTCGAACTCGAACGGGCTGTGCGGGCCGTTCTGTATCCAGTTGGAGCGGTTGAAGTGGAACGCATCCAGTCCGGCTATGAACTGTGCCTCGTAACGCCAGTCCTTGTAGCGACCGAAGAGGCTTACGCCCGTCTGGTGCCAGGTGGAAGGCAGAATGGTGTTCTCGCCCTCGGGGCGGTAAACGGTGAAGAAATTGAGCGGTTCGTGGTGGGCGTTGACCAAACCGAACGGCACCACGATATGGCCTGCACGGATGTTGAACGCACGTCCGAAACTCTTCTGCAGCCAGAACTGCTCGAGCTCCACCTCGCCGCCTTTCTCCTGCTCGTTCTCAAACTCCACGGCTTCGTCGGCCTCGTACTCGATGGACGAACCTGTTCCGCCGTGTTCGAACTCAATCTCGGTACCCATTGTCCAGCCCTTTCCGAAGTCGTAGCCCAGGTAAATCACGGCATGGGGTATGTCGAAACGGCCGTGGCTGGGGTCGTTCTTGTAAGATGACGGCTTAGAGTAGCGGTTGCCGTTGTCGCTGTAGAAGTTGCGGCTGAAGGCGGCCTCGCCATAACCGCCGATGCTCAGGCGTTTGCCGTTGGCATGGTTCATCACCGAATCTGCTGCGCTTTGCTGCGCGTGGGCAAGAGAGATGCCACCAAGCAGCATCATGCCAGTCAGCAATCCTAATTTCGTTGTTTTCATATTCTGTAGTTATATTCGTATTGTCTTTCTACCCGTTGCGCCTTGAGCGGCGCGCCTATTGTTTTTCCGGGTGCAAAATTATCAATTAATCTTTTTTCAGACAATACCTAAAAAACATGAAATGTGCGGTTCGTTACTCGTTAATCATCGCCCGAAGGGTATCGGCACAATTGAAAAAGTGCAGTTTTCTGGTTGCGATCCTGCGGTCAACGGTATGCCTGTCGTCGGTCGGGCGGCGGCCATTCCTGTTGTCTGCAAGGCAAAGTAACCATCACTGCACTTTTTAAAGGGGTTAAGACATCCACTTGAAAGGGGTTAGGACATCTGTTGTTTTACGCTTGCAAAGTTACGTCCGATTTCCTGCTTCGGCAATACCCACAAGTGGGTAATTGAAGGGTATCACCATAAATAGGTATTTTTCGCCGCGCGGGGAAAAAGTAACCGCAAAACGTTGCCCGTTTCATGGAAAAGTGGTTATTTTGCAGCATGAATGCAATTAATTAAGGTGTAGAGGATGAAAAATCAGAAAATGTACGAACCCGACGACAAGCTGATTAGTGTCATCGGCGACAACTACAACATCTTGCAAGTGCTGGGATGCTTCGGCATCAGCCTTGGATTTGGCGACAAAACGGTGCGTGAAGTCTGCGAAGACCAACATGTGGACACCTACACCTTTCTTGCCGTGGTCAATTTCACCATCAACGGCTACCGCGGTTACGACGACACTTATCGCCTGTCGGTACCGACGTTGCTGAAATACCTGCGTGCCAGCCACGCCTACTACATCGATTTCGAGCTGCCTTTCATACGGCGCGAGCTGGTGGGCGCACTCGACGAGAACGACAATCTGGCGCGGCTCATACTCAAGCTCTACGACGAGTATGCGCACAGCATCATCAACCACATGCGGTACGAGGAGAAAACCGTGTTCCCCTATGTGGAGAAGCTCGAGGCGGGCGAGGCCCCCAAGAGCGGCGAGATACACACGTTTTCCAAACACCATGACCAGACCGACCTGAAGCTCAAGGAACTCAAGAACATCATCATCAAGTACCTGCCGTCGGACGGACTGCACAACAACCAGCTTTCGGCCACACTCTACGACATCTACAACTGTGAGGACTGGCTGGCGCAGCACACCGAGGTGGAGGACTATATCCTCATCCCGGCCATCAGAAACCTGGAACGGCGCACCAAACAGGACGACGTGACGGTCAAGATTTCCAACATGATCAATCCGAATCCTGAAGGACAGGAAAAACTATCGGAACGCGAGAAAGACGTAATCGTGTCGTTGGTACAGGGCATGAGCAACAAGGAGATTGCCGACCACCTGTGCATTTCCATCAATACGGTCATCACCCACCGCCGCAACATCGCCCGCAAACTGCAGATCCACTCTGCTGCTGGACTGACGATATATGCCATTGTCAACAACTTGGTTGACATCAGCACGGTGAAACTCTGATGACAACAATCGCGAACAGACCCTAAAACAAAGGCGAATACGCCCTAAAATAAAGGCGAATACACCCTAAAATAAAGGCGAATACACCCTACAATAAAGGCGAACACGCCCTACAACAAAGGTGCCAGCAAGTGGGCGAACCACGCGCGGAAACGTTGCCACGGCGTGCGCCACTGTTTCCATGTTTCGGGTGTCAGCAAGAACGAGTCGGCTTTTTCGCTGTCGAAAAGGGCGTTCAGCTCGTCGGTTACACAGGAGTCGATGATGACGGCATTCTCTTCATAGTCCCATGACAGGCTGCGCGCATTGAGGTTGGCCGAACCTACGGTACAGAAGCGGCCGTCAACCATAATGACCTTGGTGTGGTGGAAGCCGGGCTTGTACATCCAAACCGAGCAACCTTTCTTCATGAGCTTATGGGCGTTGTAGAAACCGCAGTCGGGCGTGAGCGGAATGTCGCTCCTTACAGACAGCATGATTTCCACTTTCACCCCCCGGCCGACGGCCTTCCGCAGTGCCTTCTTGATGGAATGGTTGAGCGTGAAGTACGGGTTGATAAGCTTAATGCTGTCTTGTGCCAGGCGGATGGCATTGGTATAGAACTGGCGTATGATTTTGTTCGACGTATGAGGCTCGCGGTTGATGATGCCCACCCGCATATTTCCGGCCGACCGGCAATCGTTGGTCTTCAGCCCCGTGAAATAGCTATCGTCGCCCAGTCCGCGGTAATATTGGGGACCGTGGATATCCTGTCCCGTCACCTTGTTCCACATACGCAGAAAGATTTTCTGCAGCGTGTTGACCTCGGTGCCCTGTATGCGGCAGTGCATGTCGTGCCACTCGCCCACCTGCGGCGTACCGTTGATGTAATAGTCGGCCACATTCATGCCTCCCGTATAGGCCAACATACCGTCGATGACCACAATCTTGCGGTGGTCGCGGCTCCAGATATCGTTGACAAAGGGAAACTTGACGGGGTTGAACTCGTAGATTTCGATACCCTTGGAGCGTATGGCAGCAAGGTCGCTCTTGCGCATCGGCTGGTTGTTGCTGATGTTTCCGAAACCATCGAAGAGCAGCCGCACTTCGACTCCCTGTTCGGCTTTTTTCTCCAGATGACCGATGAGCAGCCGGTTGATGGAGTCGTTTCGGAAATTGAAATATTCCATGTGGATGCTCTTCCGTGCCTGGTCGATGGCCTTGAAGAGGTCTTCAAATTTCTCCTGTCCCGTCGTCAGAAGCGTAACATTATTGTCGTTTGAAAAAGAAACGCCTTCCTTTTCCAACTGCACGACCATCAGGGAGTCGCTTGTTTGGGCCTGTGCCTCCGTATGAAACGTCAGGAGAAAGGCCAAAAAGAAACTGAAAACAATCGTTGTCATATACTCGGGTTAATCATGGCGCACGAACTGCCGCGCGCCCTTGGGCGGCTTTCTCCGCAATTATTGGTTGAGCATGGAGGTGGCATAACTGTCGACGATGCCCAGCAACCGCCGTTCCTTGTCGCATACCAGCACCGAATGGATTTTGTGGCGGTGCATGATACGCTCTATCTCGGATATCTTGGTATTGGGTGAAACAATCTTCGGGTTGCGCGTCATGATGTCTGCCACCGTGCGGTCGAAGAACTCGGCCTGCCAGCGTTCCATGGCACGGCGGATGTCGCCGTCGGTAATTAGGCCGATGACGCGCCCGCTGTCGTCGAGCGATATGCCCAGTCCCAGCTTGCCCTTCGACACATGTATGATGGCCTGTCCCAAGTGCATGTCCTGCGGCACGACGGGCAGGTCGTCGGTACGCATCACGTCGTCGGCAGTGGTCAGCAACCGCCGGCCCAGTTCGCCACCGGGATGGAACTGCGCAAAGTCGCGCGGACGGAAGTCGCGTATCTGCATGAGTGCCACTGCCAGCGCGTCGCCCATGGCCAGTGCTGCCGTCGTGGAGGCCGTAGGCGCCAGGTTGAGGGGGCACGCCTCGTGGCCCACGAAGACCTTGATGTGTACGGTGGAGTATTTGGCCAACAGCGATTCGGGGTTGCGGCTCATGCCGATGATGGGCACACGCATGTGCAGCAGGATGGGCACAAAGCGCAGCAGCTCGTCGGTCTGGCCGGAGTTGCTGAGTGCCAGCACCACATCGTCGGCCGTCATCACGCCGAGGTCGCCATGATAGGCATCGAGCGGATTGATGAAGAAAGCCGGCGTGCCCGTAGAGGCCAGCGTGGCCGCAATCTTCTGTCCGATATGTCCGCTTTTGCCTACACCCGTAACGATTACTTTGCCGTGGCAGTGATAGATAAGGTCTACGGCACGGATGAAATTGTTGTCGAGCTGCGGAATGAGGTCGAGTATGGCCTGCGCCTCGTCGCGCAGACACCGCTCGGCAAACTGGAGCGACATCGAAAGGTTGTTGGCAGGTATGGTGGGGGTTTGCATGGTTTATAATATAAATAGGTATAGCAGCCCGTCGGCCCGTCAGCGCACGTCTGGGCGACGGTGCGCAGTGCACGGCCGGGATGGGGCCGGGATGGGAAGAAGGCAGGGCGACGGATGATTGTGGAGGCAGCAGCGATATGCTACGGCCTTAGGCAAGCAGTTGGGCGACAAGACTTTCCAGCTTGTCGAGCTCCAGCATGTTGGCCGCATCCGACAGGCCCTTGTCGGGATCGGGATGCACTTCGAAGAAATATCCCGTTGCGCCGAACGCCTTGGCGGCCAATGCCATGGCAGGCACAAACTTGCGGTCGCCCACGGTCTTGCCGTCGCCGGCCGAAGGACGCTGCACGCTGTGAGTGCAGTCCATGATGACGGTCGGCACGATTTCCTTCATGTCGGGAATGTTGCGGAAGTCGACCACGAGATTGTTGTACCCGAAACTGTTGCCGCGCTCAGTGAGCCACACCTCGCCGGCACCGCTTTCGAGCGCCTTTTCCACCGGGTAGCGCATGTCGCGCCCGGAGAGGAACTGTGCTTTCTTGATGTTCACCACCCTACCCGTTTTGGCGGCAGCCACAAGCAAGTCGGTCTGGCGGCAAAGGAAAGCCGGTATCTGCAGGATGTCGCACACCTCGCCGGCGGCCTCGGCCTGCCACGCCTCGTGTATGTCGGTAGTGACGCGCAGGCCGTACCTGGCTTTCACGTCGGCCAGCATGGCCAGCCCCTTGTCGATGCCCGGACCTCGGAACGAGCGGATGGACGTGCGGTTGGCCTTGTCGAACGAGGCTTTGAAGATGATGTCGGTACCGAGGCGGCCGTTGATGGCAGTCAGCTGTCGGGCCACAATGTCGAGCAGCTCGGCCGACTCTATTACGCAGGGACCTGCTATAAATGTTGGGCGCATGTGGTTTTCATTTTTATTTATGCAAAGTTAACCAAAAGCCCCTGCATATCCGAATGTTTAACAGTGATTTAACACTTTGTTGCAAATAGACCGCGAATATTCGGGCGAGTTTCCGTGTGCGGGGGGCCGTTGCACCGTCTGTGCCCTACTGTGTTGCGCCGTTTGATGCGTGCAGTTGGGCTTCGGCCTCTTCGAGCGAGTCGGCATGCGCTATGGGCGAAGTCTTCGACGGCGGCACCAGATGGGCCGTGTCGGACACGATATGGATGTCGCGCTGCGGGAACGGTATCTCGATGTTGCGCTCGTTGAACGCATTGTAGACAGCCTCCATGATGTCGCTTTCGGCATAGGTCTGCTTGCGCGAGTCGACCCAGGCCAATACCTTGAAATCGATGGAGTTGTCGCCGAACCCGGCAAACACCACCTTGATGAACTTGATATAGTTGGGCTTGTTGAGCGGTGTCACCGCATCGGTGATGGTCTGCTTAACCTGGGGCACCTGTGTGCCGTAGGCCACACCTACGGGTATGATGGAGAGCACGTTGCCGTGGTTGCGCGTCAGGTTCTTGTAGTTTTTCGAAAAGAGCTGCGAGTTTTGGAAAGCGATGACCGACCCGTCGAGGGCCTCTACCGTAGTAGAGGTGTACGAGATGGCCTTCACCGTTCCTTTGGTGCCGTCGATGGAGATATAGTCGCCCACCTTGATGCGCCCGGCCATGAGCGAGATGCCGTAGTAGAGGTTTTCGAGGATGTCCTTCATGGCGAAACCGATACCCGTGGACAGACCGGCGGAGATGGCCACCATCCAAGAGTTGTCGATGTTGAAGATAATCATCGTGACGAACAGCCACGCGCCCCAGATAAGCACTTGTATGAAATTGCGCCAGATGGCGATACGGCTGGTCACCGCCTGTGTGCTGGGCTTGCGCTTTTCTTCCTTGGCCTTGCGCGCCTCGCGGTTGGTGAGCTGGTAGTGGAGCACATGCAGCGACACGCGGTTCACATACGAGGCAACAAAGAACAGGATGGCCACCTGCACGGCCCGCATGATGCTGAAGGTGAACTTGGTGGTGTCGATGAGGCGGCGGTTGAACAGTTCCCACGACGTGTCGCTGAGGTTGAACACATCGGCCGCCCAGTAGATGCTGACCAGTATGGACAGCGTGGCCAGGATGGGCGACACGGCCGAGTAGACAAACCGGAAGAACCAGGTGCGGCTTACCGGCGTGTCGTCGTCGAAGAAACGACGCTTGGGGTGGTTGCCATACTGGCGGAGCAGCACGGAGAAACAGGTGATGGTCAGGACGCACGTGAGCTGCATGGTCCACCAGATGAGCATCTCCACGGCGAGCAGCGTGTAGCCCACGAGCGAAGCCACGTCGCTGGCAAGGAACACGAGGAACGACACCCAGGCGTAGAACACGTCGGACGGGGGCAACACGGCCTTGTTGCGCCTGATGGCCACCCATTGCCACACGGTGCTGAACAACAGCACGAAGGGCAGGATGATGCTGGTGAGGATGTTGGGGATGAGCACCACACGGAACGTGATGACCAAAAAGCATATCGCCATGATGGGCACATAGATGCGCAGGCCGTGCCTGATCTGCTCGCCGTCGAGACGGATGAGCAGCGACAGCAGGATGACACCCATGAGCCAGGCATACTCCACAAGCAGGCCGGAAGCCATGATAAGGAAGTTCTGCGCTATCGACACGCGCACCAGGCCGAGCGTGGCGGCGAAGATGATGACCGTGGCGGCCAGGATGATGCAGATGCGCTTCGACTTGAAGTGCTGCTTGGCCTCGTCGCCCTCCTTGCCTCCCGACAGCCAGCGCAGCAGGGCCTTGGCCTTGTTGCGCCGCACG
Source organism: bacterium (assembly GCA_963656755.1). GTDB lineage: Bacteria > Bacteroidota > Bacteroidia > Bacteroidales > Bacteroidaceae > Prevotella. Next base: position 38,894 of record CAVKJH010000045.1, read on the forward strand.
AGCCGCGTAACCACGAAACCGATGGTCAGATAGCTGGCTCCGGCGGCTATCAGACCATAGAACACGATGATGGCCAGCAGCATGAAGATGATGCGGCTATCCCAGTCGGAACGGTACTGTGTGGTGGGCTTGTACTTGTCGACGATGGTCTGGGCGGTTTCTTTCAGCTCACCGCCGAAATTGCCGATGATCGACCAGAATGTCTCGCCGCTGTTGGTGAAGATGCTGTTCTGTATCTCCCGGTAGCGTTTGTTGGCATAGTCGTTGAGGTTCTTGAGCCGCTGTTCGGTCACGTTGTAGATGCTGATGTACTGCTGGTTCTCCGACCGGTTCTCGTTGAGCGTGTGGCGTATGTAGACGGCAAGCGTGAGGCACACGGCACGGTCTACCTTGGCCTTCTCCGACAGGGTGGAGGCATACATCGTGCTGAGGTCGGCGATGAGACTGTCAAAACGCGCTATCTCCACGTTGGCATTGTCTACATACGAACGGAAGGGCCCCACGGTGTTCTTGAAGTTCTTGTATTGTTCGGTGGCCTCGTGGCAGGCATACGACAGGTCGAACACGTAGCCGCTCTTTTGCGAGTAGAGCATGATGGCGTTCTGCTGGCTTTTGTTCATGGTGGCCAGCAGTTGGTTCATCACTTCTTGGCTCTGCTCCTTGCGTGCGCCGTTTTCGTTTTCCAGTTTTTGGCGGTATTCTGTCAGCTCTATGCGCAGCATGGCCAGCGTGCCGGCCAGGTCGCGTTCCTTGAGCACCGCTCCGGCGGGCAGCACGGCCAGCAGGAGCAACAGGATGATGACGAGCGATTTATTCTTCATGCGGATAATCAATTTGCGTGCAAAGATAAAAAAAGTATTCCACATTCGGCCTTGCTCCCCGCCACAAAATAATGGGCCACAGGCATGTTTCTTGCGGCCCGGCAAGATGCCGGGGAAGGACGACAACAGCAGAATAGTTTTACAAACTACAGGTCGAAAACTTCGCTGTAGCCATGCGCAGGTTGCCGTGCGGCAGAAACGGGCTATTTTTGGGCGATTTGCATAACTGCTGATTACCAACGGGTTGCGCGCAAACGGGGGCGCATGCACCGATGCGCCAACGGTCGGGCAGGGCCAATAGGTATCGTTTCGGACTGGGATAGGTGCCAAACGGGCCACCGATACGATACCTGTCGGGAGGCCAAAGACCACGAATGGCACTGCGATTGGGCATCAACGGGCGGCGAAAACCATATCCCGGGGGTACGAAAAAGGCTCATCGTGTCACGGCATTGCCCCCAAACGACCGCAAAGGACGGTAGCACGCCGCTTGCGCCGCGCTAAAAGGGACAGCGCAGCGCACTGTTTTTATTGAGAAAATATATGACTGAAGCACCACACAGACGGCCGAATTGCAAATCCCACACATTCCATTTCTGGCTCGGGGATGCCCGGCAGCCCCGGCTGATTTCATGGTTGTTTTCCGGCCATTGGGTTTGCAAGGGCGTTGCACAACACACGGTGCAATGCCGGATTCACAGAAAATTAACGGCTTTGTATTCACCCGATATGATTTATCTTCGTACCTTTGCAAAGTATAATTCATTAATCACTCAAACGCTTATGAGAAAATTATTACGCTCTACAATGCTACTGTTCATGGTCATGGTTGCCAATATGGCTATGGCACAGACTGTTGTGACATTTACCGCCCGTACGGAAACCGGCACTCAAACAGACCTCCAGAAACCGAATGCCGACGAGATGAGCAAGGATGGCATCACCATCTCTTGCGACAAAGGTGCGTTTGCCGCAGACGAATACCGGTTTGGAGCCAGTGGTACAACCACCATTTCTTCGACCAGCGGGAAAATCACCAAGATAGAATTTACCTGCACTGCTAACGTAGGGGCAAAGAAATATGGCCCGGACAAGTTCACCGCTGCTGAGGGCAGCTATACCGCCGAGGGGGAAATCGGCACTTGGACCGGCGAGGCTACGTCGGTCGTGCTGACTTCAAGCGCACAGGTGCGCGCCACAAGCATTGCAGTGACCGTGGTCAACGACGACCCCAACTACTTGGCCGCCCCCGTCATCTCGGGCGACGAGGTGTTCCAGGGCAGCACCACGGTGACCATTACCGCCGGCGAGGGCACTGAAGTGTACTACACCGTGAACGGCGATGACCCCACCGATGACCGTGCCGAGCGCACACTCTACACCGAGCCTTTCACCATCAGCCAGACCACGACCGTGCAGGCTGCAGCCTTCAAGGGCGACAACGCGAGCGCCGTGGCCTCAAAGACCTTCCAGCTGTTTACGCTTGCCGGAAACGGTTCGCTGGAGAACCCCTACATCGTGGCCGACGTGGTAACGTTGGTGAACAACGGAATAGCTCCGTCTGACTCGGTCTATGTAAAGGGCATCGTGTCGCAGGCCGCCACCTCGCTGACATCGTACGGCAATGTGAACTACTATCTTTCCGACGACGGCACCACCGACAACCAGATTGAGGCTTATGGAAGCTATTACTTCAACGGTGCCGACTACACCGATATCAAGCAGCTTCCCGCCAAGGGCGACAACGTGGTACTGCGCGGCACATTGTTCAAGTACAACGGCACCGTCGAGCTGAACCGTGGTAACTACCTGGTATCGCTCAACGGAAAGACTACCCCCGAAATTATCGTGACCGACACCCTGACCTTCACCACCACCGAGGCTCTGGCACTGCTCGCTGACAGCACCCAGCCCACCAGCGTGTGCTACATCACAGGCATTGTCTGCGAGGATGTCGACACTACCGACATGGCCCAGTACGGCAACCTGACTTACACCATTTCCGACGACGGCACAACCGACAATTCGCTGAAGGTGTACCGCGGCAAGAGCTTCGACGGCAAGTGGTTCACCAAGGACTTCTTCCTGCAGAAAGGCGACAAGGTGAAGATTCTCGGCATCATCGACAACTATAAATACAACGGCACCACGACACCCGAGGTGATGGCCAACAGCAAGCTGATTTATGCCAACGACACCACTGCCGGCGTGAACAGCGTGAAGATGGACAACGCCAACGCCCCCTACTACAACCTCGCCGGCCAGCGCGTCAGCAAGGACTACAAGGGTGTGGTGATACAGAACGGCAAGAAGTTCTTCAACAACTAATCTCGGCGCAAGGGCGGCATCGCCTTTGCACCATTTGATACAATACCGAAAAAGCCCGGGGCTCTCTGCGAGTCCTGGGCTTTTTTGGTATTATGGTTTGCGCCGGGCAAGCTTCTGACGCTTGGTTTATGGCCGAACGTCACGCCCCGGTATCGCCGGTGTACTGTCCCATAAAGAACACGGTGTTGGTAGACCGTTCGGTGATGACATAAATGAAGGGGCGGTCGGCATGGAAATTCACGCGCCGCACCATGTCGGGTTGCAGGGAGGTCATCATCATGACGGCAGCTGTAACGGCGGCGGCCTTGGTTCCCTCCTCGCTCACCTCTATCTTGGCTTTCTGCAACATGGCCGAAACAAACAGCGGCTCGTCGGCCATCTTGCTGAAATCGGCCTTGCCAGCCACAAACATCGAGGGCGCACCAAGGTCGGAAACGGGTTTGTTCAGCGGGGTCTCGGTAGTGGTGGAGAAGCGGGGCAGCTTCAGGTCGACCTGACATTCGTCCATCGACTGCCACATGTCGGTAAGGCTTTTGGCACTGAGAGACGCCGCGATGTCGGCGGTCGACTTGCCTTCGGCCGGCAAGATGACAGTCATGGCATAGGCGCCGTTGCCGTAAGGCAGGGTGACGGCGGCATAATCGCTGTTGTCGGTATACATGAACTTGTGGTTCTGGTGCATCATCGGCACCTTCTTGATGTCGCGCGTGTAACCGCGGAAAGCGGCCGTTTGCGTGCCGGCCTTGTCAAACTTGTTGGCCCATGTGCCGTTGAAGTAAATGGCATTCATCAGCACGGCGGCCGTGCCGGGGTCGAGCGCGTCGACAATCTCGGGTATCATGCCGTCGGTCTGCTTGGCGCACCAACCGTTGATTTTTGCCAAAGTCTTGGGCGAAGCAAAGTCCACGCTCTCCACACGGGCGTCGTAAAGCGACTGCATGGCCGACACATAATTGCCGTTGAGAGCAATCTGTTTGTTCACGGCTATACAGTTGGCAATGTTAATCTTGGTACGGCGGTCGAGGCGCGAGGCCATGTTGATAATCGCCTTGTAGGTCTCGTTGAGCGTCTGCAGCGAGGTGCCGTCCATGCAAAGGGTCTGCATGATCTCGTCTTTTGTGGCTCCGTCAGCACCGTTAGCCAGCATGCCCAGCAGGTAAGCCACACTGACGGGCGACACTACCTTGGAGTCTTGTCCGGCCTGTGTGCGGAACAGATTGACGGCAAACTCATTGGTCTGAGCCACGGCGGCAAGCTCGGCATCGCTCAAGGTCATGTAACCGGCATCGATATCGTCGCCGACGGTGGCGTCAGCAATGCCGTTTTTCGCTTCCTGCCCCTTCGAAGAGGCACACGATGCGAGCGCTGCACCGCACGAGGCTGCCATCAGGGCAGCCAAACCCAACTGTGAAATCTTATTGTTCATAATAGTTGTCTTTTGTATTTATAGCATTCAATGTTGTCTCTAACCATAAATGCACAAAACGGCAATATATTGCATGGCACAACGGAAAAAATGATATTCTGCGACCAAAGATGCTTCTCGGCACACATTATGATAAGCCCCAATAATCCTTGAAACACCAAGAGGAAAAACAAAAGTCCCACGCAAGACTTGTGACAGACAAGCTTTGCATGGGACATGTATTCGTTAAAAGGGAAAACGGTACTTACTCTTCAGTCTCCGTTGTCTCGGCGGGTTTCTTGCGCGCGACACGCTTTGCGGCAGTTTTTTTGGCCGCCGGCTGCTTGCCCTCATACTTCTCGCGCAACTGTTCGTTGGCTGCTTCCGTCTTTTCCAGCTTGGCCTTCAGCCGCTTTATCTCCTGATCCTTCATCGTAATCTCATCACCTTCGTTCTTGATGGTGGTGAGCAGCGAATTGAGCTGGTCGTTGTCTATCTCGGGCGGATACAGGCCATTGACACGCGTAATGAAGTCGCCAAGTATATTCATGTAGTTGGTGAAGGCGTCGAAAGGACTGCTGTAGATACCGCGGTCCAGTCCCACGTTCGACGGTTTGGTAGTCATGAAACGGAAATTGTTGCTGGCCTGCAGATAGTCCCAGTCCACATTGATGCGCGGATCGTTGGCAATGCGTACGCGTTCTGACACGCTGTAAAGCTTCTCGAATGCCTCACGCTGCATGGGATTGCCCAGCCAGCTGCTGACATCGCGCTCCTCATCGACCCAAGAGAGCGTGTCGGGCACATACACCTCGCCCACGCTGTTGACTGTATCGAATATCTCGGACGGTGTGGCAAACGCCACGCCTTTCTGCTTGGCACAGGCAGGCAGAGCACGGAGGAACTCCAAGATGTTGGAACTAAGCGGTTGGGCAATGCCCAAGGCCGACAGTTCCATGAAGATGTTGACTACCTGCTCTTCTTCGGGAAGACTGGCTATGCGTCCGATGTAGTTGTCGGCAAACAGCGGATAGCCTTCCCAGTTGGTATTGTTGAAGCGCAGACTAACATCATCGCTGAGCGTTATGTCGCGCAGCAAGAGCTTGAGGCTGGGTGCAATGGCGCAGTGGTAAACATAGTGGGGACTCTTCCAGCCGAGCACCTGCTTGGCTCCCTCGGTCAGCATACCCTTGAAGCCCATTTGGGCTGCCTGCAAACCGATGTCGTCGCTGTAAATGAGCGAGGAGTTGCGGAGCACCGTCGGCTCTGCGCCAAAGTACTCCTTGATCTTAAGACACTGCTTTTTCACGTCGGCAGCAAAGCAGGCTTCGTCCTTCAGCGAACTCAGGCCGTGCGAGTAAGGCTCGGCAAGGAACTCCACGCAACCCGTCTTGTACAGTTCCTGGAGTTTTTCCAGCACTTGCGGAGCGTGCACTTCGAGCTGCTCGATGCCCACGCCCGACAACGAGAAGGCAACCTTGAAGAAGGTTCCGTTCTCCTCAATCATCTTTTGGATGGTGTTCAGGGCCGGCATGTAGGAACGCTCCACGATGTCATTGATGCTGCGCTCGTTCTCGTAGTCATCGTAATAGTAATGGTCGGTACCGATGTCGAAGAAACGGTAACGCTTCAGATGGATAATCTGATGTATCTCAAAATATAAGCAGATAGTTTTCATTGTTCTTTTTGAGATTTGCTCTCCGCAAGTGGCTTGGGGTGCAAACCGGCCTTGCTGGAGAGAGTTGTATGATTAATGTTGAAGGTTTTTGTTTTGTTGTGTGACGGTTGCCAGAGCGTGCAGCGCACATCAAATCCAGTGTAGCGTGCGCATGTAGAGCTCGCGTATCCACCGTCCCACTTTCTCCCACGTTATCTGGTCCACTTCGCGTTTACCTTCTTCCTGAAGGTAACGGAACAGACTTTCGTTGTGGCAGATGCCGTAGATGGCATCGGCAAGGGCATGGATGTCCCAATAGTCCACCTTGATGCAGTTGGTAAGGATTTCCGCACAACCGCTCTGTTTGGAGATGATGGTGGGTGTGCCGCACTGCATGGCTTCGAGAGGCGATATACCGAAGGGCTCGGAAACCGAAGGCATGACATAGACGTCGGAACACTTCAGGCATTCGTAGACTTGCTTGCCGCGCATGAATCCCGGGAAATGGAAACGGTCGGCTATACCGCGTTCGGCTGCCAGATAAATCATCTGGTCCATCATGTCGCCCGAACCGGCCATGCAAAAACGCACGTTGCTGGTACGGTGCAGCACCATATTGGCTGCTTCGACAAAGTATTCGGGGCCTTTCTGCATGGTAAGCCGGCCCAGAAACGTCACCACCTTTTCCTTTCCCGTGTGGTCGGGACGGGGGATGGCATTGTTCTCCTCGCTGAGCGGATAGACGGCATTGTGCACCGTGAACACCTTGGCCGGGTCCTGATGATACTGGTTGATGACGGTTCTGCGCGTCAGTTCAGACACACACATGATACAATCGGCATGGTCCATACCGTCCTTTTCAATGGAATAGACGGTGGGATTGACATGTCCGCGACTGCGGTCGTAGTCGGTGGCGTGCACATGCAGGCACAGGGGTTTTCCGCTGATCTGCTTGGCATGTATGCCGGCGGGGTAAGTGAGCCAGTCGTGCGCATGGATAATGTCGAACTCTTCGGCCCGTGCCACGACACCGGCAATGATGGAATAGTTGTTGATTTCCTCGTGCAGATTACCGGGATAGCCCCCCGCAAACTCCATGCAGCCAAGGTCGTTGACGTGCATGAAATTGAAATCGGCATAGATATGGTCGCGGTATCTGTAATACTCGTGCGGATCCATGAGGTTCCCTACCCTGCTGCTTACATACTCGTAGTTGACGTCTCGGTAGGCAATGGGCACACAGTTCATGGGAACGATACGGGCAAACGTGCGGTCTTCGTCGCCCCAAGGCTTCGGCAGGCAGAGCGTGATGTCCACATCGCCCTGAGCATGGAGCCCTTCGGATATTCCGAAATTGGCAGTAGCCAAACCTCCATACACATGAGGAGGATATTCCCATCCAAACATTAAGACTTTCATAGACGTGTCCTCCTAATGATTAATATTTGTATTTTTCAAGTTGTTCCAAAGCGCGGAGAATCTCGGCAACGTTCATGGCAAACGACATGGCACCCCGCCCGTGGAACGGCGGATTGCCGTCGAACAGCTCGGGAAGCGTACCCAGGCAGTGGTACATCATCTCCTCGCCGTATCCAACCATCTGGCGTTCGATGAAACTGAGGCGCGTCCGCTTGTAGAGCTTCAGGCTGGCCTCCATGTAGAAGCCGAAGAGCCAGGGCCAGGCCGTGCCTTGATGATAGGCGTAGTCGCGCTGGGCCTGCGGGCCTACATACATCGGGTTGTAGCCGCTGCTCTTGGGCGACAGCGAGCGCAGGCCCTTTGCCGTGAGCAACTCGCGGGTACAGAAATCGATGATGCTCTTCTTTTGTTTGTTGTCGAGCGGCGAATAGTCGAATGCCACGGGAAATATCATGTTGGGACGGACGCTCTGTTCACGGAAATCGCCGTCCACATAGTCGTAAAGATAGCCGTAAGGATTGACAAATGTCGACGCAAACGACTGTTTGGTCTTGTCGGCCGCGATCTCCAGCCGTTCGGCATCGCTGTGCTTGCCGGCGGCACGGGCGAGTTCGGCGCCGAACATCAGGGCATTGTACCACAGGGCATTGAACTCCACGACATAGCCTGTGCGGGGCACAATGGGACGTCCGTTGGCCGTAGAGTTCATCCATGTCACCGCTTTGTCTTTCCCTTCGGTTCTGACCAGTCCGTTCTCATCCAAGGCAAGGTTGGGATGCTGGTCGTCGGCGATATACCGAAGAATATCCCACACCAGTTTTCCGTATTTCTCCATACACTTGTCGGTGCCGGCACTCTTGGCATATTGCTGGATGCTCCAGATGCACCACAGAGGCACGTCGGGCTGGTCAATCTCATACAGGTTGACCGTGACGGCTTTCTGCTCCATAAACTCGCGGAGGCCTTTTTCGGCCGTCTTCATGGCGGCTTCGAAGAAATCGAACTCCTCGATGGAGAGCGTCAGGCCCGGCAAAGAGATAAAGGTGTCGCGTGCGCGCGCCTTGAACCAGGGATAGCCTGCCAGGATATAGGTCTCGCCGTTCTTGTCCTCCACATGGAACTGATGGGCGGCGTTGACCAGGCAATGGAAGAAATTGTCGCGAGGCGCACGTTCTTCCACCTCTTCCTGGAAGAGCGATTTCAGCGTGCGCGGCTTGCTCTCGGAGGTCGATGCGGCAAAAACGATGCTTTCGCCCTTGCGGATAGGCATCTCGAAATAGCCCGGAGCATACAGGTCTTCGTTGGACGCATAGCCGCGCTCCTGCTCCTTGGGATACTCTATGCCGCGGTACCAGTCGGGCTGGAACACAAATTGGTTTTTCTTGGAAAACTGCATAAACAGGTCCGGGTAGCCGGCGTACATGCAGGTCTTGACACCGTTGTCCACCTCGGTATATGCCCTGCTTGCCACGGCATTCTCGTGCGTGAACTGGCGCACGCTGCGGAAGGCAAGTAAAGGACGGAAGCGGAGGGTTGTTGCCGAATGGGCATCTTCGAGGGTATAGCGTATCAGGATACGGTCTTCAAAATGCTGGAAGACCACCTCTTTCTTTAAGATAACACCGCCAACACGGTAGGTTGTTGTCGGCACCGTGTCACAATCGAACTCGCGTATGTACTTATGTCCGTTGGGACTGAAATTGTTGCCCTGATACTTGTGCAGGCCAAGGTTGAACTCCGCCCCGTGCTGTACGACCGTGCAATCGAGCGATGAGAGAAGCACATGGTTCTCGTCGTCCAAACCCGGAACCGGAACAACTAGCAGTCCATGGTATTTGCGCGTATTGCAGTCTACAATCGTGGAGCATGAGTAAGCACCCGACCGGTTCGTACGGAGAATTTCTTTCCCCAACGAGTCTTGCAAGTTGGTCATCAGCGCTCTTTCGAATCTAAGATAACTCATAGTTCTCAATTAAGGCTTTATTGTGGTTTAGATTAATTTTTCAGGTAAGGAACGAACTGTAAACAGCAGGCTCCAGGCCTCCTTTTGTGTTCAAAGTTAACAAAAAACTTACATAACTCAAAGCAAATAAGCACTTATTTTTGCCAAATCAAAGCAAATTCGGCTTTTTAATGCGCTTCAAACAGAAAAAGCGACTGGTACGCCCGACTGTCAACGCACACAATCAAGAAACCGTCGGAAGATGCCGGGCAATCACGGGCTTGCCATGCTGTCGAAGATGAATGCCTATGCGGTTTTGAACCGGCCATCGGCAACGGATTTGCGAAAGCATACTTACGGCATCGCGAAAGCATAGCTATCGCACTGCCATAGCATACGTATCGCAACGCGAAAGCATACCTATCGCACTGCGATAGCTATGCTCTCACAACAACGTCCTTCCAGCATGCCTCCGACGGTTGATGCCGGCCTATAAAAAGACCCTATAATAGGTTAATTGGCCAACTGCAGGCTGGCAGTCTTGCGGCACTGTTTTACAAATCGGCCCTGTATCGTTTCATTTCTCCCCAAAGCAAACCGAAGACTAAAAAGAATATCCGGAAATAGAACATGACCGTAGGGGAGTCATAGCCGGCAATAAGGTGCGGGAACAAGCAGGGGCAAGCCGAACGTCACGCATGGGCTTGACCACCCCCCACCCTTGACCGGCTTTTTTGTACGGGCGGATGATTTCTTTCGTGTGGCCTCTATTCAGGAATAAGGAAATTGACGACCTCCTGCTCCACGGTGATGCGGAAAGGCCCCACGGGGGTGTGCATCAGACGGCCGTCGATACCCACCAATGCATGCTCGGCCCGTTCCACCACAATCTCCCGCGTGCGGTAAGGATGCACCGAATGGTGGTTGAGAAACTTGCCCTTGAGAAAGAGATATATGCCCTCGAAGAACTGGGTGACACCCGGATGATACACCACCGACACGTCGAGCAACCCGTTGTAGGGCACGGCATTGGGAGTCTGTCCGTATCCGGAGGCATTTCCCACACACATTGTCATGATGCGGCGGTCGATGCGGTCGGAATTGATTTTGATGTTCATGCGGTAGTCAAGCCGCTGGAAAATCATCAGGACAAAAGAGAAAAGGAACGACAACGAACGCGACCCAAGTGCATGGCGGGTCTGCCGCCGCAAGTTCATGATGGCAGCCACCAAGCCCACGTTGACGCAATTGAGAAAATAACGGCGGCAGGCTTCGCCGTTGCGGTTGGTATAGCGAATGCAGCCAAGGTCTACCCGGCGCACCCGCCGTTGTTTTAGCCAGTGAATGGTCTGCTCGTAGTTGTCCTCGTCGAACTCCCAAAAATGAGCAAAGTCGTTCATCACGCCATTAGGAATGACACCCAGCGTCACGCTGTCGCGCACACTCTTTTCGAACTGCATGAGGCAGTTGACGGCATCGTTCAGCGCACTGTCGCCGCCGACAATGACGACCGTACGGTAACCATTGTTTACAAACATCTTGACCAGCCGATCCACACTGCCTGTGTTTTCACTGGTCACATGATCGTAGCTGATGCCGTTCTCCTTCAGGCACGCCTCAATCTTGGCCCACCTCTTGGCTGACCCGCCCAACAAGCCCGACTTCGGACAATAAATAATTCCCCAACGATTGTCTTCCATAAACTATTCTATTTCTGCCACCCCCGAAAGGAGGAAACCACCTCTGTTTTGTTCTGTTGCCACTCCCCCACGTCACGTTCATGCACGGGCCGTAAAATCCCGGACATCAATCCAGCATACACTTGATGTCATCGATTATCACATCGAGCGGTTGTTGTCCGTCTATCCAGTGTATCGCCAGTCCGCGGCGTTCCATGCCCCGGAACCAGGTCATCTGTCTTTTGGCAAACTGATGTATGGCTATCTCCAACTGGCGGTACATTTCGTCGTACGACATCTTGCCGACCAAATATTCGGTGACGAACTTATACTCGAGTCCATAATAAATAAGGTCGGATGGCGCGATGCCTTTGTCCAGCAATCCACGCACTTCTTCAATCATTCCCTCTTGCAACCGGCGTGACAGACGGTCACTGATTTTTCTTCGCCTTACTTCCCTGTCGACGTTCACGCCCACGATTACCGTGTCGACTGGCGGCATTTTGCGCAAGTCGGTAGCGTGTTCAAGATTGTATGTTTCTATCTCAATGGCACGGATGGCACGTTGGCACGAGTCCACATCCGTTGTGTTGTGCATCGTCGAACCCGTCTCTCCCTTCAGTTTCAAGAGCATGTCAGTCAGCTCAGGGAGCGTTTTCCCCTCGAGACGCGAGCGCAGACCGGGGTTCTGTGGAACAGGCGACAAGGCATATCCTTTTACCACCGCTTCAATGTAAAGGCCCGAACCGCCACAGAGTATGGGCGTTTTGCCACGGGCGCAAACATCATTGTATGCCTTATGGAAATCCTGCTGGTACTGAAACAGATTGTACTTGGTGCCGGCATCGGCTATATCTATAAGATGATATGGTATAGCCGTGCCGTTCACAGTATAGTCTGCCAAGTCCTTTCCCGTACCAATATCCATCCCCCGGTATACTTGCCGCGAGTCGGCAGATATGATCTCTCCGCCTATGTCGTAGGCCAGACGTGCGGCGATGGCGGTCTTGCCCGATGCGGTAGGGCCAAGTAGGGTTATCATCTTCATGTCGCAAATGTAACCAAAATCTCGGAAACCGACAAGGATAACAACAAAAAACCGCTCATTCTTTTACAGAATGAGCGGCCGGTATGTTGCAAACCTTACGGTATTACTTCAGCTCAGCGAAGTACTTGATGGTGCGAACCATCTGAGAAGTGTAAGAGTTCTCATTGTCGTACCAGCTGACAACCTGCACCTGATAGGTGTCGTCGTCGATCTTGCTGACCATAGTCTGAGTAGCGTCGAACAGAGAACCGAACTTCATGCCGATGATGTCAGAAGAAACGATCTGGTCCTCGTTGTAGCCGAAGCTCTCAGTAGCAGCAGCCTTCATGGCAGCGTTGATACCCTCAACGGTAACATCCTTGCCCTTGACAACGGCAACGAGGATGGTGGTAGAACCTGTAGGAGTCGGAACGCGCTGTGCAGAACCGATCAGCTTACCGTTCAGCTCGGGGATAACGAGGCCGATAGCCTTGGCAGCACCCGTAGAGTTGGGAACGATGTTCTGTGCACCGGCGCGTGAACGACGGAGGTCACCCTTACGCTGAGGACCGTCGAGAATCATCTGGTCGCCTGTGTAAGCGTGGATGGTAGACATGATACCAGACTGGATAGCGGCATACTTGTTCAGCGTGTCGGCCATAGGAGCCAAGCAGTTGGTGGTGCAAGAAGCTGCAGAGATGATGGTATCCTCGGTTGTCAGGGTCTTGTGGTTGGTATTGTAAACGATGGTGGGAAGATCGTTGCCAGCAGGAGCTGAGATCACAACCTTCTTGGCACCAGCCTTGATGTGGGCAGAAGCCTTCTCCTTAGATGTGTAGAAGCCAGTGCACTCGAGGACAACGTCCACGTCGAGCTCACCCCAAGGAAGCTCAGCAGCGTTAGGCTTAGCGTAGATAGTAATCTCCTTACCATCAACGATGATAGAGTTGTCTGTTGCCTCAACAGTGTGCTTGCCCTCGCCGAACTTGCCAGCGAAACCACCCTGAGCAGTATCGTACTTCAGAAGGTGAGCCAACATCTTGGGAGAAGTCAGGTCGTTGATTGCAACGACTTCGTAACCCTCAGCCTCGAACATCTGACGGAATGCGAGACGGCCGATACGACCGAAACCATTAATAGCTACTTTAACATTTGCCATTTTTCTTGTTTTTTATAGTTGTTAAAAATATAACGTTTCCTCGATATGAACGCAAAGATTCTTCAGGAAGGATACCAACCGCAGCGCATCTGTACCGAAACGCCCGTCGATTTTTCCCTTTAACGTGTGCAAAGATACTATATTTTTTTTAATTTTGCAGACGAATTGAGTATTAAATAAATTAAAAAAAGACCACTTATTATAAGAGGAACGCAAGACGCGAGGCGATATAGCGCCGTACTGCAACACAGACATGACAAACGCAATGCAGCCGATAAGGGTCAAACGGCCAGCGGTCCGCTTTGCCAAAGACCATAACGCGACAAAACATCAATAATTCTATAAAACACCGTTTATCATTATGGGTAAGTTCATTAACGAGTTCAAAAAGTTTGCCGTCAAGGGCAACGCTGTTGACATGGCCGTCGGTGTCATCATCGGTGGAGCTTTCGGAAAGATTGTGACAAGCATTGTCGACGACCTGATCATGCCTCCCATCGGATGGCTTATCGGCGGCGTGAATTTCTCCGACTTGAAGTTCACGCTTCCGGCAAAGAAAATAGCCGAAGGCATCGAGATGCAGGCCGCCACCATCAATTATGGAAATTTCATCCAAAACCTCCTCGATTTTGTCATCATCGCTTTCTGCGTATTCCTCTTGGTCAAGGCCATCAACAAACTGGCACACAGCAAGAAAGAAGAGCCTGCGCCCCAACCTGCACCGGAGCCCAGCGCCGAGGAAAAGTTGCTTGCTGAAATCCGCGACTTGCTGAAAGAGAAATAATAAGGCGTCAACAAGCGTCAGGAGGCCTCTTTCCCACAGTGGGGAAAGAGGCCTCCCGTTGTTTTTCAGAGGCGTATGGGCCACCCCAGCGACACCTCCGTGTAATCCGCTTTCAGATAATGGGCCTTGACGTTGACACCTACCTGCAGACCGCCCAGCCGTCTGAAGGTGTAATGCAGTCCGACACGTTCGTAATAAGGTTTTTCCAGAGTGTCAGCCAACCGCCCCATGTGCCGATACACATAAACCCCGAGTGCCATGCTCAATGAAAATTGGTGCCAGAACACCTCGTGCTTACCGGCAATTCCCACGCTCCAGGGCGAATGTTTCTCATCGTATCCGTCTTCTTCATCCATTTGTATGACATGCGACGCATAGGTTCCGTAGAACACATCAACGCCGAGTCCGGAAGCCCACCGCCGCCGGTATCGGCACATCACGTCAGCCGAAAAGGCATAAGCGGCATATAGTTTGAAGTGTTCCGTCCGGTAGTCTGTCTGCCCGGCCTGTGTTCGGTACTGTGTTTTCTTCCAATCCTCCTCCATCGTCTTGGCGCCGGCGGCTGCCGTCAGGTTCAAGTACCAGTAAGGCTTGAACACGCGGTTTGGCATCCGCTTCTTACCGTCAGTCACCTCATCATAATACGGCATGTAAACCACCCCTAACGAAGGGGCCACGAAATTAGCTCCTTTATTGGGCCGGTTCAACCCCCCGTTGCTATGATGGTAATAATCCAGACCGGCGCGCAATCCCCAGTTGTCAGCCATGTGCCACGCCAGATGCAGTCCTGCCCCGAAATAGATGAGCCATCTGGAGCCGATCAGCACATTGTCCACATTGTTCTCCTTATTGTATTTGCGGGCCGAATAGGTAGTCCCGAAGCTGAGGGAATAGTCGGCCGTCCAATGCCGGTTGCGGAAGAAAGGCCGCGAAAACGTACCGTACAACGACACGGCGTTCCCCATCTGCGAGTCGTAATCGGCCTCTTGGAAAGTCCCACCCACGTATTCCTGCGACCTGTGCATCGTCACCCCGTGGTTCCAATGGTAGCGCAAGCCCAAGCTGACGGTAGGATAATCATAGTCGCGGGCAAAGGCATCGCTGTCGGCAGGCAGTGGCGTGTAACCCACTTCTACTCCTGCAGCCATATTGCTCTTGCCTTTTTGCCACATGCCCTGATAGCGGTCCATGACAAGCACCCTGCCCGGCAATACCGACACCGCCCCACTCCAATGTTTCCATTGCAGTGAGTCGCCGGCCACGCTACGCACGCAAGGCACCGCAGCCAGACATGCCCACAACAGGCATGAACACCATTTCACGTTAATCTTCATCTCTTATCGACGAAACCGCCCGTCTGTCTGCCACAGCCAGGCCATATCCATGGCAGCGGCATGTCGCACCGACGGGGGCATAGATGCCAAAGCCCCTTCGCTCGAAGGGGCTTGGCTGTCTGTATCTTACTTTCGTATATAGTCCTTAGCCACGAGGTCATAGTAGAGCGCTTCCAACTCTTCGGTCTTCAATCGTTCTATGCTATGTTCGATGGTACGGATAAGTTCGTCCCGACGACTGTCGTCATCGTTGCCAAAGTGAGTGTAAACCTTCATTGCCAAACGTGCATAATGACCACGCGGAACACTTACTCCCACTCGATGGTCGAAGGCGGTTTTGACGAGATGTCGTAACACACTCTGTTCACACCCTTTACCTTGCGTATAATCTCATTGGACACATCGGCCATGAAATCGTAGGGCAACCGTGCCCAGTCGGCCGTCATGGCATCCATCGACGTTACTGCGCGCAAAGCCACCGGGTGTTCGTAGGTACGCTCGTCGCCCATCACTCCCACCGACCGTATGGTGGACAGCAGTACGGTGCCGGCCTGCCACACATGGTCGTAGAGCGAAGTGCCGTCGGGCATACGGTAGTCGTGCATCTTCTCGATGTAGATATCGTCGGCATCCTGCAGGATGCGCACTTTTTCGCGTGTGATGTCGCCCAGGATGCGGACAGCCAGACCCGGTCCGGGGAACGGGTGCCGCTTGATGAGCCGTTCGGGCATCTGCAGTTCGTATCCCACACGGCGCACCTCGTCTTTGAACAGCCACTGCAAAGGCTCACAGAGCTTCAGTTTCATTTCCTTGGGCAGTCCGCCCACGTTATGGTGGCTCTTGATGGTCATGCCCGTGATGCTCAGGCTCTCTATGCGGTCGGGATAGATGGTGCCCTGAGCCAGCCATTTGGCATCGGTAATCTTCTTGGCCTCAGCGTTGAACACCTCCACGAAATTGCGTCCGATAATCTTTCGCTTTTGCTCGGGGTCGGTTACGCCCTCTAGGTCCTTGAAGAATTTCTCGCTTGCATCCACGCCGATCACATTGAGGCCCAACCCATTGTAAGCCTCCATCACTTTGTTGAACTCGTTCTTTCTCAACATGCCGTGGTCCACGAAGATGCAGGTCAGGTTTTTGCCGATGGCCTTGTGCAGCAAGGTAGCGCAGACACTCGAGTCGACACCGCCCGACAAGCCCAGGATCACACGGTCGTTGCCCACCTGCTCCTTCAGTTCCTTGACCGTAGTCTCCACGAAACTGGCAGCGCTCCACTCCTGTCGGCTGCCGCAGATGTTGACCACAAAGTTCTTGAGCAGCAACTTACCTTGCAACGAGTGGTACACCTCGGGGTGGAACTGCACGCACCACACGCGCTTCTCGTCGTTGGCAAAGGCTGCATACTTCACGTCGGCCGTGGAGCCTGTCACATGGAAACCGTCGGGAATAGCGGTGATGGTGTCGCCGTGGCTCATCCACACCTGCGACCCTTTCTCGAAGCCTTCGAAGACCGGCGACGCGGCATCGATAGTTTCGAGGTTGGCCCGGCCATACTCGCGTGTGCCGGTCTGCTCCACACTTCCTCCAAGCGTGTTGCTGATAAACTGTGCCCCATAGCAGATGCCCAGCACCGGATACTTGCCTATTATCTCATTGAGATCAATGCGGAAAGCCTCCTTGTCGTGCACGCTGTAAGGCGAACCGCTCAAGATGACACCAATGACGGACGGGTCGTCTTTGGGAAACTTGTTGTAGGGCAAGATTTCGCAGAAGGTGTCGAGCTCACGCACACGGCGTCCGATGAGCTGTGTGGTCTGTGAACCAAAGTCGAGGATGATAATCTTCTGTTGCATATATAGTGTAAAAATAGTGTGAGTCGCTATGTTTGCGCTTGCCGGCGGCAATAGCTCACGGGCAGAGCGTTTTCGCAAAGGCTTCGGCTTCGCCCAGCGTTTCCATCTTGCCCACATCCATGAGGCGCAAGTCCGGCTTCACATACCCCATGACGGGAGTGTCTGCGCAGACCTTTAGGTAGAAATCCATTATGGGGAACTTGTCCGGCCATTGCGCCATCCGTTCGAACAGTGCGGGCGAGAAGGCGTGTATGCCGCTGAAGGCATAAAGATGCAGTCCGCCGGCCACGACCAGCGGTTGGTTGCCCACGGCCACGGGATAGTTGAGCTGCCGCAGTTGCTGCGCCACATCGTCGTACGGCGTGCGCACCTCGCCGGTAGCTAAGTTGACCCACCCCACGAGCCTCATCTGTGCGTCGAACACGAGATACCGCTGAGTGACGCGCCAGCTCACCAAGAGCCGCGCACCTACCGCCTGGCTGTCGCCGTTGCCATGAAGGCACGCCTCCTGCCAGTCGGCACCGTAGAACCTGTCGAGTTCCACGTTGCTCAGAATGTCTACATTATGTATAAGGATAGGATACTGCGGGTCGAACAGGCCCTGCGCCTTGCGCAGACCGCCGCCGGTGTCGAGCAGCGCTTCCGTTTCGTCGCTCACGCTGATGTCGAGGCCGAAATTGCCGTTGGCGTTCAGGTAATCGGTGATTTGCGACGCAAAATGATGCACATTGACCACCAGACGGGTAAATCCGGCATCGCGCAAGCGGAAAAGCACACGTTTCAGCAAGGGCTCGCCGCCAACGGGAACCAGTGCCTTGGGCATGGTGTCGGTAAGAGGCTTAAGGCGAGTGCCCAAGCCGGCGGCAAATATCATGGCTTGCTTCATATGTGCAAAGTTACTTATTCTTTTCTTAACCGACAAGTGTTTAGCTTTCCTTTTTCACGGCATCAAACGTCTGCCGGATGCCCTGCTCACGGTGAAAGACCTGCACCTCCACGCCGAACTTTTCGTGCAGGTGTTCGGCCAGGTGCTGCGCGCTGTATACCGAACGGTGCTGTCCGCCCGTACAGCCAAAACAAAACATGAGGCTGGTGAAGCCGCGCTGCATATAACGGGCCACGTGCTTGTCGGCCAGGGCATACACATGGTCAAGAAATTCGAGTATCTCGCCATCGTCTTCGAGAAAGCGGATGACGGGTTCGTCCAACCCCGTCAGCTTCTTGTAAGGCTCGTAGCGGCCGGGGTTGTGCGTGGAGCGACAGTCGAACACATATCCGCCGCCGTTGCCCGACGGGTCTTCGGGTATGCCGTTGCGGTAAGAGAAACTGTAGACACGCACCACCAGCGGCCCCTTGCCGTCGTATTTGGAGAACGTGGCGGGCCCGTCCTGCGGATGGGCCGGATAGATGTTGCGTTCGGTGGTCTTATAACCGTCGCTGCGCTGGTGTGCCGGCTCGTCGCGGTGCGCAAAGCGCGGCATGTCGGCAAGGCGTGCAAGCACCTCGCGCAGATAGGGATAGGGCAACACGTCTTCGCGCAGGCTCAACAGGTCGCGCAGGTTGTCCATGGCCATGGGTATGCTGTCGATGAAGTGCTGCTTGCGCTCGTAGAGCCCCCTGAAACCGTAGGCGCCAAGCACCTGCAGCGTGCGGAAGAGCACGAAGAGGCTCAGGCGACCAGCGAAATGGCGCACCGAGGGCACTTCGGTGTACTGTTTCAGCGAATCATAGTATTCGGCCACCAGCTCGCGCCGCAGCTTATAGGGATAGCGCGCCGATGCCTGCCACAGGAACGAGGCCAGATCATAATAGTAAGGACCCTTGCGCCCGCCCTGAAAATCGATAAAGAAAGGATTGCCCTCGGCATCGAGCATCACATTGCGTGCCTGGAAATCGCGGTACATGAAACTCTCCGACGGTTCGGAAGTCAGGTCCTGTGCGAAGCGTCGGAAACTGGCTTCGAGCTTCATCTCGTGGAAATCGAGCCCCGTGAGTTTCAGGAAGTCGTACTTGAAATAGTTGAGATCGAAGAGCACGTTGCTCTCGTCGAACTCGGGCTGCGGATAGCAATGGCTCCAGTCGAGCTCACGCGCACCGCGTATCTGCAGGTCGGGCAAGGCCCGTATGGTGCGTTTCAGCAGTGTCTGTTCGGCCAGGTCGTAGCGTCCCCCGGCCTCGCGCCCTCCTCTGACGGCATCGAAGAGCGACGTGCGCCCCAGGTCGGTCTGCAGGTAGCGCATCTCGTCGTGGCTCACGGCAAGCAACGTGGGCACCGGCAACTTGCGCAGGTTGAAATGACGGTCGAGATAGACAAAGGCGTGGTTCTCCTCGCGGCTGGTACCCACCACGCCGACGACGGTCGTGCCGTCGGCGGTCGAAAGGCGGTAATACTGCCGGTTGCTACCGGCACCTGCCAGTTTTTCCACTTTTGCCGGCGCCGTGCCGGCCCATTTCTCATACAGCTTGACAAGTTGTTCCATCGTGACGATTAAGGGTTGGTGAATGTCCTAACGGCTACTGCTGCGGTTGTTGCTGGCGCTCGCCGGCCTTACTGCCCAGTTGTGCCTGTGCGTCCTCGCGCTTGCGGCGCAACTCATCCTCGAACTCGCGCCACTCACGTTTGCGTCTGCGCGTGTCGGCCCAGTCGGCCACTACATAATCGCCGACAATGAGAAACAGCAAGATACCGAGCGACATGGCAAACGACCGGGTGAGATAAGACAGCCCGGCAGACACCAAGAGAAAGACAAGGGCTTTCTTCCAGTCAATGCGAAATTTAGCTTTCATGCTGCAAAGATACTGTTTTTTCACGGAAACAACGCCATGCCCGCCACTTATATTGGCATGTGCACATGCAATTGGCCGCGCGACGAAAACAGCCACAAAAAAAATCGGATGTCATCACGACAACCGATTTTCAAAAACAAACTACTTAAAAACTAATCTACTAAAACAAATCAAAATATCTTTTATTCCTTTATGCGGATTATCAAATCATTAGCTGCAAAGTTAATCCGATATCTTGTATCTCGCAAATAATAGGCATCAAATTTTTCGCAAAGAAACTGAAAATACGCAAAAATGGGCATGAAATCATCATTTCACACCCATTTCCGTTATCTACAGTGTGGCTTTCGCCACCCATTTTGTATTGTCGAGGTTTACATCATGCCGGGCTGTGCAGCAGGTGCGGCAGCCTTTTCCTCAGGCTTGTCAACGATGAGGCACTCGGTGGTAAGGAACATGCCGGCGATAGAAGCGGCATTCTCCAGAGCCACGCGCTCCACCTTGGCAGGGTCGATGACGCCCTTGGCACGCAGGTCCTCGTAAGTATCGGTGCGGGCATTGTAGCCATAGTCGCCCTCGCCCTGACGCACCTTATCGACCACCACGGCACCCTCGCCGCCGGCGTTGAAGACAATCTGGCGCAGCGGTTCCTCGATGGCACGGCGCACAATGTTGATACCGGTCTGCTCGTCGGCATTGTCACCCTTGAGACCCTCCAGTTCCTTCTGTGCGCGGATATAGGTGGTTCCGCCGCCTACGACCACACCTTCCTCGATGGCTGCACGGGTAGCGCAGAGGGCATCGTCGACGCGGTCTTTCTTCTCCTTCATCTCCACCTCGCTGTTGGCACCCACATAGAGCACGGCAACACCGCCGGCGAGCTTGGCCAGACGCTCCTGCAGCTTCTCCTTGTCGTAGCTGCTCTTGGTGTTGGCAATCTCGTTCTTGATCTGCTGCACACGCTCGCTGATGTTCTCCTTCGAACCGGCACCACCCACGATGGTGGTGTTCTCCTTGTCGACGGTAACCTTCTTGGCAGTGCCGAGCATCTCGATGGAAGCCTGCTCGAGCTTCAGGCCCTTCTCCTCGCTGATAACCACGCCACCGGTGAGCACGGCGATATCCTCGAGCATGGCCTTGCGGCGGTCGCCGAAGCCGGGAGCCTTGACAGCGCAGATCTTCAGACCGCCACGCAAACGGTTGACAACCAGTGTGGTGAGCGCCTCAGAGTCGACATCCTCCGCGATGACGAGCAGCGGACGGCCGCTCTCGGCAGCGGGCTGCAGGATGGGCAAGAACTCCTTCAGGTTGGAGATCTTCTTGTCGTAGAGCAGGATGTAGGGGTCGTCCATCACACACTCCATCTTGTCGGCATCGGTCACGAAATAACCGCTCAGATAGCCGCGGTCGAACTGCATGCCCTCGGTCACACCGATGGTGGTGTCGCGCGTCTTGCTGTCCTCGACGGTAATCACACCGTCCTTCGACACCTTGCGCATGGCATCGGCAAGCAGTTTGCCGATCTCGGGGTCGTTGTTGGCACTGACGGTAGCCACCTGCTCAATCTTGTCGTAGTTGTCGCCCACCAGCTCGGCGTTGGCCTTGATGTAATCCACCACCTTGTTCACGGCCTTGTCAATACCACGCTTCAGGTCCATGGGGTTGGCACCGGCGGTAACGTTCTTCAGACCCTCGTTCACGATGGCCTGCGTGAGGATGGTGGCAGTGGTGGTACCGTCGCCGGCATCGTCGCCGGTCTTCGAAGCCACGCTCTTCACAAGCTGTGCGCCCGTGTTCTCGAACTTGTCCTCGAGTTCCACCTCCTTGGCTACCGACACACCGTCCTTGGTGATGACGGGGGCACCGAATTTCTTTTCAATGACCACGTTGCGGCCCTTCGGGCCGAGTGTCACCTTCACTGCGTCAGCAAGCTGGTCAACGCCCTTCTTCAGCAGGTCGCGTGCTTCTGTATTGTATTTGATAATCTTTGCCATAACTGTTTCGTATGATTAAATGGTTGTATTATATAATAAGGTATTCCTCCTCCCATTCCCGTCTTATTCCTCAACGACGGCGAGCACGTCGCTTTGGCGCATCATGAGGTACTTTTCGCCCTCGTTCTCGAGCTCAGTGCCGGCATACTTGCCATAGAGCACGGTGTCGCCCTCTTTCAGAACCATGGGGTCGTCTTTTGTACCCTGACCGACGGCAATCACCTTGCCACGCTGGGGTTTCTCCTTGGCTGTGTCGGGGATGATGATGCCACCTACTTTCTCTTCAGCTGGTGCGGCCTGTACCAGCACTCTGTCTGCTAACGGTTTGATTTTCATGATTGCTAAGTATTTTTTATTTATTTGTCGTTTCTTTCGAACGAATTGTTCACCTGTAACCTTACGAAAAGTGTGCCACAACCTATGCCAAGACACAATATGACAATTCTGTCAGTCGTCAGTCTGCCAATTATGGCACACCTGCAGACATCTTGATACGGGAAGTGCAACAACGATTGCCCCTGTAGGGGGCACAGATTATAGCGTAGGGGGTTCTTGCTGACGCAAGCGACAAAGTCGAGCGTACCCCTACGTATGAATGTCTATCAGTGTTCCGTCGCCCCTGCAGGGGCAACTTATTAAAACGGCATTGAAACGATAGGGACAAGCCCCCATCCTATAACATGTGCCCCCTACAGGGGCAAAAACCGCACAATCGATGCATATTTACATACGAATTTTAAAAATCCAACCTTTCAGAGCTATTGTTTGTCCGCATCATGCAGATTTCCGAAAGCGGGAAAACATTCCGATTGACGAAATCCCAACCGGCAAGGGCATCCTCTACCGACAACATCCTTTTTATACACACATCCGCTGACTCAGACTCTTCGGGAGTCGATTGTTCAGGCGCATATCCCGAACCACGGAAACACAGTAAAAGATTTTCCGAAAAACAGCCCCCTGTGGCAAACGCCCTTCCAGCAGACCGCAAGGCGGCAAAGGGCGCGAACAAAGGGCAAACCGTATGGGAAAAGAACACTGCGGAAGCCGCAGCGCACGGCGAAACGGCATCTTTCGCCATACCAAACGCCACCTGTCGCCCTGCCGTAAGCGAGCAACGGCATTGCCGTTCGCCACAAACGGCATGGCGAAACGGCACCTACCGCAATCCGCACCATCGGCGTAGGAGCAACAAAAATACGGTAAACCGACACAAATCCTTGCCATTCAAACACTTGCAAAATATGCGCAAAAATGGCGTATTTGCAGCCAAAAGCACTTGGCTCGACAAATACGCCATTTACGGAAGGTATCGGGTAAACATTTTTCCTTGTTTGCGGAAGGCCCTACGAACCACGGGCACGCCGGCGGCCTACACCCCGGCTACCGCATCGGGCAAGGTCAAGGCGCGCCGTAGGTCGTCGGAGATGGTGGCCAACGGCAGTCCCAGGGTGCGTGCGTCGCGGTCGAGCACGGTCCTGGTCGGCGCGATGCCGGCCGCCGGCACGATTTCGTAGCCCAGCGCACACTCGGCAATGCCCTCGTTGGCCAGCCGTGCGCCCGCATTGGGCAACCGACACTCGTCGATGCGGGCAATGGTGTCGACACGCACCATTATGCGGCCACCACTCTTGCTCTCGCGCGTCACGCTGACCAGACCGTCGTCGTTGGCGGCAATGGCAGCAAACAGAAGACGCGCCCCCGCATAGCGGTTGTACGTTTTCTTGTTTTCAAATTTCAGCAGTTCGCGCACCGGCACTTTGCCGACCGTAAAGTCTTCGTAACCGAGGATGAGGTAGTGGTCGCGCTGGTCGCCGTCGTAGACAGGGAGGGTCAGCAGGCTGGTGTCGTCATAGTCGTACTCGGGCAACTTGCAGAACTTGCCTTGCTCCACGAACTTGAAGCAGGCCTCGTAGGGCTCGAAGCCCTCCTCGTAGTCCACAAGCACATTCCGGCGCAGACGGCTGGTCTGCACCTTGGCTGTCTGTGTCGACGGAGCCGGCTGCGCCGGAGCATCGGTCTTGTCCGCCACAGGTGCGGGTGTCTCGGCGACGGAAGGCACAACGGCGGCCACGTGCGGCTCTGTTGCTGCGGACCGGTCAGCCCTGCGCTCGCGCCGGCGCGCATTGTACTGTTCGAACTCGGCCTTCGTGAGGTGCCGGTTGCCACTGCCGTTGCGGTACACCCACTGGCCGTCGAGCTCCACGCCCGGGTCGTAGGGACTGACGCTTACCACGAGCACGTCCTTGGCGTTGGCCGGGTCGGTGTCCCACACCACACTGACATACGAGGCCACGCTGTTGCCCCAGGCCAGCGCCACACCGTCGAGCACGGTGCGCTGGTACTTGTCCTTGTCGCCGTGGAACTCGGGGTAGCACAGGTCGTCGTACACCCCCACGCCGGCCCCGCTGTCGTTGGCGCCGATGTAGAGCGTACCGCCGTCGGTGTTGAGGAATGCGGCAATGACGGTAAGGATGGTATTCATCTGCTTCCTCATGTCGGGGAACGAGTCGTTGTCGGGCGGATAGACGATGGAGGTCTTGAACTCCACGGTCTGCGACTCGATGCCGTTGCCATAGGTCTTCAGGTGCGACTCGTAGCCGTTGAGCCGCAGGGCGTTCTTGATGCGGTTCAGTATGTCGTTGGCCTGCGGCTCCATGTTGTTCTCGCGCAGGATGTTGTAGGCCATGGCCAGCGATGCCATCTCTCGGGTCAGCCCCTGCGTGGCGGCACGCAGCCGCTGCAGCTCGTCGTCGTGCTGCTGGTAGCCCATGAAACTGATGATGCGCAGCTGCTGCAACTTTTCGCGCATCGGCGTATCGTCGGCAAACAAGGCAGCATCCTCGTTCTGCAGACGGTCGAGCTGGGCAGCGTCGACCGTATCGTTGACGGCAAAGTCGTAGAGCATCTCGATGAGCTGCTTGCGCCCCCGGTAGTAGTCGGCACGGGCCTCGCCGTCGGGCAGCATGAGGCAGAGCAGCCGCGCGTAGGCTATGTAGTTGTACGACCGCACATAGTCGGCGTCGATGGCCGACATGCGGTCGAGTATGCGCACCAGTTCCTTCACATAGGTGGCGTCGAGCAGACGGTCGCTGGCCTCCACGTCGGCCTCGGCCGCCGGAGCGGTTTCGACGGACGGTTGCGGGGCGCTCGGCACAGTGTCGTCGGGATAAGCATAGTTGATCAGCAGGTCGTGGAACGCACGAAGGGGGTCGACCTTCTCGCCGTCGGCACGGCTCTCTATGCGGCAGAGCAAGTGGAAATTGCCGTCGGCGCGGCTCACATAGGTGGCGTTCACCAGGTCGCCGCGCTGCAGGTCTTCGTCGAAATCGCCCACAAGGCTCACGCTTTCGCCATACTCGCTGATGCCCGGAACATAAGCCTTTGGGTTGTCGGCACTGCGCGCCAGGCCCAGCGAGCACACCACGGTGTCGCCCGGCTCATAGAATCCGCAGACATGGTCCTTGAGCGGTTCCGACAAGGAGAAATGGAACTGTCCGTCGGCATCTTCTTCAAGGATGGTAACCTTCAAAGGCAACGGACGGCCGTAGTTGTCCTGGAATATCCAGGCCGGCGTGTGGCGCAGGTAGCCCACGATGTCGTGCAGGTACATGTAGCCACATTCGCGGCTGTCGCCTTCCATGGCGCAGTGCAGGATATCGTCGTCGGCCTCGCCTTCCTCCACCCGCATGACACACACCGTCACGCGGTCGCCCACGCTGTGCAGCTCCTGGGCCGGCACGGCGGAAACCGGCGGACGGCCGGACACCGGCGGCGTGTCGTTGCCGGTGAACAGGTCGTGCTCGATGGCTTCCCAAAGCCGCTTGCTGTCTTTCACGGTGATGTCGCCCGAGAGCGAAGGCATGGAGCGCCGGTCGGCCACCACCTGCAGGTGTCCCCACAGACCGATCTTGTCGGGCAGCACGGTCTTGGCCTTCGGACTTCCGCTCTCCACCCGGATGCCGTCGGGACTGACACTGAGGCGCACATGGCCGTGCAGATAGCAGCTCGTGGAGGCCACGGGCCATGGCGACAGCGTGGCCGGACTGCGTTTCAGGGCATAGGCCACATGGTTGCCCGAGGTCTCGGCCAGCGAGTAGTTGGGGCGGTAGTAGTTGTTGCCCAGCAGACTGTTGACGGCCACGTTGAGCAATCCCTTGTTGTTGAAATTGTCCACATAACTGGAGATGACACACAGCCGGGCGAGGATGACCCGCTCGTCGGGCAGGTTGCCGTTGGCTCCGTCGCCCTGTTGGGCCAGCAGCAACAGGATGCTGAGGGCCTGGCCGAGATTGCGTACCAACCGGGCATTGTCGGTTCCGCGGTCCACCCGGCCGATGTTGTTGTCGATATAGAGCTGCAGGGTTCGCAGCAGTGCCTCGTGGAAGGGGGCTTTCGTCCATATGTCGATGGGCCATCGGCGCACGGCGTCGAACAGACGGCCTATGCTGTTCTCCACCAGACTGCGGTCGGAGAGGAAGAGGCACGACAGGATGCGGAAATTGGTTTCGGGCTGGTAGATGTAGCCCGCCTTGTCGAGCTTGTCGAACAACCGGTCGACAAACTGCTGGGCCGTTTGGTCGGAGATCATCGACTGCGCGCGGACGTACCCGTCGAGGGCATCGACCGCATAGGTAAGCCGCTGCTGGTAGGTGTCGCGCTCGTTGGCATTGCACATGCCCAGGAAATCGGTTTCCTCCATGAAGCGAGTCACGGCCTGACGCACGGACGACAGGTCGGCCTGTGCGGCTGCCATCTGCTCTATCCACTGGCGGCAGGAGGCGTCGAACGTGAGGTCTTCCACCTCGTTCAGCAGAAGGAGCTGCGTGAAACCGTCGCCGTCCCAACTGCCGCGCACGTCATAGAGCAACTGGTCGACGGCCTCGGCCGTCACCCGGCTGTGGGATGCGATGAGGGCTTCTTCTTCGTCGAGCTCTACCTTCGGACGGCACAGGCCCTTGCCCACCACACGGCAGCGGAGGGTCTGCCCCTTGGTGAGGTTGAGGCCGGCGGTGTGTTTCAGATACACATGCAACCCCGCCGCGTCGACCAGGTCGCAGATGTCGTCGTGCAGCGTATGGAGGGTGAAGGGGTAGATCTCGCCCACTTCGTAAGTTATCGGTTCTGCTTGTTTCGGCATATCACTAAAAGGTATTTGGGCAGAGAGGCAACCACAGGCAGCATGGTACGGGCCGGACGGGCAGTGCGGGCAGCGGCCGGAATTGCACTCTGTTTATTTTTGTAAAGTTACAAACATTTGCGGTTTCGGGCTTCATTCCTATGGAAATTATAGCATTGCTTAACAATTTGGCGGCATTCGGCCGAGGGGGAACGGGACGGCGGCAAGCGGTCTTCCGCATTTCACGGGAAGAACATTGCATAAAAAACGACAAACTTTTTCGGCGTACGCGCCCAATAATTCGGGGCGAAATTGTACCTTTGCAAATTAAAAGGGAAGCACAGGGCCATTGCGGCCGACATGCACGCACAGCCCCTGCGGCACGCCTTCATGGTATCGTATAAGATTATTATTATGGGAATATTCGGACTGTTCAGCAAGAAAAAGAAAGAGACGCTCGACCAAGGGTTGGAAAAGACCAAGCAGAGTGTCTTCAGCAAGATTAGCCGCGCCATCGCAGGCAAGTCGAAAGTAGACGACGATGTGCTCGACAACCTTGAGGAGGTGCTCATCACCTCGGATGTCGGCGTAGACACCACGCTAAAGATTATCCGCCGCATCGAGGAGCGTGTGGCACGCGACAAGTATGTCTCCACATCCGAACTCAACGGTATCCTGAAGGAGGAAATCGCAGCTCTGCTCACCGAGAACAATGCCACCGACGAGTCGGGATGGGAACTGCCCGCCGACCACACGCCCTACGTCATACTGGTAGTCGGCGTGAACGGTGTGGGCAAGACCACCACCATCGGCAAGCTGGCATGGCAGTTCAAACAGGCCGGCAAGAAGGTGTACCTCGGTGCGGCCGACACCTTCCGTGCCGCCGCAGTGGAACAGATACAGATATGGGGCGACCGTGTGGGCGTGCCCGTGGTGAAACAGCAGATGGGTGCCGACCCCGCTAGCGTGGCGTTCGACACGCTGCAGAGTGCCAAGGCCAACGGGGCCGACGTGGTGCTGATCGACACCGCCGGCCGACTGCACAACAAGGTGGGCCTGATGAACGAGCTGAAGAAGATAAAGGAGGTCATGAAGAAGGTGGTGCCCACCGCTCCCGACGAGGTGATGCTGGTGCTCGACGGCTCCACCGGACAGAACGCCTTCGAGCAGGCCAAGGAGTTCTCGGCCGTGACGCAGATCACGTCGCTGGCCATCACCAAGCTCGACGGCACGGCCAAAGGCGGCGTGGTGATCGGCATCAGCGACCAACTGAAAGTGCCGGTGAAATACATCGGCCTCGGCGAGAAAATGGAAGACCTGCAACTGTTCAACAAACGGGAATTTGTAGACTCGTTATTCTGATACCGTACCGTGAAAAAGAACCAGATTGACATCATCACAATGGGCTGTTCGAAAAACCTCGTGGACTCCGAACAGCTCATGCGCAAGTTTGAAGACCAGGGCTACCACTGTGTTCACGATGCCAAGCGGCCGCAGGGCGAAATAGCCGTCATCAATACATGCGGCTTCATAGAGAGCGCACGCGAGGAGAGCATCAACACCATTCTGGAGTTTGTGCAGGCCAAGAACGAAGGACGGCTCAACAGGCTCTACGTCATGGGGTGTCTGTCGCAGCGCTACCAAAAGGAGCTGGAGGCCGAGATACCCGAGGTCGACAAGTTCTACGGTAAATTCAACTACAAGCAGCTGCTGACCGACCTGGGGCCGGCCGCAAGCCACATGGACAACGGCAGCAGCTTCACCCGCCGGCGCACCGACGCCAACAGCCGCCGCAAACTAACCACTCCCTCGCACTATGCCTACATCAAGATAGCCGAAGGGTGCGACCGCCACTGTGCCTACTGCGCCATTCCGATCATCACCGGACGGCATGTGTCGCGACCCATGGAGGACATTCTCGACGAAGTGCGCGAACTGGTGGCCGAAGGGGTCAGCGAGTTCCAGATTATCGAACAGGAACTGACCTACTACGGCGCAGACCTCTACGGGCACACACGCATAGCCGAACTGATAAGCCGTATGGCTGACATCAAAGGCGTGCGCTGGATACGGCTGCACTACGCCTACCCCAACCAGTTCCCGCTGGAGCTGCTCGACGTGATGCGCGAGAAACCCAACGTGTGCAACTACCTCGACATTGCCCTGCAGCACATATCCGACCACATGCTGCAACGCATGCACCGGCACGTCTCCAAAGCCGACACGCTGGCTCTGCTGAAGACCATACGCGAACGCGTGCCAGGCATCACCCTGCGCACCACGCTGATGGTGGGATTTCCGGGCGAGACAGAAGCCGATTTCCAGGAACTGATGGACTTTGTGCGCACGCAGCGGTTCGAGCGCATGGGGGCCTTTGCCTACTCGGAGGAGGAGGGCACCTACTCGCAGCAACACTACGACGACGATGTGCCCGACAACGTGAAACAGCAACGCCTCGACGACCTCATGGCGCTGCAGCAAGGCATCAGCGAAGAGGTGGAAGCGGCCAAAGTGGGTACCACGCAGCTGGTGGTCGTCGACCGGAAAGAGGGCAACTACTATGTGGGGCGCACCGAAAGCTGCTCGCCCGAGGTGGACCCCGAGGTGCTCATACCGGCAGAAGGACGCACGTTGCGTACGGGCAATTACTATAAGGTGAAGATTACCGGCAACGACGAGTTTGACTTATACGGAGAAGTATGAACAACAAAGAGTACATAGCCGAATTGGCACAGCAGTCGGGCTATACGCAGACCGACACGCAGAAGATGGTGACTGCCGTCATCGAACAGATGGGAAACCGGTTCGACGAGGGCGACAGTGTGTTCGTACCCAACTTCGGTTCGTTCGAAGTGAAGAAACGGCTGGAACGCGTCATCGTGAACCCGGGAACGCAGCAGCGCATGCTGGTGCCACCAAAACTCGTGCTGAACTTCCGCCCCATGGATGCGGTAAAGGAAAAACTCAACAAGGCTTAACATTCCGCAACGATGAGCAAAATAGGATACAAGGAATTGTCGCTGACGCTGGTCGAGAAATACGGACTGGAACGCGATGCCGCCGAGCAGTTTGTGGAGAAAATGTTCGACGTGCTCGTGAAGGGCATCGAAACCGACAGGCAGGTGAAGGTCAAGGGGCTGGGCACATTCAAGGTGGTGGCCGTAGCACCGCGCAAAAGTGTGGACGTGAACACCGGAGAGGCCATCGTGATAGACGGGCGCGACAAGGTTTCGTTTACACCCGACAGTGCCATGCGCGAACTGGTGAACCGGCCCTTCTCGCAGTTCGAGACGGTTGCGGTAAACGACGGGGTTGATTTCGCCGACATCGACGAACGCTATGCCGGAAACGGCACAGCCGACAACAACGAGTACATGCCCGAAGAACCCGACGGACCTGCACCCGAGCCGCTTGACACTACGTCCGAGCCGACCGGCAACGATGCGCCCGTAGCCGAAGATGTTGCACCCGAACCTGTGGAAGCAGCACCCAAGGCCGCAGAGGTTGCACCCGAACCTGTGGAAGCTGTACCCGAGCCGGAACTGACCGAAGAGCCTGAACCACAAAACGAAATAACGGAAACAAAGGAGACTACTATCATGGAACCAGAACCCCCCACTACAGGCAACGTTCCCGTGGAACCGAAAGAAAACGCCTTGACCGACGGAACGCAACCGGACACAACGCCCTCTACCACCCCACCCGAACCGGAACCGGAAAAACGGGAAAGCGAAGAGGTGCTGCCGGTGCCTGAGGCCGAACGGATGGTCGACGACGCACGCAACCAGGTCATCATCATGCAGCAGGAGATGGCACGCCAACACCGTTTCATGCGCTGGTTTATGTGCACCTGCGTCGTGTTGCTTTTGGTTTGCACCGGCGGCTTGTTCTATCTGGGCACACAGATATCCCAGCGCGACCACCGCATCGAACATCTTGAAGCTGAAGCCATCCTCGCATCGCGCACGCCACAGGGACAATCCATCATCGATGCGGCCGTCGACTCGGCGGCCATAATCAAGGCGCAACAGGACAGCCTGGAGGCGGCACGACAGCTGCAACAGGCTGAGACGGCACGCAAGAAAGCGGCCGAAGCCGAAAAGGCCAAAGCCGAACAAGCCATGCGCGAAGCTGCACAAAAGGCTAACGAGAAGGCCGAAAAGGAAAAAGCAGAGGCGGCCGCACAGAAAACGAAAACCACCGCTACGCCCGCAACAGCACCGACCAACTATAACAAGGATGTGCGCATACGGACGGGGGCATACGACATCGTGGGCATTGACCGGACGGTGACCGTAAAGGCCGGACAGACGCTCGAGAGCATCAGCCGCACCCATCTAGGGCCGGGCATGGAGTGTTATCTGGAAGCCGTCAACGCCACACAGGCCAAGCTCAAGGCGGGCGACAAGGTGAACATTCCCAAACTGAAACTGAAAAAGAAGAAATAAGACGGGATGCAAGACCAATGCCGTTGACCGATATTGGGACTGTATCGTTTACCCGGACACGCCATGCACGCACACAAAGCCTGACCGCAAGGCTGGGCTTTGCTATTTCATTTACTCATATATAGACTTATGCCAGAAGCCAACAATACTGCAAACAACCGCCGCAAACGCGCCGCCACACCCATCGACCCTACCTACGGACACTTGCAACCGCAGGCCATCGACGTGGAGAAGGTGGTCCTCGGCGCATTGATGATTGACAAGGATGCCTTCTCCGTCGTGTCGGAGATGTTGCGTGCAGAAACATTCTACGAGCCACGCCACCAGAAAATCTACCAGGCCATACAGACGCTCAACATGGCCCAGAACCCGGTGGACATCATGACCGTGACCAACGAACTGCAAAAGGAAGGGACGCTTGACGATGTGGGCGGACCGACCTATGTGGTGGACCTCACGGCACATGTGGCATCGTCGGCACACATCGAGTACCATGCCAAGATTCTCCAGCAGAAATTCATGGCCCGACAGCTCATATCGTTTGCCTCGGTCATCGAGACAAAGGCATTCGACCAGACGGGCGACGTGGACGACCTGATGCAGGAGGCGGAAAGCACGCTCTTTGAGTTGTCGCAGAAAAACATGCGCACGGACTATACGCAGATTGACCCCGTGCTGCGGCAGGCCATGGAAATACTGCAGAAGGCATCGTCGCAGACCAGCGGACTGACCGGCATACCGTCGGGATACACGGGACTGGACAACGTAACCTCCGGATGGCAGAAGAGTGACCTCGTCATCATTGCCGGACGACCCGCCATGGGTAAGACATCGTTTGCCCTCTCCATCGCCAAGAACATCGCCGTAGACTACAAGGAACCGATTGCCTTTTTCTCGTTGGAGATGAACAACGTGCAGCTCGTAAACCGCATCATCTCGAACGTATGCGAAATAGAAGGACGGAAAATCATGAACGGACAACTGTTCCCCGACGAGTGGCAACGGCTCGACAAATACATGGCCCGACTGACGGGCACACCTCTTTATATAGACGACACGCCGGGCATGTCCATCTTCGAACTGCGAACCAAGGCACGCCGGCTGGTGCGCGAGAAAGGAGTGAAAATAATCATGATAGACTACTTGCAGCTCATGAACGCCAACGGCATGCGCTTCGGAAACCGACAGGAGGAGGTGTCTACCATATCGCGGTCGCTCAAGGGACTGGCCAAGGAGCTTGACATTCCGATCATCGCCCTCTCTCAGCTCAACCGTACCGTAGACAACCGTGAAGGTCTCGAAGGAAAACGGCCACAGCTCAGCGACCTGCGCGAGTCGGGTGCCATCGAGCAGGATGCCGACATGGTGCTCTTTGTGCACCGTCCCGAATATTACCACATCTACCAGGACGAAAAGGGCAACGACCTGCACGGCAAAGCGCAAATCATCATTGCCAAGCACCGTAAGGGTGCCACAGGCGACGTATTGCTGGCCTTCGAGGGTAAATACACGCGGTTCCTCAATCCCGAGGACGCTGCACCTGCACCCTTGGCAGGCGACATGGGAGGCGAGTATGTCGGCTCGCGAATGAACATCGGTATATCTGGCGGCGGAGATGACCCGTTGGGCGACAAGCCCATCGAACCGCCTTTCTGACCCCGCCCCACTCCAACGTCTGGCGACGAAAAGGGGATATACCATCAGCAACATTGGAAATTTTGCACGAAAGCCATGCCACGGAACATCCGCCGGCATGGCTTTCGCCGTTGACCGGACAGCGCCGACAGTTACGGTAATGCGCAACACAGCAAACGCAAACTGATTTTCGCAGAAAAAGTATCATAATATTCTAAATAAGAACCGTTTGATTATTGTTTGCAACAAAGTCTCTATTTTTCCTTGCGATTTATTTGTTTATGTGCATATAAATAATTACCTTTGCAACAGAAAACAACAAGAGCATTGACTATGACTATCATGTGCACCAACATTATTAGCCTCCTAATTGGTATTCGACTGTATCTGACAGCCGGAAGTGTAAGGGTATGTGTGTGCATGTAAGAACTATAACGATTGCAAGGCCTTTCCACTTCCAATAGTGGGAAGGCCTTTTTTCGTTGGAGCAACGACAAAAACAAAGTAACAACATAAACTATGAGCGACAGACTTTTTATTTTTGACACCACCCTTCGCGACGGCGAACAAGTGCCAGGATGCCAACTGAACACCGTAGAGAAGATACAGGTAGCCAAACAATTAGAGTTGTTGGGAGTCGATGTCATCGAGGCGGGCTTCCCCATATCATCGCCGGGCGACTACAACTCGGTGGTGGAAATATCTAAGGCGGTTACATGGCCTACCATCTGCGCCTTGACACGTGCCGTGGAGAAAGACATAGACATTGCTGCCGAATCGCTGCAATATGCAAAACACAAACGCATTCATACCGGTATCGGAACTTCCGACTACCATATTAAATATAAGTTCAACTCCAACCGCGACGAAATCCTGGACCGCGCAGTGCGCGCCACAGCCTACGCCAAAAAGTATGTAGAGGATGTAGAATTCTACGCCGAGGATGCCGGACGTACCGACAACGAATACCTGGCACGGGTTGTCGAAGCGGTCATTGCCGCCGGTGCCACCGTGGTCAACATCCCCGACACCACCGGTTACTGCCTTCCCCATGAATTCGGAGCCAAGATCAAGTACCTCAAGGAGCATGTGTCGAACATCGACAAGGCCATCATCTCCACACATTGCCACAACGACCTCGGGATGGCAACGGCCAACACGCTCGAAGGTGTGCTCAACGGAGCGCGGCAGGTGGAGGTCACAATCAACGGCATCGGCGAGCGAGCCGGCAACACGTCGCTCGAAGAGATTGCCATGATCCTGAAATGTCACAAGGGAATAGACATCGACACGAACATCAACACGCAAAAGATCTATCCCGTGTCGCGCATGGTCAGCTCGCTGATGAACATGCCCGTGCAGGCCAACAAGGCCATCGTCGGACGCAATGCCTTCGCACACTCGAGCGGCATACATCAGGACGGCGTACTGAAAAACGTACAGACCTACGAAATCATCGACCCGAAAGACATTGGCCTCGACAACAATGCCATCGTGCTGACCGCCCGTTCGGGACGCGCCGCACTGAAATACCGACTCGAGGTCAACGGTGTGGACATCAAGGACGAAGACAAGCTCGACCATATTTACAAAGCCTTTCTGGACTTGGCCGACAAGAAAAAAGAAATCAACGACGACGACATCCTCATGCTGGCTGGTGCAGACACCGCTGCCAACCATTCCGTGAAACTCGATTACCTGCAAGTCACCACGGGCAAGGGTGTGCGTAGCGTGGCAAGCGTAGGCCTCGACATAGCAGGACAGAAATTCGAAGAAAGCAGCACGGGCAACGGCCCTGTCGACGCCGCCATCAAGGCATTGAAACGGATTATACGCAAGCAGATGACTCTGAAGGAGTTTACCATACAGGCTATCTCTAAGGGGTCGGACGATGTAGGAAAGGTGCACATGCAAGTGGAATACGACGGCAACGTCTACTACGGCTTCGGTGCAAATACCGACATCGTGACAGCTTCGGTCGAGGCTTACATCGACTGCGTTAACAAGTTTAGAAAATAAGGTATCGAAAGACATTCTGATCATGAACACATTATTTGATAAGATTTGGGATAGCCACGTTGTACAAATCGTGGAAGATGGTCCCACACAATTGTATATCGACCGGCTCTATTGCCACGAGGTGACGTCGCCACAAGCCTTCGACGGCCTTCGCCGCCGGCATTTGCAAGTGTTCAGGCCACAACAGGTCTACTGCATGCCCGACCACAACATCATGACGCACGACCAAGGCTCGCCCGAGCTCGACCCGGTGGGACGGCATCAGGTAGAGACGCTCGACAAAAACTGCGAGGAATTTGGCCTTACGGAATTCAAGAAAAATACTCCCGAAAACGGTGTCATCCATGTGGTGGGACCCGAAACGGCGCTTTCCTTGCCTGGCATGACCATTGTCTGCGGCGATTCGCATACCTCCACCCACGGTGCTGTAGGAGCAGTGGCCTTCGGAATCGGAACATCCGAAGTAGAGATGGTTCTCTCCTCACAATGCATTTTGCAGCAAAAGCCCAAGTCTATGCGTATTACCATCAACGGAAAACTGCAGAAAGGCGTGACCGCCAAGGACGTTGCACTGTATCTCATGGCCCAACTGTCCACATCGGGAGCTACCGGCTATTTCGTGGAATATGCAGGACCGGTCATCGAACAAATGTCGATGGAGGGGCGTCTGACGCTCTGCAATCTTTCCATCGAGATGGGAGCACGCGGCGGTTTCATAGCCCCCGACGACACGACATTCGCATATCTGAAGGGACGCAAGTACGCCCCCAAAGGCGAGGACTGGGACAAGGCCGTAGCCAAATGGCGCGAACTGCGGTCGGGCGACGACGCAGTATTCGACAGCGAACTTGTGTTCGACGGTGCCGACATTGAGCCCCGCATCACCTATGGCACCAACCCGGGCATGGGCATCGCCGTCACGGGAACTGTGCCCACGCTTGACCAAGTGCCGGAAAAGGAACAGGCTTCTTTCCTCAAGAGCCTTCACTACATGGGTTTCGAGCCTGGCGAGCGTCTGTTGGGTCACCCCATTGACTACGTTTTCCTCGGAGCATGTACCAATGGACGCATCGAGGACTTCCGCGCATTTGCCTCAATCGTGAAAGGACACCAGAAATCGCCCGACGTGGTGGCATGGCTCGTTCCCGGATCGTGGGCAGTATTGAAACAGATCAAGGATGAAGGACTCGATCTGCAACTGGAAGCTGCAGGGTTCGAGATACGCCAGCCGGGCTGCTCGGCATGCTTGGCGATGAACGACGACAAGGTGCCCGCAGGCAAACTCAGCGTTTCCACTTCCAACCGGAACTTCGAAGGACGCCAAGGCCCCGGCGC
This sequence comes from bacterium, assembly GCA_963656755.1. GTDB lineage: Bacteria > Bacteroidota > Bacteroidia > Bacteroidales > Bacteroidaceae > Prevotella. Next base: position 75,639 of record CAVKJH010000045.1, read on the forward strand.
CCGCACCGTATTGGCATCGCCCCTTGTAGCTGCCGCAGCTGCCATTACGGGCCGCATAAGCGATCCGCGCGAGTTTCTTCAGGCATGATCACTAATCATTAGACAACAAAAAACGATGAAACAAAAATTTGATGTCATTACGTCATCCTGCATCCCCCTTCCGTTGGAGAATGTAGATACAGACCAAATAATACCGGCCCGTTTCCTCAAGGCAACCGACAAGGACGGATTTGGCGACAACCTTTTCCGCGACTGGCGTTACAACAAGGACGGAAGCCTCAAGAAAGATTTCGTGCTTAACGACCCAAGTTATTCGGGCGTGATCCTTGTAGCCGGAAAGAATTTCGGCTCGGGCTCGTCGCGCGAACATGCGGCATGGGCCATCGCCGGCTATGGTTTCAGGGTGGTGATCAGCAGTTTCTTCGCTGACATCCATAAAAACAACGAGCTCAACAACTTTGTGCTTCCCGTGGTGGTAAGCGAACCATTCCTGCAGGAACTCTTCGACACCATCAGCAAGAATCACGCTGCCGAGGTGTGCGTGGATTTGCCGAAGCAGACGGTTACCAATCTTGCTACCGGCCACTCCGAGCATTTCGACATTAACGGTTACAAAAAACACTGCCTCATGAACGGCCTCGACGACGTGGATTTCCTGGTAGCCAACCGCGACAAGGTTGAGGCTTTCGAAAAACAACATGCATAATGAAGGTCGGCCCCAAAAACACATTTGGTCCGAAGATTGAAATCATGGATTCTACGCTACGCGACGGCGAGCAGACCAATGGCGTCAGTTTTCTGCCCCATGAAAAGCTCATCATCGCGCGGTCGTTGCTCCACGACGTCAATGTAGACCGCATAGAAGTAGCCTCCGCACGAGTGTCGGAAGGCGAGCGCGAGGCGGTCAAGCGCATCTGTTCCTACGCTGAGCGCGAGGGATACATCGACCGCATCGAGGTATTGGGCTTTGTCGACGGCACCCTTTCCGTGGACTGGATAAAAACCTGCGGCGGTCACGTCATCAACCTGCTGGCGAAAGGTTCACTGAAACATTGTTTGCACCAACTGCACAAGAGTCCGGAGGAGCACATCGAAGATATTCTCCGCGTGCTGGACTATGCCAAGCAACAGGGGCTGCAGGTAAACATCTATTTGGAAGACTGGAGCTCCGGCATGAAGAACTCCCCCGAATATGTCTACCAGATGATGGATGCGCTGAAGGAAACCGATATCAAACGCTACATGCTTCCCGACACTTTGGGCATCATGAATCCCCTGCAATGCGTGGAGTACATGCGCAAGATGCGTCGCCGTTATCCGGGCAAGCATTTCGATTTTCATGCCCACAACGATTACGACATGGCCGTATCGAACACCCTTGCTGCCGTACTGAGCGGTTGTCAGGGAGTACACGTCACAGTGAACGGTCTGGGCGAGCGTTGCGGCAATGCTCCGTTAGCGAGCGTGCAGGCCATTCTGAAAGACCAGTTCGGCGCAGAGACCTCAATCCGCGAAAGCCAACTCAACATGATAAGCCGTCTGGTGGAGGGCTATAGCGGCATAGCCATATCGCCCAACCAACCCATCGTGGGAAGCAATGTATTCACGCAGGTGGCCGGTGTCCATGCCGACGGAGACAACAAGGACAAGCTTTACAGCAACGACCTTGTGCCTGCCCGGTTTGGCCGCAAGCGCGAATATGCCTTGGGCAAGAACTCGGGCAAAGCCAATATTGAGATGAACTTAGAGGAGCTTGGGCTGGAACTGACCCCTGAACAGACACGCAGCGTGACACGGCGCATCACAGAATTGGGCGACCGCAAAGAGATGGTCACACAAGACGACTTGCCTTACATCATAGCCGATGTACTGAAGCACAACACGCCTACAGAGCGGGTTAAGTTGCTCAGCTACATGGTTTCCACGTCCTACGGCCTGAAGCCCATCGCAAGCATCAAGGTAGAGATAAACGGAAACGAATATACTGCCGACGCAACGGGCGACGGACAGTACGATGCATTTGTAAAAGCATTGCGCAAGGTGTATCGCGACAACCTCAACCGCACCTTTCCGCGTCTGGCCAATTACAGCGTGACCATCCCACCCGGAGGCCGTACGGATGCCTTGGTTCAGACCATCATCACCTGGCAAGGCGACGGGGGCCGTACGATTCACACCCACGGTTTGGATGCAGACCAGACCGAAGCAGCCATTAAAGCCACTTTCAAAATGCTCAACATTGTGGAGGACGACGAATTGAAAGCACGAAAACAAGCCCAGCATTAGCATCCGAAATAAGAGCCATGCATCTCTGCATGGGCATAACCAAAGGTTTCCGTGTTCACAGAACAAGATCAACCGTTACATCCGACGACGTTCAATAAAACGTAAAATATCATGAAACTGAATATCGCAGTATTGCCCGGCGACGGCATCGGGCCAGAAATAATGCCGCAAGCCATCCATGTACTCGATGCCATTGCAAAGAAATTCGGGCACGAGTTTGTATACCACGAGGCCATCTGCGGCGCCCACGCCATTGACGTTTGCGGCGACCCGTTCCCCGATGAGACCTTCAAGACCTGCATGGAAGCCGACGCTGTACTCTTCGCCGCAGTGGGCGATCCGCGCTTCGACAACGATCCCACGCTCAAGGTACGTCCCGAGACAGGTCTGCTGGCCATGCGCAAAAAGCTCGGTCTGTTTGCCAACGTACGTCCCGTGGCCACGTTCGACTGCCTGTTGCACATGTCACCGCTGAAAGAAAACCTCATCAAGGGTGCCGATTTCATGGTAATCCGCGAATTGACAGGCGGCATGTACTTCGGCGAGAAGTATCAGGACAACGACAAGGCATTCGACACCGATGCCTACACCCGACCGGAAATCGAGCGCATCCTGAAGGTAGCGTTCGAGACGGCACAGCGCCGCAACCACCATCTCACGGTTGTCGACAAGGCCAACGTGCTGGCCAGCTCGCGTCTGTGGAGACAGATTGCCAAGGAAATGGCCCCACAATATCCCGACGTGCAGACCGACTACATGTTTATCGACAACTGTTCGATGCGTGTACTGACAGAGCCCCGTTTCTTCGATGTCATCGTTACGGAGAACACGTTTGGCGACATCCTGACCGACGAGACAAGTGCCATCACCGGTTCGATGGGCCTCCAGCCCTCTGCCTCTCTCGGAGCACACACGCCGCTTTTCGAGCCCGTGCACGGATCGTGGCCGCAGGCTGCCGGCAAGAACCTTGCCAACCCGTTGGCCCAAATCCTGTCAGCAGCCATGATGCTCGAGCACTTTGGCCTGAAAGCCGAAGGCGCCTTAATTCGCGAGGCATGCAACGAGAGTCTTCTTCAAAATGTCCGCACGCCCGAAATCCAGGTCGAGGGCGGCAAGCAATACGGAACAAAAGAAGTGGGACAGTGGATAACCGAATACGTGGATAACCACTAAGCGCCCCATACAACGGCGCATGACCCTTGTGGAATGACGAACGGTCCGGCACGAACCGTCTTGCCAATTATCGTACAATCCGCAACGGCCATGCGCCGTTTTTTATGTTTATTTACAACCATTCAACGTCAGCTAAAGCGTTGAAGCGACGTTACTTTTGTGTCTTCAGCATGGTGTCACAGCCCGTCGGATGCCGTCAAATCCTATTTTTTGCTAAAAATGACGGGGGCGCCTTGGCAAATACGGGAAATAGTTGTATTTTTGCAACTCAAAATGCCAAACATGAAGAAGACTATTCTCATAGCTTTCACACTACTGTTGCTCTTGAGCAGTTGCGCAAGAGAATTCAACCAAGTGTATAAGACCCCCGATTACCGCTACAAATACGAGTTTGCAAAGGAATGCTTTGCCACTGGAAAGTATCAGCGTGCCACAACGCTGCTGCAGGATGTCATTACCCAACTGAAGGGAACTGCCGATGCACAAGAAAGCCTGTACATGCTGGGAATGGCCGAATATTGCAACCGCGACTATGAGACAGCTGCCGAAACCTTCAAGCGGTACGTCAAGTCCTATCCCCGCGGAGCCTATGCCGAGATGGCATCCTACTATGTAGGCCAAAGTCTGTACCTCTGCACCCCGGAAGCGCGGCTGGACCAGACACAGACGGTACAGGCCATTTCCTCATTTCAGGATTTTCTGGACCTCTACCCCGACGGCAAGATGAAAGAGCAGGCGCAAAGCCGCCTTTTCGCCCTTCAGGACAAACTGGTGCTTAAAGAATTGTATTCAGCGCAACTGTATTACAATCTCGGGGCTTATTTCGGCAACTGCACGGAAGGCGGCAACAACTATGAGGCATGCATCGTGACGGCCGAGAACGCCCTGAAAGACTATCCCTACACCGCCAAGCGCGAAGATTTTGCATTGCTCATCATGAAAAGTAAGTTCGAGCTTGCCCAGCAGAGTGTAGAGGAGAAACGGCTTGAACGCTTTCAGAATGCGGAAGACGAGTGCTACGGATTTGTCAACGAGTACCCCGATTCCAAATGGCGCAAGCTGGCCGAAGACTACATAGGCAAATGCAAGAAGATCACAGGCACAAGCAGTGAAAGTGAGTAAGGCACTCTCAACAGAAACAACAATAAAAAAACAATATTTATCATTCAGATATGGATTATAAGAAATCAAAGGCACCCGTTAACACCGAAACCCGCGAACTTCCCGAGTTGTGGAAGAGCACAGGCAACATTTACGAAAGCGTTGCCATCATTGGCAAGCGCGCCAATCAGATTGGTGTAGAAATCAAGCAAGACCTGAACAAGAAACTGCAGGAGTTTGCCTCCTACAACGATTCGCTGGACGAAGTGTTCGAGAACCGCGAGCAGATTGAAATCAGCCGTTACTACGAGAAGTTGCCCAAACCCACATTGTTGGCCACGCAGGAGTTTGTGGAGGGCAACGTATACTGGCGTGACCCCTCGCAAGACAATCAGGAAGACGAAGCATAATGATCCAGCGCATACAAACCCTCTACTTGCTGCTGGCAGAAGCAGTACTTATCGTCTGCCTCTGCTTGCCCATCGGCAGCGTCGAGCCGCAAGGAATGGGTGCATCCGATTTGTTCTACAATATAGGTTTGTACCAAGAACACGGTTTTGTGGTGCGCCCTGTATTGTTTGTCGACATAATCGTTACGGCCATACTCTCTTCGGTCGCCGTATGCCTTTACCGCCGTCGTCCGCTTCAGATGCGCCTCTGTAAGGTTGGCATATTGCTTTGTCTGTTGTGGTATGCCTATTATGCCTACAACGCTTTCGTCGGTCTGCAGTCCGGCGGTGCAGTTTTCCATGTACGCTTTGCGGCCTGTCTGCCGTTTGTAGCCATCGTCTTGATGGCTTTGGCTCATCGCAGCATCAAGGCCGACGAGCAGCTGGTGAAAAGCATGGACCGCATCCGCTAAAGCAACACAGAGCTGGGGCGCGGCAACAGTACGATACCTCTTTGCATCACAATATTAAAACACTAAGATGATAGCTTGGTCTGAACAAGACCAGGCTATTGTCTTTTATGACAGGCTATTTGTAAATATTGGCGTCCGCTAAAAATCGAAGAAACCAGTCCCGTAGGGTAGGACGTTCAAAATCCAATTTTATTTGTGCACGAAAAATCGCACAAAATATGAACGAATGTGTTGTATATGAGGTGTTTAATTTATTACTATCAGATTCGTATTGAACTCATGCCCCTGTAGGGGGCGCAGATTATAGCGTAGGGGTTTACCCCTACGGTTTTACGGTTCATCGTTTTTCCAT
>CAVKJH010000046.1:0-2511 GCA_963656755.1 bacterium
TGCCCCCTACAGGGGCAATCGTTGCGAATGGTTTCCCTACGGGGGCAACGTTGCGGATGTATGTGTCCCCCAACATGGGGCAACGTTGCGGATGTATGTGCCCCCTACAGGGGCAATCGTTGGCGCGGCGCTCAGAGGCGCACCACCTGGAAGGTCTGGGCGGGGACGGTCAGGGTGACGGTGTTGCCCGAGGCCGGTACCTCGCTCTCGCTCGGCACCACGTTGTTGGGCTGGTCGAGCGTGTTGGTGGCGTGCTTGCTGTCGGCGTGCAGCGAGATGACCTGCGCCTTGGTGAGGCCCTTGGCCCCCTTGAGGGTGACGGTGACCTGCTGCGCCTTGTCGGCGGCGTTGGCAATCTTCAGGATGGTCTGCTTGGTGGCCTTGTCGTACACGGCGCTGGCGTAGAGACCGCCATCGCCGGCCACGGCCTTGCCGTCCTCGGTGAGCTGCAGCACGTTGGTACCCTTGTAGGTGCCGTAGAGCATCTGCACATACCAGTTGGCCGACCGCACACTCTTGAGGTTGTCGAACCAGATGAGGTCGGGACGCCACTGCCAGCCGTCGACATGGGCAAAGAGCGGAGCATAGGTGCACTGCCACACCACGTCGGCGTTGCGCTCCAGACCGGTCATGAAGGCAGCCTCGGAGAGAGCGGCCTCCCAGTTGTTCTTGGCCACGGTGGGCTGGTTGTCGACGCCGCGCACATGCGACGCATACTCGCCGGCAAACACCTTCGGGCCCTTGCGGTCGTAGTTGTCGTAGCGGTTGGCGTTCTTCAGGAACCACTCGGGCGGGCAGTAGTAGTGCTCGTCGACGAGGTCGACGTTGAGCTTGCGCATCTCCTGCCACAGGTAGTCGAAGCCCTCGCCGCCGGCCACCGGTCCGGCCGATCCGCAGATCTTGATGTCGGGGTACTTGGCGCGTATCTGCTCAACAAACTTGCGGAGCCGTTCGGGGTAGAGCGGTCCCCACTGCTCGTTGCCGATGCCCACCTGCTTGAGGCCGAAGGGCTTGGGATGCCCCATGTCGGCACGCAGCTTGCCCCACTTGGTGTTGGTGTCGCCGTTGGCAAACTCGATGAGGTCGAGGGCATCGTCGACATAGGGCTGCAGGTCGTCGAGGGCGACGTGTGCGTTCTGGTCGTCGTCGCCGTTCTGGTACTGGCAGGCCAGACCGCAGCTCAGCACGGGCAGCGGCTCGGCGCCGATCTTCTCCGAGAGCAGGAAGAACTCGTAGAAGCCCAGTCCGTAGGTCTGGTAGTAGTTGGGGTAGAGGCGGTGTGGGAAGGTGTAGTTCCAGCGGTTCTCGTTGAGCGGCCGGTTCTCGGCCGGACCCACGGTGTTCTTCCACTGGTAGCGCGTCTCCAGGTCGGTGCCCTCCACGATGCATCCGCCGGGGAAGCGTAAGATGCCCGGGTGCAGGTCCTCGAGGTCCTTCACGAGGTCAGCGCGCAGACCGTTCCAGTTGTCGCCGGGGAAGAGGCTCACATGGTCGAGGTCGATGCCCTCGCCGCTCTCCAGGAAGATGCGCATGAGGCCCTTGGCCACGGTCTTGGTGGACTTGAGCTGCACGGAGTATTTCTGCCACTTGTTGGCCTTGACGGTGATGCTCTTCTTGTCGATGGGCACATCCTCGTCGTCGACGATCTCCACGCGTATCTTGGCCTCCTTGCCCTGCAGGTCGTGCAGACGGGCGTAGACGGAGAAGTCGTAGGTCATGCCCTCCTTCAGTCCCATGCCGAAGAAGCCGCGGTTCTCCAGTCCGGTGAACTTCTGGTTGTGTCCGGCGCTCTGCAGCACCACATAGTGCGGGTTGCGGTCGAAGGCCGGCTTCGTGTCGCTGAGGGTGACGTTGCCGAAGGTGCCCCATCCCATGAGGCGGTCGGGGAACTCGAAGCTGCGGTTCTCGACCATCTCGGCGTAGAGGCCGCCGTCGGCGCCGAAGTTGATGTCCTCGAAGAAGATGCCGTACATGGTGGACTGTACGGGTGCGCCCGGCTTGGTGTTGACCGTGAGCTGGCGTGTCTGGGCGTGCATGCCCACAGACATCATCAGCATGGCGGCCAGACCGGTAAGTAACTGTCGTTGTTTCATGATAGATATGGTTATGATGATTGTTGCGGTTGGCGGGGAGGCGTATGGGTTGCGGCACGTCCCCCCGTTGTTTGCAAAGGTACAAAAAAAACACCCCATCCGCATTTTTCGCCGTTGTTTTTTCCCGAATTTTATTGCGGGCGTGCGGCACAATGGGCAGACGTTGCATGATGGGAGAAGCCAATGGATGGGCGGGGGCACAATGGGTAGACGTTGCACGATGGGAGAATAACGCAAATGTATTTGCCCCCGAACATTGGCGAACATTGGCGAACATTGCGGATGTTTATACGTTGTTTGCCCCTGTAGGGGGCACATAATATAGGATAGGGGCTCGCCCCTATATCACAATGCGTATTAATGCATCGCCCCTGTAGGGGGCGCATAATTAAACCGCATGATGATTTGAATTATGCGC
>CAVKJH010000047.1:0-3991 GCA_963656755.1 bacterium
GTGCATCGCCCATTCCACTATGTTTCGTTTCTTCTTCATAGTTCTATTTCGTCTTAATGGCCGTGCCTGTACTTACCTTCTGTTGTCCTTCCACGATGAGCCTGTCGCCCGCCTTCAGTCCGTTGGCTACGGTGACGCCGTTGCTCTGATACTCTCCGCAGACGATGGTGCGGCGAACTGCCTTGCCGCCCTCGTCCACCCATACGAAGTTGGAGTTGTCGTCGGCAAGCTGCACGAGGTGGGCTGGGATGACGACGGCAGCCTTTGCAGCCGTGCCCGCCTTCGGAGCGTCAGCCTTGTCAAGAGCCACATTAGACACCATACCGGACAGGAGGGCGTTGTCCGTTCCCTCTACCCGTATCTTCACACTATAAGAACGAGAGACGGGGTCGGCAACGATGCCCTTCTCCACGACGTACCCCTCGTACTGCTTTCCGCCGACTGCCTGCACCACTATCCTTGCACGCTGGCGTATGCGGACGTTGGCCATCTCGCTCTCCGGCACGGAGATTTTCACGTTCAGCACCTTCGTGGTGACGACCTTCACGACGGGCACACCCGGTGTGGCGTTCTGTCCCACCTCGGCATACTTCTCGGAGACGACACCGTCGAAGGGAGCATGGAGCGCACAGTCGGCAAGGCTCTTCCTGGCTATGCCCTCGGCAGCGACGGCTTGCTGCAGTTGGCTCTGCGCCTCTACCCATTTTATTTCGGTAAGGCTACCCTTGTCATGGAGCTGCTTCATGCGTCTGTAGGCATCCTCCGCCTGCATACGGGTGGCGTGCGCCATTTCGTAAGTGTTCTTCACCTGCGTGGGGTCCACCGTGGCGATGAGCTGTCCCTTGCGCACACGGTCGCCCACCTTCACCTTGAGCTGCAGGATGGTGCCGCCGGTGGTGAAGCTCAGCGAGGCGCCGTTTTCCTCCTCCACCGTTCCCGAATACCCATACCCCGATGCCGCGATGGGGCTTTCCGTCCCTATGGTCATCACCTTCACCGCTACCGGTTCTGTGGAAGACTGCACCTCCTGTTTCTTGCCACAACTCACTAAGAGCGCAGACAGCAGGGCGAGGGCTGCAAAGCCCCCTGCCATGTGCTGTCCGCAAATTGTTGATTTTTTCATACCTGTTTGTGTCATTGGTGTTATTATCCGATTTTGGCTGCAAAGTAAAAGCTTTATTGTGGCATTTTAAGACATAATATAGCTTATAAAGTGTCCGATATTGCTTCGTGACAGAGTGTTTGCGAGATAAAAGACACAAAAAAGACATCGGTAACACTTCTGTTTGCGGAAAATAATTGTACTTTTGATGCCGGAATAGTACTTTTACACCCGAAGTACAACCAGAAATATCACACAAACAACCAGAAAATGGAAACTACAAAGGAACAGATACTATTCAATAAGGAGGTGGCAGGTTCAATGGAACACCCTGTTTTTGCAATATGCCACAGAGACGTCACTGAAGAGGAATGCCGGGTGCGTATGGAACAATTCACCGACAAGGACGTGGCGGTATTTGACGAACTGGGAGCCTTGCCAGCGGCAAACATCCACTCCGAGGCATACGTCACCATCCTCTGCATAGAAGGAAAGGCTTCCTGCAAGATAGAAGGAAAGGATTACTGCATCGGCAAGAACGACATCATTATGGCGCATCCCAACCAGTTCATCCAGAATGCGATGGTGAGCTGCGACTTCAAATGCCGCGGCATCCTCATGTCGCCCTCCTATTTCGAAAGCATCTTCATTCTAGGCGGCAACATCTGGGAGGCAGGACTCATCATCCGTGAAAACCCGTTACTGCATCTCACAGACGAGGATATGGCGCACTTCCTGAAAGACCACGAGTTTCTGAAACAGAAGTTGGCAGACACCCATCTGCCCCACCACGCCCAAATCATCAAACTGCTGCTGCAGTCGTTCATCTACGAGTTCTACGACAACCTCGCCCCGATGCTCAACCAGCAGCTCCCCGACCGCAACTACTCCTCAGCCGAAACCATCTTCAAGCGGTTTGTGGCCCTGACTGCTACCGATGCACCCCGCCACCGCGACGTGGCGCACTACGCCGACAAGCTCTGCATCACGCCCAAGTATCTCTCCACCATCTGCAAGAAACAGGCAGGAAAGACAGCCTCCGAACTCCTCAACCAAGTAGCCACCAACTATATCCGCACCATGCTCACCTCCTCCGAAAAAAGCATCAAGGAGATAGCTGCCGAAGCGGGCTTCGACAACCTCTCCTTCTTTGGAAAATATGTGAGGAGGGAACTAGGCATGTCGCCGAGGGAATACAGGGCAAAAGGTTGAGGCGTAAAGAAGCCTCAACCTAATATGTTCATCTTAGGCGCAAGCCTTCTTGCTCTTTGCCGTCATTACCCAGCATATCACGAAGGCTGCGAGCATCAGCAGGGCGAGCAGCATGAAGGCATGCTGTGAACCGATGGCCGTCGCCTCGGCAAACCGGGAGGCTAGGGCTGAGAGTTGCTGCGAGGCAACGATGGTTGACACTACCGCCGTGCCCATCGCTCCAGCCAACTGCTGGAAACTGTTGACCAACGCATTGCCGTCGGCCGAGAGGTCCTTGGGCAACTGCGAGAGACCGAAGGTGATGGCCGAGGGCATGCCGAGGCCCTGACCGATGGTGAACACCACATAGAAGGCGTAGAACATCAGCGTGCTCATGGCATCGCCATACCAGGCGAAGAGCAGACTGGCCAGGAACATGAAGCCGTAGCCGGCCATGATGGGGATGCGGGCCCCCACCTTGTCGAGCAACCTGCCGCTGAGCAAAGAGAGAATGGCGCCCACCACGCAACCCGGCACCAGTAGGCCGCCTGCCGTGAAAGCGCCGGTATGGTTGGTGATCTGCGAATAGTTGGGTATGGCATAACCCAGGCCCAGTACGGCAAACTGCACAATGAGGATGGCTGTCAAGGCCAACATGTAGTTGCGATGGCCCAGCACCTCCACGTGCAGCAGCGGATGCGGTTCGCGGCGCGACTGCCTCACGAACCAGGCGAGTGCCAATGACGCCACTGCGAGCAACGAGATGACCGTCACGCTCACCCATCCGGCGGAAGAAGCCTGCACCATGGCGAGGATGAAGGTGGTGTAGCCCACCACGATGAGGGCATAGTCGAAGAGGTGGAAACGGGAACGTTCCGTGGGCGTGGAACGCCGAATGAGCTTGCAGCCGATGACGAGCGAAAGCAGCAGCAACGGCATCAGCGAGAGGAAGATATAACGCCATCCGAACATATCCACGATGAAGCCGCCCAGCACGGGACCGACGGCAGGGGCCACTGCCGTGACGAGCATGCCGACTCCCATGAACGTACCTATCTGTTCCTTAGGCGCCTCGCCCAAGATGATATTATACATCAGCGGCAAGGCAATGCCTGTGCCCACTCCCTGCACCATGCGCCCTATCATGAGGACGGTGAACGAAGGAGCTGCGAAGCAAGCCAGCGTGGCAATGATAAAACTAAGGATGGCGACGAGGAAGAGCGTGCGCTGCGAGCAGTTGCGCTTCAGGTACGACGACATCGTGATGACCAGTGCCAAAACGAGCAGGTAGCCCGTAGTGATCCACTGCACCGTGCTGGTGCCGATGCCAAACTCGTTCATCAACGTAGGGAAGGTGACGTTCATCGCCGTCTCGCTCACCACGCCGCAAAACGACATCACACCCGTGGCGAATATCTTTCCCACCAATTTCGTGTTACTTGTATTCTGCATTTTCTTTATCTGTTTTTATCATTATCCTAAATCGGCTGCAAAATTACTAACAAAATGACAGATGAAAGAAAATAAAATAGTCTTGTTTTTGACAAAACGGGAACAAAATGGTGATTGGGTGACGCATTGACGAAGTCAGGCGCTTTGTGCCGAGGTCGTAGATTTGTTTCAAGTACAACTATAACTATAAGCCTCAAATCCGCAACTATAAAATTGTAGGCTCAGAGATGCAACCTTCTTCACCTC
>CAVKJH010000048.1:0-24529 GCA_963656755.1 bacterium
TCGTTGTAGGCCACCTGCGGTATATAGGCTTGTATGAAGTAGATATATTTCCACAGGCAACCGATTACCGATGCCTTTTGTCCGTCAGCAGGGAAACCCTCTATATAGTCGCTTTCGCTCACAAGGCTCTCCATCGTGGTCAGTATGCGTTTTGCCATGCTTTGCAGCTCCTTGGTCTCCTCCCACATCTGCTCGCAGAGGTTAAAGAGTACGTTGTGCATACCCTCATACTTCTCCGTGGTCTGGTCGCCGTCCACATAGGGGTGCATACGGTCGATGTAGTAGGGCTTGGTGGTGCGTCCGTTGTTGTCAATGGGCAGCATGGTGTCCACGTCGTCGGTGTGCATCTCCAAGAGGTAGCACGTCTTTGTCTCGCCGTCAATGGTCACGTCCGTTGCCTTCGGGTCTATCACATAGTAGGTGTTCTTCGAGCATGAGTCCGTACCTGCCAACATGTGGATGATAAGCGTGTAGTAGAGTTGGAGCGATGCTGTCTTAAAGTACCAGCCGATGTATTTCTTGGCGTGCGCCACGATTGCGCCTTTCAACTCCACGTTGAGGGCCTTGTACTCACTTTGGTTCACGCTTGCGTCGTAGGTAGCCTTGGTCATGTCGTCCGTGCGCAAGTCCACCTTGCTCCATGCCTTGGTGGTGTCGTCCCAAAGCCCTGCGTCCACCCAACGCTGGTTCACATAGTCGTAACGCTTCAAGAGGTACGCCTCGCTGCCGTCCGTACACCAGTATTTCTTAAAAGTGTTCTTCGCCTCGTCCGCCACTTGGAACTTGTCGAACGTTCCCTTGTAGTACTCTATCTCCGTGGCGTGCAGGTAGAGGAAGTTCCATGCCCCTTGCAGCACCTCGATGATGTTCTCCTTGGGTGTGTCCGTGTCGTCCGTGGCTCCTGCGTCAAAGTCAATACATTGCTGTCCGTTATAGAAGAAACCCTCATCGTCTGCCGAGTAGGTGATGTTCTCGGGGCAGTCGGGCATACCCCATGTAAAGGGTACACGCATATCGGTCAAGTCGTAGTTGTTGTCCGAGCCTTCAAACATAGCGAACAAGGGGTGCAGCTTCTTCACATACCCCCATGTCGGCTTGTCCATCTTGCCTGCGCCAAACGTGCATGGGCCTCTATATACTGGTGTGTCGCTATCCACGGCTTGCGTGAAGAACAGGAACGGCTCCGTATATTTGCTCACTCTCGCCTCCGAATACGCCTCTTGCAGCGAGTTCTTGCCCACGATAGCCTTATGCAGGTCGTTGTATAGGTTGTTCACGCCGGGGAGGTGGCTCTGCATAGAGGAAGCGTAGTTAATCTTATTGACCAACTTCTGCGCCATCGGTATGCCGTCTGCCACCGCATATCCTCGTCCACGGTACTTGCCGTTGCCGTCTATCCAACCGTCGGGCACAATCACCGCATCCTCATCCTCCGTCATCGTGTAGGGGTATTCCACGGCCTCCTCGTTCGTCGGGAAGTTCTTGCCTAAGCATCCGCCCTTCAGGGCCACGGTCAGCGTGCCGTCCGTGTTTTTCACCTCCCAACCGATGCTCGAATGCAGGTCTTTCAGCTTTACGGTGATGGTGTCTTCCACATCGCCTACCTTGGTTTGTATGTTCGAGTAGTAGTAGGTGTTGGCCGTAGAGCCTTGGCGTTTCGTCTCCAATGCAGCCGAAGCCTTGCAGATGGTTCCCGAGTGTTCGGGCAGATAGTTGCCCTTTGCGTCATACTGGAACACCTCGTAGTAACCCTTCTGTGCTGACGTGTTCTCCTTGTAGGGTTCAGTGCCGTGCCACACCAAGCAGCGTATGCCCAGTGCCCGCACCTTCTCCATGTCTATCTTGCCGCCAGTAAGGATGTCGTTGCGCTTGCGCATGGCTTGCTTCTCTGCGGTGGTGGGCAAAGTGGAAATATAATTTCCTAAAACGTCACTACTCTCCAACGCCATGTTTTGGTAGATACGGATGCCGTAAATATCAATATCGGCACCCGACTGACCCACAGAAAAACCGCCATTGCTCATCAATGCCGTGCAAAACTCCTCGGTGTCGGTGATAGAATACTTGTACTCTCGCTCTATATCGCCATTGATAAATACCCGTACAAGTGCTATTTTAGTAGCCGTCGTGTCGTAGGTACTTGTACTTGGCACCAGCGCATCGCCCTTGTTCGGAGCAACCGCATTGTGTATGTTGATAGCCACATGAGTACGCACGCCCTCACGCCAGTTGAAGTCGGTCTCTGAACTTACCGCATTGCTCTTGGTGTGTATCTCTCCCTTCAGCGGCAACATCTTCAAGCCACGGAAGGTGGTCGTCTGGTTGCCCTGTGCGTCGGTGGTGGTCAAGTCCTCAAACAGGCTCACGATGGGGTCATCCTCGTTGGTCACATTGCGCACCTTAAAGTCCAACTCTATCTCCAACGAACTGTCGGCGGTTGTCAAGAACTGACTGAACGGATTGTACTTGAAGTTCACCTTTGCCCCTGCTGGCACTCTTAGCACTCTCTGCCCGTCCTCGTCCGAGGCTATCCATCCGTCCTTCACCATGCCGAAGCCCGACCATGTGCTTTCTATCGCCGCTCCCGTCTTGGCGTTAATGATGGTCTGAGGGTTGCTCTCCGAGTTGTTCCTCGTCTTGGGGTTCAGCACGAAGTCCGCTCCGCTCCGTGGCGCATAACTTTCCGAGTTGTCCACGTTGATAACGGTATTGCTCGTCCCCATGCTCGCCAACATGAAGTTCACCTCGCTATCGTCCGCCGCCTTTCGCCACACACGGAAATAGGCAGGGATGCTCGTTTGCTCATCATCCTCGCTCTCTATCTCTACCGTTGTGTTGAGTGTGTTCTGCGTACCGGGGCTTACGCTGCTCTCTATTCTGAAATACTGCGTAGGGTTGTCGTCAGGGAAGTTCTCCGCATAGTCCGTCAAGTAGAAAATGGTTGTCACCGCCTCGCCGTCATTGGTCGTGCCGTCAGCACCGGGCGAGAATACGGCATATTGGCAAAGGTCGGCCTGTGCGTAGTTGTCGCACGTTGACACCACGTTTTGCAGCATCAAGTATGGCGTTGTCTTGTCTGCGTCAGTTGTGGGGTTCACCACCATAAAGCGGTTCACCAACACTTGCGACGTTATCTCGCCGCCCTGTCCGTCGCTTGCCGTCAGCCATGCCTTTACCGTGCGCACGCCGTGCAGCCACAGTTTGTAGGTGTCGGTACTGTCCGCCACGTTCTTGCTGATAGTCGCCGAGTCTTGGTCGGCCGTCAGCGCATAGGTCAGACTGAGGGTCTTATTGTTTCCGCCCGTTATCTCCACATGCAGGGTCTTGGCTACTGCGCCATACACCATGTAACTGATAGGGTAGCCCCTATCCTTGTAGGTAGAAGCCATGATTGGTGTCTGCCAGTTCTGTTGGCAAGCAATGTCGAGCGTTGTCTTGGTGATGCTCGCGCCGATGGCGATATATGTCGATGTCGCAGTTTTCACCGTGCCTTCATCATCGGTGTAGTTCACCGTAGCGCAGACACGCAACTGTTGCTTGCCGCTCACCAAGCAGTCACCAAGTTCCACCTCCGAGTAGTTGTCCGTGTCGGCATAGTCAGTAGAGGCCAGCACGTCCGTCCGTGTAGCCACCGTCCGCCAATCCGTGTTGCTCGTCTTGCGCTGCACAATGAGCGTACCGGGCGAGCCTAAGTTCAGTCGCTCGCCATTCGAGTTCCTCACCGCCGCAAACCGCAGTTTCACCTTCATGCTTGCGCCGCTCACCACCATGTCGTTCGAGCTGACGATGTTCGACCACAGGTAGGCGTTATACGAGTCGCCCTTCAATGTCGATATGGGCAACGCCTCGTTCACCAGCAGCAATCCCGCGTTGCCCACGGGGTCGGCCAGATACTCCGTCTTTGCATCCTCCGTAGCAAATCCCCAAAGGTGGTAAAAGTTACTGTCGTCCACACTCGGCGACCAGCACCAGTAGCCCACCTTCGCATTAAACTGACTTTTTATAAACTCCTGCACGGCCTGTCCCGAGAAGGGCAGACCGCTCGCCACATCGTTAGCCCAGTCTTCCGACAGGCTCTTGATGCTGTTTGGACTTGTTTTCTTTGCCATATCCTTATATCTATGTGTATGTTC
This sequence comes from bacterium, assembly GCA_963656755.1. Classification (GTDB taxonomy): domain Bacteria; phylum Bacteroidota; class Bacteroidia; order Bacteroidales; family Bacteroidaceae; genus Prevotella. The sequence continues at coordinate 4,134 of CAVKJH010000048.1, forward strand.
TTCTATCGTGTTTACTTGTCGTTCTTCCATCCGTCGGCATTGCTCCACGGCCGTGCTTTGTCCCATGCGCCGCTACCGAAGCACGAGCTTATGGCCTCCCAAACGAGCCTTGCACCCCGGTACACCGCCGCCACGGCCCGTGTGCCGTAGTAGCGTGCCGACACCTCCCTGCTGCCTTTGTATATCATCGCCTATTCCTCCAGTATGTTATAATAGGTGCCGTCCTTCAGCGTGCCGGCAGCAGCCATCGCGTCATACTCGTCCTGTGTCAGGGCCACCTGCTTCGGCGTCTCCTCCATAAAGCTCTTCAGCGTCTCGATGTAGGTGCGGCACGTCTTCGGCACCAGCTCCGACCACGACGACCACGTGCCCTTGGCGTTCTCCAGCGACGGCGACTGGATGTTGTACATCCGGTAGTACGTCCGCACCTCGCCGTCCCAGTGCTCCGACCAGTCGTCGCTGGCCGTGTAGTTGCTCGTCAGCACCTGCGTCAGCTGGTGGCTGCTGCCGTCCGCGAACACTTGTAGCACGCCCACCTTCCGGCCGTCATTCGTCACCGTCCACACCGAGTGCGCCGTCTCCTTCGTCATTGCGTAGGCGTCCTCCCGGCTCAGCACCATGTTGTCCAGCTGCGTCAGCTCCACCGTCTTCACCACCTCGCCCACCTGCCGCTCCACATCGCCGATACGGGCCTGCACCTGTGCCAGGTCGCTGTCGATGTTCTCCGTGTTCGTCTTGACCTGCGCCTCCACCGCTGTCAGGCGGCTGTCCAGCGACGTGTCAGCCGACTTCCGCCCCTGCGTCTCCGTCGCCACGGCTGTCTGCAGCGCCTCCACGTCGGCCACTATCGCCTGGCAGGTCGCGTCAACGGTCGACGACAGCGCCTTGTCGGCCGCATCGCGCGCTTCTGCCTCCGCCGTCACCGCCGCGCCCGCCGCGTCCACCGCTGCCTGCAGCGCCGCGTCCGCTTCCTCACGAGCGGTCGCCTCGGCTGCGATCAGCGCGTCATAGTCCGCGATGTTGCCCAGATTGCCCACCAGTAGCCACGCCGACGCACCCTGGCCAGTCTGCCAGGCGTAGATATTTCCGCTTTCTGCTTGGGCGGTGTTCGCTCCGTCGTACACCGTCACCAGTTGGCCATACCTCAGTGCCTTGCCGTTCGTGCCCGTCGGCGCTTCGCCCTCGGCGGTCATGGCCGCGTAGGTCTTGTAGATCTTCCGTATGCCCAGGCCGTCCAGGTTGCGCTCCAGGTCGGCTACATAGTCCAGCGTGTCGGCATGCAGGCCGCCCACCATTTCCGCGCTGATGCTCTCTTTCTCCGTTTTCTTGCGCAGTTCGTCTGCGCGGCTCTGCAGGTTGTATATCGTGTCCATGTTCGTTGCGGTTTATTCGGTTTTCCAGTAGTCCTGCACATATTCTGCGGCGGGCAATACCGCCTGCAGCTGGTCCAGGCTCGGCACATCCTTCACGGCAATCCAGGTGCCCGAGGTCGGCTTCTCCGGCACAATCGTAGCCGTGTAGCTCTTCACCACGGCGCGGGCCAGACCGTCCTCAAACGTGCGGCTCTCCGCCGTGCTCTCCGTCAGCACATAGTAGCCGTCCATCGGCCGTCCGTCGTAATCGCCAAAACGGGTCTCCGCCACCGTGTACACCTTGCCGTCGGTAGAGAGCAGCAGGTGGGCCTGCATCCACTTGAAGTTGGCATCGCCCGAACCGTTGACGGTGCGCGGTGTGGCGAAATAGGTACAGGCAGTCACATCCTTGATTTTTTCGTGGCTGCTGGTAGGCTGGCTGGCACCCTCGGTCTGCGGAAAGAGGGCCAGTATCAGTTTCACCATGTTGCTTTGCAGCCTTTCCAGGTCGTCCAGGTAGACGGGCTGCCCGCCTTCGCTAAATTCCAGTCTATTCATAGTCGTATAGCATTATGCGGTACGTGCGTCCCGCGGGTTTGTATTTGTCCAGTAGTTGTTTGATTTGGGTCAGATACCGCCAACCGTACACGTCGGCCGCACGGCTCGCAGTCGAGGTGCACAGGAAGGTCGGCACCATCACCGTGAAGTTCGCATCCGGCTGGTCTTCCACGGCCGCCGCCATGTATACGGGGCCGCCTTCGCTGGCCCTGCGTAGAAAAGTGCCCGGCTGCCGTTCACGTTGCAGGTACAGCACCGTGGCCCGTTCCTCCCATTCCGGTGTGTCGATGTATATCTGTCCGTAGCGCAGGTGGAACAGGCCGTTCAGAGCTGCCTCCAGCGAGGCCACCGTGCAGTTCGTCCCCAACTGCTCGTCGGTCGACGTCCGCCATGTGGCAAATTGTGCCAGCACCCACCGTATCGGCGTGATCAGCCAGTACACCATCGACACCATCAGCCGGCTACGCATGATCGGCGGGAGCAACTGTGCCCCCAGCCGTCGCAGGTCCACGTCATACCACATACGTCAGTCCTCCCGCTATATTGTCGGCCACATAACTGCCGCTCTCGCCCGTGTAGTTGTTGCCCGTCACCGTCGTCCACGTCAGTCCGCCGTCGGTGGTATACTCCACCCCGGTCAGTTCCACGTCTTCTACGCCGTCGGCACTGAGCATGGCCTGTGTCAGTTGGGTCTTGTTCAGCGTGCCGCCATACGCGATGCCTTTGAGGTACTCCGCCACGGCCGTCTCCACCGGTCTGCTGTCGCCGTTCAGCGTCGCGCCTTGCTCGTCCAGCACCAGCGGGTCTATCGTCACCGTGGCCGCGATACGCACCGTGTCGCTCGCGTGCGTGCTGATGTTCAGCATCACGCCGGCCACTTTTATCTTGTTCATATACTGTTTGAACGCCGATAGAACAGCGTCCGACAGGGGCTCCGGCGCGCCGTCCTTGTCACCGCTCACGATGATCTGCACACTGCGTCCGCGGTCTCTCACGGCGGCATACTTCACCACCTGCTTGTCCACATCCTCCACAGCGTAGCCGTACATGCCGGTTGCCTCGTCCAGCGTCAGGGCGTCGCCCAGTTGGAAGGCCAGCGCCTTCTCCCAGTACCACGGCACGCTCGCCACCACCATGCGCTCGGCCATCGCCGCCACGTCGGTCTTATACTGTTCCATCAGCACCTCCACCACATGGGCGCACGCCGCCACGATATACAGCAGCAGGTTCTCCACGCTCACCGTCGAGAAACTCTCTGCCCACGTTGCGTCGCTCCGTAGGCCGTACAGCGTCTTGAGGTCGGTGTCGGCCATGAAGGCGTCTGTCATTGTTTTTTTGATTTCTGCGATTGTTCTTGCCATATCGGTCTGTTGGTTATCGGTCTGTACTTGTTGCTATGGCCAGGCTCCGGTTGATGCTCTGCAGGATTGCCCGCTCCAGCTCGCCCGTGTCGGTCTTGTCGGCCATCGTCACGGTCATCGTTTCTATCAGCTTGCCGATGTTCACCGTTATCTGTGTGTTCCGGGTGCCGCCCGTGGCCATCGCCTCGGCTGCCTTGCCGCCGCTGCCGCCCTTGCTTCCCTTGCCGCCGCCCGTGCCGCCGTCACCGGCTCCTCCACTCAGCGTGTACCCGCTGCTGCCTTTCAGCCCGGGCTTTGTTATTCCGGCCTTGGGCTTTTCCTTGGCGCCTTGCTTGGCGTCCTCTTCGGCCTTGTGCTTGGCATAGTCGGCGGCCACTCCACTGGCCAACTGCTTCACCGCCCCGGCGGCTTTCTCGGCGCTTGTGATACCCGTCAGGTCTTTCACACCGTCCACGGCCGAGGCCCACGCGCCCTTGAAGTCGCCGTCAAAGAGTTTCGCCAGCGCCGCACCCAGTTTGCCAATACCGCTCATGAAGGTCTTGATCCGGTCTATCAGATAGTCCTTGATGATGTTGCCCAGCCCTTTCAGCGTGTCCCACATCGTCAGCACAAAGGCCCTGAACCCGGCAAACTTGTTCCAGCAGGCCACCACAGCCACCGTCAGTGCGGCCACCACGGCGGCCACCAGCACAAAGGGGTTCATCGCCATCACTGCGTTCAGCGCGGCTTGCGCGGCCGTCCATGCGGTCGTGGCCATCGTCACGCCTTGTGTCACCAGGGCGTAGGCGGCGGTTGCTATCCGCGCACCGTTCAGCACCACCACGCCTGCGCCCACCGCTCCGGCCACGATGCCTATCACGTCTATCCAGTCTACAAAGAAGCCCACCACGCTCATCACCGCGTTGGCAAGACCCGAAAACAGGTCCACCGCCGCCAGTATCGCCGGTTGTATCTGCTCATACACCGCCACGGCTTGCTGCTGTATCTGCCCGATGGCGGTGCTCCACTTGCCGCTCAGCGTCTGTGCCGTCGCGTCCATCATGCCGTGAAACTGTCCGCCTTCCTGCGTGGCATGGGCGATGGCGGCGGCCACGTCTTCGGTCTTGATGCCGCCCTTGCTCATCACCTCCTGCAGTTCCTCATAACTCTTGCCGGTCATCGCCGCCAGTTCCTTCAGCGGGTTAAATCCGGCATTGATAAACTGCATCAGGTCTTGGCCCGACATCTTGGTCGCCGCACTCACCTGTCCGAACACCAGTGCCAGCGAGTCCAGTTTCTGCGAGTCGCCCATGCTGATGTCGCCCAGCTGCTTCAGCGTCGTCATCACGTTGTCGCTCTTCATACCGAAGTTCAGCATCGTCTGTGCCGCCTTCTCCAGGTCGAGTTTCGTAAAGGGCGTGGCCGCGGCAAAGTCGTTGATCTGTCTCAGCACATCGGCGGCTTTCTGCTCGTCGCCCACCAGCACACGGAAGGCCGTGCTCGTCATTTCGGCTTGTGCGCCCAGTTTCGTGATCGCGCCGATGCCGGCGCCGATGATCGTGTAGGGGTTCATCAAAAACTCCATGCCCGGCAGACTGGTCAGCTGGCTCTTGAAGTTCGCCAGCGAGAAGGCTTCCCTGAGTTTGGCCTTCACGCCCTCGGCGCGACTCTGTATCGTCTCCAACTGCCGGGTCGTCTGCCGGGCCACGCTCAGCACGTTGCCTTCCGAGGCTTGCAGCCTGATCAGAAATTTCAGTACGTTATCCATTGCCTTTGCTTTCTTGTTTGCGGATGTCGATGAGGTAGGCTATCGTCCACGCCCACTCCTCGTCACTCAGTGTCCACGGGTCCACGCTCAGGTAGTAGCGCAGCAGGGTGTCCAGGTACAGCACGTTCGGGTGGTCGTCGTCCGCCGCGCCGGGCACATCGGCATCCGTCAGAGTTTTTTTATCTCGGCCTCCTTCACCTTCAGCACCTCTTCCATCTTGCTCACCACGGCCATAAAGAGGTCGTCCTTCTCCTTGATCTCCTCGTCACCGGCCACCCACAGTTGTTTCAGCATCACCTCGCTCAGCTTGATCGGGTCTTTCACCACGCTCGCGTAGCTCAGGTCTCTCCGTGTCGGCTTGTGCAGCACGCAGCTCTTCCCCTCCACGCTGATTTCAAACAACTCGCCCCACTTGGCCTTCCACTCGCTCACTTGTTCTTTCGTGCACTTCATCGTTTCTTTGTTTTTTTGGGGGAGTCAAGCGGCGTTCAAACCGTGTTCAAACGCCGCCCTCTCCCCGGTTGTTGTCCTTATACAATCTTCTTACGCTGATTTCTGGTCCAGATAGATGAAGGGCAGACTCTTCTCTTGAAACTTGTCGCCCTGCTTCCATTCCGTCGTGTCTTCCGTGATCTCCACACCCTTGAGTATGTCGGTCGTGACCGTGTCGCCCTTGGTCGGGTTGCCATACGACACCACGATCGTGAACGACCCGTCAAGCACGTCGCCCCCGCACGCCTCACGCAGGGCCACATATTCGCTCTGGAGCAGCGTTATCTCGCCGTCATACGTCTTGTTGCCGTGCTGTATGGCGCAGGGCTTGTTGCCCTTGCCGTGCACCAGTTCCTTTTCCTGCTTCGCGCCGTATTTCACGCCGCGCAGTCCCGTCACCGTCCGTCCGGCCAGCACCACCGTGATGTCGGCCCATTCATATTGTCTTGTGTCATTCATTGTCTTGTCCTTTTATTATTGGTTGATGTTTTAGCCCACATTAAAACCGAGGTTCACGTCGATGTATCTCGCATAGCCTCGTGGCTGCACCTTCAGCGTCACCACCACCTTGCTCGTCGATATCAGGTTCTGCGTCTCGTCGATATACACCTTCGCGCCCGTGCCGCTCTCGTCGGCACTCAGTTCGCCGCTGGCGGTCATCTGCTGGTTCACGGCGTTCTCCACCGTCTGCTGCCAGCTCTTCGCCACCGCCGTCTGTATCGTGCCGTCCGTGTTGCATTCGATGTCGTCCAACAGCATGTCCAGCATCGTGTCGTAGGCGATGCGGTAAGCCTTGTCTATCACCCTGCGGTTCGCAAGGGTGGCGTAGTCCTCGGTCGGGTCGGTCGCCATCGGGTCGTTGGCAAAGTAGTAGCCGCTACGTCCCACGTGCTTCCTCGGCACGATGTAGCCCTTGCCGTGCACCGCGCTCACCGCGCTCTGGCTCTCGTCTATCTTCGCCGTGCCCAGCCACATCGTCACCGGGGCCAGCGCGCCGTCCTTCACGCGGCCTATGTTCCGCTGCACGCCCACGCTCGCCACACGGCCCAGCATCGTGCCTACGCATGCGCCTGCGCCACCGCTCTCGGTATCACCCACCACCACGCAGCAGCGGTTGTAGCCCAGCGTCGTCAGGTCGGGCAGGTCGGCGGCTTTCGTGTAGTCCCTGTATTCCATCGCCACAAACAGCGGGGCATACAGTTCCGTGGTCGCCCACTCGGCCGTCTGCTGCGCCTTGCTGAGGGCGGTCTCCAGGTCGTCGGTGTCCAGACCGCACACGCCTACACCGCGCAGGCGCCCGTTCTCCTTGGTGATCAGGTCGCGCAGGCTGCCCGATGTTGCCGTGTAGTCGCACACGGCTGACACGGTCTGCAGCGGGTCAACGCCGTAGAGCACGGCCTTCACGCCGCTCCCGGCCTCGGCATAGAACAGGCTCGCCTGGCGGTACAGGTCGGGGTTGTTCTCGTAGGTAAGACCCAGCCCCGACACGTCGTCCATGCTCGTCACCTCGTAAGGCTCGCCCAGCGCAAATGCGGCCGTGGCAAAGGCACAGGCCATAAGGGCCATCAGGCCGTCGGCACTCTCGCCCACCGTGCCCAACTGGCCGTTCAGATATTGTATCTTTACTCTTGGTAGTTCCATCGTCTTTCTCGTTTTTTATCGGTTATGTCGGTAGGCATTCACGGCCCACCTGAAAAAAAAGAGACCCGACACACCCCACCTTGGGGCGTTCCCTCGGAGTGCATGCCGGGTCTGGTGATTATATATAGAGAGTGAAAAATGGCTTTTTTCTTACTCGCTCAGCAGTACCACGCCCTTCTTGTCGTAGCGGCGCAATGCTCCGCCCGTGCGCAAGAGGAACGAGTAGATGTCACCGTAGTACAGCGGGTTGTCTGTCGAGTCAAACATCTTGATCTCGCCCAAAGCACGGCTCACGCAGCCCTGCTGCCAGGCCAGGCCGGCGGCCACCTCAGCGGCGTTGCCCGCAGCGTCCCACTGCACCACCTTGCCCTCGTTCAGGCGAAGCACTCTCGAACGCATCATGATGTCGAAGCCGTACAGTCGGCCCAGCACGCCGCCCTGCGCGTTCGCACTCGCCAGATACGCGCTCAGCTCCTTGTCCGTCAGGTCGGCCAGCAGGTCGTTGTACATGCTGGCATCCAACAGCAGGTAGCGGCCTTCCAACGGCACGTCGTCCACGTTCATCTTGGTCGCTATCTTCAGCACGTCGCCCTTGGTGATCTTCTTTCGCGTGCCAGTGGCGGTGGTCGAGGTGTGGGCGGTGGCGGCCTCGCCGCTGGTGTTGATGGTAGTGCCGGCTTCCGCCCACTTGTACAGCAGGTTCTCCATGGCGGCCTTCTGCAACTGCATGCGGTCGTTCATCAGCACGCTCTGGCGCTTGTCGTAGCTCAGCTCCACCGTGTCCACGTTCGGGATGTGTATCGGGTTCGTCGTCAACTCGTCGATGTCGTAGGTCAGCTCGTTGTCCGCGCGCTGGTTCACCGTCGCGGGCTTCGCCGTGCGGTTGATCACCACGCCGCTCGGCGCACCGGCGTTAGGCACATGCACCGTCTTGTAGGTCACAAAGGCGCTGTCGTCCACCGAGTGCACGGCAAACGAGTTGTTGGGATAAAAATTCTCCTGGATGGTACTCAGCCAGATTTGTTTGTTCAATGCCATATTCTTCTTCCTTGTTTATATTGTTGTTATAGTGTTGGCCGTTCTCTCTTCTTGCGGGGCTTACACGGCATACTCCACCCCGTACTTCTCTTTATACTTTGCCTGAAACAGTTCAGGGTTCTGCGCCTTCAGCGCGCCCAGCTGGTTGCTCCGGTCCAGCTCGTCCCACGTCTTGTTCTCAAAGCCGCCCTTCACCGTCTCCTGATACACGTCCACGGCTTTCGGCCCTGCCTTCGGCGCGGGCTGCATGCTGTCGATGAGGGCTTCCGTGGCGGCACGGTCGGCGGCCATCAGTTTCTTGTACTGTGCCTTCTGCTCGGCCTTTATCTTGCCCGAGGCCACGGCTCCGTCCAGGTAGTTGTCCACTTCCTTGGCTTCCAACTCTGCAATGCGGGCCTGATACTGCGCGATGGCCTGGGTCTGTGCCTCGGCTTTCGTCGCTTTGTTTTCCAACTCTTTGATGTGCGCCACTATCGACGCGTTGTCTTCCTTGTTCTCAAAACTCGGAAGTGCTTTGATATCGTCTATCAATGCCATGTCTTTGTTGTTTTGTGGCTCTCTGAGCCGGTTATTGAAATACTGGTATATCTCTTCTTCATTCTTGGGGGCAGTCTCCGCCGTCTCGCCCATGTCATACAGACCGTCACACAGGCCCATCTTCACACAGTCGGCCGCGTCTATCCAGTGGTCCACCTCGTCAAAGTACTTCCGTCTCACGGCCTCTGCCTTCATCCCCAAACGGTTGGCGATCATTCCGCTCAGGTCTTTCTCCAGCGTCTCTATCCGGTCGGCGGTCTTCCTCAGGTCGCTCGCGTTGCCCCATGCTCCGCCGCTCACGCTGTGCAGCATCAGCTTCGCCCATGGGCTCATGTACATCGGCCGGCCGCACAGGGCAATGATGGCGGCTATGCTCGCGGCCAAGCCGTCCACGTATATCGTTACGTCTGCCGCCATCTGGCGGAGCGTGTTGTAGATGGCCATGCCACTGAACACGTCGCCGCCCCTGCTGTTGATTCTTACATCAATCTTGTCGTAGGCCCCGTCCAGGGCCATCAGCTCGCTCACCACGCGTGCGCTCTCCACCTTGTCACCGTCGCCGATGTCGCCGTAGAGCAGCACCGTGGCACGCTCGCCCGTGGTCTGTATGTTGAGAAATGTCGTTGATTGCTTCTTCATCGCTTGTCGATTTTTCGGCAAATTTAGCATGCTTGTTCCTGTTTTTCCAAACCGTGTTTTTATCGTAGCGTTACCTGACGCTACCATAGCGCCAGCCGACGCTACCATAAAATTGCAGTTTCTTTTCTCCCCCTTCCGCGCGTTATCTTTGCACTGCAAAAAGCGCATTTATGTACACAATGGCATACTACATAGCGGTGGCCGACTACCACCTCGGCATGGTCGACAAGGTCGAAATACACGCCTCCGTCGAACTCCTCGCCGACAACGCCGTCATCACCCTGCCCGCAGCACAGTTCGGGCAGACGCTCGATGTGGAGTCGCGCCTGCACCGGGGCGACCCCGTGCACATCTGGCTCGGCTACCGCGAAGTCGGGCTCCACTCCGAGTTCACCGGCTACCTCCAGCGCATATCCACCGACGGCGGAAGCATACGCCTGCACTGCGAAGACGCGCTCTACGCCTTCCGCAAGGACATCCCCAACGAGGTCTTGAAAAATGTCTCGCTCGAGGCGCTGCTCTCGCACATCATCCAGGCCGCAGGGCTGTCCTTCGCCGTCTCCTGCTCTTATCAGTGGACCTACCAGAAGTTCGTCATCAACAACGCCTCGGCCTACGACGTGCTCAAAAAGGTGCAGGAGGAGTGCGGGGCCGACATCTACCTCGCCGACGGCACGCTCCATGTCCACCCACCGGGCGAACTGCTCCGCGATACGGTCTACTACGACCTCCAGCGCAACGTCGAGAAGGAAGACCTCACCTACCGGCAGGCCGACGACAAGAAACTCTGCATCGTCGTCAAGGCCAACATGCCCGACGGCACCGTACGCGAAATCGAGGTGGGCACCACTGGCGGCGAGCGCCTCGAAATCAAGTCGCCGTCCACCGACACGGCGTCCATGCAGTTGCGCGGCGAAATGGAACTCCGCCGACGCTGCTACGACGGCTACGAGGGGTCTGTCACCACATGGCTCGAACCGTTCGTCGCACCGGCATGCGCCGCCACCGTCCACGATGCCGACTACCCCTACAAGGACGGCACCTATTTCGTCTCTGCCGTCACCACCGAGTTCTCGTCGGCCGGCGGCGTGCGCAAGGTGCAATTAGGGTTCCGACTCAGTTAACGACACATAACAACATACAACGACTATGACACGCAACGCCATACAACTACAATGGGCCGATGCCGACTGCACCACCATGCAGCCCGTCATCCGCAACGGCTCGCTCGCCGTCGGCCCGGTGCTCCAGCAAAACCAGGCACTCATCCTCCTCCTACACAAGGGCGAGGTCAAGGAGACACCCTACACCGGTGCAGGCATCGCCGACATGCTCCTCGACCACGACCCCTTGCTCTGGCGCACAGAAATCAAGGAGCAACTCGCACTCGACGGGCAGACCGTCTCCGCAGTATCAATCACAACAACGGGTGTCGCTATCGACGCTTCCTACTGACACAAGCCCCGTAGGGTAAAATACACCCACCACAAGCCCTGTAGGTACCATACACCACAAGCCCTGTAAGGGCGACACAATATAGGATAGGGGTTCACCCCTATCTCGCAACCGAAACAACAAACCGCCGCCCCTGTAGGGGGCGCATAATTCAACCCACAAAAAACATCAATCATGGACAAAAGCACAAAAGAATGGCTACAGTACGGTTCGGCTATCGCCATGCTCCTCTCGGGCATCGTACTCACCTATATCGACTATTTCATTTCACACAACATCCACGACAACGTGCTCTGGTACGTCGCGCAGTGTCTCATCTACGCCGGCTCTGTCTTCGGCGTAGCCATGGTCATTGCCACCAAGTTCGGCGAGATGCGCAACTATATCAACGACAAACTCAATCACAACAATGAGAAAAATTAACTACATCGCCGTCCATTGCACGGCAGGCAACCGGTCGGCCACTGTCAATGATCTCCTCTACGAGTTCCGCAACGTCAAGCACTGGAAAAATCCGGGCTATCACTATGTCATCACCGCCGACGGCGGCATCCACCAACTCCTCGACGATGCTCTTGTCTCCAACGGCGTGCAGGGCTACAACCACTGCACCGTCAACGTGGCCTACACCGGAGGCATCGACACCGCCACACAGAAGACCCTCGACAACCGCACCGACGCGCAGCGCAAGGCGCTCCGCACCGTCGTCAAGATGCTCCACCAGCGTTACCCCAAGGCCGTCATCCTCGGACACCGCGATTTCCCCGGGGTCGCCAAGGCGTGCCCCTCGTTCAACGCCAAGGCCGAATATGCCGACATTCAGTCTCTTTGAACACCGTTCAATCATCATTCAACGATATGAAAAAATACATCTTCATCATCCTCTGCCTCTGCCTCGCCGCGTGCGCCGCAAGGAAGACCACCGTCACCCTGACCGACTCCGTGCGCACCGTTTCCGCCGTACGCACGCAGTCCGCATCCGCCGCCGACTCGTTCTTCACCGCCCTCTCCGAGGCCTCTGCCTCCGACTCCCTGCACCTGCAGTGGGCCTACGCCCTCGTCACCGACTCCACAGGGCGCACCCTCTTCTCCGCACGCACGCTCTCCGGCTCGCGCTCCACCGTCCGCCACAGTGCCAAGACGGTCACACAGTCGGCTTCAGCCTCCGACACATCCGTCACCGCCACCGCCGACACCACCGCACGCCACTCGGCACGCACCGAGACGCGCACCCGAAGCAGCCAGCCTCCCGACGTGGCGCTCTTCATCTTCCTCATCGTAGCGGCCGCAGCCGCATGGGTCATCATCAAATACCGCAAATCATGACAGTTACAGTTCTCGACGGACAGACACTCGCCGACATCGCCATTCAGGAGTACGGCGCGCTCGAAGCGCTACCCGCACTGGCCCTCGCCAACGCCATGGCCCTCTCCGACATTCCCACGCCGGGCACGGCACTCACCCTCCCCGACACGGTGTTCAACCGCTCCATGCAGCAGTACTGCAAGGCACACTCCGTTTCTCCGGCCACGGCACGCGACAACTCCGGTCTGCGCCTCGGCATCTTCACCCGACAGTTCCAAACACAATTCCAGTAGTTATGAACATCATCAACATCATGCCCTACGCAAGGCCCATGCCCACGCCCGACGGCTTTTCCCCCGATTCCGTCACGCCTGAGCCGCTCGCCGACATCACCCACACCAATGCCCTCGGCATTCCCATGGTGCAGCCCCTACGCTTCCAGCTCGATGAGCAGGGTGCCCAGGAGTGGCTCTTCCCCAACGAGCCTATGGTCTCCGTCTCCGGCGGACAGGCCATCGTCAAGCGCAATGTCTCCAAGGGCTCCGTACGCGGCACCATCAAGGAGCGGTGGGCGCAAAACGACTACTCCGTCTCCATTGAGGGCTTCCTCTCCTCGCCCGACGGGTCCTATCCCGCCGACGATGTGGCGCGGCTGCGTGCCTTCTGCGAGGCGGGATATGTCCGCTGTCTCTCGCCCTTGCTCGAGGTCTTCGGCATCTCGCGCCTCGTCATCGAATCGTGGGACATGCCCTTCACCTCAGGCTCGGCCAACCAAAACTTTTCCATTTCTGCCGTCTCCGACGACATCTACAAACTCATCCTCACTGCCGAGGACATAAAACGCTGACCGCCATGCCAACCAACAAATCCAACTTCGACCGACGCGACATCGCAAAGTCGCTCTTCATCAACGGCTCCTACACGCAGGAGGAAATCGCCGACAAGGTGGGGGTCACCCGCCAGACCGTGGCGCGCTGGATCCGCGACGGCAAGTGGGACGACCTCAAGGCTTCCCTCACCATCACGCCGGCGCAAATCCTCGCAGGGCTCAACCGACAGATCGTAGAGATAAACAACAACATCAACGCCCGCGAGGAGGGACACCGCTTTGCCACAGTTCCCGAGGCCGACACCCTCGCCAAACTCGCATCCGCCATCAAGAAGATTGAGTCCGATGTGGGCATCGCCGATATCGTCGATGTGTCCATTCGATTCACCAACTGGCTGCGGCCCCTCGACCTCGACATGGCCAAGAAGTTCTCCGAACTCCTCGATGCCTTCCTCAAAGACCAGATGCACTAATCCTCATACGCCATGACCATAGACGACAAAAAAGCCCTCATCCGGTGGGCGGAACACCACAAGGCGCTCATCGCCGACGTGCCCGTCGAAGACTGGATGTCTCAGCGCGACATCTCCAAGAAGCGCATACGCCTCGAGGCCGACCCCGTGGAGTGGGTACGCTACTTCTTCCCCAAGTATGCCAAATACGACTTCGCACCTTTCCACGTACGCGCCATTCGTCGCATCATCGCCAATCCGGAGTGGTACGAGGTGCTCTCATGGAGCCGCGAACTGGCAAAGTCTACCGTTGCCATGTTCATCAACATGTACCTCGCCCTCACCGGCCGAAAGAAGTTCTTTGTCATCGCGTCGGCTACTGAGACGGCGGCCATACGCCTTCTCACCCCCTACCGCCTCAATTTCGAGAACAACCCACGCCTCCGGCAGTTCTACGGCAATCAGGTTACGCTCGGAGCATGGACCGACCGCGACTTCTCCGCCCGCTGTGGGGCTAAGTTCGTCGCCCTCGGTGCGGGCTCTGCGCCCCGTGGTGCCCGAAACGAGGAGGTGCGTCCCGATGTCATCTGCCTCGACGACTACGACACCGATGAGGACTGCCGCAACCCCGAGACACTCAAAAAGAAGTGGGACTGGTTCGAGGGCGCGCTCTATCCCACACGCTCTATCTCTGAACCTACGCTCGTCCTCTGGTGTGGCAACATCATCGCCAAGGACTGCTGCATACGCCGCGCCGGAGAGCACGCCAAACATTGGGACATTGTCAACATACGCGACAAGGACGGACACTCCACATGGCCGCAGAAGAACACCGAGGAGCAAATCGACACCGTGCTCAGTAATATTTCTTCCAAGAATGCACAGGCGGAGTACTTCAACAACCCGGTTTCCGAAGGCTCTATCTTCAAAAACCTGCCCTTTGGTCATGTGCCGCCACTGTCCCGTTTCCCCTTCCTCGTCATCTATGGCGACCCGGCTTACTCCGATTCCCGAAAGAAGGCATCATCCACTAAGGCGCTCTTCCTTGTCGGAAAACTCAAAGGGGTCTACTATATCATCAAGGGCTTCCTTGCCCGTGAACTCAACGCCAATTTCATATCCTGGTATTTCGACCTCGTCGACTATGTCGCTGGCCGCACTCCGGTCTACTGCTACATGGAGAACAACAAACTGCAGGACCCCTTCTTCTCGCAGGTCTTCCGGCCGCTACTCTTTGCTGAGAACAAGAAGCGGCACCGCGACCTCTACATCCGACCCGACGAGCGAAAGAAGACGGATAAGGCAACCCGTATCGAGGCCAACCTCGAACCCATCGACCGCAACGGACAGTGGGTCTTCAATGCCGCCGAACGCGACAATCCCCACATGCAGGAACTTGTCAATCAGTTCAAACTCTTTGAGATGCACCTGCCTTACAATGCCGACGGACCCGACTGCATCGAGGGCGCGGTCACCATCATCGCCGCCAAGACCTCCGAACTGCAGCCCACCGTCACCATATCCTACGACGAAATCAACGAATCCAACCCCTATAAAATGTAACCGCTATGGACAATTTCATCTCCACCGCCGACTACGACGCTACCATTCACCGCGAAATCCTCAACGCGTTGCTCCGTGCCGATTCTGCCGACTACGACCCACAAATCGTCGAAATCTGCGAAGACCGGGCCGTCGCCGAAATGCGGTCCTACCTCAACAAGACCTACGACTGCGACGCTATCTTCTCTGCCCGTGGCACCGACCGCCACGCCCTCATCCTCATGTTTGCCATCGACATTGCGGTCTACCACATCTTCTGTCAGCACAACCCCTACAAGATGTCCAAGATACGGCAAGACCGATACGACCGTGCCGTCGAATGGCTCAAAGGGGTAATGAACGGTGATATCACCATCGACGGCGCACCGACCCTCCCCGACGACACCATAGCCGAAAACGCACGCTGGCAAACCCTCGCCGACGACATCCGACCCACTTTCCTGTAACTTAACATCAACATCATCATGGCAAAAAATAACCTCAAACGCCTCCAAAAGCAAATCACCCAAGGCGGCCTCCGCCGCCCCTCCGGTTCCCGCGAGCCGGACATCATACTCCAGATGCCGGAGATCTTCTTCTTCGACATGAAGGCTTACATGTCCGCCGTCAATGCCGCCAAGGGCATCGACTTCTCCTCCCGTGTCCGCCTCTACGACATGTACGAGTCGGCGCTCCTCGACCTCCACCTCTCCGGAGTGCTCGCCAAGCGCTTGCGTGGTGTCACCCGTTTCCCTATCGAGTTCCAGCGCAACGGCGAGCCCGACGAGGCTATCAATGTCCAACTCCGCTCTCCGTGGTTCAAGCAACTCCGGCGCGACCTCATCCTCTCTGAGTTCTGGGGCTTCACGCTTCTTCAGTTCTACCTCGACGACCGGGGCAACATCCGCTACGACCTCATCGACCGCAAACACTACGACCCCGTGCAGCGCACGCTCCTCAAATATCAGGGCGATCAGGACGGCATCCCTATCGACCGCTTCCCCAACACGCTCTTTGTCGGCTCTGAGCGTGGCCTCGGCATCTTCTGCGAACTCATGCCCGCGGTTCTCTACAAACGTGGCGACATGTCCGACTGGGCGCAGTTCTGCAACATCTTCGGCATGCCTATCCGCGAGTACACCTACGACGCGGGCGACGAGCAGGCACGCCGACGCCTCCTTGCCGACGCGCGCAACCAGGGCGCAAATGCGGTCTATATCCATCCCAAGGATTCCGAACTGTCCCTCATCGAGGCGGGCAACAAGTCCGGCTCATCCGACCTCTACAAGGCCTTTGCCGACTATTGGGACAGCAAGATTTCTATCCGCGTCCTCGGCAACACCCTCACCACCGACACGCAGGACACCGGCACGCAGGCACTCGGCACCGTGCACAAGGAAGAGGAGGACGACATGAACGCCGACGACCGCGAGTTCATCCTCAACATCCTCAACTACGACATGCAGCCCATCTTCGCCGCACTCGGCTTCAACACCGACGGGGGAGAGTTCATCTATGCGCGCAAAGACCGTCTCGACCCCTCCACCAACCTCCAAATCGTACAGGGTCTTCACGCCATCGGCCTCCCCATGGACGACGACTGGCTCTACGAGACCTTCTCCATACAAAAACCAGAAAACTACGACGAAATCAAGGCGCAGAAGGAAGCCGACCGCCAAGCCCTCCAACAGGCACTCTCCGCGCCCATCAGCGATGAGCAAGATGAAAAACAGACCGAAAACCCCGTGCCTGAACAGAAATTGAACACCGTTCAAAAGACATTAAAAAACCGTTTGAGCCGTTTTTTCGGCCTCGCCCCTACTACGGGGGCAACCACCGACTTCTGATCGACCGCCTCTACTACGGCACCGCATCATGCCCCTGCTGCCAGCCCCACCCGCACGGCTTCAGGGCGCAGGTCTCCGTGTCCTTCTCTGTGATCAGCGCCTTCCTCCGCAAGGTGCATGCCGGTTTCGACACCTTGTCGTCGGTGGAGCAGGGCATCTGGCGAGAAATCCTCACGCAGATCAACGCCGCCACCGTCGAGGGACTCATGCAGAGCAGCGCCCCCTCCCACAGCGAGACGTTCCTCTCTGCCCTCCGACACTCCAACGAGGTCTTTGCCGCCTTCAAGGTGCATGCCCTACAGCAGGAGGTGGCCGCAAAACTCCTCACGCCCGACGGCCGCCTAAAGTCTTTCGCTGAGTTCCGTCGAGACGTCGAGGGCATCACCTCGCACCAGTGCGGAGCATGGCTGCAGACCGAGTACGACACTGCCGTCATACGGGCCCACAACGCCGCCGACTGGCAAGGCTTCGAGGCCAACAAGGACATCATGCCCAATCTCCGGTGGCTACCCACCACCGCGCCCGACCCCGATGCCGACCACCGTGGTTACTGGGTGGCGAGGCTCAACCTCCCCGTCGACGACCCTTTTTGGCAGCATCACCACCCCGGCGACCACTGGAACTGCAAGTGCTCCCTCGAACAGAACAACGACCCCGTCGTCCGCCCCTCCGACATCCCCGCGCCCGACCCGCAGCCCGGCCTCGACAACAACCCCGGCATCGACGGCCACACCTTCTCCGACAACCACCCCTATTTCCCCAAGTCCTGTGGAAAGTGCGGTTTCTACAAACCCACCCTCAAAAACCGCCTCAAAGCCACTTTTGCCAATAGACAAAAGGATTGCTACAACTGCCCATACATCAATAATTGTTTAGATACTTTATGCAAGTCAGACAAGCCTGACAAAGAGAATATCAAATCGCATCGGGCCGAATATAAAAGCCTGGTCAACGACCCTGATTACAAGGATGTCGTATTCGACAAACACACAGGCGGATTGAAAGCAACGCATATTGGGCATATTACTCATGAGGGCGAACACGCCCAGCGTTTCTTTGGCGGGCTCACCTCATCTGATCTCGAAAATGAATGTCAAAACCAATTATTCGCAATGGGACACAAAACTATTTTCTGCAACGAGACAAAAAGAGAAAACGGAAAGCAGTTGGCGGCTCTCGATATGGTAATGGATGACAAAACAATGGACATCCGTTCTGTTACAGGCCGTGGGTGGTACTCAAATATATTTGTCAAAAAGAACGACCAGTTGCGCCGATATAACAATAGGCACGACGTGAAGAAAAAAGCAGATGCCCTTTGCCTTTATTTCCACGACCCAAACTTATTTGATGATACAAAAATGAGGAAATCTATCCATCACTTCAAATTCTATCGAAAACACGATGGCAATCTACTTGACAAGGAATTAAAGCATATTTATTGTGTCATAAAAGGCAGAAACGAACTGCTATACTATGAGATATAAATACAAAAAAAAGCCGGGTTTCTCAAGGAACACCCCGGCGCGTAAATGTGTGCCGTAGCACACAAGTTCAGTCGTTGTTTGCTGCAAAGATACAAACAATTCCCCAACAAAACAAATATAACAACAAGAAAACAACCACCCATGGACCAATACCGACAACTACGCGATTCCATCGCATCCCTCATACCTCAAAAGGCAACCATCCTGCAGGGCATCGTCAAAGCCGTCAACGGCATCACATGCACCGTCACCGTCGGAAACATCGACATCCCCGATGTCCGCCTCCGTGCCTCCGAGCTCGACGACCGCCAGCACCTCCTCATCACGCCACAGGTAGGCTCGCCCGTCATCCTCGGCTCACTCTCCGGCGACCTCGCCGACCTCGTTGTCCTGCAGGTCGACCACGCCGCCTCCGTCACCGTCAATGGCGGTGCCCTCGGGGGGCTCATCAACATCGCACAACTCACCGACAAACTCAACGCCCTCGTCGACGCTTTCAACGCCCACACCCACAACGTCACCGTCTCTCACCCCGGAGGCACCTTCACCACACTCACACCCGGTTCCTCCGCCGACACCTTCAACAAAGACGACTACGAGGACACCACCGTCACACACTAACACTTCATCCGCCATGACCCCACAACAAATCTCATCCCTCATCCTACGCGCCAAAGACGACATTCTACGCGAGGTCAACGACCGACTACCCCGCACCGTCGGCATCACCGCCGTCAACCATTTCCGCCAGAACTTCCGCGACTCCGGCTTCCGCGACGGTGGCCTCCGCCCCTGGCAAAAGACGCTACGGCAGCGAGGCACCGGCACCGACGCACAGTACGGCCCTCTCACCTCCCGGCGCAACCACCTCATGCGCTCCACCTCCTTCACCACCGCACCCGGGCAGGTCACCGTCGAAAACCCCGTGCCTTATGCCGCACTCCACAACGAGGGCGGTGACATCAACACCCACCCACGCGTCACCGACCGCCTACGTCGCTACGCATGGCACATGGTCTACTCCCTCGCGGGCATCAAGGGCAAAGGCTCACTGCCGAAGGATATCCCCAAAGAGGCACAAAAATGGCGTGCCGTGGCCCTCACCAAGAAGCAAAGGCTCAACGTGCACGCCCGCATCCCCAAACGTCAGTTCATGGGCGATTCCCGTGAACTCTCTGAGAAAATAAACAAGTTAATAAATCAATCAATAGAAAGGATCAAAAATGGAATCGCTGCTCTTACATCTCATTAGCCACATCAAGGAAGCCGTACCCGCACTATCAATGGTCGACGAGGACTGCGGACAACTCGAAAACATCGACAACGAAAACATCGACCGCTACCCACTCACCTTCCCCGCGGTCCTCATCGATACACCCGAGGTCGAGTGGCAGAACACTGCCGCACCCTCGCAGACCGGCACGGCAAAAATCAACGTTCGCCTGCTCATCGACTGCTACGACGACACCCACTACGCCTCCGGCACGCTCGACGCTATCGCCGCCCGCCACGAGGTGGTGCAGGACCTTCATCACGCTCTCCAGGGCTTCCGGCCCGTCGGCGAGGGGGTCATGGTACGCACCGCATCAAAATTCTATACTTACAACCACGGCATCAAGGTCTACGATACCGTATACTCCGTCGCAGTCTACGACGTCAATCCGCAAACAACTCCAACTGACGGCCGCAAACTGAAGGTTTCTCCAAAGGTCGCTTTCCGGCCCTTTTCCGAGGAGTGGTAGAGACCCTGAAACCCGTAAACAGCGGGCGGCTAAGGGTCTTGCCGTCTACGGTGGCACCGTCGGCGATGGCCTTACGCACCACCTGCAGTATGCGGCTCTCACTGATGAAAAATTCCTCCTCGCTCAGCTTCTTCACGGCATCGTCAAAACGGAGACGCTTCACCTCCGTCCAATAGTAGTAACGCTCGAATACCCGTTGGTCACGAGCCGCCATCAGTACCTTGTCTCTGCCTTTGCCCATACTTGCAAAGGTACAAAATTCATAACGCAAAAAAAAAGGTTCATCCGACATTTCGAGTGATACGGCAGTCGTGCAGCGCATAGAGTCTTAGCTCAAAGTATCTTTCATCCCTGAATCCATACGCATTACGT
>CAVKJH010000049.1:0-3723 GCA_963656755.1 bacterium
CAGGGGCGATGAATTGATACACGTTGTGATGATAGGGGTAAACCCCTATCCTATATTATGCGCCCCCTACAGGGGCAAATGCCACACAAACATTCGCAACGATTGCCCCCGTAGGGAAACCGTTCGCAAGGTGCGCCCCCGTAGGGAAACCATTCACAAGGTGTGCCCCAGTAGGGAAACCGTTCGCAAGGTGTGCCCCAGTAGGGGGCGAATAATATAGCGTAGGGGTTCTTGCTGACGCAAGCGACAAAGTCGAGCGTACCCCTACGTTTAACGGTTCATTGTTTTTTCCATCGCCCCTGTAGGGGGCGCATAATTCAAAACATCATGCGGTTTAAATATGCGCCCCCTACAGGGGCAACTCATTAAAACGGCATTAAAACGATAGGGGTAAACCCCTATCCTATATTATGTGCCCCCTACAGGGGCAAAAACTGCACAAACGCTGCATATTTTGATACGAATATTGAACACCCCACCCATACTTCCAGGGCTTGGCAACCGATTGCGTTGCCCCCCTATATAATAAGGTACGAGCGAGGGGGCGGTTTTTCCAAGTGAACGTGGCAAAACGGAAGGTGGGGGGAGCGATTTTATATTCTTTAACCTAAAAATGATTTATCCGTCGGGAAAAACCGTTGCACACGCTTTGCGCCTTGTGCGGAAATTGCTACCTTTGCCCCAAAGATAAGAATATCCAACATATTTAAACTTAAATCATTAAGTAAAATGGCAAAGTTTGAGAAGAAAGTTTTAGAGCAGTACGGCATCACCGGCACTACCGAGGTACTTTACAATCCTTCGTACGAAGTGTTGTTCAACGAGGAGACCAAGGAAGGTCTTGAGGGTTACGAGGTAGGTCAGGAGACCGAGCTCGGCGCCGTCAACGTGATGACGGGCATCTACACCGGCCGTTCGCCCAAGGACAAGTTCATCGTCGACGACGAGAACTCGCACGACACCGTGTGGTGGACATCGGAGGAATACAAGAACGACAACCACCGCGCCAGCAAGGAAGCCTGGGCAGCCGTGAAGGAGATCGCCAAGAAGGAGCTGAGCAACAAGAAGCTCTTCGTGGTGGACGGTTTCTGCGGTACGCACAAGGACACCCGCATGAAGGTGCGCTTCATCGTGGAGGTGGCATGGCAGGCTCACTTCGTGACCAACATGTTCATCCGTCCGCAGAACGAGGCCGAGTTTGACCAGGAGCCCGACTTCATCGTGTACAACGCCTCGAAGGCCAAGGTGGAGAACTACAAGGAGCTGGGTCTGAACTCAGAGACAGCCGTTGTGTTCAACGTGACCAGCAAGGAGCAGGTTATCATCAACACATGGTACGGCGGCGAGATGAAGAAGGGTATGTTCTCGATGATGAACTACTTCCTCCCGCTGAAGGGCATGGCTTCTATGCACTGCTCTGCCAACACCGACATGAACGGCGAGAACACCGCTATCTTCTTCGGTCTCTCCGGTACCGGCAAGACCACCCTTTCTACCGACCCGAAGCGTAAGCTCATCGGCGACGACGAGCACGGATGGGACGACGAGGGCGTGTTCAACTTCGAGGGCGGCTGCTACGCCAAGGTGATCAACCTCGACAAGGAGTCGGAGCCCGATATCTACAACGCTATCCGTCGCGACGCCCTGCTGGAGAACGTCACCGTGGACAAGGACGGCAAGATCGACTTCGCCGACAAGACCGTGACCGAGAACACCCGCGTGAGCTACCCCATCTACCACATCAAGAACATCCAGCGTCCTGCCTCGCAGGGTCCCGCTGCCAAGCAGGTGATCTTCCTGTCGGCCGACGCCTTCGGCGTGCTGCCTCCCGTGAGCATCCTGAACGCCGAGCAGACGAAGTACTACTTCCTCTCTGGCTTCACCGCCAAGCTGGCCGGCACAGAGCGCGGCATCACCGAGCCCACACCGACCTTCTCGGCTTGCTTCGGCCAGGCCTTCCTGGAGCTGCACCCCACCAAGTATGCTGAGGAACTGGTGAAGAAGATGGAGAAGAGCGGCGCCAAGGCCTACCTGGTGAACACCGGTTGGAACGGCACAGGCAAGCGTATCTCTATCCGCGACACACGCGGTATCATCGACGCCATCCTCGACCACAGCATCGACGCTGCCCCGACGAAGGAGATCCCCTTCTTCAACTTCGTGGTGCCCACACAGCTCGAAGGTGTGGATGCCGGCATCCTCGATCCCCGCGACACTTACGCCGACGCTGCCCAGTGGGAAGAGAAGGCTAAGGATCTGGCTGCCCGCTTCATCAAGAACTTCAAAAAGTACGAGACCAACGAGGCCGGCAAGGCTCTCGTGGCCGCTGGTCCCCAGCTCTAAGCTACGCCGACGCCGACGGGCATGAACCCGCGAGGCGCACACAGCATACGGCCCGTTCTCCGCAAGGAGAGCGGGCCGTTTTGCGTGGCGGAAGACGGGAGCGCACAGGGTGAAGCGGAAGGGTGTAAGCGGCGCATGGCAAGGCGGGCAATAAGCAACGGCAGGACGGTCGATAAGCAACGGCAAGGAGAAAGGTGCCGAACGGCGAGAAATAATAGCTATTATTTTCGAAATTTAAGCTATTATTTTTAAAATTTAAGCTATTATTTTGAGGCATAAGGGACGATTTGTGCAAGCGATTGAGTATCAACGTGTTGGGGAATGGTGCAAATGCGGGTGTGGAAGAGCAAGGGGGTATGCGACCCAAGACCTAGAATACAAGCCCTGGAAGGGGGCGCAACGGTCGCAGCCCGGGGTGAGCAGAGCAGCACAGCCGCGATGCGTAACCCCGGGTTATGGCCATGGCGGAGGGCATCTGGCCTGTAAGGTCAGCACAACGAACGGGTGATGTGCTGACCTTACAGGCCAGCGTCCATCGGTTGGCGTCTGTACCCAGGGTTACGTCAGTCGCTGCGCTCCGTCCTCACCCTGGGCTACGAACGTTACGCCCTTCCAGGGCTTGAGGTGGGTGGCCGTGTAGGGGGGCGCATATTTAAACCGCATATTATTTTGAATTACGCGCCCTCAACACTGGGGGAAACGATGAAATGCACACCCGGTGGAAAACACGAGGCACGGGGCGAAAAACGACATATTGACAAAAAGAGGCGTGAATTTCACAAGATTGCAAACTTTTTTTCTAAATTATTGCTAAAAAGTTTGGAGCGAACAAACACATTGCGTAACTTTGCACTGTCTTCGTGAGAAGATGCATTATAAAGTTTCATTAGGTTAGTAGTTTGATAGATTTTTTTTTAAGGTAAAGGTAAGAGTATTGTCTCTTATTTTGAAGACGGCATAGCGGCCGCAGTAAAATGCGGAAATATCAAGCAAGTCATATTTTTTTTGATATGCTGTTGCCGATACAATATTCTTACGCGAAAAAGGCAGTGCGAGTGATCGTATTGCCTTTTTTGATATCCGTACGGTTGGTACGCGGACAGGGAAAAAGAGAGGAATAACGATTGAATGCCCCAGAAGGTAGGGTGTTCAAAATTCGTATGAAAATATGAACCATTTGCGTTGCCCCTGTAGGGGGCACATAATTCAAAACATCATGCGGTTTAAATATGCGCCCCCTACAGGGGCGGTTCATTAATACCGCATTGGAAATGGTAGGGGCGAGCCCCTATCCTATATTATGCGCCCCCTACTCTAATTTTGCGGAGGAATGCGGCGAAGCCGCATAAAACTTAAGAAAAGGAACAAGAAATTTGACAA
>CAVKJH010000050.1:0-6928 GCA_963656755.1 bacterium
CCCCTACGCTATATTATGCGCCCCCTACAGGGGCATGAGTTCAATACGAACCTGATTGTAATAAACTAAACACCTCATATACAACACATTCGTTCATATTTTGTGCGATTTTTCGTGCACAAATAAAATTGGATTTTGAACGTCCTACCTTCCAGGGCTAAAAGCAAAAACCGGCATCCATTCCGTCTTGCCGAACCTTCAGAAAAGGCATTGCCGGATGCTGTTTCCGATACCTTAAATTGCCGGATGAAACCAACCGCCGTGCCGGGGCGAAAAGCAGATTTAGACCGGAAAATTTGGCTATGTCAAGTATTATTACTACCTTTGCAGCGCATAAGGAAAAAGGCACAACCGCTAACCCATTGTGAAGGAGCGTTTTGCCCATGTATTTTAACTGGTGTCCAGGCTCAACATCCGATATTGTATTAAAAAAAGTTGAAGCCGCGGGCTCTTGGCACACCGTGTTGCTCAAGGCATTGGAAAAGGGCTTTTGTTTTGTCCGTCCAATGCGTCCCAGACACCATAAACAAACAATTATGAGGTTTACAACAAAGAGAAGTAGAATTGTAGTAACGTTATTTTTCATGTGTCTGCCTTACGCAGTGTTTGCGGCAGGCGACGAAACAACCACCCGCCAGATCGACTGGACACCCGTGATGGAAGCCATCATACAGGTGGAAAGCGAAGGCAACACGCACGCCGTAAGCGGCAACTCGGTGGGAGCCATGCAAATCACCCCGATACTGGTAGCCGAGTGCAACAATATTCTGAAGCGGCGCAAAAGCAAGAAACGCTTCACACTGAAAGACAGGTTCAACCTGGCCAAGTCGAAAGAGATGTTTCTCCTCATCCAGTCGTTCCACAACGTGGAGAACAACATCGAGAAGGCCATCCGCTCGTGGAACGGCGGCATGCACTACTCGATACGGGCCACACAGGGATATTACAACAAGGTCATGGCCCGCATCGCATCACACAGACAACAGTAACACAACCATCATCCTCCCGACGTCCTCCGCACAAGCGTGCAGAGGACGTCTTGCGTATGGAGAAGAAACATTGCGAATAGGGGGGGGGCAACCAGTCCGGTGGGGTAGGGGGGCAAAATCAAATTTTATTTGCGAGCGAAAAATTACACAATATATAAGCGAATAAGTTGTATATAAGGCATTTAGGTTCTTGCAAACAGGTGCGCATTGAACACATGCCTCTGTAGGGGCAACGCACGCATGGCAAGCCCTGTAAGGGCGACATATTATAGGATAGGGGCTCGCCCCTATCATTTCCAATGGGTATTAATGAACTGCCCCTGTAGGGGGCGCATAATTCAATGCCGTCTGCGATTTAAATATGCGCCCCCTACAGGGGCGATGGAAAAACAATGAACCATAAAACGTAGGGGCGAGCCCCTACGCTATATTATGTGCCCCTTACAGGGGCGACGCACGCACGGCACAGTCATGGCAAGCAGGGGCAACGCACGCACGGCACAGTCCACTCAAGTCATGGCAAGCAAGGGCAACGCACGCACGGCAAGCCCTGTAAGGGCGACATATTATAGGATAGGGGCTCGCCCCTATCATTTCATTGCGGTATTAATGAACCGCCCCTGTAGGGGGCGCATAATTAAACTGCATGATGTTTTGAATTATGCGCCCCCTACAGGGGTAACGCAAACGCATGGCCTACAGGGGCCATGCGCGAAACGTGCGGAAATAATGTCGTTGCCCGAAGGCCCGCATCACTTGCCCAGCTTGGCCTTGGCCTTCTCCACGTCCTCGTCCTTGGGGCGCGGCTCTTTCTTGGCAAGCATCACCACCTGGAACACGAAGCCGGTGACCCACTCGCGCGAGAAGCCCAGTCGCTGGTTATACTTGCGGATGCCCAGCACGGTCTTCACCACGCCGGCGTCGCTGAAGTCGTTGCGGTCGAAGATGTCGGCTACGGTCTTCTGCGTCATGGTATAGATGGTCTTCTTGAAGCACGAAGGCAGACGCAGCTTGAACTTCATCAGGTTGCCGATGAGCATCATCAGGTCCTGCGTGAAGTTCTGGAACTGCACGAGGTACACCTGCACGTCCTGCAGACGGTGGCAGTTGCGCCGGATGCTCTGGTCGACCTCCTTGAAGAACGTGTCGTCGGTGCCGTAAATCTCCTTCATCATCTTCTTGCAGTGGCTTTTCTCGCCCACGCCCAGCTTGTTGTTCTGCGTGGGAACGTGCAGTGTCTGCTTGAAGAGCCGCAGGTCGGGCAGCATGCCGATGTTAGTAATGCCCAGCTGGGCGGCAAGCGAGGCTTGGAAATATACCCTCACGAGCGTCATGTAGTCTTCCATGCCGCCGGTCTTGGACTCGGTCTGCCTGGAGCCGAAAATCTTTGATAGTAATCCCATAATATTTTTTCAAACAATGTAATCTCGTCGTCGCAGCGACTTGTACGGGTGCAAAAATACAACAATATGGCGAGACGGCAAAACAAAAGGGGCGAGAAAACCAAGCCGCCGCTTTCTTTTTTATATGCATAAAGTATGTTGGTTACAAGAAAAAATCGTAACTTTGCCGCCAAATAATGAAACCCGTTTTTCATCCAACTACACGCAATGAAAGGAATTGTATTAGCCGGCGGTAGCGGAACGCGCCTCTATCCCATCACCAAGGGCGTCAGCAAACAGCTCATCCCTATCTTCGACAAACCCATGATCTATTATCCGGTGTCGGCCCTCATGCTGGCCGGCATCCGCGACATACTCGTCATCTCCACGCCCCACGACCTGCCGGGCTTCCGCCGTCTGCTCGGCGACGGCAGCGACATCGGCGTGCACTTCGAGTACGCCGAGCAGCCCAGTCCCGACGGACTGGCACAGGCCTTCATCATCGGCGCCGACTTCATCGGCAGCGACAGCGTGTGCCTGGTGCTGGGCGACAACATCTTCTACGGGTCGGGCTTCACGGGCATGCTGCGCAAAAGCGTGGACGAGGCCGAGCAGCAGGGCAACGCCACCGTCTTCGGCTATTGGGTCAACGACCCCGAGCGCTACGGCGTGGCCGAGTTCGACGCCGAGGGCAACTGCCTCAGCATCGAGGAGAAGCCCCGGCAGCCCAAGAGCAACTACGCCGTGGTGGGCCTCTACTTCTACCCCAACAGCGTGGTCGACATAGCCCGCCACATCAAGCCCAGCCCCAGGGGCGAGCTCGAGATAACCACCGTCAACCAGCAGTACCTCGCCGCCAACGCCCTGAAGGTGAAGACACTGCCGCGTGGCTTCGCATGGCTCGACACGGGCACGCACGACAGCCTGTCAGAAGCCAGTACCTTCATCGAGGTCATCGAGAAGCGGCAGGGGCTGAAGGTGGCCTGCCTCGAAGAGATTGCCTACAAGCAGGGATGGATAGACGCCGCCCAGCTGCGCCGGTTGGCACAGCCCATGGCCAAGAACGCCTACGGCCAGTACCTGCTGCGGCTGGCCGACGGCCTGCACGCCTGACCGACCCCCCGACAACACCAACAACAAGCAATAACGGTTACAACAAGCAATATGGAAGAAAACAGAAACTGGGAAATGGCACAGCCGACCGTTCAGGAGGAGGAAACGTCGAGCTTCGACTTCGCCATCGTCTACCGCACCCTGGTGCTGAACTGGAAGTGGTTCGTTCTCTCAGTCATCATCTGCGCCGGACTGGCCACCGTCTACCTCCGCTACACCACACCCGTCTACCAGGCGTTCGCCAAGCTCCTCATCAAGGACAACGACCAGGGCAGCGGTTCGCGCCGCGGCGGAACGGCACTCAACAGTTCCACGCTGGGCACCATCTCCAATTCGGCCGGCATCGACAACGAGATGGAGATACTCGCCTCGCACTCGCTGGCCGAGCAGGCCGTGCGCGACCTGAAGCTCTACACCAACTACTACCAGGCCGGCAAGGTGAAGGACCGCCTGATGTACCGCAACCAGTTCATCAGCGTCGACATGGACCCCGCACACCTCGAACGCCTCAACACCACCATGGCCATCGAGATACTGCGCGAGGGCAAGAACTACCATGTGAGCGGCACCTACTATGTGCCCATCGACGACAACTCGGCCGACGGGCCCTACACCATCGAAAAGACTTTCAGCACCCTGCCCGCCACCATCGGCACCAAGGCCGGCATACTGAGCTTCACGAACAACAGCGTGGTGCCCATGCCCGACGGGTCGAAGATGAGGATCTACATACAGTCGCCCAAGTACGCCTCGTACAAATATGCGGGCGCACTGAGCGTGTCGCAGAACAAGTCGACCACCATCGCACAGCTCGTGCTCAGGGACGAGAACCCGCAGCGCGCCGTCGACTACCTGCAGCAGCTCGCCGTGTGCTATAACCGGCAGGCCAACGAGGACAAGAACGAGGTGGCCATGCGCACCGAAGAGTTCATCAACGGACGACTGGAGAAAATCAACGCCGAACTGGGCAACACCGAGGGTGCGCTCGAAAACTACAAGCGCCGCAACAACATGGTGGAGCTGAAGATGAACGCCACGCAAGCCGTGAGCAACGCCGACCAGTACTCGCAGCGACTGACCGAGGCCAACACGCAGGTGGCCCTGCTCGACGAGATGCGTAGCTACATCAACAACCCGGCCAACCGCTACCAGCCGCTGCCCTCGAACGTGGGACTGACCGACCAGAGCGCCACCGCCCTCATCAACAACTACAACGAACTGGTGCAGCGGCGCAACTTCATGCTGCAGAGCGCCAGCGAGACATCGCCCGCCGTGGCACCGCTCACCCAGCAGCTCGACGAGCTTGACGGCGCCATCAAGCGCGCCCTCAACCAGGCACGCCGCAACATGGACATACAGCGCAGCTCGGTGGCCGCGCAGTACGGCAAGTACCAGGGACAGGTGGGCGAAAGCCCTGAGCAGGAACGCATGCTCACGCAGATAGGCCGCCAGCAGGAAGTGAAATCGGGTCTTTACCTCATGCTCCTGCAGAAACGCGAGGAGAACTCCATATCGCTCGCAGCCACGGCCGACAAGGGCAAGCTCATCGACCAGCCGGCCGCAGGCGGACGGGTAAGCCCCAAGCGGTCGGTCATCATGGCCATCGCCCTGGGGGCCGGCCTCGCCATACCGGCCGTCATACTGCTGCTGCTGCAGTTCTTCCGCTACAAGATTGAGGGGCACGACGACGTGGCGCGACTCACCAAACTGCCCATCCTCGCCGACGTGGCCGTGGCATCAGAGACGGCCAAGAGCAAGGCCGACATCGTGGTGCACGAGAACAAGAACAACCAGATGGAAGAGATCTTCCGGTCGATGCGCACCAACCTGCAGTTCATGCTCGGCGAACACGAGAAGGTCATCATGTTCACCTCGTCGACATCGGGCGAAGGCAAGACCTTCAACGCCGCCAACCTCGCCATGTCGTTCGCCCTGTTGGGCAAGAAGGTGCTGCTCGTGGGCCTTGACATCCGCAAGCCACGACTGGCCGAACTCTTCGAGATCGACGACTCGCAGCACGGCATCACCAGTCTGCTGGTAAAAGACCATCCCACCTGGGACGACATCGAGGCGCAGACACTGCCCTCGGGCATCAACAACAACCTCCACCTGCTCATGGCCGGCATCATACCGCCCAACCCTGCCGAGCTGGTGGCACGGGCGAGCCTCGACGAAATATTCGGACTGCTGCGCCAGCACTACGACTACATCATCGTCGACACCGCGCCGGTCGGACTGGTCACCGACACACTACAGCTGGGCCGCGTCTGCGACGCCACGGTCTACATGTGCCGCGCCGACTTCACGCCCAAGGACAATTTCCACATGATCAACAGTCTCAGCGCCGAAAAGAAGCTGCCCAAGATGAGCATCGTCATCAACGGCATCGACATGTCGAAGAAGAAGTACGGCTACTATTACGGATACGGCAAGTACGGCAAGTACGGACGCTACGGCTCCTATGGTTCCTATGGTACATACGGCTCCTACGGGTCGTACGGCACCTATGCCAACAGCCATTACGGCGACAAAAACGACACATCCGTAAAACGGTAACACACATCAAGAAGCATCCTGACACATGACAATCGCTATCGACTTCGACGGAACAATCGTGGAAGACCGCTACCCCGACATCGGGCCAGAGCGGCCTTTCGCCACCGAGACGCTACGCATGCTCATCAAGGAACAGCACCGCCTCATACTCTGGACCGTGCGCGAGGGACAGTGCCTGCAGCAGGCCATCGACTGGTGCCACGAGCGCGGCGTGGATTTCTGGGCCGTCAACCGCGACTACCCCGAAGAGGAAATCGACAAGAACAACCACTTCAGCCGCAAGATCAAGGCCGACTGCTTCATCGACGACCGGGGCATAGGCGGTCTGCCCGACTGGGGACAGATCTACCGCATCATACGCGAGGGCAAGACCTACACGCAGCTGCTGCGCGAGAGCATGGGACACACCGCACACGAAGACCTGCCCCGCAAGAAGCACTGGTGGCAGATAGGCTGAACCACTCCTGTCTCCAGCCCCTGGAGGCGCAGACACCTTATTGCAACACGTTGGCACCATCAGGCCAACGTGTTTTTTTTTATACGCACGGAGGTCAGCCGGTGTGCGTCGCCCCGTAGGGGGCGCATAATTCAAATCATCATGCGGTTTAATTATGCGCCCCCTACAGGGGCGATGGGAAAAACGATGAACCGTAAATCGTAGGGGCAAGCCCCTACGCTATATTATGTGCCCCTTACAGGGGCGACGCAAGCACGGCACAGTCCACGCAAGTCATGGCAAGCAGGGGCAACGCACGCATGGCAAGCCCTGTAAGGGCGACAGATTATAGGATAGGGGCTCGCCCCTATCATTTCCAATGCGGTATTAATGAACCGCCCCTGCTTTCTATGTTAATATCCAAATGTTTTGACCAATATTTTTTATTTTAT
>CAVKJH010000051.1:0-11878 GCA_963656755.1 bacterium
TGGAAAAACGATGAACCGTAAAACCGTAGGGGTAAACCCCCTACGCTATATTATGTGCCCCCTACAGGGGCATGAGTTCAATACGAACCTGATTGTAATAAACTAAATACCTCATATACAACACATTCGTTCATATTTTGTGCGATTTTCCGTGCACAAATATAATTGGATTTTGAACGGCCTACCCTTCAGGGGCAATGCAAGCGGATGGTTTGCAAGGGCAACGACAAATGTACGGCAAGCCCTGTAAGGGCGACAGATTATAGGATAGGGGCTCGCCCCTGTCGTTTTCAATTAGATATTATCGAATCGCCCCTGTAGGGGGCGCATAATTGAACGGCATAATGCGGTTTAAAATATGCGCCCCCTACAGGGGCTATCGTTGCGAATGACTTCATTAGAGGGGCATGTGTTCAAAACGAACCCGATAGTAAGAACCTAAATACTTTATATACAGTATATTCGTTCATGTTTTGTGTAATTTTTCGTTGGCAAATAAAATCTGATTTTGAACACCCTAGCTTGCAGGGCTTCGCATAATGGGCCTTGCGTGCGGCTTTGTTGCTTGCTTTCGCATAATGCCCGGCTTTGTTACTTGCTTTGGCTTGAATCATGCGCTACCGAGCAAAAAAAATCCCCAGGCCGCCCTGCGGCTTGGGGATTTGTGTTATGTGGGCAGTGGCACGCGGCCACTGTCGTTGGTCGGATAGTGACGGGTTACTTCACCATGACCTTCTTAGCCTTGCCGTTCTCCACAACGATGTAGAGGCCGGGCTTAGCCATAGAAGCGACACGCTGGCCGTTGATGGTGTAGATAGCGTCGGTCTTCACAACCGTGTTGGTGTTGATTTCCTTCACGCCAGTGATAGGACCGTTCCAGCCGCTGTTGTCGCCAGCCTGAACCAGCGTGAGCGACCAGTCGACCACTGAGAACCATGTGCCGGTGAAGCCAGCCTTGTTCGTGCGGGTAGAGTCGGTGGTCATACCGATGGTGAGCTCGTGGTTGATGACCTCGGCCACCCATTCCTGCTTCTGCCAGCCGTAGCCGTTACCGTTGTTGGCAGCCTGGAGGCCAGCGAGAGTGGTGTTGGTGGGATCCTTCTTGTAAGCCAGCACAGCCTCTTCCCAGACCTGACCGAACTTGTCGGAAGCGACAACGATAGAATCGGAACCGTCGGCAGCAGTCTCACCGCCGATGCCCTGGGCGTTGTGGGTGTAGTTGAAGTGCTGCAAGGGAATCTCAACCCATGTGGTGTCGGCAGCATCCTCGCCGTTGGCAGAGAACACATAAGCGC
This sequence comes from bacterium, assembly GCA_963656755.1. GTDB lineage: Bacteria > Bacteroidota > Bacteroidia > Bacteroidales > Bacteroidaceae > Prevotella. The sequence goes on from CAVKJH010000051.1 coordinate 1,296, forward strand.
CGGTGCCGGTTGTACGGGTGTAGACAGCTACCTTGTAGGTACCGTTGGGCAGACCCACTACAGTCTGGTCGCCATAGTAGTTGAGCTTGCCGGCAGTGCCGTTCCAAGAGTCGAAGTAGCGGTGGCTGGTCTGACGGTTGTCGTAGTACTGGCCGCTGCCTGTGTTGGTGTTACCGTTACCCTTCTCGATGTTCCAGCCAGTTTCGGCTGCAGCGTCGGGATTCTGGATGTTACCGGTGTAGTCGGTAGCGTTGGGATCCTTCTCGTAAGCCTCCTGGGCCTGAGCCTTTGCGATGGCGTTGTTGAGCTGGGCAACAAGAGCCGTCACGGTAGCGTCGCTCTGGATAGAGTCGCCGGCGGTCAGCACAGCCACCTGCTGGGCCAGAGTGTTGGCCAAAGCCTCCTTGGCGAGGGCAGACTTCAGTGTGCCTGAAACAGAGTCAACGTTGTATGCAGCAGTATAGTAAGTGTTGACATAGCGCTTCAGCTCGTTGATCTTGCCGTCGATGGCGGTGTAGGTAGCCTCCGAAGAGTTCAGGTATGCGTTGGTCTTTTCCCAAGCGAAGGCAGCGATGTCGTGTACGGGAGCGTACGAAGAAGCGTCGCTGATGTTGGCCTGCACGGTGGGGATGGTCTTACCCTCGGCCATTACCTCGGTGTACTTGGCCTCAGAGTTGTTGGCCAGTTCGATACCGCGGTTGAGCACATAGATGTCGTTCGTAGCCTGGTAGGCGGCGATGCTGTCCTCAACGGAAGCCTTGTCGCCAGCATAGTGCATGCCGGCCACGAGGGCGGCAGCTTCCTCTGCCTTCTTGGCGAGTGCAGCGGCGATCTCGGCGTCGGTAGCCTTGCCCACATAGTAGAGCTTGAAGTTGGTAGCGCAGAACCAGCCGCTTGAGTTGCTGTTGGCACCTGTGCCGGCAGCGCCGATGGTCAGCTTGCCGTCGTACACGAGCACCTTCTGGGTGGTCAGCGTGGTCCATGCACCGTCGTTGTTAGAGCTCCAGTTGCCTGAAGTCAGAGGCTCGGAAGCCGACTCCTCGAGTGCGCTCTTGGCATAGACGTGCTGGTCGGTAACGTAGTCGGCCTGAGTGATGAGGTCGCCGCTGACAGTGTAGTAACCGTTGGGCAGACCCACGATGTCCTGGTTGATGCTCACCTCAGAGAAGTTGGTGCCCCAAGCGTTCCAGCATGAACGGCCCTGGGCGTAGTTCAGACGCTGGTCGCCACCGGTGTACTTGGTGCCCTTGTACCAGCCTGTAGAGGTGAAGTCGTTGTTAGGCGAACCGGCATTGTAGTTGGCCGTGCCGTCCTCCTTGGTAGCGTTGGGATAGGTGCATGAGCCGTCGGGGTTGACAGTAGGCTCCAGACCGTCCTTGATGAACCAGGGATTCTGTGTGAAATAGGTGAAGTCGGCAGGATCGTCGACCGTAGCGTCCTTGCTGGCCAGATAGGTCTTGATGGCGTTGTCGAGAGCAGTAATCTGCTCCTCGATCTGGATGGTAGTACCGTCGGTGATGGCACCGTCGGCTGCAGTGATGGCCTGCTCAAGGGCAGTAGCACCGGGATAGCCCAGCTGGTAGTAAGTCTCAGCCTTCTTCGACAGGGCGGTCACCTTGCTGATGTTCTCGGCAGCAGCGGCAAAACGCTTCAGGGCAGCAGCGGCCTCGTCGTAGGCAGCCTGCAGCTCATCGGGGTCTTCACTTTCGAAGGTTGCGTCCTCGGCGGCATACTTGGCTTCCTCAATCTCGCCCACGATACCCGAGTAGTCCATCAGTGCTGTCTCGTATGCGTCGAACTGGCTGATGATGTCGTTGAGGTCGCTCACGAGGATCTCGGCGCGTGTAGCATCGCCGATCTTCACCAGACGGATGTCGTCGATGACAACGAAGGGGTTGGAGTTAGAACCGCCGCTAGACTGGAAACCGAAGGTGATGGTCAGCGAGTCGGTAGCGGTGATGTCCATGCTGTGCTTGGTCCATGCCTGGGCGTTGAAACCGTCGGTATCGACCACGGTGTCGCGGCGGCACACCACCTGCGAGAGGTTCTTCACGTTGTTGTTGTTCTTGCTGCCCTCGTAGTTCAGGTTGTAAACCCAGTAAGACAGGGTGTATTTACCTACGGGCACCTTCACGGTCTGCGAGTAGGTAGCCCATCCGCCCCATCCGGCGCGGAGATAGAGGAAACCGGTGTTGTCGTCACCATTGGCCTCGTCGGGCTTGGTGGTGGGAGGCACCAGGAAGCCTGTGCCGTCGTCGGCTATAGGCGTAGCCGTCGGGTCAAGGGCGTAGGGCACTGTTCCGAAATAGGTCCACTCGGCCACAGAGTTGTTGTTGCCGTTGGCGGCTTTCCAACCCTTTACCTGACCGAAGAAGCCGTTCCAGCCCGTGAGGCCGTCGGCGCGCTTCTTGGTGCTGATGCCGCCCCAGGCATAGCCTGTGCCGTCGGCAGCCAGCCATTTCTGGCTGCGGGTGGAAAGATTGGTTGATTTGTCGACAATTTCCTTGGTGGAACCGTCCACGTTCCACGTCAGGTCTTCATCGAAGCCCGGGTTGGTGATGTACTTGGTGCAGTCATCGCCAACTTGGTCTTGCGCAAATGTCGGTACGGCCAACATTGTTGCAAGCGAAAGCAGTAATACTTTTCTCATGGATGAATAATAAATAATTAGAAGATTGTAAATATACACGTTTAAACTAACTGGCCGTAAAGGTACACCTTTTTTATTAAAACGGCGAGCGACCGGCGGCCTTTCATGGTCTTTTTTATGTATTTTTAATGCTTTGCCGCCCCGTTTTGCGCCGATGCCGCCGTTTTCGCGCACCGAAAGGCGCAACGGCACGCCGTTTGGATGATAATGACGGTCGTTTACACGATTGTGCTACTGCGTGCGGCAGAAAGGCCGTATCTTTGCTGTTGGAAACCGTGTTAAACCTTTGCAGAACCTAAAACCAATAACACATAACAGCATGAAAACAATACTTACCATGGCCTTTGCGGCTCTGTGCATGCCGCTGGCGGCGCAGAGCAGTGGCCATCAGGTGGTGCTGACCACGGCCGCCGGCCAACAGGTGGTCTACCCCACGAGCGAGAACCCCGTGTTCGACTTCACGTCGGGCAAGTGCGTCGTGAAGGGCGATACCTACGAGTTTGACGACATCGCAAAGATACAGGCCGACGTGACCACCGACGGCATCGGCGCCGTGACCGTTGCGCCGGCCACCTTCGAGGGCAACCGCATCACGCTGGCCGGCGCATGTCAGGCCGCTGTCTACTCGGCCGACGGCAAGCGGCAAGTGGCCAAAGGCACCGTGGCCGACGGCCGTACCACCGTCGACACGTCGGCCCTGAAGCCCGGCACCTATATCCTTAAGGCCGGCAACGGGTCGGTGAAGTTCGTGAAACGTTAACCAACGGAAAGCATCATCATGAAAAGCACAAGACATATCATGGCCGCGGCATTGCTGGCCGCAGCCACCGCATCGCAGGCGCAGACCACCGTGTGGAGCGTGAACAGCGCCGACACGTCGCGTTTCAAGACCTACAAGAGCTACGACGGCATCGATTCCATCAGCACGCGCAGCAACCGGCTGCTGCTGTGGAGCGGCGGAAAGGCCAAGGCAAACGTGTTCTACACCAACATCGGCGAGGGCAAGCAGTACCTCACCACCCGAAGGCCCGACCGCACGCTTTACTGCCCTTCCGACTTCAAGAACATGGACTGGTACAGCGAGGACAGCGAGTACTGTCTGCAGCGGTCGAGCGAGAGCGAACACTTCATCGTGTTCTGGCACAAGGAGTTCGGCAACGACCCCACACAGGCTGGCGGCGGCAATGCCTTTGACCCGCAGACGCTGCTCGACGCGGCCGAGAAGATCTACGGCGTGAACACCGGCCGGCTGGGATTTGCCACGCCCGGATTGTCGCCCACGCTCGACAACTACAAGCAGATGCTCTTCGTGCGCTACCAGACCGAATGGCTGGCCACCGGGTCGGGCTACGACAACAAGGTGGGCGCTTTCTGGTGCAATCCGGCGGCGGTGAACGACCTGTCCACCGTGGGCCACGAGATAGGCCACATGTTCCAGTACATCGTGTACTGCGACCTGGGCGGCGCACACGGATGGCGCGGCGGTCTGGGACCGAACGCCGCCGGCGGCAACATGTTCTGGGAGAGCTGCGCACAGTGGCAGTCGTGCCAGGTGTATCCCGAGGGCACGTTCAGCGGCTGGTACTCGAGCTATCCCGGCTACGCCCACCTGAACCAGTTTCACGAGGACCCGCGCTATGCCAACTACTTCTTCCAGTACTACTGGTGCCAGCTGCACGGGCAGGACTTCATTGGCCGGCTATGGCGCGAGACGGTCAGCCCGGAGGATGTGGTCGACACCTACAAGCGCATGACGGGTGCAAGTCAGGCCGACTACTGCGACGAGATGTTCGACTATGCCCGGCGGGCGGTGACGTGGGACATCGACGGACTGCGCGACCTGGGACGCAGCCGCCATGATGCCTTCAGCACACCCACATACCATGAGGCGGGCGACGGATGGCTACGGGTGGACTCGGCCCGGTGCGTGCAGAACTACGGGTTCAACGTCTACCGTATGAATGTTCCCGCCGACGGCACCACGGTCGGCATCGACTTCAGGGGCATGGCCGGTGCCGACGGCTACCGCGCCGTGGAGACCGGCAAGGCCGGATGGCGCTACGGCTTTGTGGCCATGACCGAAGACGGCAAGCGGGTGTACGGCGAGACGGGCTGCGACAGCGTGGGACAGGTGTCGTTCGTGACGCCCGAAGGCACCAAGAACCTCTGGCTGGTGGTGAGCGGCGCGCCCACCACCCATTTCCACCACGAGTGGGACGACAACACGGCCAACGACGAACAGTGGCCCTACGCCTTCCGCTGCCAGGGCACCGACGTGCAGGGGCATGTGGTCTACGACCCCAGTGCCACGCCCCGCGACACCACGGTCACCGTGCACATCACGGCCCCGAAGACTGCAGGCAAGGCGGTGACCGGCGTGCACACGCTCAACCTGTCTCCCGTCTGCCAGGCCCTGGTGGTGGAGGCGCAGCAGTTGCAGCTGAAGCGCAGCAATGCCGACACCGACAGCATCAAGGTGTATGCGGTGCTGCCCGACGGCACGCTCAGCAACGACTACGCCAACCAGTACAGCTTCGCGTTCTATTTCGACGAGGACGGCAACGTGCTGAAGGCCGACGGCGCAACCATTCAGGATAAGGCGGCGTTCTACAGCATCGTGTCGACCTATAATAAAGAGGTGTACCTCTACTACGGCGAGGTGAACGAAACGCTGCAGCCGGGCGACAGTCACACCTTCGGCTTCGCCTTCCAGCGCACGCTCAACGACGGCAAGAAGGTCACGGCACGCATCCGCCTTGTGCTCGACGTGACTGACTGACCGGCGGCCGCATCGTCCGGCAGGGTGCATGCCGCTGGTGGCCCTGTAGGGGTAGGGGGGCAAAATTCGTATGAAAATACGAACCATTTGCGTTGCCCCTGTAGAGGGCGCATATTTAAACCGCATGATGATTTGAATTATGCGCCCCCTACAGGGGCGATGAAAAAATGATGAATCGTAAACCGTAGGGGTAAAACCCCTACGCTATAATATATGCCCCCTACAGGGGCAATCGTTGCGAATGGTTTCACTACAGGTGCATGTGTTCGAACAGGGGCAATCGTTGCGAATGGTTTCACTATAGGTGCATGTGTTCGAACCAGATTGTAAGAACCTAAATACCTTATATACAGCTTATTCGTTTATATGTAGTCTGTGATTTGTGTATTTATAATTGCAAAATCAATTCGGATTTTGAACACCTACCTTCAGGAGGCGCATACTACAACATAGGGGTTCTTGCTGGTGTCAGCAAGAACCCCTATGCCATGAAATCTGCCATGTAAACAGGCGGTCTTGGTCAGAGCGCCTTGGTATAGTCGAAAGGTTCGGGCGACTGGCGGTTGACAACGATGTCGTAGACGGCACCCTCGGTCCAGTCGGTGTCGTAGGGGTCGGCCGTAATGCGGCCAGTGAGGTGCAGCTGCTCCACCACCCACGGCACATAGTAGGCGCACATGTAGTTGTGGTAGCGGTCGGAGCGGGGCAGTGTCTGCGCATAAGCCTCGGGCGAACCGGCCTGTTCGATGCCTTTCAGCGTCTTCACCACTCCGGTGCTGCAGCCGAAAAACGAGGTATTGCCGCTGTAGGCGCTGATGTCCTCAATGGGCAAGGTGAACCTGAAGGGCAGCGTGTCGGGGGTCTGCGCGTAGACGGCGTCGGTGCCGCCGTTGAGATAGCTCCTGCAGTAGAGCGTGCCCCAGTCCTTGCGCGTTACCGTATAGTCGGCCGGCACCGCCGTAGAGGTCGTGGCAAAGGCCACCTGCATCGACATGCCGCCTATTTCGAGTGTGCCCACCGGCGACGAGGCGAGCGTGTGGTTCTCGTAGTTGGCGGCTATCCAGGCGTACAGGCCTTCGTAACGGCCGGAGATGGTTATGGCCTGTTGCACCTTGAACCCGTTGAGGATGTCGTGGACGGCAGCCATCTTGTTGTAGACACCGTTGGCTTTGTCCTGCTCCTGGTGGCGCATGCCGGCGGTGGCCAGCACGTAGAGGGGGATGGTGTCGGCGGTGGTGCGCGGGTACTTGGCCGTCATCTGCTCCAGATATTTGCGCACGCTGTCGGCATGGTTGGCCACGTCGGACAGGGCACCGCCCTTCGACTGCGCCTTCTCTTCGGCGTTGGTCGGGAACAGCCGCACGATGGTGCTGTCGGCCTTGATTTCGTAGACCTTGATGCGCGAGCCGGTGCTGCCGGCGTCGATGACGGCTATGCGCTGCGGAAGTGCGTACGACGGCTGGCCGCCGCCCTCGGTGGCGTTGTCGCTGCATGCGGCCATGACCGACAGGAATGTCATGCAAAAGACAAGTGCGATTGCCATTTTGCGTATGGATGTGGTGTGCATAATGGTATAAAGATTAGGTGTGTTGGAAAATGCGCTGCTGGCGGCGTTCGGGCCATCGGTGTGCAAAATTACGAACTTTTATTATTATTATGGCTCGCAATGGCCGATTTTTTCGCCGGCCGGATGGTGGCCGCAGGCATCCCGGCTGGTGCCGGAAAAGCCGGCGGTTGCAAGTTTTTGTTCATTTTGCAGGGCCGATGCCCCATAATCGGGCAGTTTTTCGTAACTTTGCACAAATAAGGAAAATAAACTGAACGAAGATGAATATAGAACAAGAAATCAGTTCTGCGGCCCTGGCTGCCGTCAAAGAACTTTACGGTGTCGACGCCCAGCCGTCGATGATCCAGTTGCAGAAGACCAAGCCGGGCTTCGAGGGCAACCTCACACTGGTGGTCTTCCCCTTCCTGAAACTGTCGCACAAGAAACCCCAGGATACCGCCGCCGAAATCGGCGAGGCTCTGGTGCGCCTCTCCGCCACGGTGGCCGGCTACAACGCCGTGGGCGGTTTCCTCAATCTGGTCATTGCTCCCGAGGCATGGCTGGGACTGCTCGACACCATCGACGCCGACCCGACCTACGGCATGACCAAAGCCGGCGACGATGCGCCGCTGGTCATGGTGGAATACTCGTCGCCCAACACCAACAAGCCGCTGCACCTCGGACACGTGCGCAACAACCTGCTGGGATGGAGCCTTGCCAAAATCCTTGAGGCCAACGGCAACAAGGTGGTGAAGACCAACATCGTGAACGACCGCGGCATACACATCATGAAGTCGATGCTGGCCTGGCTCAAGTGGGGCAACGGCTGCACGCCCGAGAGCACGGGCAAGAAGGGCGACCACCTCATCGGCGACTTCTATGTGCTTTTCGACAAACACTACCGCGAGGAGTGCGCCGAGCTCAAGGCCCAGTATGTGGCCGAAGGCATGGACGAGGAGAAGGCTACCGAGAAGGCCAAGCAGGAGGCTCCCCTCATCAAGGAGGCCCACCACATGCTGGTGCAGTGGGAGCAGGGCGACCAGGAGATCCGCGACCTCTGGACGATGATGAACAACTGGGTGTACGCCGGTTTCGACGAGAGCTACAAGGCACTCGGCGTGAGCTTCGACAAGATATACTATGAGAGCAACACCTACCTTGTGGGCAAGAACAAGGTGATGGAGGGTTTGGAGAAGGGCCTCTTCTACCGCCGCGAGGACGGCAGCGTGTGGGCCGACCTCACCGCCGACGGCCTCGACGAGAAGCTCCTCATCCGCTCCGACGGCACATCGGTCTACATGACGCAGGACATCGGCACCGCCGAGATGCGCTTCAACGACTACCCCATCGACAAGATGATATATGTGGTGGGCAACGAGCAGAACTACCACTTCCAGGTGCTCTCGCTGCTGCTCGACCGTCTGGGCTTCAAGTGGGGCAAGGACCTCGTGCATTTCTCCTACGGCATGGTGAACCTGCCCAACGGAAAGATGAAGAGCCGCGAGGGAACGGTGGTCGACGCCGACGACCTGGTGCAGCAGATGATTACCGAGGCACGCCAGACCTCCGACGAGCTGGGCAAGTTCCACGACATGGCGGAGGACGAGAAGCAGCAGGTGGCACGCATCGTCGGAATGGGCGCACTGAAATACTTTATCCTCAAGGTCGATGCCCGCAAGAACATGCTGTTCAACCCGGCCGAGTCGATCGACTTCAACGGCAACACCGGCCCGTTCATACAGTACACCTATGCGCGCATACAGAGCATTAAGCGCAAGGCTGCCGAGGCTGGTATCGGCACGGCTGCGGCCGACACCACCTATGCGCCCAACGCCAAGGAGGTGGAGGTGATACAGAAGCTCGACGCCTTCAAGGTGGCTGTGCGCGATGCCGGCGAGAACTACAACCCGGCCGGCATAGCCAACTACTGCTACGAGCTGACAAAGCTCTTCAACCAGTTCTACCACGACTACAGCATCCTCTCTGCCGGCACCGATGCCGAGAAGGCGTTCCGTCTGAAGCTCGCCGCCAATGTGGGCAAGACGCTCCGCAACGGCATGGGTCTGCTGGGCATCGAGGTGCCCGAGCGCATGTAAGCATGGCGCGCAAGCCACAACCACCACAGGCCGGCGCGGCCCGAAACTGTTCGGCGGCGGGCGATCCGTCGGCCGAATGGCTGAAACGCCGCGCCGCCGAAGACAAGCTCTTCGCCACCACTGACGACCAGGCGCTCTGGGCTGTGCTCAAGGGCTTGGCCGCCCGTGGCAAGTTTGTGCGGCAGTATGTCGTCGCGCCCTACATAGCCGACTTTGCCTGTCCGTCGCGGCGGCTCATCGTCGAACTGTCCGGCAAGTACCACTTTCGCGGCGAGCAGCCCGCAGACGAGGCCGAACGCCGGGCCGCACTCAACGCCATGGGCTACACCGTGGTGACCGTTGGCCCCGAGGAGGTGGCAGCCCATCCGCGCCGGGTGGCCCGACAAATCAATGACATCATCCGCAACATGGAAATATCCTACCCCAAGCAGCCGAAGCAAGCTCCGGCCCAGCCTACTGCGGCCACGGCTGCGGCCGCCACGCCGGCCAGCCACACACCGCTGCCACTGCCGTCCGAGGTAACACCCAACGCCTGGGCGGTCGATGCGGCTTGTTCGGGCAATCCCGGCCCGATGGAGTACCAGGGCATCGACCTGGCAACAGGCCAGCAAGTGTTCCACTACGGACCCGTACACGGCACCAACAACATCGGCGAGTTTCTGGCCATCGTCCACGCCCTCGCCCTCTGGGACAAGCAGGGCATCACCGGAAAGACGCTCTATTCCGACTCGTACAACGCCATCCTCTGGGTGAAGAAGAAGCAATGCCGCACCAAACTGGAGCGTAACGCCAACACCGAACCGCTCTACCAGGTCATTGCCCGTGCCGAGCAGTGGCTGCGTACGCACCCCCTGCGCGTGCCCATCGTGCAGTGGGACACACGCCGTTGGGGCGACATCCCGGCCGATTTCGGCCGCAAGTAAGCAAGCTGCCCACAGGTAGAGTGTTCTGAGTTCGCATCAAAATACGCATCGTTTGTACAATTTTTGCCCCTGTAGGTAGGGCTTTCGACATATGCAAAATACGCGTCGTTTGTGCAATTTTTGCCCCTGTAGGTAGGGCTTTCGACATATGCAAAATACGCGTCGTTTGTGCAATTTTTGCCCCTGTAGGTAGGGCTTTCGACATATGCAAAATACGCGTCGTTTGTGCAATTTTTGCCCCTGTAGGTAGGGCTTTCGACATATGCAAAATACGCGTCGTTTGTGCAATTTTTGCCCCTGTAGGTAGGGCTTTCGACATATGCAAAATACGCGTCGTTTGTGTAATTTTTGCCCCTGTAGGGGGCATATATTATAGGATAGGGGCTTGCCCCTATCATCACAATGTGTATCAATTCCTTGCCCCTGTAGGGGGCGCATAATTCAACGCACAGTGCAGTTAAACTATGCGCCCCCTACAGGGGCGACGGAAAAACTATCAACCGTTAAACGTAGGGGTAAACCCCTACGCTATAATATGTGCCCCCTACTCTAATTTTGCGGAGGAATGCGGCGAAGCCGCATAAAACTT
>CAVKJH010000052.1:0-32101 GCA_963656755.1 bacterium
GCAGTGTTTTCATGCCATTGCCTTTCTTCATATCTCTTGCTTTTATGTTCATCTTTACTTGTTCTGCTTGTTCCACGATGTCAGACTAATGCAAGTTATAACCATATTTAATGATAAGTTTCGAGAGCTTTTCCGTCTTGCTTCCCCTGAAATACGGCACATTGTTCCCGGTGTACACCGTCCATTGCTTGTTGTCTATATCCCAGGCATTCACACGATAGCAATAGAACGATATCGTATAGTTGTTTATCTTGCTCACCGCTGCACCACTGAACAACAATTTATGGTAATAATCTTGGCAATCGCTTGGAGCGCACGACTTATTGCCAAGTGCCGAGGCATACAGACGCCTACCGAACTGGTCTCCCTTGTCGATGCGCGGATGGCGATATTTACTTGCAGCGTCCGTCAACTTGATGGTCTTCGAAATGTTCATGCCATCCAGATTGGCACCATTCCACACGATGGCAAACTGATCGATTGGTACTTTTATCGTAAACCAAGTTGAATTCGGTGCTAGATCCTTCGTTGTGCCGGCATACAACTGCAAGAAAGCCCTCCAATATTTCTTACTCCAATTGATTTCTGGGAACGTGTTGATTATCTTCTTGGACGCAGATGTACAACTATTATATAGGTCAACTATAATCCCCGTATAGGTCTTTCTGTTCAAGTAGTGATAATCAGTAAGTCGAGCATCACTCTTCGTTCCAAGAGCAGACTCGAACTCTTGACTGCCATCGGTGAACAATGGATAAGTGGAGCCTGTTATTTTTTGCAACCGTTGTAAGTACATAAATGTATAATCGGTAAGCGTATTGTATCCGCCTTGTATTTGATAGGTTGAATTCTTGTTACCAAGCGTTCGCTCCCAACTTCCGTACCGTGATGAGACGTAAAGCGACTGAAGATTCATCTTGCTATAGTTCAAATCATTCTTACCCGACTCATACCTGTGTCCGCCAATAAAGAACATGCCGCTAAGATACGACAGATACACTCGTGGATCCATCATTACTTTTGGCATAGGTCTAGGTGCTCCGTAATCGAATGTCGGGAAGTAAGATTTCATTTTCATTTGGCCCACAAAATATGTATCGTCGTGCCAAGAACCCCAAAATTCGTTGTTTGCCCTTACTAAGTTCTGCAACACTTCAGCTTGGAAGTAGCGCGAATACAAAGGCGCGTCGTCGAAGTAATCGGTTTTGTTCGTGTAGCTTCTGTAAGCATCTGCATCCATAAAGGCCAGGTACTTGGTGTGCTTTTTTTGCAGAGTCTCCTTTCCGTATTTGTAGATAGTCACCTTAAACTTCAGCTGACCGGCATTGCTTGACATGACTTTCCTATAGCTTGAAGAAGATGTCGTGCTCTTATATGAATCATTATATGTCCCATAATCGCTAAACACGTTGCTTTCCACACCACCATCGCTGACATTCATCAAGTCCACTTGCTGAACGTCTATGCGATATTTCGTCGACGGTAATAATTGATCCTTTTGTATTTGACTACTGCTAACGCTTTGAGTTGGCTTGTCAATCGCTGTATAAGTTCTATTGAACGCATTGGCCTTTTCAATCACTCCTTCCGCTTTCGATTCTTGATATGCAGACAAGATTTCTTTGCTATTGTCTTGAGAAGTTGTTGTTTGGGCATTATACATATTCTCATATCTTTTGAGCACTTCGCTACGAGATTTGCCATAGACTTCTTCCGTTTTGAATTTGGTCCAAGTCCAAGCACCTGTATAGTCTTCTGTCCATTCATACACAAGACGTATGGAATAACTATTCCCTTTCACGATATTATCAAATGGGGTCTTCGGTGTCAGTATCGACACACCGCCATCCTCAATCCACAAGTTTTCGCGCGTCTGCCGTGTTCCCGTCTTCTTATCAAGCAAGACCCACGTGAGCTTACCGTTGTTATCCTTGCAATAGAGCTTGTTCTTAAGATACTGCGTAAGCGAAATGGTCGGACGCTGGATATCTTCTATCGCTGATGGGTTATATTTTTCTATTCCTGATGATGAATGATCAGAGAAGTCAATGCTCATATATTCCTTACCATATATAATTTGTTTACCTGTCGCCCCGTCACTCGACATGCTTGGATAAGCCACGGCAACATAATTCTGCAAGTCGTCCTTGTCGTCGATTTCTCTCTCGGCTGCGTTGTTGGTCACGAACCAGAAATCTTTCGACTGCGTCCATACTACCTCCACATACTTGTTCTTCAACGAATCCCACTGCTGGGTGTTACGCCAACTACCGTTGTAGAACTCCCATGCCTTACCAGTCACAGTCAGGCGATAAATCCTGTTGCGCTTGAACGTGGGATATTCGATGGTGACTTCATTCCGGTCAATGGAGTATTCGGGATAGTATGTGTCTGCAACCTTGTTTTTATTTACGCTGTCCTTGCTGTAGTACTCCTTAATCTCAATGGGTTGAGATCCGTACATAGAGAACTTGAACTGGCGGCTTGCCATGTCGTCGAGCGCATTGTCGCTCTTGCCATCGCCTGCCGACGAATTGGCTATTCGGTCACGGTCGGTCGGGTCGATAACCCTGATGATTGAGTTGAGGTCTCCCTGCGTATAGACCACGGGGCGTTTCTGCACTTGCCACTCAAGCGGACTCTTCATTGCGTCGTCTAACGTCTCGCAGCCGATGTTGCAGCTCTCAAACAGTTTATAGTTGTCGAGCGCGCCGCCGAGATACAGTTCGCAAACGTTACCGCACTCAAACTCGAACGACTTGTTGATGTTGACCAGACCGCCAAGCATCTTCAGCTTCATGCGGGCCTTGCCGGTAAAGTAGTTCGGGTTTGGCAATGCACAACGTAGCACACCACCCAGTCCGGCATCAAGCAGGTCAATCTTCTTCTTGAAGAAACCGAGGTTGAGGTTGAAACCAAACTTGGCATAGAGGTAAGCGTAAAGCTGACCTTCGCCATACCATCCATTCTTTCCAGGCGTGCCACCGATATTCATACACTTCGAGTTGCCCGATAGCTTTCTTACCGAGACATCGAAGCCTGCCGTTATGCCCATGTCGCCATAGAACAAGCCTAGATCGACATCCACGTATCCCCATACCGAAGCGCCAAGCATAACGCCTCCGTCGACCTTCGCGTTGGCGAAGAATTTGGCTTTGGCAGAAGTGCGTGCCGTCTCAGCCTTCGAGATGTCGTCGCTGGTAGCCGCACCATGCTCGCCACCGTCGAGGAACTGGCGCACCTTGGTCGGGATAGGAGGCAGCTCGCCATCGTCGGGCAGTTCGGAGCCGATGCACAGGTAAGCATTGGCACCTGCACCGACCTTCACAATCTTCGTGTTGAAGTCGACAAGGATGAACTGGCAACGCTCCGACTCGGTCGGTTTGCCCAAATAGACATGCCACAAGCACGATGAGAGATTCTTTCCGTCCTTCTTCGTCTGGATGCGGAGGTCAAGCGACACCGTCACCTTACCTACCGTAGCCGAAGAAGACGAGTTGTCTTTGTTCTGCTTCTCCTTATATTTGGATGTATTATTCTTAAAATTAGCTGATTCGGTCTGCTTGTCGGCAAACATTCCTTTCAGGCTCTTCTGCACGCTCTCGCTTGCCACATCCACATCTTCCTTCAGCGCCTTGAGCTTCGTCTCCAGGGCGTTCATCTTTTCCTGTACGCCTTTCAACGCGCCTGCAGCCGATGCCTCAGCCGTGATGTTGAGCTGGAAATACTGGTCTTTGTCATTGCTTTCGTATTCCATGCTGACCTTTGAGGTTAGCAGGCCACTCATGCACGATACGTCGCCGTTGAAGATAAACGAAGTCAAACCATAACTGTCGCCCGACTTCTCGACCACGCACACCATTTCCATCTTGCCTTTGAACGTAACGCCGTCGGCAGTGGCTATGCCCATGCCCGCGATGATGCCTATCACACCTTGCTTCGGTGTGGGGTGTGCTTCGTCCTTGGCATTGTACTTGCAGTTGAAGTACATGCCTCCGGCAATGTCGCTGATCTTGAGCGGCGGGATGGGGATGCCACACGTTCCGCCCAGTTTGATGTTGAAGAAGCCCCAGCTGTAGTTGTTGTTGTCTTCCTCATGGTCGTAGTAACCGCCCATCACATCGACCTTGAACAGGCCTTCGCCGATATCGGCCTTCAGCGTGCCAGTGTAGCCCTTGTCGCTGGTGCCGTCGCCCGCACACTCGAGCGTTCCGTCGAGTTTGAAGCCAACGGTGCTGAAACCGAACGTTGCTTCATGGAACTTGACCTCTTTATATTCGAGGCTGAGCTTGCTGATGTCGCCCACGCCCTTCACCTTGTCGAGGTTGCGCACCCAAGCCTGGAACTCGAGTTTGGTCGACGCGCTGAGCTTAAGCTCGTCGCAGAACGATATGGCACCGTCGAGCGTGATGCCGACATACGACTCGTTGTCCTCCTTGTTGAGTTTGAATTTCCATCCCTTCAGCTCAAACTTGAACGGACCGATCTTCTTTTGCGGTGACGAATAACCCCACTGCCCGAAGCTCCAATAGAAGTTGCCAGTGTCTTCCAGTTTGCCCTCCTCTTCGGAGCTGACACCCGTCTTGCCGTCTTCGCCCTTATTGCTCTTCGTCCATTCACTCTTCATGCTGAGCACCGTGGCCTTGGCAGCATCGCGTGCAGCCTTCTGCATCGTGCTCTCATACACCGACGTAAACTCCTTGTTGTTGGCGATGCGCATGTTGCAGAACTTAATCTCCGGCAACGTGAGCTTCATCGGGAGCTTGGCGAGCTTCTTGTTGACCATGTCGGCACCGGCGATGGTAACTTCGCCACCCACGCATAGCTCCACGTTGGTTTTCAGCGTGCCCGTCTCATCGGGCGTAGCCTCAACGAGGAAGTAGGTCATCTTCTTGTCGAGCGAGAGGTTGCCCAACATGAAGTCGAAATCAAGATTCTCTATCTGGTGCGTCTTGAACACATAGGCGTAGCCCTCCTTCGTTCCCTTTCGGGTATAAGCCTGATTGTAGATGTTGCAGGCATACTGTATGGTACCCTTGAACATCGGGATCTTCAGCGTTCCGTCGAAGCCGAAGTCGCGGAAGTTGTTCTGCACCACGCTTGCCCGGATGTTGTCCATGGTGAACGCGAATCCACCGATGGTACCCTCTTCGCCGGCAGTATAGTTGATGGCGTTGACCACCTTGCAGTCGACCGTGACGCCCGACTTATCGATGAACATGTTGTTGAGCTGCACCTTCATGCGCTCCTCGCCGTTGCCCACCTTGATGTCGGCCGGGAACTCCATGGACAGCTCCTTCATGTAGAGGCCGCGCCAGGTGGCTTCGTTGCTGTTGGTTATGCCCGCCTCGTCTTTCTTGTAGTCGGAGGGGAACGCGCCCATGGTCTTCTCGTTCTGCGTCAGCGAGTAGTCGATGACCACATTCTGCGCCGTGAACACATAGCCCGGAAGGTCGGCGTGCTCAAACGGGTCGAGGTTGGCCGAAGCATGCCAGTCGTCCCAGCTCTGTATCGTGGTCTGTACGTGCAGTTGCACGGCTTCGTCGGTGACCTTGCCGTTGCTGACCTTCTTCAGGTCGTTGGGCATTGTCATGTCGAGGTCTACGTTGAGCGCCTCGAACTTGTTGTTGCTCCACGACATGAAGCAACCGTCGTTGTCGGGTTCCGTAACATTCTGCGGAGCCTTGAACTTGATCATGAAGCCCGTCTTCGGGTCTTGTATCTCAAAGTCTTTCAGCAGCGACACCGCTCCCGCCTCGGGAATGAGGCTGCTGGGACTGATGCACAGGCGCGGCGCACCGAACACCAATATCTGGTTGTGCGTAGCCTCGGTCTCGGGCACCACAAACGTTCCGATGAGATCCATCGTGGCGTAGGTGGGCGCAAACTTCATGGTGGAGATCTGGAGGTTGACCGGCGTGGAGTTGAGCTCCTTCGGTATCTCCAACGGGAAGGTGACGTTCTCCACGTCGCCCTTGAGCAGACCAAGCACCTTGGCCTTGCCGTCCATTACCTCCTTGTAATATTTGGAAAGGTCGTACTTCTCGGCCAAGCCCTTGATCTTGTCCTTCGCGGCGCTCTGCAACTGGTTGGCATAAGGTATGCCCGTGTCGCCGATAAGGTTGTCGATGCCCCAATCGGAGAACAGCTGGTCGACGACCTGCGAACTGGTCATCGGGTCCTCGCCGCCATAGGTAACCACCAGTCCCTTATAGACTTGGTTCTCGGTGTTGATGCAGATCGTGTCGAACTTCACCGCAAGCTTCCATGTCAACGCCAGCGGCTCCCAGATGACGTGGCCTGTGCCCGAGAACTTGCCGTCGCCGACATCCTTCAGGTTGCCGTCGAGCACGAGGTCGTACTCGCCGACGGTTACCGTCTTGCCCTTCAGGTCTTTTGCCTTCTTGGTGGTGGGTTCCTCGTTGTCGATAGCCACCTGGTTGGCACACTGGAAGTAACGCTTGGTGTATTTCTCGGCCAGTGCGAAGTCGACGGTGTTGATGCTGTCGTTGATGTAGTGGACAGAGGTCTCGTTCAGCGCGCGTGGCTTGACACGCAGCAGGATATAGTCGCCCTTCGACACCTTGTCCTTGAACTTGGCCCAACGCAGGGTGTCGGTGGTCTCGGTCACGCCTTCCACCGTATAGACCGGCTTCGTCAGGAATATCGAGTCGCGCGGCGTGTAGGTGTCGGCGCGGTACATCTCGATGTCGTAGACAAACTTAATGCTGTCGGGTGTTTCGCCACTACCGCCCCCAAACTGCGGCTTATGCCATTCCATGGCGATGTCGCAGTCGACAAATTCCTTGCGGGCAGCGTCGGGATCGAGGTAGCGTGGCAGCACTATCTCGGGATTGACAAAGTTGTAAAGCGAGTCGGTGATCTGGTCCTCGTCGGCATCCTTATGGGTTACGAAACGGAACAGGGCCGGCACCGACCTTCCGTAGTTGCGGAAGATGTGCTTTACGGTGCTTTTGTTCGACGCGGTGTCCGGGACGGCATATACGCGCATCACGTAGATTTTGTCCGTACTTATCTCGTCGAGGAAGCTCTGCGGCAGCGTGTGCGACGTTTCCTCAAGGTTGTTGGCCTCGTAGATTGGCTCCTCTTCCTCCACAGCCAGCTGCATGTCGGAGAGCTGCATCTCATAGGCGCTGGTGAAGCTGACGACCTTCAGGTTATAGGTGAAATTGACCGGCTCCTTCTTGTTGCCGCTGGCTTCGGGCTTCTTCCATGACACCACCGGATGGTTCAATCCGATTTCGTCGATGTATTCGTTGGAAAGCTCCGTATAAGGTTTGGGCGTAATGAACTGGGGTGCGGAGTAGACCGTGTTCCGAGCCGAGTCGCCCACGATGGCAACCAGTGCCGGAGCGCTTTTTCCGTCGTAGGCCAGATAGTAGTTGCCGGCGTTGTCAGCACCGTCGGCAAAGCGCGCCGTCACTTGCATCAGGTGGACAAGGTCTTCCTTGCCGGTCTCCTTGAAGTTGTCAAAGAACTCGGCGTCCAGTTGCAGCGAAGTGCCCTTTATGCCCTTGCGTTCGTAGATGGTCTTTGCCTCATCGATGTCATAGGTGTCGGTGGCATCAAAATTGGGCTCCGCGATTTTCAGGTCGTACACTATCTCAGGCAGCGAGCCGCTGGCGGTTACGCCTTCTGCGGCTTTCCACCGTATGGTAGCATTGTTCTGGTCGATGACATCGAACATCTCCTTGGCAACCAAGTCTTCATCGTTCTCATACACCGTCATCGGCGTCGGGAAGAGGAACACAGGACGCGAGATAACATTGGCTGCAGTGGAGAACATGACCACACTATAGCCGTCGTTCTTGAAGCTCATCGTCCGGTAGGCTCCTGCCACCGTGTCGGGATGTGCCACAACAGCCAACAGGTAAACATTTCCGTCGTCGAGCTTTTCGAAAGCACTCGCCGGCAACGTGAGGCTTGTTCCGGTAATGCCCGTCTGCTGCCAGTAGGGAGTGACCGTCTTTGCCGACTTGATGCGGTTTTCCGCAAGCGTGGGGTCGTACTGGTCGGGAGAAACAATCCTTACATCGTAGGTGAAGTTCACATTCTTTCCACCTGCCACATCGGCAACAGGCGCCTTCCATTCCACCAGCGGGTTAGACGCGTTGAAACTGATTACCTTCTGGTATTTCTGTTCCGCGTTGGGTGTGGTGATAGTGGGCGCGCTATACGTCACCTTCACATCGGATGCTTGCGTGTAATCCTTTACACGGAACATCTTCAGGTCGCTCTTGCCGTCGTTTTGCAGATGGATATAGTCGAGCGCGCCCTCCTGGGTTGCGTTCGACCTGGTGGTGATCTGCGCCACATAGGTCTCTACCGACGAGAACTTGCTGATGATGTGGGCAGGGATCATGCACTGCGGCATGGTGAGCCCCGTGGCCTGATAGACCACAGGGTTCCGCTCTATGGCCTGGTCGACGGCCTGCAGCGGCAACTGCTGCACGATCTTCAGGTCGTAGGTATAAGTGCGCGGCTTGGGGTCGCAGTTGACCACCGGCGCCATCCATTGCAACAGGGGAGCCTGCTGCGAAAGCGTGGCAATGCTGCGGTCTTCGTATTCGCCGGTGGAAATCGGCATGACCCATTGCGGTGCCGTGGCCTCATAGCAGACGTTGAACAGGCACTTGCTGACGACGGGGTTGTTGACCACCACTGGCGTGGTGAGGCGCGGATCCCAGCGATAAGCCGTCATGCAAATCTCGTAGGTGCCTTCGGGCAGATTGCCGAACGACCCCGACGTGACATCGCTGAAGAGATTGGCAGGCATCACGATGTCTTCGCTGCGCACATGGTTGAACAGGGTGCGCATTTCGGCAGCCGTCAGCACACGGGTCTGCTGCGGCTGGAGCTCGATGGCCTGGCGGGGCATCGTCTTTCCGGGGATAATGATTTCGAGCGATGAAGCCGGCGTAACCTGCCTTACCTCAATGCCGAAATAGATGCGTTGCGTCTCGTTGGTCGTGTTCTGTACCGACACGTTGAAATACTGTCCGGTATTCGACAGGTAATACATTACCTGAGGCGGCAATACGGTTCGCAGGGGAGTTATCGTGAGATTAACTTCCTGTGCCAGTAACGCCAGTGTATAGCCAATGACTAAAAGCAGCGTGCAGATGTATCGTCTTGTTCTCATACGTCTACTGTTATATGGTGTTTTATGTTTTAGCGTGGATGGGGGCTTGTCGGACTATTTGTTTTTTGCCTTCCTCTTTATTTCGAGCAACGTGAAGGTGTAGAGATAGTTGAGCGACACCCTTATGTCGGTAGCGTTGTAGGAGGTTTCGGAGTCCTGCATGTTCACGTCGCCATACTTGCTCACCGATGCCGACAGGCTGATGGCATGCACCTTCTTTATGGTGTAGCTGGCAGTGAGGTCGAGGGCGAGCGACAGGTTTTTCGTCTGGTTCTTCACCTCATTGTAGCAGAGCGACACGGTGCCCGATGTCGACAGGTTTTTCTCTTTCAGGAAAGAGTGGCCGGTGGAGAGCGACATCACATCCGAGGTATACTCCATGTTGTAGCCTTTCGTGTTCTGATGGCTCAACGAGAAGGTGAAATTGGTTTCCCAAGGCTTCACGCCCAAGTCGTAGGAAGCGCCGATGGCAAGCGTCTTGACGTCGTTCTTTCCTTCGGCAAATTTGTTGAGGTCTTTGTTGACCGTGTAATTGGCAGAGAGCGACATGGCGTGGTCATAGCAGTTGCCCGTTATATTATAGGTGGGCACGAGGCTCACGCTGTGTAGCACGCGGTTTACCCGGGTGGTGTCGTTGACCTTTTGCGTGCCATCGCTTTGGTTTTGCAGATAGCCGTTGTACATGGCCGACAGGCTGAAGTTGTCGCCCAGCCGGAGCGCGGCAACGGTGTTGTAGACATAGCCTTTGGTGGTATAAAGCTGCTGTTTGGCCAGATTGTCGGCTTGTCCGGAGAACGAAGCCGAAAGCGACAGGCGGCGGAACAGGGTCGTACCGAGATTGATGCCAAGGCTGTGGTAGTTGTTGGAGGTGTAATAGGTGCCCAGCGACTGGTAGTCGGGTTGCAATATCTTGTAACTTACCGATGCGTGCATCCACGGGAACGTCAGGCCCAAGGTGGCGTCGCCCGCGAAGCGCATCGTCGTGGTGTAGCGGGGTTCGAAAATCTTGTCGAACCGTGTTGCCTCACCCGAAGTGATTTTTTGCGATTCCTTGTCGGCTGTGAATGCCGATGTAGCTACGTTTGCCGAAAACGACAGGAAGTTTTTTATGTTGACCATGGTTTTGAGACCCACAAGCAGGTTTTCCTGCGGATGGTAATACTGGTGCCAGTATTCGTCGATGGAACCGGGCGAATCGTACACGCGCAGCAGATACAAGTCAAGGCTGTTGCCGCGCCATGTGTAGCCGGTGGAGAATCCCCATCCGAGCCGTCGGTATTGCGGTTTGCGCGGGTTGGGGTCTTCGGGGTTGTCGTTGATGGCGTTGCGCAGTGTGCCGTAGAACGCCGATGCTCTGAACCGGGAGCCGTTGTACTCTACGCCTACGCCGTTGAACGACATGTTGAGAAGATAGTTGGAGAAAGGCATTGTCGATTGGCCGATGTGTGCCGTGAAGTTCTTGTAGCTCGGACTGATGTTGAACGAGAACTGCGGATAGCTGAAATCCAGGTTGCTGTTCGAATAATAGAAGGTGAACGGCATGGATATGCCGTAGAGGCTGATGTTGAGGTTGGCAAACACCGAGTTGCTGAGCGGCGACATGTAGCCCGCCCCGACCGTGGAATGGTAGTAGGTGTTGTTGGTGCCTATCGACCCGGTTATGATGAGCGGGTCGCTTTTCCCTATTTGGGATATGTCTTGTGCCGAAACATTCACCGTGCCAATCAGGCAAGCCACAACGAGAATTGCCGTAGTCAGCCTCCGGGACAGCAGCTTCTTTATGCGTACTGGTGATGTGTCTGTCATTTGCGTAGGTCTTTTGTCAAGCGAGACGTGTGCCCGCCTTTAGTGAATGATGGGTTTTGCCAAAGGAAACCGCCCGTCCGCCTTTTTCAGCGGACGGCGGATTTCCTTCAGTCTTTTATTTTAGAGAGATATGATCGCGCGTTTGTTATTTGACAACCACTTTCTTCTCGATGGTTCCTGCGGCCGTCTTTACCTTGACCACATAGACATTGGCTGCCAAGCCCGTAAGGCTTACACGCTGGCCGGAGAGGTTGTAGACCTCCACATTGCCGTTGTCGGCTCCGTCGACACAGATGGTGTTGCCGCTCACGGAGATATTGATGCCGTTGTCGCCGCCCACGTTCTCGATGCCGCTGACCACCGTGTGCAGAATGACCGGCTTGGTGAACGAACCGGCAATGTCGCCGAACGGTATCTCGTCGGTAAGGTCAGTGATGGCACCTGTCTGACTGTCATAAAGCTTGAACGTGATGTTTTCGTTGGCCTTGCCGCAGACGGTCATCAGGATACGCCCGTTGACCACTGCTCCCTCGCCGCGGCACTCGTCGCCCACGAAAGCTCCGATGGTGTGCCGTCCCTCTTCCAGTTCGGCGGTGCCTTTGGCTATGATGGCCATGTTGTCGGCAAAACGGCGGCTGTCGTAGTTCCACACCTTGCTGTTGCGTGCTGCGGCATGTTTGGCGTCTGCATTCTCGCTCGCTACCGTTGGCAATAACCCTTCGCTCTGGAATGTCACATCCATACTGCTCTCCGGCAGATAGACGAGATAGCCTTCGCCAGCCTTCCAAGTAGTGATGGTGCTGTTCCATGTGCCTTCGGCATAGGTAGCCATACCGTCGCTCTTGGACAGGATCACGGCATTGTCGGGCAGCTTGATGTCTCTAAACACGTCGTCGAACGAATGATCCTTGCAGTAAGGATTGGCCATCCAGTTCCAATAGGTGGAAAGGCTCACTTGGGTGGTGTCGCTACGGTAGCTGTAACATTCGGGAATAATGAAATCGACGGTCTGGCCTTCCTTCACTTGCATCTTGTAGCAGTTGCGCACTTCGAGACGCTGCAGGTCGCCGAAGAATCCGTATTCGGGGTCATTGTATACCAACGACTTCTGGCTGCGCAGCTCCTGTGCGTTGTCGAAATACTTGCTTATGTCCACGCCACCGCCATAGAGCGATATCCAGTGCCAGCCGGCTTCTTTGTTGAGGTGCTGCGAAACGTTCAGCTGCGCTTCGCAACTAAAGTTCTGATAGGTAAGGTTCACCGTTCCTTCTCCGACATGTTGCGGAGTGATGATCCATTCGTTGGTGCCTGCTACGCGTTCGAAGGAAGCCGGCTCCAAATAGCTGCTGAACGACAGCTTTGCGTCATACTCGTTGAGGATATAACCTTCGGGCACAGTGGTGGCCACGAGGCGCACGTCTGTGTCTTCCATACCAAGCTGCACAGTCTGAAGGCTTATCGACTCCAGTCCCTGAGAGATAACGAGCTTATAGGTTATGCCATATTCGTAGGCCTTATTGGGCACAAACGTGCCGTTCTCGTCGAAGCCCGAAGCGGTGAAAGGCATGTAGAGGCGTACATTGGTAGAGCCGTATGCGTTGACGGTAGCGGTAGAGTTGTCCGTATCAATGGTGAGGATATTGTCCTTGCCTTCGTCCTGCACTTCCTTTATGCTGATCTGGAAGTTGTAGGTGTACCAGTTGAGGAACTCCTCGGTCTTCTGGGCTTCGGCATACAGGTCGTTGTCATCGTAGTTGTATTTCAAGGTGCGGTAGAGGTTGGTCTGGCCAAACTCGCTTGAAAGCATTTCTTTCAACATCGGGTTCTCTTTCGCCTTAATGAAGACGTCGTCGTTGGGAACGACCTGCACCACCACCGGTATCTGCGTGTTGGGGATATCCTGATGTGAGACATACACTGTTACCGAGCGGCATGCCGTCTTGGCGGTGATGGTGTTGTCGTCGTTGAGCTGCAGCGTGGGTGTGTCGTAGTTTTCCGACTCGATGGTATAGGTGAGGCCTTCGGCCTGCGTCGTGGCATTCTCGGGGAGAATCTTCATCGTGTGCTTGAGATACTGCGTGATTTCCTCGCCATTGATCACCACGATGTCCTTATACAGTTGTTCAAGCGACTCTACGGGTTGGATGACGTTTACCGTCACCGTCACTGTTCCACCGTAAGCCGCACTACCGGTCATGGTATAGGTTCCGGGCTTCTCCGGGTTCCAGTAGCCAGGATTGTTATCTTCGCCCGGTACCCACACGATGGCTTCCGTGTCCGACGGTTTCCACACCACTTTCTCGGTAGCATTCTCTGGAGTAATAGTTACTATCTGGTTTAATTGGGCGTCAAGGTCATCAAAATTGTTAACCACAACCTGTATTGTGGTGTCGGGATAATCAGTAGTGTTGATGTCTAATGCTGTGATTGGCTGGTGGACATAGACTGGCACCCCGCTTGACACGTTACCAGCGGTGACTTCCATATACATCTCCCAATCAGAAGGTTCTAACGGTGTCAGGATATTGTTCTCCACTTTCATGAAACTCACATAGTTGCCCACATTATAAACAAACGCATCGGGCATGGTGGCATTGGCAGGCTCGAAGGTCATCACCGTAGTCATATCCAACGTCTCACCCATATTGATGTCAATCTTGTCTGGCAGCGTGATGGCTGTGAGCGGCGTGTAGGTGAGCACCTTGGGGCTGGAGGGGTTGATGGATCCCACGGTTTCGTCGCCTCCCGTCACCTGGACGGTTTCGGCAAGCGTAAACTCGGTCTGTCTCGTTTCACCTGATAGGATAACAAATGTCACGTCTTTACCTTTGTCCTCGGCTGCTACACCGATACGGAGGGTTAAGATGGTCTGACCGCTGTTGAGCGTCGTGCTGGTGGCGATGGCGCGGCACTCGTCGCCGATAAATGCTCCAAGCTTTTCGTTGTCAGCAAGGGTCACCGCCTTGCCATTGGCATCCTGCAGCGTGGCATACACCACAGCATGATAGGCATACTGGTTCGTGTTGACGTTCCAGTCCCTGGCTGCATGCATCTGGATCACCGCCAGAAGGAGCATGGTAGTTAGGAGAATCGCTTTTTTCATGTTTAAAAAAAATAAGTAAGTTAATAATTTGGTGTTCTGTACTCGCTATGTCTTGATATTGAAGATTTGTGCGTCAGGTGGCGGAAGGCTTCTTCTTGCGCGGTTTCACCGTTCCTTTTATAAACAAGGAGTTCTGGCGTGCCGGCGAATCGGTATAGACCACGATGCGCTGATGGAAGAACCCCTCCACGTTGATCGGGTTGAAACACACCGTAACGTGGGCGGTGTCGGCAGGGGCAATCCTCTTCCCGGTCGAGGTGGCAGTGGTGCATCCGCACGATGTCCTTATCTTGGTAACCGAGAACGGTTCGTTGCCGTTGTTCCTGAAAACGAACGTGTGGCCCACGGTGCCTTTCTGCTGCTTTACCTCACCGAAATCGTAGACCGTGCCGCCTTGCCATCCTATTTCGGTCTGCGCAGATACGGACGTGAAAATGCTGGCCGCCACCAGCAAGAGGCCGAGCATCTTGCTCCCCACTTTCGGTTGGTGGCCACGACTGCACTCGTCGCGGTTTTCCTGCGAACGGATGTCGTCGAGATGCTTTTGTATCATGTCGTCCACTGCCTCAAACGACAGGTTGCGGTTGATGGCCGCAGATTTTTTCGCTTTTTCGTTCATGGTCTGTTAGGGTTTGGTTATAGCAAGCATCGTGCAACGCTTATGCTGAAATTCACACTGCAAAGAAACAAAAGCGTTAACATCTTTTATAGGATATTTCTTCCAAAAAGTGGCCAATACGTTACAATACGCCGTAATACGTGTAACATTATGGCCTTTTCTGAAAAAAAAACGGGCAAACGTTACACAGAAAATTACATTTTTTATATATTTGCATTACAGTTACCAAATTACATATACGACGATTGCGTCACAATTACTTTCAAACACAATGAAACACAACACTACTTTCAGGATCATGTCACTGTGTACGCTCGTTGCACTACTGTCTGTTTCGTGTACCCGTTTACACCAACGGCCCGACATCTCACAGCAACGGGCCGTGGCCGACAGCGTGACGAAAATCGTCGACGACACAACACAATTGCGCAAGCTCGCTCACGATTACCAAAAAAAACATGATGCCGTAGGCGAGATGATGGCAAGCAAGCAATTGGGAAAACTGCTGCGCGAGAACAACCGCTATCAGGAGGCTATCGACTGCCACCAACGGGAGTATGCGCTGGCCGAGCAGCTCAAGGACACCATCGACATGGTGCAGGCCCTGAATAACATCGGAACCAATTTCCGGCGCTTCGGCGTTCTCGACGAAGCCACCAATTACCATTACCGCGCCCTTACGCTTGCCAACGCCTATAGTGACAAGCAAGACAAGGTGGCGAAAAAGAACAAGGTAGTGTCGCTCAACGGCATCGGCAACATTAGTCTGACGCTGAACGACAGTCTGACCGCCGACTCGGTGTTCCGCGCTGCCCTGGAAGGTGAGACGGAGCTGGGCAGCGAACTGGGACGCGCCATCAACTTTGCCAATCTGGGCTCGCTTTTTGAAACTGGAGGCAATAAGGATTCGGCTTGGGTCTACTACCGCCAGTCCATGAAGAGCAACCAGGCGGCCCAGTCCGACCTGGGCATATCGCTTTGCTACAACCATTTCGGACGACTGCTGGAAAAGGAGGGGAAGACGCAGCAAGCCATCACACAATACAAAAAAGCTTACTCGTTGATGGAGGACAAAAGCGACAAATGGCACTGGCTGGAGTCGTGCCTCGCTCTGGCCCGTATCTATGTGCGGACCGGGCAGCACGCCACGGCCACCGACTACCTTAACAAGGCACTGGCCGAAGCCAAACAGCAAAACTCCATTGAACACCTTGCCGAGGTGTACCGACTTTACTACCTTATATATAATAAGGAGGGTAATTGCCGAAAGGCTCTGGAATGTTTCACCAAGTCGAGCGAATACAACGACAGCGTGAACAGCGAGAAGAACCTTGTGCATATGCAGAACGTTCGCGTGAAATACGAATACGAACGCCGGCAACGGGAAATAGACACGCTGAACAAAAACTACCAGACGGAGCGCATCCTGAAACGCGTAGGCATACTTGCGGCCGTCACCATTGCCCTGCTGTCGGCCATGGTGGTGATATTCCTGTGCTACATCATCAAGTCGAGAAAGCAGAAGCAGAAACTCATGCTGGAAAACGAAAAGGCCATGGCCTCGTTCTTCACCAACATCACCCACGAGTTCCGCACACCGCTTACGGTCATACTGGGACATGCCGACCGCATGTGCAAAGGCCAGGTTAAAGAAGATCAGATAGCCGACGCGGGCAGCGCGGTGGGCAGACAGGGACGGCGGTTGCTTTCTCTCATCAACCAGATACTCGACATATCGAAAATCAGGGCGAAGGCCGGAGCACCGCAATGGTACAGGGGGGACATTGCTTCCTATGTGTCGATGTTGCTCGACAGCTTCACGGCATTGGCCGAATCGCGCAACATAGAAATTGTGTACGCGCCGAAGCAAGCGCACATGATGGTGGACTTCGTGCCCGACTACATGCAGAAAATAGTGTGCAACCTCATGTCGAACGCCATAAAGTTTTCCAAGCCCGACAGCAATATCCTTGTAACCACAGCTTTGGACGAGGATAAATTCACACTGCGCATAGCCGACTTCGGAGTGGGGATGACGCAGGAAGACCAAAAACATATCTTTGACTTATACCACCAGAACAACGATGGCCTGAACGATATGGGGACGGGAATAGGTCTTGCGCTTGTGAAACAGATCACGGAGCAGCTCCATGGCTCGGTAACAGTGGAAAGCGCTTTGGGAAAAGGATCTGTGTTTACCATCTCATTCCCGGCCACCTGTTCCCAAAATGCAAAGACGCTCTCGGCAAGTCTGCCGGTGCACCAGCAGACTGCGGCAGACTCCATGCAATACACGGAAATAATAAAAGACGAAGACGCTGCCAAGCAAGGAAACGACACGCGCCCCATTGCGCTCATCGTTGAGGACAACATCGACGTGGCAGAGTATATACAGCTCTGCCTGAAAGACAAATATCTCGTGCGCTTTGCGCAGAACGGAAAGGACGGACTGGAGAAGGCACAGAAGCTGATGCCCGACATCATCATCACCGACCTGATGATGCCCGTGATGGACGGTCTGCAACTCTGCGAACAAATACGGCTGTCGGAAATCCTAAACCACATCCCGGTGGTCATGGTCACGGCCAAAAGCACAGACCGCGACCGTCTGCAAGGCCTCACGACAGGTGCCGACGCCTATATCAGCAAACCGTTCAACGCCGACGAACTGACCGTTACCATCGAAAACCTCCTGCGCCGGCAAAGGCTGATGCGCGAGAAATACTCCAATGCCGTGGAGGAAAGGCAGGAGAAACCCGAGCAAAGCCTGCAGAAGAACGAGCGTGAGTTCCTCGAAAAGCTGACTTGCGCCGTTACCGAAACCATGCCCACCGGCGACCTGTCGGTGGATAACATCGCGTCGCAACTTTGCATGAGCGGCCAGCAACTGCGAAGAAAACTGAATGCCATAACCGGAGAAACACCTGCCTTCTATATCCGCCGCATACAGATGCAGACGGCCAAGAGGATGATTGACGACGACAGGAATGTTCCCATCAACGAGGTGGCACGCAGCGTGGGATACTATGACATGTCCCACTTCACGCGTGTGTTCAAATCGGTCTACAATGTCACGCCGTCGCAATATAAAAGCCAAAGCTGCGTGAAATAGACGGCTCTGGCGCGTGCGGAGCAGGTGGTGGTTACACATTTGCTCGCCCCAAACGTTGTGCGCATGGGTTTGGCAAGTAGGTCTCTCGCTAAAATTTGTTGTATTCTGTTGTTATAGCATATAACTTGCCGTGGTTCAGTTGTCCCCGTAGGGTGCAATGCACGGCAAGCCCTGAAAGGGCGTAACGGTCGTAGCCCAGGGTGAGCGGCGCGGCGATAGCCGCAACGCGTAACCCTGGGTTCGTCGTGTTGCGGAGAGCGGCTGGCCTGCAAGGTCAGCACGGCGGTGGACAGTTCAGCGGCGTGGGGTGTTGTGCTGACCTTACAGGCCAGCGTGCCGATTGTTGCGCAAACCCCCGGGGTTACGTCCGTCGCTGTGCTCCGTCCTCACCCCGGGCTGAGGCCGTTACGGCCCCTTCAGGGCTTGTCTTCCATTTGCTTCAATCCTGTTTGCGTAGGTTTTGCACCTATAGGTTTTGCATGTCTAAACTGCAAACGGCGTTGAATGATGCGCTCCCTACGGCGGCTATCGCAACCTTACTCATGCCCAACGACTTGCACGCCCCATTGCCCCGTCTTTGACATAGATGCCGAACGGCGAAAAATAATAGCTTGAATTTTTTAAATAATAGCTATTATTTCTCGTCATTCCTATGCTTTTGTTTTCCATTGCAGCAACATCGGTGTGTCCTCCGCATGCCGCACGCATAACCGGGAGCGTGAAGGGACGGAAAGGTACTGTGTCGGTGCGGAATTTTCCAACATAGTCACTTGAAAAAATGGCATGTGCCATTATTACTCAAGTTTCGGATTTAGAGCTTAAATATGTGTCCCCTTCGGGGACGCTAAATAGATTCTATATCCGAAACTTGTGTTATCACCCTGCGTTCCTTGGCGATAGAACGTAGTTGATGTAGAATATTGCACCAGTTGTTTTCTGAACCCTGCTTAGCCGACACCTCTAAAATGCAATAGGCGAGAAACACGACAGAAGCGTGTTTCTCGCCTAATGGATGACGGGCCGTCGCAACTGGTACCCGCTACTTTAGCGAGTCCTGGTACCAGCCGTAGAGCTTTTCCACGCCGTCGCCAATCTCAACCTTGTGGTGCCAGCCCAGTTGGTGGAGCTTGCCTACATCAATGAGTTTGCGCGGTGTTCCGTTGGGTTTGTCGGTGTCCCAGTAAATCTGTCCGGAAAAACCTACGGTCTTCACTACCAGTTCGGCCAACGCCCTGATGGTCAGTTCCTTTCCGGTGCCAACATTGATGTGGCAGTTGCGTATCTCGCCCAGCGAGGGTATGGCACCGCCGCGTCCTTCCGAGTTGTTGCGGTTGACCTCGCCGTCGGCCTTTACCCCATAGAATACCGATGAATACTTCTCTATGCCGATGATGTCCTTGAAATCGACATTGAGCAGCACGTGCACGCTGGCATCGGCCATGTCCTCGCTCCACAGAAACTCGCGAAGCGGGCTGCCATCGCCCCACAGGGTCACCTTGTTGTCCTCGATGCCATAGAAAGCCAGGGCTTTCAGGATGCGTTCCTGTTCGTTGTTGCCGTCCACATTGCTTTCGCCTATCAGCTCCTGCAGTTTGGCCGGCGGGTTGATGGGCCGCTTGTTCATGTCGATGCGTATGGCATCCCAGTTGCCGTCGTGTATGAGCTTGGCCAGATAGACCTTGCGCATCATGGCCGGCAGTACATGCGAGTTCTCCAGATGGAAATTGTCGTTGGGGCCATAGAGGTTGGTCGGCATTACGGCAATATAGTTGGTGCCGTATTGCAGGTTATAGCT
The DNA here is from genome assembly GCA_963656755.1 of bacterium. Classification (GTDB taxonomy): domain Bacteria; phylum Bacteroidota; class Bacteroidia; order Bacteroidales; family Bacteroidaceae; genus Prevotella. The sequence goes on from CAVKJH010000052.1 coordinate 19,599, forward strand.
CTCGCACATCTTCAGGCCTGCAATCTTTGCGATGGCATACTCTTCGTTGGTGTATTCGAGCGGTGAGGTGAGCAGAGCGTCCTCCTTCATGGGTTGCGGCGCATTCTTGGGATAGATGCATGTGGAGCCGAGAAACAGTAGTTTCTTGACATGATGCTTGTAGGCCTGTTCGATGACATTGCACTGCATCTTGAGGTTCTGCATGATGAAGTCGGCGCGGTAGAGCGAGTTGGCCATGATGCCGCCCACAAAGGCGGCTGCCAGAACCACTGCGTCGGGCTGTTCGTCGTCGAAGAACCTTTTCACGGCCAGCTGGTCGGTAAGGTCGAGCTCGGAGTGCGTGCGCCCCACAAGGTTGTGGTATCCACGGCTCTCAAGGTTGTGCCATATGGCGGAGCCCACAAGTCCGTGGTGCCCCGCTACGAAAATCTTACAGTTCTTATCTAATGACATAATCTGAAAATCATATAATCAGCCGTTGCCTATTCGGGCAGCTGAGCCTTCAGGTAGAGCTTGCGCACAAACTTCATGTCGTGCTCCACCATGATTCTGACGAGTTCCTCAAAAGTGGTCTTGCGCGGGTTCCACCCCAGGGTGGTCTTTGCTTTCGTGGGGTCGCCGAGCAACTGTTCCACTTCGGCCGGACGGAAATACTTGGGATCCACTTCAACCAGCGCACGGCCGGTAGCCTTGTCGTATCCCTTTTCGTCCACGCCTTCGCCTTTCCATTCCAGTTCGATACCGGCCTCGTGGAAGGCCAGCGTTGCAAACTCGCGTACGGTGTGCATCTCGCCTGTGGCAATGACAAAGTCGTCGGGCTGAGGCTGCTGCAGTATCAGCCACATGCATTCCACATAGTCGCGGGCGTATCCCCAGTCGCGGCGGGCACCCAGATTGCCGAGGTAAAGCTTGTCCTGATAGCCCTGTGCGATGCGGCTTGCGGCAAGCGTGATTTTGCGCGTCACGAAGTTCTCGCCACGCCGCTCGCCCTCGTGGTTGAAGAGGATGCCGTTGCAGCAATACATGCCGTAAGATTCGCGGTAGTTCTTGATGATCCAGAAGCCATACAGCTTGGCCACCGAGTAAGGGCTGCGCGGGTAGAACGGGGTCGTTTCCTTCTGCGGCACCTCCTGCACCTTGCCGAATAGTTCGGAGGTGGAAGCCTGGTAGATGCGGCAACTGTGCTCGAGATGGCAGATGCGCACAGCCTCCAGCAGGCGCAGCACGCCTACGGCATCGGTGTCGGCGGTATACTCCGGCACGTCAAACGAAACTTTGACGTGGCTTTGTGCCGCCAAGTTGTAGATCTCGGTCGGCCGCACCTCGTTGATGACCCGGATGAGCGACGACGAGTCGGTCATGTCGGCCCAATGTAGGTTGACAAGGCGTTGCTTCTTCATGTCGCGCACCCACTCGTCGAGGTAGAGATGCTCTATGCGGCCGGTGTTGAACGAAGACGAACGGCGCAGAAGGCCGTGAACCTCATAGCCTTTACCGATTAGAAATTCGGCCAGATAGCTGCCGTCTTGTCCGGTGATGCCCGTGATCAAGGCCACCTTTCTGTTTTCTGCTTGTGCTTCCATTATTGCTTTTGTTTTCTGTTTTGTCATGATGATTTGTGGCATTCGCTGGTATGGCCGCGTGCGGTCATTCGCTGAATTGCTTGATGCGCTGTTCTTCCGACAGTTTGCAGATGAGCAGTCTGCCGTCGTGCTCGGCCACGATGTAGCCGTCGAGCCCCTGTATGACGGTTTTGCGCCCTTGGGTGACATGCACCATGCAGTTGTGGCTCTCGAACATCTTGATGTCCGTGCCGATGAGTGCGTTGCCGTACATGTCGAGCTGGCTTTGCAGTCGCAGGGCACCCCATGTACCCAGGTCGCTCCATCCGAAATCGGCAGGGCACACGAATATTTCCTCGGCCTTTTCCATCACCGCATAGTCGATGGAGATGTTGTCGCAGTCGGCATACACCTCGTCGATCAGGGATTGCTCCTGCGAGGTGCCCAGCTGTCCCTGCAGGCGTTCGAAGATGCGGTTGATGCGCGGTGCGTACATGCGCAGCGCATTGACGATGGTTTCCACACGCCAGATGAAGATGCCGGCGTTCCAAAAGTAGTTGTTCTGCTGGATATAGCTTAGGGCTGTCTGAAGGTCGGGCTTTTCGCGGAACTGGTCTACACGGAAAAGCTCCTTGTTGCGCAGCGAGTTGGTGGTCAGGTCGGCCTGGATGTATCCGTAGCCCGTTTCGGGGCGGTTGGGCTTCATGCCCAGGGTGACGATGGCGTCGGTTTCTTCGGTGAAGGCTAGGCACTGGTTGATGACCCGTTGGAACTCCACGGTGTCGGTCACTATATGGTCGCTGGGGGTAACGACGATGTTGGCCGCCGGGTCTTGTGTCTTGATGCGCCACGACACATATGCGATGCACGGTGCGGTGTTGCGCCGGCAGGGCTCCTGCAGGATGTTGCCCTCGGGGATGTCGGGCAGTTGCTCTTTCACCAGGGCGGCATACCGTTTGTTGGTTACTACCCAGACATTTTCGGAACGGCATATGCCTTTGAACCGGTCTCTTGTCATTTGCAGGAGCGTACGTCCTGCGCCCAGCACGTCGATAAACTGTTTGGGTGTTTCCTCGGTACTCATGGGCCAGAACCTGCTGCCCACGCCGCCGGCCATGATGACAAGATGATTGTTTGTATCAGCCATATTTCTTTTCTTACATGTTAATGTGACAAAGTTACCGAAAAAATGCAATATTGACAATTTTTAGTCTTTGTTTTTGTTGTTTGGCACTATATTCGCGGCCAACATGTCAAAAACGATATGTTGACGCAGTATGTATTTGTTGGCCTTGTCGTGGCGGGCGCCGTGTGCTATGCCGCATGGCGGGTCTATGCACGCATCAAACAGCCGGACCGTTGCCGGGGGTGTGCGCTGTCAGCCCAGTGCCGTAGGCACAACGATGCCGAAGCGGACGATTGCCATTGCTCCCCGTCGCGGCTAAAGAACGAAGGCGGTCACTGATGATGCTCGGGCACTATGGCAAAGTAAAGGAGGTCGTGGTCGGTGTTGTTCTCCATGTAGTGGCTGTGGCCCATGGCGCAATAATGGCACTGTCCGGCGCGGCACGTCTCTGCCGTTCCGTCATAGTGGAACGTGGCCACACCGCTCAACACGAATATGATTTCGCTGTTCTGTTCGTGCGTGTGTAGGCCTGTCGATGCGCCGGGCCGTAAGGTGGAATACATTATTTTCACTTTGTCGTCGGCGTAGTTGCGCGAGTCGAGCAGACCGTTCCCGCCTTTGAAATTCATCTGGTGAATTTCAGCAATGTTTTCAAAATCGATTATCATATGTAGAAATGCTTTTGTACGCTAATGGGATAACGCTAATGGGAAACCGTGGAAACCGTGCGCCCGTTTGTTCGCTTTGCAGACAATGTCTTTCACCGCAATACCCGCAATACGAATTGCGCCGTAATTGTTGAACCGTTACATATTGATTTGCACGGAATTTGCTTGATTTTGGATTTAGTGTTCTACGGGTCAACGGATATTGTCCGTGGTAGCATAGCATGAAAACTATCTCGAAGAGCATCATGCCAGTCAGAAAGGAGGAAAGCATCAGAAAGGAAGGTATGTGTAGTTTCCTTGTCTTTTTTATTCTTCGGAAACCCCATACTAGACTTAAATTCATCAATATCTTTCTGAGTAGCATATTCTCCTTTTATTAAGGGTTGCTCTTGTCAGTTTCTTTCGAGTGCTTCAGAGAGGCTTCGTGGATTCTTGCTATCTGAGCTTTCATTTCTGCTACGGAGTAGGATGCTTCTTCATTTCTTCCACCAGCTTGATTGAAACCTCTTGATGCTTCCTGACGGCATCGTAGATAATAGACTTTGCCATTTTCAATATCATTTATTAAGTTATCTAATGTTTTAAAAGCCTTTGGAATCCAATCCCCAGAATCTTTTTCCTTATCTATAACGCTAAAAGTGTCATTTAATTGTGTGTTAAAGACGAATACCTCTACAAGATGTTCTTGTCAACATAAAGCGTATTGAGTTTCTTGCTGTCAAAGCCAGTGAGGAACATTCCCACCACAAGGCAGAGGTCGAGAGGATTCATGTCTGCCTTCTTTTTCTGGCCAACACGCTGGCTCACCATTTCCGGATATGTGTGATGGACGAATTCCTGCTTGCGGACATCAGGAATGAGTTTTCCTCTTTTCCAGGCAATAGATGTGCGCATGCCGTTCAATAATACCAATCCACCGTTGGAAGACATGTCCGGGGCATCGAAATCAACACGGATTTTCTTGTCTGAAACGATTTCGGGAAGAGAAAAAAGCATTTTTTCTTGGAAAACCGAGTTTTTTGATATACTTTTGTGGATAAGAAGCGTTTTTAAGTCCTTGTTTTTCAACACTATAAAGGTATTTTTTTTGCCGAGACGGCAGAGAAAAACGCTTCTTCCTTTTGTTTCTGTGAATAATTCAGGTTAAACACAAGTCCCGTAGGGACGTACGCCAATATAATTCAACGGTGAAACAATATAGTCCATAAATACTCGCCTTTATATTTTACAAGCAATGTTGCTAGCGCAAACAAAATTACGATGAAAGATATGATCACCGTTCCTGTTCTTACCAAAACCGGAGGAATCTCGCCGACAAAACGGCGGGTATTCTCCGAGCGCAGTTCGACATCTTCTTTTTCCCTCTCTGTATCGTGTTTTTGCTCCATATCAATTACCCAATTCCAATTGATTTTTCACTAAGTTATAGTATGTGCCCCGTTTGGCAGTCAGTGTTTCATGATTGCCTGTCTCAACCACCCTGCCCTGGTCAAGCACGATAATGTTGTCTGCATTTTTCACGGTGCTTAGTCTGTGGGCCACAATAACAACTGTCTTGCCCCGATAGAATTTATCCAAATTCTCCACTATCGCACGCTCGTTGTTGGCATCGAGCGAGTTGGTTGCCTCGTCAAGGAAAAGGTAATCCGGGTTCTTGTAAACAGCTCTGGCTATCAGGATGCGTTGTTTCTGTCCTTGGCTCAGCCCCATGCCGTCACGCCCTATCTTGGTATTGAACTTAAGGGGCAGTGCCGTCACATAATCCTTGATGCAGGCTATTTCCGCAGCTTTCAACAATCGTTCCTTGTCTATGTCGCCATCATCAACGGCTATGTTTCGTGCGATACTCTCCGAGAAGATAACACCGTCCTGCATGACAACACCGCATTGTCTGCGCCACCATTTCTTGTTGAGCTTGTTGATGTCGGTACCGCCAATGTTGATTTGTCCTTCCAAGACAGGATAATAGCCAAGCATCAGACGGATGAGTGTCGTCTTGCCACTGCCCGATGCGCCCACAATGGCTGTAACCTTGCCTTGCGGGATGTGGATATTCACATCGTCTATGGTTTTGCGCAAGGCATGCGGGTCGTACTTGAACATGATGTTCCGAATGTTGATGCCCCCGCTTTTGTCCTCGACTAATGTTAGCGAACCTTCCTTTCCGTTCTCATCATCCATCTGATGGATTTCGTTGATACGTTCTAAGCTAATCTTCACATCTTGCAGAGAATAGAAGAAACTCATCAATTGCTCCACGGGCGAGTTGAGCTGTCCGATGATGTACTGTACGGCGAGCATCATGCCGAGTGTCATTTGCCCATGTATTACGGCTGTAGCTGCCACTACCGTGATGACGATGTTCTTCACTTCGTTGATGAAGATGCTTCCTGCCTCCTGCGTCTGTTGGAGTTTGAGCGATTTCATCTGCACACCGAACAGGTCGGCTTGTGTGTTCTCCCATTCCCATCTTCTGCGCTGCTCGCAGTCCTGCAACTTGATTTCCTGCATGGAGGTGATAAACTCATAGGTTTTGTTATTATTGATGGCTTGCTGTTCGAACAGTTCGTAGTCAAGCACCTTCCTGCGCTTCAGGAACAAAGTCATCCATCCACCATAAAGGATACTCCCCAACAGGAAGATGGCGAACACCAACTTGTTGTAGAAGAACAGCACCACCGAGAACACCGCGAAGGTGAACAGGGCAAAGGTTATGTTGAGTGTCTGCAGCGTGAGGAAGTTGTTCACTCGACCGTGGTCGTTCATCCGTTGCATCAAGTCGCCCATGAGTTTCGTGTCAAAGAATGACATCGGCAATTTCAGAAGCTTGATGAAGAAGTCGCTTACCAATGAGATGTTGACGCGCAGGGATATGTGGAGCAACAACCATCTGCGGATGAAGTCGAGAACCGTTCGGCTGACTGTAAGCATCAACTGCCCTAACAGGACGAGCCAGACAAATCCGATGTCTTGGTTCTTTATTCCAACATCCACTATGGACTGGGTAAGGAACGGCAAGGCAAGTTGCAAGAGACTTCCGACTATCAATCCCAAGACGATTTGTCCGAAATACCTGCGGTATTTCTTCACATACCCGAAGAGAAAACGGAAAGACCTCTTTTCCTTTATGTTTTCTTCTCCTTGCATCTTATAAGAAAAGAAAGCAGGGGTGGTTTCCAGCAACATAGCGACGCCTTTGTCCTCGCCATTAGATTTCGTGTTTATCCAATGTTGTTTGAACTCATCTAAGCTATAAGTTACCAATCCCTTTCCAGGGTCAGCAACATAGAACTTCTTGCCTTTCTTAACCTTATATAAGACTACAAAGTGATTCTGATTCCAATGGAGAATACTGGGCAATGGAGCTTCGTTTAACATGACGATAGAAATTCTCGCACATGCCGTATGTAATCCAAGAGTGTTAGCAGCCTCATTGATTCCTAACATTGAAACACCTTCCGTAGTGGCAAAGCAAAGTTTCGACAGAGAATCTAATGTATATCCCCTGCCGAAATATTTACATACCATTTGCAAACAGGCTATGCCACATTGCATGGAATCATGTTGATGAATACTTTCAATCGTTTTGGTCATTGATTAATACATCTTCATGATAGCACTATCAATATTCTTATTAACCTCAATTTCTTCACGTTTAGATTTCTTGCCATAGCTAAGGCTGTAAGTCAGTGTTAAGTTTACCTTACGCCCATCTGTTTCGTTCAAAATCCAAGAGTTTTTCTTGTAGTAGTCATAATCCATAGTTATATGTTGCTTGTCATAACGTGAGAATGGATTGCGCACTAAAATCTCAATAGACAGTGCTTTATGAGTCCAAGAAGCTTTCCACTCATAGGTTGGACGACTTTTGATGAGCCAAGGCTGGCGAATGTCAAGCGATTTATAGGGAGAATTGTAATTGAAGCCAAGCATCCATTCTCCAGCAAGATAGACCACCCCGCTTTTTAAACGAAAACTATTGCGTGACATATTGTAAGCCGAGCCTCTTAACAAATTATGCTCTTCAATTGCTGTGGCACTTAAACGCAAATGCTCATTCAATATATTATAGGTGCAGCTTACAATAAACATATTGCCATAGAATGTTCCGTCATTTATCCGAGTATCAAAAATGGTATTTGTATTGGCGGTATATTGATGCACTATGTTGTCAAAATATATATTACTTTTATATGACAACGAAAAATGCAGTTTTCCTATCAGCCCATTGTATGACAACGTGTTTCCTAATATTTTCATAGGTGCAATATTAGGATTGCCACAAGTAGCCTCAAAAAAGGAGGTTGGGACAATCATTGAATTTTTATCCGACGGTTCAAATAGTGTGTGTGTAAAAAGACCATTAAACGACAATGAGTGCTTACTATTGAGGGCATAGTTTCCCCCATAAAAAGCTATAGGCATACAGTAATTATCGTGTGCGGTGTTTAAAGACACGGCAGTATTAGACAAACCAGCAGAGACATAATAATAGTATTTCTCACTGTATTTGCTAAGTTGAAGTAAACCAACTGAAACATTGGAAGTTAGTTGTTGTTTACCTATTGTTGTTCCATCATAATCATCAGTATAATGTTTATAATCATTGCTCAATGCCCCTGTCAAGGTGAGACTATTTTGCCACGTTTTGGAATAGCGGATATTTCCATTTAGTGCAAAATTATCTTCTGTTACTTTAGAAGCCAATGAAGCCTGTTCGGTCTCTGCATATAGACTGTTATATTTATTGTGTCCCATAGAGGCAGATGCAGTAATATCGAAAACTTGCTCTTTGGATAGCCACAATGTATAATTGACGTATGCGGTAGGTGCTATAGATTGACTGCTTGATGAGTTGGTTCTTCTTGTCAAGCCATGTACTCCTGAGTACGAGATACCTTGTGTGATATTTGAATAAGGCATGGCTTGGCGAGTAAATCCCACAAAGGTATTCAATCTATGACTGTTGCCAATAGAAGTTAAACGCAATCGCATACTCTGTCCGTTGTTTTTTTTCAATGAATTTTCTGCCTTATAATTACGCTCTAACCCAGAATTGTCGGAAAACAAAAATTTGTCGTTTCCTTCTGTATGGCCATGGTCTCTATACCAATCGCCTGTGGCCGTTAAAGCTAATGTGAATCTTTTTTTGTTAAAGTCTGCAAAGGCCAAATATTCTCCCGACTTGTAGGCGAACCCTTCGTTTGCAGACAAATACACATTGCCGCCATAATTTATCTTAACTGTCACAAAATTTACCAATCCTGCTTTTCCTGCGAACTTGCCGCTTGGAGTTCTTATATATTCAATAGTGCGAATATTCTTTGAACTAAGCGAGGCAACATCTTCCGGCAATACCTCCATACCGTTAATGCACAATACGACATCTCCTCCATTATGAGTAGTGATACTTCGGGTACTTGCAGAAACATCTAGCTCTGGAGTCTGCATAAGGTATAATAAATTAAAACCATTTGCAGAATGTTTTTTCTCAAGTTGGGTTGGTATCAGCAAACTCTTATTGCTCATTTCAATTTGCCCGTCAGCAGTGACAACAACTTCTGGAAGTTTTTCTGTTTTAGTGCTGTCTGTTTGTGCCTTTGCACTCTGCACGGAAAATATTAGCAAAAAGATAAATGTACTATTTCTGTTCATTATGTATAAATTTACAGTATTACAGCATCGAGAATGATAACCAAGAATGGGGAATGCCGAATTGTTCATTTGGCATCCCCATCCATTTGATTCATTCGAAGTTCTTTCCTACCTAAAACTTTTCAAACTGAGTATTTGGTAGAGTGCTTGGCTTTTTGATGATAGGGCACATGCAGTTGCAGACTGATGTTTTGTCACAGCCTTGGCTACTTCCAGATGAGCCACAGGAACCTTGCGCTGCTACATTGTGTGCTTGACCTCCAAGAACAAGCATCAATGACTCTTTGTTCAGAACAGAGAATTCATCTGTCAGAACAGATTTTAACTGATTAAATTTTTTCATAGATTGAAAGAATTTAAATTGGCCTACTCTATAAGCTTTTCGGCATCCGCTTTAATCCTTATGTAATAATGTGGAGTAAGAGGTTTCAAGACACAATATACTTGGAATATTTTCCCAATCATAAAACTTTAGTAGTTGGTATCCTATTCCTGCAAGCCCCATAAATAGCCCTACTTGGCTATTCCGGTTGTCATCTCCACAAATAATATCTTTACCTTTACTTATCTCTATAGCTATATTATTCACCCATTTAATGGCTTTTGCATCATCTTGTCGAGACAATAAGCGCAATACCTCCAAATTTCCCAAAGAGCCATGACAAACAGAAAGATTATAGCCAATCTTTTCTTCAATCTGTATGATTGATACATCTAGTTCTTTTATCATCGCCTTATCTGAAAAGCCTTTAGAGGACAAGATTAGTCTTGACAATGCGACTCCTGTTGCACCATGACACCAGCTTCCGCTATCTTCTTCATATGAAGGGTTGCGTCCATCAATCCATCCCCGTATTTTATCAGAGTAAAAAGATCGGTCATGAAGTAGTGAGCGTTTAAATGCCTCAAAATATCGAATGTCACCCAATTGTTTATAGAGAAAAAACGTAGCAATTGCCATAGATGAACTACCATGAGCAAATCCGCCTAAATTTAATTTGCTTTCCCCTGTAACCTTGTTCCCGTCTGTATAAGACCAATAAGTCTTTCCATTTATATTTTGGGCAAGTTGCAATAGCCTTTCACCACTTCTTTTCATAATTGTCAACTTGTCGGATTCCTTCATCAATTTACATTGTTCTGTAAAAAGTATAACGCCCGCTAACCCAGACATATAATCAAATTGAGTGGTAATAGGTATCAGCTCTTTTACTTCTTTGGTTATAGACTGATACACTGAACCATTATATAACTCAGGAAATACTTCCATAATGTACAACAATCCCATAATTCCAGACAAAGGCGATATAGCAATCTCACTTTTGTCAATGCCAATATGGGCAACATCTCTATGTTTACACAGTTGCTGAAAAATTCCATGCGCAATTTCTTTGTGTTGTATGTTATGGCTATATGTGAACAAGGTAAGATAAAACAAGCATACTCCCAAAAGTCCATCATATAAAGAGTCGTTCATCAAACAAACTTGGAATTTTCCATCATAGACATTTCTTGTTCTGCAAACAAATCCTATTTCATTATCGATTTCTATCATTCGTTTGCGAACTTCTTTATCTATTCGCTCTAAAGCTTTCCATAAAACATTCCTATCTAAAGTATCTTTTCCAACAGGTAAGATGCGTATTTTATTTATATTAGTAGTTTCTACAACGTCTATAAAGAAATTTACAGACTCATCTATCATGCACAATTGCTCTTCCTGAACTTTTGTGGAAAGTGTAGATAATTTTTCTGCTATAACAGATGTTCCTTTAGATTCAATTGGAATCCACTCTTCTACAACGATGTTATTAGGCAAGCTGTATAGGGAGTTTCTGCTTGATTGCACAAAGAAGTAGGGTATATTCCCTTTTTCTATTTGATTTGCAATAGAGTGTATGAGTGGAGCACTTAATAAACCATAAGATTCTTTTCTGACAATAGGTTCTATGAGCTCCTTTATATCCTTGTCTCCATGCAGATACGGAGGGGTTACCATCTCAGTTAAGATATAAGAATACATAACCGTTGGATGCAATAAGACCCGCGAACGCATAAAGTCGAAATTACAACAGTTGAAATAACTTGATAATTCAAGCCTATGTGTCCTTATAAAGTCACAAGCGTCAGCAAAACCTTTTTCAAAGTCTTGGAGTGTTTCTGCTGTGATAGGATAAGACTTCCCTTCCTTTTTAGGTAAATGATAATTAAAAGTATCAAATTCAAATAATACAGAAGAGATTAGAGATCTTTCATTTGCACCATTAAACATCCAATCTGGTAAGATACCAGTTTGAAGTACAGAAGACTGCAAGTACTCACTAATTTTAGAGCTATCTAAATATTTAAATTTTCTCAATACAATTGATTCACAATCAATTATATATGGGCAATTACTAATCACTATTAGATTGTCTGGAATTATATCTTGCGCTCCTAATAAATATAGCAAAGCTTGAATTTTTCCTAAATTATAATAGTACTCATTAATAGAATCACTATTCTCCATGTCACAAGGCTTTACTTGCAAGTGCCAAGAATAGCTATCCCTATCTATGAAGGTAGGAATCCCCAAATGTATAGATAATCCCATCTTGTCAAGGACAGATATTGTATTCACAATGAACTTTTCATTAGCAGCTCCTCTTGGCTTGTAATACAATTTCGTACCATTGAAAAACAACACTGATGAGACACAATTACCCTCATGCAAATCCCCTTCAAAAAGTTTAATCTCTGTAATCTTTGAATCTTTTATGGCAGAACTTTCTATATCTACTTTTAAAGCAGAAAGAAGCCGATTAATATGATGCATAATATTGACAGAATAACTCTCAAGTATAGAAAGCAACTTCGGGTATTTTTCAAAGAAATATGTTATCCATTCGTCATTAGATGACAATGTGTCACGAAAGAATACACTTTGCTCTTCTTCAGTATTTCCTTCCAAAAAGTCATTTTCTTGTGCCAATTTAAATTCAAACGTATATACAAATTTTAAATAATTAGTGTAAGCATAAGACACGACTTGGTACGAAAGTTGTTCGACAATACCGTTCATCAGCAAAAATGGATAATTATCTATGACTTTTGTTATTGCATCATAGATATAATTGTAGTAAGGAAGCATAAAGACTTCTTTGTGCTCTTTCGTATTTCTGTACGTTGATTTTTGCGAATGCTTTAATAATTCTAATTTTAAATCCATATCATATCGGTATCCTCTACTTCTTTTTGAACGACTTGGCTGAGGATTTCAAATCCAAATCATGTAAATTCAATTGCAAAAATACGGCTTATGTATTACAGCATAATTGCAGGTTTGTTACATCTCGGTTACACTTTTGTCAATGCAACTATTTCCGCGTTCTTTTTATCATATACATGACCGATTAAGTCAACTGTGTTGAGCGATAGTCTTTATAAGGGTCACCTGTAAAAACGTGTGGAAAGCCAATCGCAATAAATGTCTTCGTTTTACGTTTTAATAAA
>CAVKJH010000053.1:0-23259 GCA_963656755.1 bacterium
ATAAAATAAAAAATATTGGTCAAAACATTTGGATATTAACATAGAAAGCAGGGGCAACCGTTGCAAATGGCTTCCCTACCGGCATATATTCAATCCAACGGGGGCTACCGTTGCAAATGGCTTCCCTACCGGGGCATGTACTCTATCCGCCCCTGATTGTCTGAACCCAAATACCTTTATATACCACCTATTCGCTCCCGTCTCTGTCATTGTCTTTTTTGCTTACGCCACCCAACGAAAAAAATGCGCGGCGGGTATCAGATCCCGTCCGCGCATAGTCAGAATAATCGTTTTTCCCGATATCTTTTACTTTTTTCATCGGGAACACAGCCCCCCCAGCTATGCTCCCTCAGAAAAAAGTGAAATATGTTCGGTCAAAATTGCAAAAGTCCATCAAGTTAAAGTTGTGTAGTTGATTTCCGGGTTATGCTGTTGTGCGGCGTTCCGGCAGCTTACCAGATGCTCATGTCCTTCTGGTAGCCGGCCCAGTTCACGTTGCCGTTGTTGTCGTCATACTCCTCCTCATCGTCCCACTCCACGGCACCCGTGTCGTTGTGCTTGGCGTCGGCCCAATTGTCTTGCGACCCGGCCAGTATTGAGCAGTATGTTGCGATGGTCACCTCCTCAGTGACGGGTCTTGTATATCTATCCTTCTTCATGGTGTATGCTTTTTGTCTTGCGGCGCTCCCCAAGGGTCACGCCCTGTTAAACTTCCTCTTCCGACGGACATTGTCCGTGTTTCTTTGGACGGGCGGGCATCTTTTACCTTTTTCGTCAGGAACACAGCCCCCCCAGCTATGCTCCCTCAGAAAAAAGTAAAATTTGCTCTTTCAATCCATATTGTTCATCCAAATAAACGGTGTATATCCATCTTGATAATCCCTTCTCACGGTGCCTGTTCAGCGCACCACCACCTTCGTACCGTTGACGAGGTAGATGCCGCCGGGCAGTGTTACCGTGTGGCTGTCGCCGGCCTTCAGGTTGGCGCGTCCCACGGTCTGTCCGTTGATGCTGCGCACGCTGAGGCTGAGGTCCTTGTGGGCGGTGACGGTCAGCTGGCCAGCCCCTGCCGTATAACGGAAACCGCTGTCGGCCGTGTTGCCGGTGATTGCATCGATGTCCGTGGGATTGCTGCCCGGCTCCAGCGATACGGCGATGTAGCGCACAGCCGTGTTCAGGCCGGCCACGTTGTAGTAGCCGCGGAACGGCATGACGTAGATGTCGCTGTAGCGGTCGTCGAGGTTGAGCGACGAGGCAAACAGGCTCTTGTTGAAGTAGAAGATGCCGTTGGTCTTGGGCAGGGTCACGCCGCAGAACGAACCGTGTGCGGTGAGCGTGGCAGCTGTGCCGCCTACGGTGGCGCTGGCGGTCTCGCCGTCGAGCAGCGGACTGTCGGCCGTGACGGGTGTGCGGGCGATGGTCGATCCCTTCTGGCGCACGGTGAACACCATCTTCGACGAGGTGTCACCAGTAGGCTGCTCGCGGTCGATACCCACGAGGTAGGGGCGGTTGGCCTGGGTGGCCGTGGCGCCGGTGTAGGGCGAGAAGTGTCCGTCTACCTGATAGTCGTGGCTGTTGGCCATCGTCATATTGTCGAGGGCGTTGTTGGCGTTCATCGTGTAGAACGTGAAGGCACACTGGTCGTCGGTGTTGGTATACTGTCCCTCGGCATCGACAGCCACGGTGAACGGCAGGGCGAGCGAGAGCCACTGGGCACCAGTGTGGTTGCGGGTGACCTGACGGGTGTAGCGTACCTCGTTGGCGGCGTTGATACGGATGTCAAACGGAGCGAAGAACGGCTGCTGGTCGGTGATCACGATATCGTTCTCGGCCACATAGTCGTCGCCAGCCAGAGAGAGGGTGGCCACGTTGTTGGCCTTGTACGACACGCCCTTGGGCAGGTAGATCATGGCGTTGGTGGCGAGCACGTCGCGTATGTCTTCTATCTTGCCGAGCGTAGCGTCGTCGGCACTGTAGAGCACGGAGTTGATGCCGCTGGCGTCGAGGTAGAGTATGTGCTTGGTATCGGCGGGAGCACCCGTCTTGCCGGCGGCGATGTCGGCCGTCATCTGGTCGATGATCTGCTTGGCGTAGGCGTAGCCCTCACCCTTGGCGAGGAGTGCGTCGGTCGTGGTGTTGCGCAGGGCGACAGTCACGCCCACCCACTTCTTGCTGTCGAGGCCGCTGCTGAGCGTGGCGTTGTTATAGACGGTGGTGTAGGTCAGCTCGGGCTTGTAGTTCTCGGTCGTGAGCGTGATGCGCGTGTTGTAGTAGGCGAAGTAGGCATGGCGCGGCGTGGTGGTCGGCGCAATGTTGTAGCGTGTCTCGTCGGAGGTGACGAGATAACAGTCGCGGCTCTCGCCCGAGGCCAGTTCTACGGCGCTCCACTGTCCGCCCTGTGTGGCGTAGGTGGCGTTGGCGTAGCGATATTCCTCGTAGACGAAGGTCGACGAGCCCGACGTGCCGATGGTATAGTTGTCGGAGTTGTTGCAACGGAAGGCCTTGTTGCCGGCCACTGCTACCGACACCTTTTGGGTATAGTCGTAGTCAGCGGCTTCGGTGCGGTGGGCCTGCAGGTTCTCGCCGATGAGGTCGTAGTAGGCCGAGCGCACAAAGTGGTAGCGTGCGTTGCCACCTTCGGAGAGCGGCCCGTAAGTGTTGTCGGCACTCTTGCTGTGAAGGTTGTCGAAGGAGAAGTGCATCTTGTCAGCGGCGAAGTTGGTGGGCACGGCAAACTCGATCTGTCCGTCGGCACCGATGGTGAAGTCGTCGGCGAGGTACTGGTTGGAGAGCGAGGTGCTGCCGTCTTCTTGTCGGCACACCACATCCATCTTGTCGATGTAGGGATTGAGGGCTTCGAGCTGCACCTCAATGCTGATGTGGGCGATCTGTCCCTCGGCGAGACTCTCCACGGCAAACTTCACGGCATCGTTGTTGAGACCGTCGATGCTGATCTCCTGCGAGGCGTTGTCCTCGTTGACGGTAGCGGTGGCAGCCACGGTGGTGCCAGTCTTGTCGTAGAGTTTCACGGTGTACGAGGCCGGATCGGTAGTAACGGCATCCGTACTGGTGATGGTGGCCGTTGTACCCTCATAGGTACCCTTGCCATCGGCGGAGAAACCTATGTAGTCGCTGTCCCAGTGCAGTCCGCGTTCGTCTATCTGATATTCGCGGGCATCTCTTTGCTTGGTGGCCGTCTTCAGGTCGGAGGTGCGTGCGCCGCTCCAATTGCTCTTGTCATGCGTCAGATAGATTTTTTTGCTTCCGGACTCGGTCCACACCCGTCCTTCGGTATCGGTCTGCCATGCCACGGGGGTGGTGGTATACTGGAGCGAGGCATTGAGGTAGCGGCCAAGGTTGTCCATGATATAGATGTCCTGTCCGAGCATGGGAGCCGTGTAGGACGTGGCTTGGGAGACACAAGTGAGCCGGGCGCCCACAATGCGGTAGCCCACGGGGATGAGCGTCGTGCCGTCCTGCGAGAGGGCATCGGTGGGCACCTCGAGCCAGTAGGTATCGTTGGCCAGGCCCACATAGGTCTTGCCGTCCTGTGTGGCTGCCGAGACGATGTGGCTGTCGCCCGTCTGTCCTTCCACGGCAGTTCCGGCGGTGATACCGCTGTTGTCGTAGAGCAGGAAGTTGGCGTGCAGATCCTTCACATTGTTATAGTTGTACTTGTAAGAGGTGTAACCGCTTGATGATGCAGTCTGCCGCGTAATCTGTCCGAGGTCTACGCGCTGCGTGGCGAAGGGCAGGGCTATGCAGGCCGTGCCGTAGGTGGTACTGTTGCCGGGCGCAAGCACTTCGGTGAAGGGGTCGGTACATTCGAAGGTGATGACGAGCGACTTGATGGTGACGTAGGAATAACCTGACGACAACTCCTGCTTGAAGTAAAGCACATTGCCCATATCGGTAGCATCCATCGAGGTGCGTGCCAGTGTCACGGCCGTGCTTTTCTTGGTTACGGTTACTTCTTGATTGGCCTTAGAGAAGGCGGCATTCATCTCGCGGAACGTGCAGCCATTCTCATCATTATAGGCCAGCACCATCTTGTAACTGGTGAAGCGATAGCCCTTGGGTAGGGAGAGCGACATGTGGTTGTTGACACTCGGCGCTTGGCCTGACGTTACAATCAAAGCGGTCTTGTCGGCAGTCATTCCGATGTTGTTGGCATGTTCGCTCATGAGTCCGTTTTCGGTGAGTCCCGACTTGTCGGAAGATATGAGCGTCAGGGGCAACTGGTTGTGTACCCATGTGCCACCGAAGCCGTTGAGGTGTGACTCGCCGCTGTAACTGGCCGCAGAGATAATGTTGCCCGTCTGCGGACCTATGCTCACGGTCTGCGCGCACAGGGCGACGCTCACCAGCGAGAAGGCAGCCATGACGGCACCCCGCAACCAGGCACCGCTATTGGCGATAATACTTTTCAACTGTTCCATGTTCTTTTCTTTTAATAATGATGGGGCAGCGGCCAACTGACCCACGGTTAAACAATCATCCGTAGCATACGGCAAGCAACGTGCTATTCATTTTCGATGCAAAGTTATAGATAACGTCCGGCAGGGAATGTGATATTTTAATCATAGATGTAACATCTGTTTTGTTTCAATGTAACACCGATAGTCGTACAACGCGGTTTCATTGCCCCCAATAGGTGTTTCATTGCTCCCGAAACACGAATGAAACAGTGCCGAACGGCCGTGACAGACAGCGGCTAAAAGGCTGGAAAAACCGCACATTGTAACATTTTACAGAAATTAAACACCATAAACGGCCTTGTTTTGTTACAAAAGCCGTATCTTTGCATACGATGGGGGGACAACTGGGCCGGAAATGGCTGCACGCATGCCGATGCGACCACGGGCAAGCGCCCTGCCACCCGTCACGGCAGTCTTCGACGGGGACGAAGACACACGCTAACAGGATAAGATGAACCACATGAAGCGCTACATCCAACTCACGCTCTTATTCGCGGCCGTGCTGTGGGCCTTGGCTGCCTGTACGGGCAACAAGACGGCCGGCAACACGCAGACGGCCGGCAAGGAAAACACATACTCGTACGACTATGTGAAACAGATATGTGTCACGCAGCCGAAGAAAGCGCTCACCCTGCTGCAGACCGCCGACGACAAGAGCCTGATGCCGAAGCTCGAAATCAACATGCTGAGGAGCATGGTCTACTACAACTCGATGCTCGACTACACTCAGGCGCTGCACTACGCCGAGGAAGCGCTCAATGACCCCGACATCGACAAACAGCCCGAGAAACTGATGAAGGTGCTGAGCATGGCCTCGCTCGAATATTACTACAGCGGCAACTATGCGCGCAGCCTGGCACTGGCGGCAAGGGCGGTGGACGAGGCCTACAAGAACAACGACAACCGCATACTGGCACAGGTGCTGACCACCATGGGCCAGTGCCACAGCGTGGTGGGCAACCTCATGCACGCCATACACAGTTTCGACCGCGTAATCACCATCCTCAGCAAGGAAGCCAAAAAGTCGACCGACTGGAACACCTACTACGAGCTGACCACGGCCTACGCCATGAAGGGCAACGCACTCCTCGACATGAAGAACTATGCCGACCTGCTGAAAATGAGGCCCGACTACGAGGAAACACTCAACAAGCTGAACACCCTGCCCGAGGCCATCAGCGGCATCAACGACCAGGCCAACGCCACCTTCTACTGCCTGTACAGCCTGGGCTACGAGCAGAACGGCAACCATGCGGAAGCCGCCAGGATGTACGACAAGCTGTCGGCCACAAGAACGGTGAGCACGCCCGAGGGCGCCACGTTTGTCGTGTCGTACCTGCTGCTGAAAAAGCAGTATGCCGAAGCCATGAAGCGCGTGGAAGAGGAGGAACAGGTGTGGGAACGCAGCGGCAAGGACTCGATAGACTTCGACTACTCGAACCATATCCTCATGAACAAGGCGCGCGCACTGAAGGGGCTGGGCCGCTACAAGGAGGCCATCGAGACTGGCATGCGCGCCTACGACCTCAGCGACTCGCTGTCAAGACACCTGAAAAGCCAGAACGCCATCTACATCTCGGAAAAGCTGGGCAACGATTTCCTTATTAAATATATAGGCCGGCAAAAGCAAATACTGAAGATAAACACCATAACCCTCATTGCCATCGCCGTGCTGCTGGCGGTGTTTGTATCGCTGACGGTCTATGTGTTCCAGGTGAACCGGAAACTGAAGAACAAGAACAAGTCGGCGTCGAAGCTCATCGGCGAACTGCTGCTCTACAAGAAGGAGCTGATGGACCATTTGGCGAACAACGCGGCACAGGAAGCGGAGACGGAAAAGCAGAAAGAGGAAAACCAACAGAAATACGAGGACTTCCTGAACATGGAAAAACTGATCATCGAGAAGAAACTCTTCCTGCAGCCCAAGCTGGAGCGCGGCGACGTGGCGCGCGAAACCGGCATATCGACCACCCGTTTCAACGCCCTCTTCTCGAAATTCTCCGACCAGTCGTTCAACAATTATATCAACGACCTGCGCATGGAGTATGCCGCCAAACTGCTGAAGGAGAAATCAAACTATACCATCGAGGCCATCGCCGCCGAGTGCGGCGTGCCTATCCGCCAGACCTTCCACCGCCTGTTCTCGAAGAAGTTCGGCATGACCCCTGCCGAGTACCGCAACAACATCGGGGGGGGGTAACTTCCGCCCCCTGGAGCTACCATAAGTCGCTCGCTGTCAAGGCATCAGAAAGCACAGACAACGCCGCCGGAACACCGGCACAGTGATAGCTGCGATAAGGTGTTGCCCCTGAAAATGTGGCGCATCATTAAACCGAACGACGTCTTGCGCACGACTTTGTCGCATGCCTTAACAACAAATATGCGCTCCCTACCGCCGGCACCGCTAACTGCGGCAGAAATCGGGTACACGCACCGGCGCGAAGCCCTCGCTGACCGACAGCTCCGAGAGTTCGACCACCGAGCACCACTCGGCCAAGTCGTAGACATCCATGTCGAGCGGTCGCCCGTCGAGCAGACAGGCCACCAAACGGCTGTCCATGATGAACGACATACCGCCGCGTTTGTCGTACTGCGCCGCCTCGGCCCGCAACCGCCGCACATCGTCGGGCAGCCAGCGGTCCACTGCCGCAGCCACGTCGGCCGCGGCCACCTCGCTACCCTTCATCCACAACTGTTCCACGGGATATTTGTCGGCATAGCCCTGCGTTCCCACCAGCCGATAGCCGCGGCTGTAAGGGCGCGGCGTCTGCACGTCGTGGCTCAGCTGGATGGTATGTCCCGCCACGGTGCGCAGGAGCGTCGTGGTGACGGCACCGTTGGCAAAGCCGCTTAGCCCGTCCGGCTGGCCGCCTTGCGTCATCGCATAACGGCCAGCCACGCTGTCGGCCGCCACCGTGTCCATGCTCACCAGGGTGCGCAGTCTGTCGCCCCGGTGTATGTTCATGGCCAGACAGACAGGACCCAGCCCGTGGGTGGGATACACATCGCCACGGTGCAGGGCATTGTAACGCAGCCGCCACGGCTCCCATTTGTCGCCCAGCTCGTGGCAATAGCCACCCTCGCCATGCACCACCGTTCCCAGTAGGCCACTGTGTGCCATGGCAGCGGTAGCCATTTCAAAATAATCGTAACAGCAGTTCTCGAGCATCATGCAGTGAAGCCGCTGGCGCTCGGCCAGGTCTACCAGATGCCACGCCTCGCTAATGGTCATCACCGCCGGCACCTCCACCGCCACATGACGGCCGCACTCCAGGGCGCAGCACGCTATGGCGAAATGCGTGGCCCAGTCGGTACACACATACACCAGGTCGATATCGGGGCAGGCGCACAGCGCATCGGCCGACGCAAAGACGCGCGCGGCGGGACGGCCGTTGTCGCGCAGCACGCCGTTGGCAGCCGCCACACTGTCGGCCGAGAGGTCGCACAGGGCCACAATCTGCGTCTGCGCGATGTGGCACCAGCGTTTCACGGCCTCAAGGCCGCGCTGCCCCAGTCCCACAAAACCGACACGCACACACGGCAGGGGCGGCAGGGCCAACTGCGCCACCGACCGCTGTCCGGCCGGCCGCGAGGGCTGCAAGGTTGGTATCAGGTTGTCTTTCACTCGATGGTCTGTTTCAAGGATAACGCCGCCGCCCGGCCCATTATTTTACGCCCCCCGAAAAATAAACACGAAAAGCAGCCGGCGGTTTCGGGAAATCTGCGTACATTTGTAACACTATGACTACATACCTCATCACCATCGTCCTTACGGCCGCCGTCATGGTGGCCGTGGGTTTTCTCCTCGCCAACCACGGCAAGCGGCAGCAGTCTGCAGAAAACACGGCACTGGCCGACAGTCTGCGCACCCAACTAGCCGAACTGCAACAGAAGGCACAGCAGCAGGAACAGGCACTGGCCGAACAGGCCGAACAAGTGAAGCGGCTCACCGCCGAGCGCGACGTGCAGCAGGCACAGGCCGCCAACTACCTGCAGCAGTTGGCGGCACAGAAAGAAGACTACGAGCAGCGGCTCAGCAATGCCAAGGCGGAGAGCGACGCCGCTCTGCGCAGCGAGCGCAACGAACAGCAGCAGCGCCACAGCGAGCAGCGCGAGACGTACGAGAAACAGCTGGCCGACCTGCGGCAGGAGAACGAGACACGCATCAAGAAGCAACAGGCCGATGCCGATGCCTACCGGCTGGCCGAGCAGCAGCGCAACGCAGACACGCTGGCCAGCATGCGCCACGCCTACGAGACGCAGATTGCCGAACTGAAGGAGGCGCACGAGAAACAGCTGCAGCAGACCAAGGACAGTACCGAGAAGCAGATAGAGGCGCTGAAACTGATGAACCGGGAGCAGGTGGACAGTCAGATGAAGCTCATACGCGAGCAGATGCAGACCACCTCCGAAGAGGTGCTGAAACGCCGACAGGACGAACTGGGCGAGCGCAACAAGGAACAGGTGTCGAAAATCATCGACCCCCTGCAGCAGAGCCTCAAGGAGATGCAGGAGGCCTTCAACCTGTCGAAAAGCCAGCAGAGCGAGGCCCTGACACGGCTCGACGAGACCATCCGCATCAACATGCAGAAGAGCACGCAGCTGGGCGAGACCGCCGACCGGCTGACGCGCGCCCTGACGGGACAGGTGAAGGTGCAGGGCAACTTCGGCGAACTGAAACTGAAACAACTGCTCGAGGACATGGAACTGCGCGAAGGCGAACAGTTCGACACGCAGGAGACCCTGCGCGACAAGGCCGGACGGTCGGCAAAGGGCGACGACGGCAAGGGGCTCATACCCGACTTCATCCTGCATTTCCCCAACAACCGCCATGTGGTGGTCGACTCGAAGATGTCGCTCACCGACTACGAACGCTACATGAACGCCGACGACGACTGTCCGGAAAAAGCCGACTACCTCAAGGCCCACATAGCCAGCGTCAGGGCACAGGTGAAGCGGCTGGCCCGCAAGGAATACACCAAGTACCTGCCCAGCGGCTACAACCGCCTCAACTTCGCCATCATGTATGTGCCCATCGAGGGGGCGCTCAACCTCGCACTGCTCAACGACGGCACGCTCTGGCGCGAGGCATACGACGAGGGCGTGCTCATCCTCGGCCCGCAAACCATGTATATGAACCTGCGCGTGCTCGAGATGATGTGGACGCAGGTACGACAACTGAAAAACCAGCAGACCATGATCGATGCCGCCAACATCATCGTGGACCGCGTGCAGGACTTCGGCATGCGCTTCATGGACATCGAGTCGAGCATGAACGACACGGTCAGGAAAATGGCCAAACTGAAGATAACCACCGCCGACAGCGGACCCAGCATCATCACGGCCGCCAAGAAACTGATTACGGCCGGTGCCAAGGAGAACAAGAAGAAGAAACCGATCGACGAGATGAACGAGACCCTGTTCATCGAGGACGAAAGCAACGGCAGCGAAGCCTAAGCGGCCCTGTTGCCCACAATGCCGCACGGCCCACAAGGCGATGCGGCATGGCACGCGCCTGCACTGCCTTTGAACAAGAACCAACCCATCCAACCTACGCCTATGTCCCATTGCCTCACGGCCCTCATGGCCAGCGTGCTGCTACCGGTCGCAGTCCACGCCCAGTCGCTGCCCTTCGACATGTCCCCGCAACCGTTGGCCAACGCCGACAACGAACCGGCATGTGTGTTCCCCGTTCCTACCGAACGGCAGATGAAGTGGCAGCAGACCGAATTCTACGCCTTCTTCCACTACGGCATGAACACCTATACCGGCCGCGAGTGGGGACTGGGCAGCGAGGACGAGCGCCTCTTTGCCCCTACCCTTCCGCCCGACCCCAAGCAGTGGCTCAAGGCGGTCAAGGCGGCCGGCATGCGCGGCGGCATTGCCGTGGTGAAGCACCACGATGGTTTCTGCCTGTGGCCCACCGCCACCACGACCCACTCGGTGGAGCGCGCCGGCAACGACAACGGCCGCCGCACCAACATACCGCGCGACTTTGCGCGTGCGGCGCGTCGGCTGGGCATGAAATACGGCTTCTACGTGTCGCCCTGGGACCGCAACAACCTGCACTACGGCACCGACCGCTATGTGAACGACGTGTTTCTGCGCCAATGCGCCGAGCTGGCCCACTACGGGCGCGACCAGTTCGAGATGTGGTTCGACGGTGCCAACGGCGGCGACGGCTACTACGGCGGCCGCAACACCACGCTCACCGTGGACCGTTCCACCTATTACGACATACCCAACCTGCGCGATTCCATCCACAAGGTGTGCCCCGACATCATCCTGTGGGGCGTGGGCGGCGAGGCCCGGTGGATAGGCAACGAGGAGGGATGGGCCGGACAGACCAACTGGTCGGCCGAAGAAACGGGCTATGCGCCCGAGAACAACGGCATGTACGGCACCGAGGACGGATGGGCCTGGGAGGCGGGCGAGAGCGACGCCAAGCTCACCGACCGCGGTTGGTTCTGGCATGAGGGCGAGCAACCGCTGTCGGCCGAACGCCTGTTCCGCATGTACCTCGAGACCGTGGGGCGCAACGCCACGCTCATCCTCAACTGTCCGCCGGCACGCGACGGACGCTTGCCCGAAGCCGATGTCAGCACGCTCGCCCAGTTGGGTACCCTGCTGCGCCAACGGCTGGGGCACGACCTGGCGCGCAAGGCCACCGTCACCGTGACCAACACGCGGCAGCCCGGACGCCGCCGCAACTACGCCGCCGCCCGCCTTACCGACGGCAACCCGCTGACCTACTGGGCCACCGACGACAGCGTCACGACAGCTACCGTCACCCTGACATGGCGCCGCCCGCAGACGGTGCGCTATGTGGACCTCATGGAACACATACGCCGCGGCCAACGCGTCAGGTGGTTCCACATCGAGATTTCGGCCGACGGACAGACGTGGCAGCGCATAGCCGACCGTTGCCAGACCACAACCATCGGCTACCGCCGCATCGTGCCGCTCAGCGGCAGCACCGCCGACAGTTACGGCGCTGGCTTCACGGCCAAGGCCCTGCGCATCGTTATCGACGACAGCAAGGCGTGTCCGCTGCTGCAGAAGGTGGCCGTCTATTAGCCGCCGGCTGCACGCACCCTCCACTGTTCATTCCACCACCCGTCATGAAGAAGCATCTCCTCCTTATCCTTTTCTGCCTGGCCACCACAGGCGCCACGGCACAGCACATCGGTTTCGAACAGCGCGACTACCGCGCCATCGGGGTCTACGACCGCTGGGAGCAGTCGCCGTTCCGCGACGGCCGCCTTGCGGGCCATGCCGCCGTGACTGCCAACCCCGACGCGTCGGGCAACGCCTCCGACAGCGTGGTGGCCTTCCGGCGGTCGCGCCTGGCATCGAACATCTATGGGGTGCGCATCAACTTGCTGCAGCCCTTCGCCCTCTCGCCGCAAGGCAAGACAGTGCATGTGCTCATCCACCGACCGCAGGGGGGACGGGTGATGCTCGTCGGACTAGGCAAGCGCACCGACCGGCCGGGCCAGCGTGCCGACGTGGAACAGTTCTGGGTATACAGCAGCACCCCGGTACCGCACGGCCAGTGGGCCGACGCGGTGTTCAGGGTGAAGAGTGCCAGCGGTGTCGAGATACACAGTCTGGTGGTGGTGCCCGATGCCGAGTCGCCCCACCGGCTGACCGCCGACTGGGTGGCCTACGTCGACGACATTGCGGTAGACGACCAGTCGGCACCGCGCATCGCCGCCCGTACGGCCGCCGACACAGCCAGCCTTAGCACCGCCACAGGCCAACCGGCCGCCTACGTCACAGCGGCCAGCCGCAACGGCACCGTGGTGGCCACCGACGGACAGACGCTCAACCGCTATGCCGCACCGACGGGTGCACCGTTCGGGGTGAAGATTGTGGCTGCGCCCGGCTTCGGCTGCAAGGGACTGCGCGTGCGCTACGGCCAACGGCTGGCCGGGCCGCAGATGGCAGACGGCCGGCAGATGTGGCAGGAGACCTATATCGACCGCCAACGTTTCGAGGGCGACACCTGCACCCTGCCTGCTGCCTGTATGGCCGGCGAGGTGGAGATAGAAGGCGACTTTGTGTCGCAGCAATAACAACCCACGCAACCATCCAGCTGCCATGAACCGTCCCGACGACAGAAACACACTCCTCGCAGCGGCACTGCTCGTGCCGCTGCCGTTCACGGCCTCGGCCGCACGCCACACCGGCCGCACCACGGCCGACAAGCCCAACGTCATCATCATCGTAGCCGACGACCTCGGGTACGGCGACCTCGGCTGCTACGGCGCACAAGGAGTCAGCACCCCCAACGCCGACCGGCTGGCACGGGAGGGATGCCGTTTCACCGACTGCCATGCCGTGGCGTCGGTCAGCACTCCGTCGCGCTACTCGCTCCTCACGGGCGAATATGCCTGGCGGCGCCCCGACACCGACGTGGCGCAGGGCAATGCGGCAATGATCATAAAGCCCGGCCAACTCACCGTGGCCGACCTGTTCAAAAGCCGGGGATATGCCACCGCCGCCATCGGCAAATGGCATCTCGGGCTGGGCGACCGCACGGGGCAGCAGGACTGGAACGCGCCGCTGGCCGAAGGGCCGGGCGACCTGGGGTTCGACTACTCGTACATCATGGCGGCCACGTCCGACCGCGTGCCGTGCGTGTTTATAGAGAACGGTGCCGTGGCCAACTACGACCCGGCCCATCCCATAGCGGTGAGCTACCGCCGGCCGTTCGACGGGGTGCCCACCGGACAGTCGAACCCCGAACTGATGTATAACCTCAAGCCGAGCCACGGCCACAACATGGCCGTAGTGAACGGCATAGGGCGCATCGGATACATGAAAGGCGGCGGCCGCGCACTGTGGAAAGACGAGGACATTGCCGACTCCATCACGGCGCATGCCCTGCGCTTCATACGCCAGCATGCCGGCGAGCCGTTTATGATGTACCTCTGCACCAACGACGTGCATGTGCCGCGGTTCCCGCATGCCCGCTTCCGCGGCAAGAGCGCCATGGGACTGCGGGGCGACGCCATCGCGCAATTCGACTGGACGGTGGGACAGATCACGGCCCTGCTGAAGAAACTGCGCATCGACCGCAACACGCTCGTGGTGCTGACGAGCGACAACGGTCCGGTGCTCGACGACGGCTACCAGGACCACGCCGAAGAACTGCTGGGCAGCCACCGGCCCGCCGGCCCGTTCCGCTCGGGCAAATACAGCAGCTACGAGGGCGGCACGGCTGTGCCACTGATTGTGAGGTGGCCGGGCAAGGTGGTGGGCGGAAGGCAGTCGGATGCCCTCGTGAGCCACATCGACTGGCTGGCCTCCATGGCCCGGTTGCTGGGCGTGACGCTGCCGCAGCAACAGGCCACCGACAGCCGCGACCAGCTGGACGCATGGTTGGGCCGCGACAGCGTGGGGCGCAGTTATGTTATCGAACAAAGCACGTCGCGCGTGCTTTCGGTCAGAACCAAGCAGTGGAAATATATCGAGCCGAGCAACGGACCGCAAATCATTCCGTGGGGTCCGAAGATAGAAACAGGCAACCGTGCGCAGCCTCAGCTTTTCGACCTGCTGCACACGCCCTACGAGTCGGCCAACATGGCCGGCGAAAACCCCGATACCGTAACGCAGCTGCAAGCCATCCTGCGACAGGAGCGCGAGGCCGATAAAAGCGAAAGCCGTTAGCCCATTGCGGCCAACGGAATGACAAGGAATGAGCGGACGAGCACCATTCCAGCATAACAAACATAACGGGCATAACAGGCAGAAAATGCCCGTTATGCCCGTTATGCCTGACTCCTTTTATTCACCAATGAGCTTCTCCAGTCCGTCGATGATCTTTCCGATGCCGTCCGACGTGGCACTGTCGGTATTCTCGCTGACCTTCTGTTTCACGGTCTTCGTAACCTGCCGCATTACCGCACGGCCGATGGCGCGGCCGGCCTCGTCGGTAAAGGTGGTGTCGCGCTCACTGCGCTGCACCTGCACATCCTGTCCGGCATGGGCACCGTCGTCGACAGCGTCGCCGAAGGCATCACCCTGCTGCAGTGCCTTGCCGATGCCCTTGGCCACCTGGTCTTCGCCGGCGGTGAACACCTTGCCGAGGAAGCCCGTGGAAGCCGGAACATCCGTCTGTCCCACGCGCAGCGTGGTGGTCGAGAAGAAAATATAGTTGTGGTACTCCAGACTCTGGTCGAGCACCATCTCCACAACAGAGCCTCCTATCATGCTGCCGAAAAATCCGAGGCCCTGCGAGAGCAGGTTGTCGGCATCGCCGCCCATGGCCTTGCTGATGCCGTTGGTCACGTTGGCGCAGACCACTTGCCTGTGCTTTTCTTCCGAGGGGTTGGTAAAGGCCAGCACCAGCAGCACCAAGGCCAGTGCGGCCAGCAACCACCGGCCGTAATGGCGGCGCTTCACAGGCTCAACGGTTGTCGCGCCGGTGGCTGTACTTGCCGTAGGCGGTGGAGGCGGCGTAGGGGTGACCGGCGGTGGAGGCGGCATCTGCGTGCCGGCCGTCTGGTTGTAGAAAAGGGCGCGCAGTTCGTCCACCTGCCAGGCGGGAGTCCACGCCTCCATGCCCTCGGTCCACACGAGCGTGTCGGAGGCGATGCCCCGCTGCTGCAGTTCGGCAACGGAGAACGGTCCCTGCTGGGTATCGTTTACGATGATGAAATAGTTCATGACCTTGCTTTTTATTCCACCGTGACACTCTTGGCGAGGTTGCGCGGCATGTCGACATTAAGACCTTTCTCCACGGCAATGTGGTAAGCCAGCAGCTGTAGCGGAATGACCGAGAGCAGCGGAGCCAGCGGAGCCAGCGTGTCGGGTATCTCGATCACGGCATCGGCAATCTTGCTCACCTCGTCGTCGCCGGCCGACACGATGGCGATGATGCGTCCGCCACGCGCCTTCACCTCCTGCATGTTCGACAGTATCTTCTCGTATCCCTTGTGGTGCGTGGCCACAAAGAGGCAGGGCATCATGTTGTCGACCAGTGCGATGGGGCCGTGCTTCATCTCGGCGGCCGGGTATCCCTCTGCATGGATGTAGGAAATCTCCTTCAGTTTGAGCGCGCCCTCGAGCGCCACGGGATAGTTCCATCCGCGGCCGAGGTAGAGGAAATTGGTGGCGTAGGTATAGGTCTTCGACAGCAGGCGTATCGCGTCGTTCTGCTTGAGCACCTCCTCGATCTTCTCGGGAATGGCGTTGAGCTCGTGTATCATCTCCACATACTCCTTCTGGTCGATGGTGCCGCGGGTATGTCCGAGAGCCATGGCCAGCAGGATGAGGCAGGTGAGCTGTCCGGTGAAGGCCTTGGTGGAGGCCACACCAATCTCGGGCCCCACATGGATGTAGATGCCGGTGTCGGTTTCGCGTGCGATGCTCGACCCCACGGCGTTCACGATGCCGAAGATGCAGGCACCGCGCTCCTTGGCCAGTTTGATGGCGGCCAGCGTGTCGGCGGTCTCGCCGCTCTGCGAGATGGCTATCACCACATCGGTGGGATAGATCACCGGGTCGCGGTAGCGGAACTCGGAGGCATAGTCGACCTCTACGGGTATCTTGCAGTAATGCTCAATAAGCTGCTTGCCGATCAGTCCGGCGTGCCACGACGTTCCGCAGGCCACGATGATGAAACGGGTGGCCGAGAGCAGTCGTTCGCGGTTGTTGCGCACGGCACTCAGCACCACATCGTTGTGCACATTGGGGTCGGCATATCCCGAAGCAGGGTCGTAAGCCGCATTGCCGCCCATGTCGTCCTCGGCAAAGAGGCGGCCACGCATGCAGTCGCGCAGACAATGGGGCTGGTCGAAAATCTCTTTCAGCATGTAGTGGGGGAAGCCGCCCTTGTCGAGCATGTCGAGGTCCATGTCGATCTGTTTCACCGACACGTCGACGGGCTGGTTCCTGAGGTCGGTGATGAGCAGTTCGCTGCCGGGCTGGCAGATGGCAATCTGCTCGTCGTCCACATAGACCACGTTCTTGGTGTACTCTGCGATGGGCGTGGCGTCGGAGGCGATAAAGAACTCGCCGTTGTCCTGTCCTATGCCTATCACCATGGGCGATCCCTTGCGTGCGGCCACCAGAGTCTGCGGGTCGCGGCGGTCGAGCACGGCTATGGCGTAGGCGCCGATGCACTTCTGCAGGGCCTGCCGCACGGCCTCGGCAAGCGAGCACAGGTGGGTCTGCTGGGCATACTCGATGAGGTAGACCAGCACCTCGGTGTCGGTGTCGCTGTGGAAATGGAAGCCGCGTGCGCTGAGCTGTTCGCGCAGCAGGGCGAAGTTCTCGATGATGCCGTTGTGCACCAGCACCAGGTTGCCCGACTCCGACACATGGGGGTGAGCGTTGCGCACCGACGGTTCGCCGTGGGTGGCCCAGCGTGTGTGGGCGATGCCTATGCAGCCTGAGCAGTCCTTGTCGGCGGCGGCCGTCTCGAGGTCGCTCACCTTGCCCTTGGCCTTGTAGACATGCAACTCGTCGTCGGCGTTGATCAGCGCCACACCTGCCGAATCGTAACCGCGGTATTCCAGTCGGTGAAGGCCCTTCACCAGTATGTCATAGGCATTACGATGCCCTATGTATCCTACTATTCCACACATTGTCGTTCGATTTTTGAGGGCAAAATTACAAAAAGTAATTGATAGCCGTCAACAAAATGCTTTAATTTTTGTTACAATCATACCACAATGTCAACGGCCGACCGTTCCTGCCTACCGTCCGTATGCGGTGGCGCGGATAGCCGCACGCTAAGCAGCTGCACGCCGTCAGGCTTCCTTGAACTGGCGCTGGGTCTCGTCGTAGCGGTAGCCATGCTGGCGCAGATAGGCCAGCAGTTCATCGGGGTCGCGCCCGTAGGCATAGCAAAGTGCCTGGAGGGTGTCGTAAATCTCGTCGCGCAGATAGAGGTTGATGCTCGAAACGAGGATGGCGGGGTCGTGGGGAAGATAATCCATAAATATAAGGTGAACGGACGCTGCCGGACACAGCCGGGGCGGCACGGGTAACAAAAAGCGGAAAACAATGACTGAACCGAAACGGATGACTGGAAACCAGAAAGATTGAAATCGGCCTATTCGCCGAGATCAATCTTGCCGCAGAGTATGCCGGTGGCGCACATCAGTGCGGCGACAACAGCGGTGAATCCTACATAAATCATCATTTTGTTCCTTTCTCGTTTATATAAATATATAAATAACTAAACAATTGTCTACCGCCTTACCTGTCTGCAACAACAGCCATACTGCGGCTTTCCGGCGGAAACAACAACGACTTCTGCCGAGGACAACCTTACAAAGATACACACTTTTGGTCGACGACGACCGCTTTTCAGGGAAAAAGATGATGTTTAGGCAGCATATTCTTGACCTGCATCAAGAGCCGAGCGGCTGCAACGCTATCACGAAAGGCATCTTGGGCGGTGGTTTGATGATTGCTTATACCCAAGGTTACGTCCGTCGCTACACTCCGTCCTCACCCTGGGCTGTGACCGTTGTGCCCTTTCAGGACTTTGCATAATGTGATGTGGCGCACGAAATGGAACACGCCGGGGCGGAACGGCACGGGATAATTGACATAGGTCAAGAGCAGATATTGACATAAATCAAGGAAATGCGGTGCATGCCGTTTTTCCGGCACGCAACAGGGCGTATTTCGCAAACCATCTATAACTTTGCCGACGTTTTAAGGATAATAAAAGATTGTAACCATGAATGACAAATTGACTACTGTCAACGAGATGGCCAACCGCCAGACGAGCAGCAAGATTTCGATGATGCTGGGCAGCCGCCGCGCCGCCCTGGACGCAAAGAAAGCCAAGAAGGCATAACATGGCCGCAAGCCCGGCATATCTCAACGGGCTAAAAGTGAAAAAGCTGATTACCGTGTCCAGCCGACCGGCAATCAGCTTTTCTTATTGGGTGAGTAACCAGAATTAGTTTTATATTGACGACAAAAGAGACAACTGGCAGATCCAGTTGCCTCTTTTGTCGTTTATTAGGCTATCGAATATAATAAGTTGTCTTCTAACTTTCACTTGGGGTCGACAGCGGGGCGCAAGGCCCCTTGCCGCTAATCCTCCATGAACTTTTTGGCCGAACGCAACTGGTGGCGCATGACGCTGAGCAGCTGCTGGGTCTCCTGCAGGAGGTTGAGGTAGACCATGTCGATCTTAATCGACTTGTCGGAACGGCTGCTCTGCATGCGGTTGATATGATCCTTTCGCACGGCCGACAGGTTGTCCTTGCACACATCGGCCTCGGCCAGCACCTCGCGGTAGCGCTCGTAGCGGTTGGTTTCGATAATCTCGCAGGTCATCTTCATCAGTTCGTTGACCTTGCGGCGCACGGCCTCGTACTCGTTGATGTAGGTTTCGGGCACAGGGTTGAAGTTGTTGTCCACGTGTTCCTTGATGGGCTGCAGCATACGGCGCAGGGTGTAGATGTACTGCTGGTCGGCGTTGACGCCCACATGGAACCAGGTGTTGCGCTCCACTGCAATTTCTATCGGCGAGCGTTTCAGTCCGAGCAGTTCCTGCCGGCGGTACTTCTTCAGCACATCGAGCTCTTTGGAGAGCGTCTTGTCGCTGGCGCGCAAGGTCTTCACGCTCTCGTTGTTGAAGCCTTCGAGGATGGCATTGTACTCGTCGAGCGCCAGACGGCACACCTTCGACTGGGTGTTGCGCACATGGTTGCGCAGCATGTCCCACACCAGTTCGGGGTCGCGTGTGCGCATCATCAGGCGGAACGTCTCGTCCTCGGTCTTCGTCGTTTCCTTCTTGCGCTTGTACTGGCGGTTGCTGCGCACCAGCATGAAGATGACCAGACCAATGAAGGCCACCTGCACCACGATGCCGCCGTACCACATGCAGACACATACCAGGGCACAGGCCAGGAAGGCCACGCCTGCCGTGATGAACCAGCCACCGATGACGCTGAGCACACCCGTTACGCGGAACACGGCGCTCTCGCGGCTCCAGGCGCGGTCGGCCAAGCTCGAGCCCATGGCCACCATGAAGGTGACGTAGGTGGTGGAGAGGGGCAACTTATGGTTGGTACCGAAGGTGATGAGCATGGAGGCAATGACAAGGTTGACGGCCGCACGCACCACGTCGAACGCGGCCTTGTCGTCGTCGGGCACTGTAGTGCTGGAGTCGAAACGACTGTTGATCCACTGGCGGAAACGCACGGGGAAGAAACGGGCCACGGTCTCTACCATGCTCTGGAAGAAGCGCACGATGGCACGTGCCGCACGGCTCGATCCGAACATCTCGTCGCCCTCGTCCTGGCGGGCCAGGTCCACCGAGGTCTTGATGACGTTCTGTGCCTTCTTCGACGTAGCCATAGCCACAATCATGATGATGCCGGCTGCCATGAGGTAGAAAGGCGGTGTCTTGGCGCTTTCCATGAGCGACGACATCATGAAGCCGTCGATGCCGAGGCCGTTGGCATGGGTCGCATAGTCCTGGTAGGAGTCGAGGCCGGCCAGGGGCACACCGATGAAGTTGACAAGGTCGTTGCCGGCGAAAGCCATGGCCAGGGCGAAGGTGCCCATGAGCACCGTGAAGCGGAAGATGTTGACCTTCAGCAAGTGGAGCACCTCCATGACGATGGTGCTGCCGATGAAAGTGTAGACCAACAGCAGGTTGGTATTGTCGTTGATGTACTGGCGGACGTTCTCGCCGAGATAGGGACTGCTGCCGATGCCCTTCATGAAGATGAAGTAGCTGAGGGCGGTGAAAGCGATGCCGCCGAAGATGGCGATGCCATAGCGCAAGTGCTTGCGGTAGCCGAAGGTGAACACCACGCGGCTGATCCACATCACCACCATACCTACGACAAACGAGATGGCCACCGATACGAATATGGCGATAATGACCTGCAGGGCCTTGTTGGAGTTGAGGAGCATGCCGAAATCGAGCTGCGGATCGCTCATCACCTTGAGCAGGGCCAGCACAGCCGTGCCACCGAGCAGCTCAAACACGAGCGACACCGTGGTGGAGGTGGGCATGCCGAGCGTGTTGAACACGTCGAGCACGATCACGTCGGTCACCATGACCGCGAGGTAGATGGTCATCACCTCGTGGAACGAGTAGTGTTGGGGCATCATGATGCCGTGGCGCGCCACGTCCATCATGCCCGACGACAGCACGGCGCCGAGCACCACGCCTACCGAGGCGATGATCAACACTGTGCGGAAGGCAGCCACCCGGGCTCCCACCGCCGACTGCAGGAAATTGACGGCATCGTTGCTCACGCCGACAAACAGGTCGAACACGGCCAGACAGAGCAGGAAGATGACGATGCAAAGATAAATGGTTTCCATTGAATCCTTATTGTTTTGGTTCTTATCTGGCTGCAAAATTAAGTCACGCTTGTTACACCCGTTTTACAGCCTTGTTACATTCGCGTTACAATTATCCGTGCCGTCGGCCGCCCCGGCAGGGCCGGCCGACGACGGGGGCACAAATCAGAAATGGGTCATGAACTCCACCACGATCTTGTCGCGCTCGCTGGTCTTCGGCAGGGCATCGTGGCGGTAGAGGTATTTCTCGTAGTTGATGCGTATCTCAGAAATGAACGGCTTGTCGAAGCTCAGCGTGGCACCGGCGGTGATGCGGCTGCGCTTGTAGTCGTTCACGATGAGCTTTCCCTCGGTATTGGCCTTGCCGTCGAGGTAGCGCTTGCCGTCGCTATGGTCGCCCATATAGTCGTAGCGCACCAGCGGCGACACCTTGGTAAAGAGGCACTTGCGCAACGGGATGTCGTAGCTCGCAAAACAGTCGAAGGCATGCACCGGATGGAAGGCGTTGTCGGCGTAATGCTTGTAGAGATACTCGGCTTCGGCGATGAAGCGGCGGCGGTGGAAGGTAAGGCCGGCATCGTACATCATGACGGTGGCATGGTCGGGTTTCACCTTCTGCGCACTGAGCACCACGTCGAGGCCCACGGGCAGCAGCATCTGCATCTTGGCCGAGAAGTTGGCCTGTCGGGTCCAGAAATCCTTCTGGTTGGTAAGGCCCGAACCGTTGTAGAGGCCGGCCTCGACCACTATGGGGAAGCCCACGCCGAACGTGTAGCCCAGGCGGGCACCCACGTCGCGCACGTTGCCCACCTGCTTGGCAATGAACGAACGGTTGGCAAAGTACTGCTGGTGGGGCGAACGGTGTGCATCGATGGTGAAGGGCACGCGCATCTGTCCGATGGTGAAATCGAGCGACCGCCACGGCTTGATCTTGGTGTAGGCGTCGAGCATCTTAATGCTGCCCTCGTCGCAGAGGTCAATCTCGGCTTTGTACGACACCACGGGATTGATGTCGCCGGCCACATTGATGCGGGCCGTGCGCACCTCGAAGCGGCCTTCCTTCTCCTGGGTCTGGTACTCGTACTTGCCGCGCAGCGTACCGCCCACCTTCACGGTCTGCGCTTCGGTTTGGAAAGAAGCGGCAAGGCAGAACAACAAAAACAACGTTTTTCTCATTTCATTCGTATTGTCTTTTCGTTAATCAATCCGTTGTATGCCCTCCGACGGGCTGTATGATGCTGCAAAATTACGGCGGCGGTGTTACAGGCGTGTTGCGCACATGTTACAATGGTGTGACATTGGCGCCATCGGTCAGCGCCCGAAAAAAGGCGGCCCGAAACGAGGGGCTGCGGGAAAAAAGGCGTAACTTTGCAACCGCCAACGAATACGATTACACCTATTATAATATAATATGAGGGACATACTGACAGTGGGCATCGGCTGTGCTGTGGGCGGATGCCTGCGCTACGCCGTGTCGAAATGGATGGCCGGATGCACAGCACTGGCTTTTCCGTGGGGCACATTCACGGTCAACATACTGGGCTGCTTCATCATCGGCATGCTGTCGGGCATCGACACGCCGGCCCGGTGGCTGTCGCCGCAGGTCAAACTGCTGCTGACCACCGGTTTCTGCGGCGGGTTCACCACGTTCTCCACGTTTATCAACGAGAGCAGCACGCTGGTAAACAGCGGCAAAGGCCCCACGGCACTGTTCTACATGGCAGCGAGCATGGCGGTGGGCTTCGCCGCCGTGACGGCCGGCTACCTGCTGGCGAAGCACTGGTAGGCTAAGGGGCGGCAACGCGCGATACCGCAGACTGCCGACGATGTGTTCCCCCGCAGGGCGATATATTATTGTGTACTAATTATTTATACTAATAGGACAGAAAGAGATCCTAAATAGCATGTAATTCGTTGTATTACGGTCAAAAACTTTTCAATGACAAAAATATGCTTTCTTTGCCGTTCAAACAATGGCATCAAGAAAGCATAGCTATCACGATGCGAAAGGATATCTGTTGCAGTGCGATAGCACACCTTTCGCAGTGCGAAAGCACACCAATCGCAATGCGACAGGTATGCTTTCGCGACCGGGTTTGCGGCATTCATCTTGCAGCAACAAGCAGAGGTGCTGCCGTTTGCAATCGGCGCAATCCTGCATATTTCTTCGGTGCAATCCCGCATATTTCTTGCTTATGCAAACAGCAATGTCGGGCGCAACGGAACATTATGCAAAGCCCTGGAAGGTAGAGGGTTCTAAATTCATATCAAAATATGAACCGTTGGCGTTGCCCCTGTAAGGGGCGCATATTTAAACCGCATGATGTTTTGAATTATGCGCCCCCTACCCGGAAGGGCTTGCCCGGCATTTGAGTTGCCCGGCTTGCCCTGCGCGTGCGTTGCCCCACGCTGGGGCAACACATAGAAATCTATTGGTGTCCGGTAAAACATCGCAATTGACTAGTCCCGTAGGGACGACAGATTA
>CAVKJH010000054.1:0-10530 GCA_963656755.1 bacterium
TAACCCTGGGTTTGTCGTGTTTCGGAGTGTGGCTGGCCTGTAAGGTCAGCACAACGCCGGGCATCATGGCGGCATGAGTTGTTGTGCTGACCTTACAGGCCAGCGTTCGTCGGTTGGCATCCGTACCCAGGGTTACGTCCGTCGCTGCGCTCCGTCCTCACCCTGGGCTATGACCGTTGCGCCCTTCCAGGGCTAGGATGTTAAAATTCGTATGGAAATATGCAGCGTTTGTGCAGTTTTTGCCCCTGTAGGGGGCGCATATTTCATCATAACAGGACGGCCCGTCAGACGATGAACTTGCCCTGGGCGTGCAGCAGCGGAGCGTCGCTGTGCTGACGGCCGCACAAGTTGTCGTAGACGCGGCTGCAGATGTAGGCGTCGTGCAGTCCGAGGCCGATGTTGTAGTCGATGATGCGGTCGCTGTCCGAGTGCCGTCCGGGCTTGTCGCCGCGCACGATGTCGCCCAGCTCGGTGAGGTTGGGGAACTGGTCGAAATACCTGAAGCCGCGCACGTGCCCCACGTCGTCGCACACCACACGGTCGAACACCGTGTCGCAGTTCTGGAAGCCGCGCGTGTGTACCGGCACCACGAGCACGCCGGGCTTGAACACCGACGCGTCGGGGGCGAACAGCCCGTCGGCCGACGTGATGCACGACACGATGATGTCGGCCCCGTCGAACAGGTCAGCCACGCTGTCCACGATGCTGAAATGCACGTTCTTCAGGTGGGCGAAATGCTCGGCGAACTGCTCCGCCTGGTCCTTGTACCTCAGCAGCCGCACGTCGCTGCACAGGTTGTCGGGCAGGGCGGCCAGGCAGGCCATCGTGGCGCGCCCGGTGTTGCCCAGTCCCATGAGGGCAACGGTGTGTGCCTGGCTGCTGCGCAGTGTGGCCACGGCCAGCGCGGCCACGGCGCCTGTGCGCATGGCCGTGATGTAGTCGGTGTCGACCACGGCCAGCAGTTCGCCCGTGGCGGTGTCGAAGAGCATGGCGTCGCTGCGCAGCGACGGCGTGCGACCCTCGGCCCGCGACACCACCTTCACGCAGAACCGCCCTTCGCCCGGGGGCAGCAGGCAGGGCATGGTGTTGATGAAGTCGTCGCCCTTGGGGTGCAGGCTAATTTTCGGCGGCAGCTGGCACTCGGGCTTGTGCACGAAGCAGTGGCGCACCATGTCGATGAAGTCGGCGGGCTGCAGACCCAGGCCGCGTATGTCGGAGTCTTGTATGATGGTCATGACAGTGATTTGAGGATTTCCACCAGCCGCCGGTCGTCGTTGCGGTCGCGCACGGCCAGCCTGATGAGCTGCCGCCCGGTGCCGGCCATGTTGCGCTTGAGCGAGCAGTTGCTGATGATGACGTCGTGTTCGATGAGCCGCTGCGTCAGTTCGGCGGCCGTGTAGCGTGCCGTCACCTCGCAGAGGAAATAGTTGGCCTGCGACGGTATGACACGCAGGAAGGGCACCGTCTGCAGGTCGGCGAGGAAGCGGCTGCGCTCCTCGCGGAACAGCTGGCAGGCGCGCTGGTAGTCCTTCTCGTACTTGCCGAAGATCTGCATGTAGAACTCGCCGAACGAGTTGATGTTCCATATCGCCACCTCTTTCTTCAGGCGTGCTATGAGCTGCTTGTCGCCCGAGGCCAGCACGCCCAGTCGCAGTCCGGGCACGCCGTACGACTTGCTGATGCTCTTCATCACCATGAGGTGCGGGTACCGGTCGAGCACACTGTCGTGCAGCAGACTGTTGTCCGTGCCGCCGTCGGTGAAGTCCACGAAACTCTCGTCGACCACGATGCGCAGTCCCTTTGTGCCGGCCCACTGCACCAGCCGCAGCACGTCGTCCTTGGCGATGAACTGCCCGGAGGGGTTGTCGGGGTTGACAAGCAGCAGCAGGCTGATGTCCTTGTCGCCGTAGAACTGCATCAGGTCGTCGGCCGTGTAGGCAAAGTTGTCGCCGCCGGCGGTGAAGGCCACCACCTGCTCGGGTCGCAGACGGTTGGGGTACTCGTCGAACGTGGGGAACACCACGCCCACCTTGCCGCCGGTGTGCTGCTCCATCACCACCTTGATGAGCTCGGCGGCGCCGTTGCCCACCACCACGCGGTCCTGCCCGATGCCGAAATACTTGCCGGCCAGCAGCGAGTTGACGAACATGCCCGAGGGGTACTGCCGCAGCAGGGTGTCGAAGCTGGCCCGCATCTCGTCGCGCATGCGCCGTGTGGGGAAGTAGGGGTTCACGAGGTAGCAGTAGTCGAGCAGGTTGGGGAACCGCCAGAAGCCGCCGTAGCGCTTGTGGTACTCGTGGTACTTGGTGACGCCGTCGGAGAAGATGGTCGAGGCGATGTCCAGGTCCTGCACGTCGTCGATCTCGTACCATTTCTGTCCGGGCTGCAGGGGCAGCGCGCGCAGGTCGGGCTGGTGCAGGTGGGTGATGACGCGCAGCACCTGCTCGTAGTACTGGTTGTTGCCCATCACCTTGGTGAAGGCGTCGAGGAACGGCACATACACGTCGCGGCTGAACGCGCGGCTGAACTTGTAGATGTTGACCGTCTTGTAGTAGCTGCCCGCCTCGGCCCAGTCGAAGGCCTCCTTGGGCACGAAGTTCACGATCTCGTTGAACTCGTTGATCTTCACCACCGTGCCGTCCATCCACGACTCGTACTTGGCCACCAGCGCCACGTTGGGGCAGGGGTGGTCCACGAGCGTGCGGAGCAGACTGTCGTCGAATATCAGGTCCGACTCGAGCAGCAGCGTGTCGTCCTCGCATAGCCGGTCCTTGGCCAGGGCCAGCGAGTAGATGTTGTTGGTGGTGCCGTAGTCGGGGTTGTCGACGAACTCTATCTTCAGGCGGTCGTCGTAGCGGTGGCCGATGTACTGTTTGAGCTTCTCGCCCTCGTAGCCCACCACCATGACCAGCCGGTCGAGGCCGAGCGCGGCCAGCTGTCCGATAACCCGGTCGACGAGCTTCACGCCGTTGACCTCCACCATACACTTGGTGTTGTTCTTGGTGTACTCACCAAGCCGCTTGCCCATTCCGGCAGCCAGTATGATTGCTTGCATGTCTGTGTGTGTTTTTGTTGCTGCGCCGTGTGGGCCGTGGCCTGTGGCCGCAGCCCCGGCGGGCGCATGTCAGCTCCAAAGTTAACTAAAATGCGGCATTTGGGCAAGCATACCGCCATAAGATTTCCGCCGCCGGCGCAAAAAGGCCGCCGTCGCAGAGTGATGCGCCCCTACGGGTGGAACAACCGTTACTCGTCGGCAACGGAGAGGGGCGTACCCTCTTTCGAGATGTAGAACACCGTGACCTCGGTGGCAATGTCGCCGCGGTTCTCGCCGTGGTGCACCGTGCCGACGGTTTCGACCACCGCCTCGCCCGGTCCCACGGTCTTCTCCATGCCGTCCGATTCGCGCACCAGGGTGAGCTGTCCCTTGTTCACCACGCCGTACGACATGATGTCGTGGTGGTGCTTGGGCAACTTGCTGTGGGGCGGCAGCGTGACCCGCAGCACCCGCAGTTCGGGCCGTCCCTCGGGATAGTCGGGCAGTTCGGCGCCGTCCCAGCTCTGCGAGGTCTTGAGCAGTTCCACACTTTCGGCCTTGGCCGGAGCGTCGGCCTTGGCACTGTCGGTACACGAGGCGGTGGTGGCAAGGCCCGTGCACAGGGCGGCCGCCAGCCAAAGTATGTGTCTTGTTGTCATGATGTTGAGGATGTTTTGATGCGATGACAAGTGATATTTATATTTATGGTAGCTTAAAAAACGGCAATAGAGACAATATTGGGAAATGTCAGACAATGTTGCCTCTATTGTCGTCTATATAATTCTGATTGCTTGCTTGTCGTACTTGCCGCGCCGTCCGCCCGCTGCCGGTTGCCGTAGCGGCAGGGCAGGGTGCGCGCCCGGCAGCGGGGCGGCCGTTGCGTCAGTCGAGCAGCACGGCGAGTTTTTTGGCGAGGGCCTCGCCGCGCACGTCTTTCACCACCGCATAGCCCTGGTTGTCGATGAGGTAGGTGGTGGGGTAGTACTGCACCTTGAAGAGCTTGCCCGTGGCGCCGTCGGCGTCGAGGCCCTGCGGCCACGGCATCTTCTCCTGGTCGAGCGCCTTGAGCCAGTCGGCCTCTTTCTTGTCGGCGCTGATGCTCACCACTTCGAAGCCCTTGTCGTGGTATTTCTCATAGGCGGCACGCACGTTGGGAATCTCCATGCGGCAGGGGCGGCACCAGCTGGCCCAGAAGTCGAGCAGCACATACTTGTTGTTCTTCAGCACCTTGTAGAGCGAGGTGGTCTGGCCGGTGTTGTGGTCGATGAAGGTGAAGTCGGGCAGGGCCTGTCCCATCATCGAGGGCGGTATCACCTTGTCGCGCACGATGCGGCCGTAGTATGTGTTCTTGGCTGCGTCGCTCAGTGCCTCGTATTCGGGCCGCTGCTGCTGCGTGAGGTAACTGTAGTCGGTGAGCAGCATGAACGCGCCCATCCAGTTGTCGGCGTTGGCCTTGTGGGCTGCGGTGTAGACCTTCTCCAGGTTTTGGAAGAAGGCGGTCTCGTCGTCGTTGAATTTCTTCCATCCGTCGGTCTTGGTGATGGCCGCCATCTTGACCGTGTCGTCGGCTTCCGCCGCCTTGACATATTCCTGGTAGGCAGGGTTGGCGTGGTATGCTTCGTACTGCCTGTTGAGCGCGTCGCGGTCCACGCAGGTCTGGCGGTAGGCGGCGTCGGTTGCGCTGCCCGTCACCGTGAAGTGGTCGAGCGACACGTATCCGGCGGCGTCTCTGGAGAGCGTGGCGGAGAGCGTGGCGTTCTCTCCGGCCTTGAGGGCCACGAGCTGTCCGGCGTGCTTGCCGTTGACCATGATGTAGTATCCGCGGCACTCGCCGTCGGGTATGTCGAGGGCCAGTGTGGCCTTGCCGCCGCTGAGCGCCGCTTTGGTCTCGGCGCCGTCGTCCTCGCCGTTGATGAGTTGTGTGCTGATGGTGGTGCTGTCGGTGTTGCCGCCGAGCTTCACGTTAAGGGTGGTGTTCTGCGCTGCGGCTGCCGAGGCCAGCAGGGTGGCCAGCCCAAGCGCGATGGTTCTCAATTTCATGGATTGGAGTTTGTTTTGATTAAAGTCTGCAGACAAAGGTATAACAATTATTGCACGACGGCGCAGCCTTCATGTCTTGTTTATTATAAATTAACGCTATGTCCGGCTTTCGGCAACTATCCAACAACAGTAATGTGTAAAAAACAACGCACGTTGTTTTTTACACATTACTTACTTCGAATACGGTATGAGGTATGCGGTACAAAATGCGTAAAGCGTACCATCGACTTGCGCCACCGGCCGCTGCTATGCCACCAAACCCTGCTGCGGAACGGTATCCGCTGCACGGCCGCTGCTATGCAGTCACAGCCGCCGAGGCGGGCGCGCCGAACAGCTGACCGCCGCAGGCCACGCTGCCGGTATGGTAATAGTTCCAATAGGTGTTTTCGAGCACGGCCAGGATGCGCATTTCGGCGCAGTTCTCCCACATCCTGAACTCCACGTCCTCCTCGTATGTGTGGGCGAACTCCAGCAGTTTGCCGATGTCGAAGCAGTCGCTTGCCACGCCCGCCATTTCCTTCTCGGCATCCACGGCGTTGCACAGCTGCTCCACATGGGTGGGTATCATCAGGCAGGGCTTGCCCATGTAGAGGGCCTCGCACACGCTTTCGAAGCCGGCCGTGGTGGCGTAGGCCCTGCAGCCGGCCATCATGTCGAGGAACTTTTCGTCGTCGAGCCTGTGGAATGTCAGGGTCGCGTCTACCTGCACCTCGTCGGCTGCGTCCTTCTTGTCCCAGAAGAAATGCAGCTTGACCTGCGGATGCCTGGCGTGCCACGCCACCACGTCGCGGTAGAAACCGGCATTGAGGATATAGCCGAGGATGTAGTCGCCGTGGTGGCGCACAACGTTCTTCACACCTTGGCGGAGCAGCGGCGGCACAATGCGGATGTTGCGCGCCGCCTCGTCGCCGTACTGCCTTATCGAGAGAGCCATCCTGCAGGCTGCACCCATGCTCGTGGCTTTGGTGAAGAGCCGCAGCAGACGTTCGGACAAGGGACTGCGGCCCGGCATGCGGAACGACGGGTGGAGGAACAGGTACTGGTGGCCGATGCACACCTCGGGCACGTCCGGCCGGAACAGCGAGCAGGCCAGTCCGCACAGTATCTCGTAGAAATTGATGACCATCCCGGCCCCGCTTTCGCGGATGTGGCGGCGGATGGCGAGCATGCTTTGCACGTAGGAAGGCACGAGCAGGCAGTTGTAGGCCACCGAGCCGGCCAGGCTCAGCTTGCGGTTGTCGGCCGACGGCCGGAAATTGGGGCTGTCGAACATCGTGACGGGCATGCCGATCCTGTCCCTGAAGAACGCCGGTATTTCGCGGTGCTTGCTTTTGCCCACCATCACGTCCACCACTTCGTGGCCGTTGTGTTGCAGTATGTCCTTCAGTGCCAGTGCCTGGGTGAGGTGGCCCCGCCCCTCTCCCTGAATAACGAAAATAACCTTCATCTTCTCTTGTACTGTTTATTGCGCATCTTAATGACGGTTGCAAAGATAGGGCAACGATATTGCAAAGGTGTGATGGGATGATGACGAAACGGTTAATTTCCGGCCGCGCGCAAAGGTGGCACAGTGCCGCTTCTGTGCGAAAATGATTGGTGTACGGTAATTTTTCTTATAACGTTGTAAGTCGTTGAATACCTTGATCTCTGCAAGTTTTTTTAGGCGACTATTTACGACAATACCCCTAACATAGGGTGGCCAAATATTCCGTTTACAAAGTTTAACTATCTCTCAATAACGATTGATACTCTGATAGTTGCATATTTTGCAAATGCTAAAATCGCAAGGTTTTAGCCTTTCTTGCTCAACGCAAAATCTCACTCAAGTTAATAACTATAAGCCGTACCGCTTCATACATTGACAATCCCGAATTTCTCTCCACGCAGTATTTTGAAGAAAGGAGGTGTTACAATAATGAAACCAAAAGGACAATTCATGTTTTGAGTGGGTTAAGGTACGAACTTATCTTACTCTCATTAATGGCAAATACGCCTTTGAAACTCTTTACAAGAAGGTGTATCACTAAATCAACAGAATGACCTCTGTGGCGGTGCGGCTTTTATTTCCTCAAAGTTTTTTTGTTGCCAAAGTTAATGTAACCAAGCATCAAAATGTTTGGATTATGAAAACGATTAACTTTGACAATTTCAACTCCGCATACACACTTATGCAAGTGTTCGATACTGAGAAGAAATGCATCCGTTACCTTGAAAGTAAACTTTGGGAGAATGGCGAGCCAGTATCTCCATACGACCCAACATCAAAAGTTTACCGCAGAGGTGACGGCATGTATCGTTGTAAGAACACAGGCAAGAATTTCAACGTAAGAATAGGTACACTGTTCGAAGGCTCTAAAATCTCTTTGCGTAAGTGGTTTTATGCCGTCTATATGGTAACTTGTCACACGAAGGGTATATCTTCTGTGCAGTTGTCTAATGATATTGGTGTTACTCAGAAAACGGCTTGGTTTATGACGCATCGCATACGTGAAGCCTTTAAGCAAGACTACAAGGAAAAGTTTGACGGTGAGGTAGAACTTGATGAAACTTTCGTTGGTGGCAAGAATAAAAACCGCCATTGGAACAAGAAAGCGAAGAAATGCCAAGGCAGAGCATTCGTTGATAAAGTTCCCGTAATGGGCATATTGCAGCGTGGCGGTAAGGTATTCTGTAAAGTAGTAAAGAACACGAGTTATAAGCAGCTAACACCGCCTATTCTGTGTAAGGTTAAGCACTCCGCCACTATATATTCTGATGAGTGGCAAGGATATAGACTTATATCAAAAGTCTATAAGCACCACGTTGTTGACCACGGACATAATATCTATGTGGACGGTGGCGCATATACTAATACGATTGAGGGATTTTGGGGGAATTATTGCAAACGTGCAATCAATGGCATATACAACTGGGTTAGCCGTAAGCACATGCAAAGATACTTTGATGAGTTCTGTTTCCGCTACAATACTCGCAACGTTTCTATAAATGAACGCTTT
Organism: bacterium; assembly: GCA_963656755.1. Taxonomy (GTDB): domain Bacteria; phylum Bacteroidota; class Bacteroidia; order Bacteroidales; family Bacteroidaceae; genus Prevotella. Next base: position 8,071 of record CAVKJH010000054.1, read on the forward strand.
GCGGAGGCTATTCTGCATTGCAAGAGTAGATTAACGTACAACAAACTCACAGCATAATGATAGATATAACGAAATTGCCTGATTTTCTTCAAAATATGCCTGAAGAACGGCTGAAAGAACTTATGGAGGTAGATGATAATAGCGGTAATTTTGATAAGGCTATGGACACGGTGCTCCATGTGAACAAGAAGAAACAAGGCAGAAGAAAGAAAGGCAAGAACTAAATCCTGCCTTTCAAACTATTTCATGATTTCGGGTAGATTGTCAAATTCCTCATCTACAGCATACATCCAACCATTTTCTGCAAGCCAAATAAAAGCATTGACAAGATTGTCTATTGGGACTAAGCTGTATTTTTCTCCCACATATTCATAGTTTCCATCACTATCAACATAAGTAATACCCTTATCCTTATCAATTTTCAAATCCCACAAATTCCATTCGTCTTTATCCTCATTTACCAATAATTGAAGATAAGGCGGCAATATCTGATACAGTCTTAATAGCGACCACGCTGGTAGAATGTCGTATGAGTCAGTAGGATAATTATTAGCGTTCTCTTTTTCTTGTAGAATAGAAGATACGCAGTAATGTTGTTTTATCCATACCATATCAGCGGTATCTATGGTATATCCAACTTCAAGCAATCGTTTTGATTGTTCAAGTGATGTAACAGAAAGTTGTTTCCTAATCTTGCTTTTCATTTTCTTCTTGAAGTTTCTTCCTAAGATATTCACGCATAAGCGCATCCGTTTCTTCACGTTCACGCTTTCTGCGACCAATCCAAGCAAACAGACCAAATGCACAACCAAAGATTAAACCTGTGATACCTATTGTCTCAATGAAAGATATGAGTTTCAAAGGACTATTAGTCATCTTTGCAATAGCAACACTTGGCGACATTCCTTCTACAAATAAAGGGATAAGGAGTAATAAGAGTGCTGCACACACAACTCCTCCTAAAAATGCTTTCCAAAAAACTTTCATAATGGCGAATTTTACAAGAGTTTCCGCAGACAGCCAGCTTGGAAGATTTACAATGTTTGTTGTTAAAGAAAGTGGGCTGCCCTCCGTATTCTCTTGTAGGTATCGCCAAACACCTGAATATACAACACGGATAGGCAGCCCACGTATATGAGCTGCTCCGTGCCTTGTATATTCTTAGTTGAGATTTGGCGATTTCACAAGAAGTAAGGCACTCTCTTTTATTCCACAAAAACTTTGCCACCGAAATGGCTTTGCAAAGGTACTGTATTTTCAGCAGTTTTACAAAGAATATCAGATGTTTATGCTCCTCTATTTGTTGTTTTCTTCTATATTCAATATGCTTTTAATGTATGCTCTGAATTCTCTGCGATTTTGAAATTTACTCCAATCAAATTCAAAACCTATAATCTCTTGGAACTTCTCTATGATAGGAAAGTCTTTGATTTGCGACTTCAAATCCAACTCACTTTGAGTGTATGCCTTTCCATCTGTCTTCATTCCGTTTCGGATAAGTTCTAATAGGTTAGAAAGAATTTGCTCTGCACCTGGTTTTCCAGGCATTTCCCCATTGATAACTTTCCTTTCGATAAGATGTACCCCTAACGGCTTTTCGGTGCTTAGAAATGCTTCCGTAAAGATAGGCTTGTAATCTTGTTCTGCTGTAAGGCTGATTTTAGTGCCATACTCTGCGATGTCCTCGCAGTTGATTGTAATTCGTGTATCTGTCATAATCCTTAATGTTTTTCTTCGATTAACCTTGAGGTGTCAAGAAGGCAGGACTGACAGACAAATTGTCGTTAAATATATCCAACTAAGTATAAAATCTATTGGCACGACATTTGTATAATTATATATGGTGCTTTGGGCACTCACGAGCCTACGATTTTATCGGGATAACGTGACTGGGCTTCTTTAGACGCTTCCCCCATGAAAAACTGAAGACAAGTGTTAGTCCACATTGTTTAACGGTTAAGGTAAAAAACATGTCAAACAGAGATACTTTCAAGTACCGTATAAAAGACGGAAATGAGATTGTATATTATGGCATTACTAATGACCTTGAACGCCGCGAGCAGGAACATCGCAATGAAGGTATGAACTTCACTTCTATGGAGAAGATAGGCAATGTAACTACTCGTGACGCTGCTGGCAGTTGGGAAGAGGCAAACATCCAACGCTACACAAGCCAGCATGGTGGTCAACGTCCAAGATACAATCGAAATGACAATGGAAAATAACCATTGACTTTTATTGCATGAACTTACTCGCATCGTGTTGCAGCACGATAAGGAGTCTTATCAAAGTAGTCGTCATTTAAGCACCGTGATGACTGCTTTTCTTTATTAACTTTGATGTAATAACGAATAAAAACTTGATTTATTGTAAATAAGTTAAACTAAGTTTTCTTTATCCAGTATTCCAAATCATTCCAAGCGTGTACTCCATCACCTATTTTAGCGTTAAGAGTATCAC
>CAVKJH010000055.1:0-47429 GCA_963656755.1 bacterium
GCTCGTTGATCTGCGCCGTCTGCTCGTTGATCTGCGCCGTCTGCTCGTTGATCTGCGCATATTGTCTGGACACCATCTCGTTCAGTTTCATCACCTGTGTGTCGCGAGCTTCTATTACCGAATAGTATTCGTCCTCATCGTTCATTTCTTGCCTCACCTCAGCACTCATCGTAGCTAAACTAAGGCGGTGCAGGAGATACATCATCTCTGAATCGTCTTCATAATTGTGCGCTTCGATGCGAACAATCTGCTGGTTCTTTGCGTCTCTTCGCGTTTGGTCGAACACGCTCAGCACCTTGTCGAGCTTGTTGTTTATCTTTCCGTGAAGCAAAGGTATCTGCACAATAATGCTGTCGTGTGTCAGACTGTTGATGAAAGGATCGCTGTCGCCATGTTCCACCACGTTCCCGTCGTAGTCTACAGCCTTATGCCCCACATACACCACCGCATTTTTGATATTTCCCACACGATGGCCCAACAGGTATACGGCCACCATCGGCAATGCGTAACCTTTGTGATCGCCATTCTTCTGCATGTTTTCCTCGGCATTGTACTGCAAGGCGAGATAACGGCGGAAGCGCAACGTTTCCGTATCCAGCCAGGTTTTCTGCAGCTCTATCAATATCAGGTGAACCGTTCCGTCGTCCTCTTTGATATTTGCGGCAAAATCTATCCTGAACATCGAAATGTTGTCGCGGGTCACGTTAGGGTGTTCGTGCCGGCGCATTTCCACGCTCACCACCTCCTTTTTCAGCATCGCCGAGAGCACAGTCTTGGCTATGCGTTCATCTTCCATGAGAAATTTAAAGACCGAGTCGTATATTGGGTTGGCAACTGAATAAATCATCCTTGTTCCTCCGTTTTATTATCTTGTTACAAAGATAGTCAATTTTATTTATGCCATGTGTGCAATAAAAAGAAAAAATATGTTTGGTCAGCATTTTTCTTGAGGCCGTCATGCTGTAAGTGCATGTATGTGCAGAACGGCCAGCAGATCAAGTCTGCCGGCCGTTCCTGTAGATATTGTTCGGTTGATGCTATCTTACAAGCATCTTCCAACTCTTGTTTCCTTTCCGCACGATGACGATGCCGCGCTGCGGATTTGCCAGTCGCCGGCCGTCGAGCGAGTAGTAGGTCACCGGGGCGTTGCCGTCGTCAAGCGTATCGGGGGCTATTTCCACTTCGCGGATGGCATTGGCCACCGGGTCAACCAGGAAGGCACGGACGGCAGCACCGAGGTTGGTGTAGGCTTGCCGCACGACTGCATATTGCGACCCTGTGTAAGTGTAGTAGGTAAACATGTCCTCATACTTCTTCAGGCTGTCGGCAAGGAATGCCCGAGCTCCCTCTCCATATTCGTCAATGACCTGATAGGCCAGGTCGATGGTGTCGGCGAGAAGGATGTAGTTGCGGTCGGCGTTGATGTCGGTCGAATTGAATATGCGGTATCCCGATGCATAGATGCTGTCGAGCCGTGTGGCGAACGGTGCCAAGACCGTCCCTTTTCCATACTGCGTGTAGCTCGGTATGCCCGAGGCGGGTGTCACCAGCAAGCTGGCGTTGCGGTCGAGTGCGGTGCCCAGCGTCGAGCCCTTCCACAAGCCGTCGACCTGCGAGCAGACGGTATCGGCCGTTACGGTAACGTTTGAGGCCTCGATGGTGCGGAGGCTCTCGCGGTCGGTGAGATAGAGCAGCGGTGTCATGGCTTCAACCTCCCGCACGTTTTCCAGCGTCAGCCGCAAGCGGCTTACATCCGTAATGACACGTCCCTGCATGCCATAGGGCAACGATGCACGGAAAGGCACCACCACATCGCCCCACTGGCCTGCATGCGCACTGTCGAGGGCAAGCACCGCCTTGCTGGCAGTGAACTCAGCGGGCGAGGCAAACTCACTGCTTGTATGGATCAGCAGACTGTCGCAGACACCGTTGGCAACAATGTTCTTGGCTCCTGCTACGGGTTGCTTTGCAAAGTACAGGGCATTTTCGTTGGCGGCTTCAGGCTGTGTGGAAAGTTGCTCCACGGCAGTCATGTCGTAGGCAGTGACAGCCGGGTCGCTTGCAAGTTCTGCAAAGCGGGCAGCATTCCAGTCTCCCGACACCGTGGCCGTACGTCCGTTCGGCACAACAACGAGGTTCGGGTTCTTCACGACAAAGTAAACGATGCTGTCGGGCGTGTCGTAAATCATTTCCGAGCGGAGGCCGGCACTGACCGTCTTGGCGATCATGGCACGGTAGTATTTGTTTTCCTGCAAACCGGTGAACGTAAACACAGTGTCGCGTGTCTGTCCGACCTCGAAGGCCAGCTTGTTCATGGCTTTCGTTGCACACTTGTTCCACTCACCGGTGATTCCGTTAAGACTGTCTATCTGGCAAGTGAAGATAGGCTGGCAGTAGCTGCCATTCTCGCCGTTGGTGAGGCTTACGGCAAAGTTGACCCTGTTGTCGTTCACCTGTTGGTAGACCACACCTTCGTGTTCCACCGTCTTGGTACCGGCATCCACACTGATGCTGTTCAGGTGCAGGTCGGCCACGCTTTGGCTGACTTCAGCCGACAGGGTGTCGAGAATGTTCTTGTTGGCATCGGTGAGCCAGATATAGAGTTTCTTGTTTTGTATCGGACGGTAAACGAATGTGAACGTTGCACTGTCGCCCGATGCGATATAGGTGGAAACCTCGCTGCTTGTGGCCTGCGAAGGCATGGCATTGCTGTGGCTGCAGTAGATGTAGACGCCCTTGTAATCGAGCGTGCCCTGGTTCGCCACGGTGGCTGTGATGCTTCCCTCGGTGCGGTAGTACATCTTGCCGCAGTCCAGTTTTCCGGTCATTTTCTGACGCTTGGGGGTGATGTTGGTCAGTGCGGCCTGTCCGCTGTGGAAGCCGTTCATGCCCGTAGAGTCGTCCACGGTGTAATAGCCGTCGCCGCCGCCACCCCATCCGAAGTTGAAGTGGTAGAGACCTGTCGATGCCTGGTAACCGTCGAGCACCACGGCGTGTCCGCCCTGTGTGTCACTGGCTCCCGAGTAAAGCATGGGGCGTCCGCTGCGCAGGTTGGAGTACATCAGGTTTTCCCACGCCTCTTGGCTATAGCTCCACTTGCCCACATAGTTGTTGGTCAGGTTGAACTGTCCGTCTATCGCCTCGCCCATCTTGTCGGTGTTGCCGGCTGTTGCCGTACCGTCCTGGTAGCCATAGCCCAGATGGGCGCATGTGCCCACGGCGTACATCAGCACTGCCACGGCAGTGTCCTGCTGCAGGGTGCCGCTTCCGCTTAGTTTCATGAGGTCGTAGCGCACGGGGGTTCCCGCAGGCAGCGAATAGGTCACGGGAGCGTTAAACCAGCTCTCGCTGTAGGTAGGTGTGGCATAGAGCAGGGTGTCGGGGTTGTCCTTACGGAAATAGTACACGATCTGCGCTGCGGCAGTGGCCTCGCATCCGGTCAGAGTCTTCTGGCCGTTGTCGGCCCGGTTGGGCGAGAATATGTTGTAAGGGTATCCTTGGTTCCAGTGGGTCTTTACCAAGGGTTGCACATCGGTCCATGCACTCTTATAGGCCGCCACCTGCAGGCGCTTGGCCACCGGCCGCTTGGCCACCAGGTGCGTGCGCGTCTTCTGCGCCTGCTGCAGTGACGTTATCTTGCCGGCCCAGTTGTTGAGCATGGTTTTCAGTCCGTCGGGCAGGTTTTCGGGATCGTAGTCGCCTTGTTCGGTGTAGCCCAGGATGGGAGCCGTTTCGTCGTCGCCGCTGGCAATGACAAAGCCCTTGCCTACGCCGCGCGAGAAGATGTAGTACGGGGCGTTGGCCACGTCGTCGGACGTGGTGTCGTCGATGCCTACAAACGTCTGCGCCACTTGGCGAGCCTCTTTGCGGCTGATGGGGTTGGCTTGAGCCTGCAGTCCGAGCAGCAGTGCCCATGCGGATAATACGTATTTTATATTCATAAGCTTAGGTGTTTCCTTGGCAAAGGTATGGTTTTTTGTGGAGATTTAGGCTTCCGGTCTTCATTATTTTGTTGTTTGGAATGGTTTTCCCGTACAGACAAGGCCCCTGCCGCTTGTTTCCAAGCAGCAGGGGCCTTGTCTGCAAGTGCGCCCGACAGGACTCGAACCTGCACGTCGCAAGACACCAGATCCTAAGTCTGGCACGTCTACCAATTTCGCCACGGGCGCAATATTGCGGCATGCAAAGGTACGCAATATTTTTTATATTAGCCCATTTTTCCGGTTATTTTTCTTCTCGGCTGGAAAATTAGGGGTCGGTCGGCAGGCACCGCCTGTCCGCCGGCTATCCTCCCGCTACTTGAGTTTCGGCTTCAGTTCGTCGGGCGAATCGTTGGTATACATATTGACGGGCGGTGCCGTCTTGGTAAAGAAATCGGCGATGACCTCGCTGTCGAGCGTGATGGCCGGGCGGAAGTCGTCCGACTGCATGTAGCCGAGTATGGCCTTGCGCATCTGCCGTGCCACGGGCCGGCTGTCGAGGTTATTGCTGATGTCCATGGTGGTCATGAGCAGGCGTCCGCCCAGCACATTGGCTTCGACAACCATGCCCAGCTTGCGGCTGACATGCCATGTGTCGATGGGCTGCACGGGCGGCTGGTAGTCGGCGGGCAGCTCCGACAGGTTCATGACCTGCGCGCGGTTGAGCAGCTCCCACCAGTTGAGGTTCGACCAGTCGTCGGTCGGGAACTCGCGGAACATCGGGTGGCTGGTATCGATGTAGGCGCCCGTGGTGTGGGGCGGGCGCATCTTGAACCAGCTGGTGTTCCAGAACACGGGCAGGTATTGCTGCTTTACGTCGTTGCCGTAGCGCACCTTGCCGGCTGCGGTGATGAGTACCTTGCCACCCTGTCTGAGGGTGTTTACGGCTTTCCGGTCGAGCGTGTCGGTAATGTAGACGTCCTTGGGGGCAGCCTCAGCCTTCAGTTCGGGATACACCCAGTAGTCATAACTGTTAGTGTAGCTGCGCTGGCCGTCAGTCAGGGTCAGGGTCAGGGTGTACTTGCCCGGTTGTGCGGCATCGGTGAAGAGGGGCACGCGTGCCACCTTCAGGCTCTTGCCGGCCGGAATGTCGGCCGTCAGCACGCGGCCGGCCGCCGCCGAGGGCGATATGGTGTACGACAGGCTTGCCTGGCCAAGCGTCTGTCCGCCGAGGGCGTTGTACACGTCGACGGCCACCTCAGCCTTTTCGCCGGCCGTAAACACAAATTTCGGGAACTCGGCCATGACCACCACCTCGTTGCAGAACTGGCGCCACCGGGTGCTGTCGACATACCCTTTCTCGCGGAAGAACACGTTGAGCGGGCCCACCAGTGCCGTCCCCTGTCCACTATAGTCGTTGAGGGCCAGCAGCATGAAACCGGCGTAGCCCTTGGTGCGCAGGTTGCGCTCTATTTCGTACTTGTAGCAGAGGGTCTGCAGCTTGCCGCTGGAATGCAGGAACTTGGAAGCCATCTGCTGCATGCCGTTGTCGCGCAGCAGGTCGGCGAAGATGTCGAAGTTGTAGGCTTTGTAGACCCCCGTGTACTGCGACCGCTCACTGAGGTCGGGGAAGGCGCACCACTGTCCCTGTTCGTGGGCAATGATGGGCGAGTTGTTCGGAACGGTATCCTTGTAGTTGCGCGGATAGAGTAGCTGGTCATAGTAGTCGTCTGTGCTCTGCGGTGCACGGCGGTCCCAGTCCAGTCCGCGTGCGCCGGCCTTGGCATGGTACTGCGAGCCGCCGTCCCAGGCCCATCCGCCGCCCACGTTGAAACTGGCGTAGATGCGCCGCGGGTCTGTCTTCTTCCAGTAGTCCACCCACCGGTCGCCCCATGTCACCCAGTCGCCGGCCGGTTCGTTGCCGGCCGACATCATCACGAACGACGGGTGATTGCCGTAGGCGGCCGTCATACGCTTGGTCTCGTCCATCAGATAGGTGTCGATATACATGCCTCGGTTCATCTTCACCCCGTGGTTGGGCCAGCTGGGACCCTCGGGCTGCAGGTAGAAGCCCACCTCGTCGGCCGCCGCAAACGCTGCCTCGGGCGGACAGTAGCTATGGAAGCGCATGGCATTGAGGCCATACTGCTTGCACTTGGTGAACAGTTTTTTCCAGCTATCCGTGTCGGTGGGCGGAAAACCGGTCAGTGGAAAGTCGCAGTTGCCCACCGTGCCGCGTATCCACACGGGGTTGCCGTTGAGGTATATCTGCATGCCGTCGACCGTAATCTCGCGCATGCCGAAGGTGGTGCGCACCGTGTCGTCGCGCGTGGCGACAGACAGGTGGTACAGGCGCGGCGTGAACTCGGACCACAGCTGCGCGCCGGTCATGGGCACCACATAGGTGGAGTCGTCCTGCCGTGTGGCCGTCACCGGCTGGCCGTCTACAGCAAAGTACAGTTTGCCTTTGGCCGAGGGCACCACCACGCGCGCCACCTGCCGGTGAATGTCGGGGAAGACGGCCACGCTGCCCACGGGCTGGCGACCGGTGCAGCGCAGCTCCATGCGCCCCACCACCCCGTTCCAGTTGCCTTGCGTCTGGTCGGTCACGCTGTGCGAGTCCTGGCCCACGCACACATTCTCAATGCCGTTGTACACGGTAATCACCAGCTGGTTGTCGCGCCCGTAGTCGAGGCAGTCGGTCACGTCGTACACATGGGGCGTGTTGAGACTGGTCTGGTGGCCTACGGCCTTGCCGTTCACGGTGACTGTGGTCTCGATATGAGGCCGTTCCAAGAAGAGCTCCACATGCCGCCCCTTCCACGCTTTGGGCACCGTCACCGTGCGGCTATAGGCCACCGTGCCCACATAGTGGCGGTTGGGGGTAAGGAAGAACGGGAATTTCATGTGACCTGCCTGGCGATACTTTTCCATGTAGGGGTTGTAGTAGAACGACGAGTCGTAGAGCGAACCGGTCCACTGCGTGTCGACCGACGGCAGGTCGCCCAGATTGTTGGTGAGCATCGATCCGGGCAGCGTCACCGCATGGGTGGCACCGTCGAACGTGGCTTTCCACGCTCCCGAAAGGCTGACCACATTGCCGGCGAGGGCTTGTGCGCCCACGCATATCATACTGAGGAGAAGGGCATGTCTCATAGGTCTTTCTGATTTAGCGAAATGTGTTGGCTGATTTATTTTGGTTGATTGTATATCGCAAAGTTACTAAGTTTTTCGCTATGCCACCTGTGCTTTTTGACATTTCTACACGAATTATTGTGCATTCCGTTCAAGGATTATAAAGTCTAACCCTGACACCAGTCCAGCCCCTTAGTTGAACTTGCAGGCAACCAACCGGAAGCCTACCTGTTTCGGACAGTCACGCTTAAAGAACACATTTCAATATACCTATCACCGAAAATTGCGTATCGTCGTCTTCGTGTATTTCGACCGCTGCATATCCTGCAGTGTTGAGAGGTTGCAGTTCTATTTTCGTGTGTAGCGACTTACCGTCCTCTTTTACCTCCTTCTCGCTATGGTATTTCTTGATGGTGTACTTGCCGCCATATTCTCCGATGTATTCGTTGGCTTGCGAGAGAACAATCTCTCCTTCACGCGAACCTCCCCGATAACGTTCAAACACGCACAAGTCTCCGTTCTTTATCTTGGGCAGCATGGAGTCTCCCTTGGCATGCACGATAAACATATCCTTGTTTGGCGTGAAAGACTGGGAGGACACGTCTACCCAGCCTTCCGCTTCGGGATCCTCGTAGGCTTCGAAGTAACCACAGGCTGCACGGACGGAATATAAAGGCAGATAGCGACTGAAACGGTCGGACAAGGGGACGGTATCGACAACGCTTATTCCTGCATTAGCATTCGCAATGTCCACCACCTCTTTGGTGAAAGCTTCATGGAATGTCCCCTCGGTATTCTCGTTATAAAACGGCAGCCCCCAAACGGTGTAATTGTCGGCAGATGTCACCCACCGAACTTCTGCCATTTCGCTTATCTGCTTCAGGAAATCCTCTTTCCATTTGTCCTTCTTGAGCAAATGGTCGCCTTTGGGTTCTATGAATATCTGGAGGTTGTCATACTTATCATCTGCGCCCTTTATGCGAAGGAACATCAGATAGTCCGGCTCGAAGGCACGCCCTTCATCAAAGCTGAATATCTTTACATCCTTCTCGTTGCGTACAAGATAGATTTCGTCATACTTCTCCTTCAGACGGGGCGTCATTCCGTCGATGTACTTTACAAGGGCTTTCTCCTCCGACGTGCCGAAATTGTCGTTGTAAGCGTACCAGTCCTTGTCAGACAAATCAAGGGCGTAGTCGGTGTTGACAGGAGTCTTCTGAGAGTGTCCCCACTCCTGTTGTCCATCCACATTTACCTTCATGATGATATTGTCCCGGAACTGCTTGCAGAAATGCTGAGGTATGAACAACTTTGTGCCTCTGAAAGTCTTGCCGCGTTTACGCAGAAGAGGTTCCAGTTGCTTCAGCACTTCCTTGGCCATATAGTGTTTGTCGGCTTGCGAGTATTCGTTCAGTGTCGTAAACTTTCCCACGACCTTCACCTGTAGCTTTGCCAGATAATTCCCGGAAGCTACAAATTCCGTACACGACTTCAAACTTGGGTACAGGTTGTGCAAAGACCGATAGGCATAAGTGGAGAACACATTCATGGCCGAACGTATCACATGGCTGCCTACACGTATAAAGTCAAACTGCGGAACGATCTGTGTGGTCAGCACATCTGCCGGAGCATTGTCTCCGAAGATGAGCCCCGAAGCCATCTTGCCCGTAGGCATTTTTACGGTAAACACTTTGCCAAGAATGTCTCTCCCGATGGTGCCGTCGTCCTCCATCTCTGCCAGAGGCATCCGCTTGTTCGTAAACACCAAACCACGGCTGTAAAGGCGACTCTTCTTGAACGTCGGTTTCATGAACAGGTTTACCTGCACATAGTTTTCCGCCATGATGCCCGTCTGTATGAGGGCGGTTCGCAACTCCTGTATGTAGCGTGGGTTGTGTGCACTGTGGTAATGCAGTTTCTCTACCACACGACATGGGTTCGACACATCGCCGTCGTATTTGCGTTTGTCAGTCGGCAACGCACCATTATCCGGGTCTTTGAAGGGCATGTATCGGGCACCTCTTCCTATGAGCTGTGCTTCCTGCATAGTGGTCTTGCCGGGCTTGTTGCCTTGTGCGTCACGCGTGTCGTAGAGCCGCACGATGTCGTAGAGGTTCAGCACGTCCCAACCCTCGTTCAGCATATCCACGGCAAACACCGCCCTTATGCCGTTGGAGGGTTCTTCTAACGAATTGAGCAGCCGTTGTTTTTCTGGCGTTATCGTGTTGCCGTCAACCAACAGCAGACGTTCTTCCGAGAAGTCGTGCTGCAGTTCCAATATCAGGTTTTCGTCCGTTACGCCCAACGTCTGGAAGTAATCGAAAGCGGATTTCAAGTCATCTTTCGCCCTCGTCCTGATACGATCGATGTCCGAAGACCGCAGCGAGGCCATGCGCTCTTTGAAAGCATCGTAGTTTGCCTTGTTGTCCTTGATGGTCTTCGATTTCAACAGGACGACCGGTTTGATGTCCTGTCCTATACGTACAAAGACCTTGCGCTTGTATTGACTGAGTATGATGGCTTGCAAGGTACGGTCGAGCGCATCAAGGTCGGTCACGAATGTCTCTACATCCTTGGAGTAGCCGTCTTCACGGAAGCACTTCAGGGTATAGTCGTAGATGATTTTGTCCTCATATTTCCGGGCGATGGCAGGTTCCGTTAGGTCCATCGTTGCCGTGAACTCCAGCAATATGTTTGGCAACTTGCCATTGGCCCTCTCAAAGATGTTCTTGATGGTTTTCTCCCAGTTTCTTACGCTCTCCTCTTCTTCCTTGCTTCGTTTGTTGGCAGCCTTGGTCTCAGCGTTCAGATGGTGTGCCTCGTCGGCTATCAGCACAACGGGCGCATCGGTAAAGTCTTCGTAAGTTACGGCGTTCTCCTTCTCCGCATTCAGGTCCGTATGCAATCCCTGTATAGTGGTTAGGCAGAGGTTGATGCTTTCCGGGTCTGTCCCTTGGAAATTCTTTACCTCCCTCACCGTCACGTTTTTGCCGTTGATGGTGATGCTGGGTGCGAAAAGGTACTTGGAGGAGACGGCATTCAGGAAGTTGTCGCGCGTCTTCTCCACGATGTTGTTGCTGCTCACGAAGAAAAGGAAGTTCCTGTAACCTTGTTCGTAGAGGTAGAGCATGGCGAGTGCCATCATCATCGTCTTTCCCGAGCCTGTGGCCATGTGGAAGAGCAGATGAGGGCGCAAGGGCTTTCCCTCGAAGTCGTTTTCGGGGTCCATGTAGGTAAGGAAATACCTCATGCACTCCTCTTGATAGGGACGCAGACGCTTGGCAGGGTTCAGTCCCGTCTCAAAGTATTCTGGCAGTGGTGTTTGGGCGATGGTCTTGCGTCCGAACTCCTTCTCTAAGGTTTCTTGTAGTTTTGCCATAGCTTACCTTTCTTTAGGGTAGAACTCACGTGTCAGTCGCTTGTCCTCGTCCGTCACGCCATACTCGTTGCTGTCGATGTCATAGAACGGCACATAGAGCAAGTTCTTGTCGAGACACTCTACGAGGAAACGCTTCTGGTCTTCCAGGCTCAATGCCTCGAAGTCTGCGGCATTGGCGTCTACTTCCTTAATGTCTACCTTATAGTTCAAATAATCGGTAGCTTTCATCCTGTTCCAAATGTCAATCAACTGCGCAGTTGTCGTTGCCGCCTCTATCTCGTCAACAAACTTACCGTTGGCGTTCGCCAATTCGCAATAGACAAACGAACCGCCGCCTTGCCAATTGACAGATTTGCTGATGCCAGTCTGGTCGCCCTCTGAGACCTTTGAAAGACGTGTTAAGGACTTGTCTATCTGCTCATCCAACTGGTCACATGTGATAAACCTACGATTCATTTTGTATGCAACAGCTGCTGTAGTTCCGGTACCTGCAAAGAAATCCAAAACAATGTCGTTAGGGTTAGAGGCCAAATCTATGATTCGTCTAATTAATCTTTCTGGTTTTTTACCACCTTTCAACTTAACGCCCCCCTCTTTTGCAATTCCCTCATATGGTGTATCAATCCAAATGTTAGATAATTGGATACTTGGACACTCTTCCCCATCTATATTTCGAACCTTCTTTGAATAAAATGCTATCTCTTGTCCTTTAGTTACATACAAAGGTGTGTTGTTTGGGCGCTCAAGACAATATATCTTGTCTTTGTTCGCTTTGGACTTCTCTCGAAGTTTTACTGCATCTTCTGCTGCATCATCATTTATTGCCGTCAAACGAAAAACCTTACCTTTATTGCTAAGTGCAAAGTCTGCAACAAGTTGCATAAAGATAGGCTCTTTAATTTTTCTTAATGCTTCTCTTTTATCCTTGTAACCTTCTTGTTTTGCCACAATTGCATCTATTCTTTCAAACTGCCAATTTTCACAAGGTTCATCATAATTTGTTACAAAGAACGCATAGTTTTCGTCATATTCTGCTTTTACGAACTGTTGCTTGAAAGTCCATTGCCTCTTGTGTTTTGCAAAAGCCAATATGTATTCTGCCGTTTCGAAAACTCCTGGATTTACACTCGCAAATCCCGATGGTGATTTTGTTTTGACGGTAATTTTATTTATGAAATTGTTCTCGCCATTTCTATTAAAAACTTCCTTTAGAAGAAGATGCAGTTCTGCCACACCATCATCGCTTATCTGCACAAACAACGCCCCATCATCAGACAACAGTTCACGTGCTGCCTCTAACCTATTTCTCATAAAGGTACACCACGTGGATAATTTGAAATTAGAATTATAGTTGAACGTGTCTTCTGCTTTCTTTGCGCTAAAATAGTACGGCGGATCAATATAAATCAACTTCACCTTCCCAGCATACTTCTCCTTCAAAGAGTGAAGAGCCAACAGGTTATTGCCCTTGATGATAAAGTTGTCTGTATCTGAAAGATGCTCCACGGGATGCTCGCCGTCCTTGTCGTAACGCTTGAAGTTGGAGAACACCTTTGGCTCCGTCAGGCGGTTCACCTCATCGGGTGCGAGGGTTTCGTTCCAGAACACCTCGTTGCGTTTGGCATCTTCTTTCGTCTGCCCACCTTCGAGCATGCAGTCTTTGTAAGGCCACGAGAGAACCACTTCCCTACTCTCGCTGATAAAACGGCCGTCACCGTTGGTCAAGCCTATCTTGTTCTTGAACATCGTATAGCTGCCGCCCAAGAACTGGGTGTCTGAAACAAAACGCTGGAACTTCACTTTGTCGAAGACCATGATGCCCTCTACATCCTGGAAGAAGACTCTTTTCATTTTCTCGTTGCCAAGGAGCGTCTTGATGAGGAGGGGATGAACGCCCAAGGCATCCTCCACGATTTTGTTCTTCAGCAACGTTCCGTCGTCCATGCAGTAGCGGCTATCCATTCGCAGAAGTTGCTCCAGCTCATGATAAAGGTTTAATGTGTCCATAAGATTCAATAGTTAGCTATGCACCCAACTATCATCAGGCTATCCGTACAGACACAAAAAGAGGGTGTGAACCGTTCTTATGGTCTTCCGTGGCAAGCGTAGGAATTCTGAACCACCGTCAAATATAAGAATGTCCACACCCTTATCGGGCATGAACATTGACTCTATATATTTGACGAGTAGGCTCACCTATGCTTACGACAGATGTAGCCAACCATTATTGGTGTGGTTGCTTATTCAGAATGAAAGTTTCCTACGCTTTTTCTGGAAGACCACAATAATAGTCAATGCTTTATGTTTTACCAAAATGTCTTGGAAATGGCTTACGGCCACATCCAAGTGCAAAAGTAAGAAAAAAAAGAGAGAAAAGACCAATCAACCTTGCTTTTAATAGTTTGTATTGAACACATGCCCCCTATAGGGGCAAAAACTGCACAAACGATGCATTTTTGATACGGATTTTGAACACCCTTCCTTCCGGGGCTATGGTGGGTTGGTATTGCGTACATTCTTGCATGCACAACACCAATTCGGGGGTTGTCCCCTGCCTACACGGGCATGTTTCCGGGCATTCGGGCGGGCGCTCAGCATGCAGGGATTCTGAACCGTGCGGTTTGAAAAGGAATGACAAAGAGCTCCGCAGGAAGGCCGACGGTTGCCGCCACGACTCCTTTTTCCGGCTATGCGCCCGTTTTCGGCCCGTTTATGCAAGGTGCTGACGTGCAGAGGATTACAACCACCCGCATGCCGGATGCGGCCTTGCGGCCGGGCACTGTCCGCCCATCGACCACTTTTCGCACTGCGGCGGATGCCCTTTCGTAGAGCCGTCGGCCACATTCGGCACTGCGAAGGGAGACCTTCGGCGCTGCGAAAGGATACCTATCGCAGCGGTTTCCCAAATGCACAGGCCGGCGATGTGGGCCGGAAACGGTTGGCCCGACTACCGAAACTACAGGTTGCGCCGCTAAAAGGCCGGGGGCAGAGGTGCCCGTTTTTTCAGAAATTTACCGACATTTACCCGCCTGTCGGCACGATCCGTCTACGCACTGGCCGATGAGCCGGCATCCGGCCCGGCGACACCGGTTCGAACCCTGACCCGGAACGACTCTATTTTTAAAGATGTGCGATACGTTTATAACAACCTCAGAATGCTAAGATATGTTAAATATCGGAATCTAATAAGTACTTTGTATTGCAAGGTATTGTGATTTTGTATACATTTACAGCACCATTAATCCAAAACCATAGAGACCATGAACATCGACAATGCCAAATCGCAGATGCGGAAAGGAATGCTCGAATACTGCATCCTGCTGATCCTGAACCAGCAGGCTGCCTATTCGTCCGACATCATCAGGCAGCTGAAAGAGGCCGAGCTGCTGGTGGTGGAGGGTACGCTCTACCCGTTGCTCAGCCGGCTGAAGAAAGACGGGGTGCTGCAGTACCAGTGGGAAGAAAGCCGGCAGGGGCCGCCACGCAAGTACTATGCCCTGACCGACGAGGGGCAGCGTCTGCTGGCCGACCTCGACCAGGCATGGAACGAGATAGCCGGAACCGTGAATTACCTTAAAAACCAACGAGCATAACCATACCAACCATCATGAAAAAGAACATTACCATCAACATGCAGGGACGGCTCTACGCCATCGACGAGGACGCCTACAACCTGCTGAAACAATACGAGGACTCGCTCCGCAGCTACTTTGCTGGCAAGGAGGGCGGACACGAGATAGTGGACGACATAGAGGCGCGCATCGCCGAACTGTTCGACGAGGTGGTGGCCTCGGGCAAGGCGGCCATCGACATTGCCGACGTGCAGCGGGTCATCAGCCGCATGGGCAACCCCCAGCAGATGGACGGCGGCGACAACACCGGCGACGGTGACAGCGCATACGCCCGGGGCGAGGGCGACGGCAGCATCCCGATATGGGACCGCATCAAGCGGGCCGTGTACCGGCCGGGGCGTCGGCTCTTCCGCGACACGGCCAACAAGAGGATAGCCGGCGTGATGGCCGGACTGGCCCACTACTACGGCGGCGACGTGACCTGGTGGCGCATCGGGGCGGGCATCGCGGTTCCGCTGCTCATGGTCTGCCTGCAGCTGGGCCAATGTCTGCTCTACTGGCTGGTGGCCTATTTTGTGCTGGCCCTTGTGTTGCCGCCCGCCTGCAGTGCCGAAGACCGGTTGCGCATGAACGGACGCGACGTGACACCGCAGAACCTGGCCGAGGAGGTAACGGCCGGCAATACCGCTCCGCCGTGCGAGCGGCCCGTGGAACGGCAGGGCTGTCTCGGCGCCGTCGGCGAGATGATACTCTTCGGCATCAAGCTTGTCATGTGGCTCATAGCCGGGATGTTTGTCCTGGGCTGCGTGTTCCTGCTCGCGATGTTGCTGTTGCTGCTGTTCGTGCCGTCGTTTGCGCTGTTCCGCGAAACCGGCATGGCATTCAGCTGGGCCAGCCATCCGTGGGTGGGAACCATCGGTGTGGCGAGCCTCGTGCTGTTCATCGTCCTCGTGGTGTACAGTCTGGCCATCGGCCGGAAAACAGGCGGCGGCGAGCCGCGCAGCCTGTCGACCGCCGGCCGTGTGGGCATCGCCTTGCTCGTCATCGCATCGCTTACGGGGATCATCTCGTGCGGAACCATCATCCTTTCGGAACTTTCCAAACAGGCAGACCTGACGGCAGTGAGGGAAGCCAATGAATGGCGCGACAGCAACATGCACAACGGCATGTTCATCAGCGAGACCGACTGGACCTACATGTGCGACAACGGGTGGACGCTGAAACAGGCCGACCACTGCAACGACCGCTACACCGACAGTGGACAATACTACACCGGCAACGACGAACGCCGTTACCTCGACTGCTACGACGAGGGCGGCCAGCAGCTCTACCGCATGGAGCGCACCGACAGTGCGCTGCAGAAAGGCACCTATACGCTTACGGCCACAGTGCGCGCCGACGGACCGGGCGCCTATATCTACGCCCTGGCCGACGGCAAGACCTACCTGGCCGAGATTCCGGCCGAAGGCAACACGGGCGGCACACTGTGGCAGGAGGCCAAGATGGCCACGCAGAACCTGTCAGCCGACTCGGTGCTGACAAGCAGCACAAAACGCCTGCTGATGATTGCCCAGGCCAACAACGAAAACGGGTTCGGATGGTGCAAGGTGACCGTCGGGGGCATCAGGGTTGCAGGAGGAAAGGTGAGCTACGGCGTGACCACCGTGCCCGACATTACCCGTAACCACTTTGACGGCACTTGGTTTTCGGCCACCGATTTCCGGTTGGAAAAGCAATAAAATGTAACTTTAGAGTCAAATAACAGATATGGAACAAAAACATCGACTCCTCTGGGCCGACTCCCAAAAGGGATGGCTCATATTACTGGTAATCTTGGGACACGCCATCCAGACAGTGATGCCGGCGGATTGCAACAGCGACCATGTGTGGAACCTCATCTATTCTTTCCACATGCCCGCTTTCATGGCCGTGAGCGGATGGTTTGCCTTCCGCCCCGGCCAAGGCGGCGGATACGGGAACACTATGAAGCGGCGGTACTGGCAACTGCTGGTGCCTTATGTGGCGTGGTCGCTCATCCTGTTTGCCCTGACGGGCGACTACTGTGCGGGGCAGCTGGCAAACATCGTGCTGCGCCCCGACGGGTACTTCTGGTTTCTCTGGGTTTTGTTTCTCATCAACGGCATCTTCCTGTTCGGCCAGTGGGCTTCGAGGCGGTTGCACGTCGACGAGCTGGCCGTGACCGGCGCGATGTGCCTGGCGCTGTTTGGCGTCATGGTGGTTTTCGAGGTGAGGGTCTGCGGCTTCCAGTTTCTCTCCTATTACTTCATATTCTACACCTTGGGCTATTGCGTGCACCGCTTCCCGTGGCTGCAGCTGCGCAACCGGGCCGCAGTGGCCGCGCTGTTTGTGGCATGGGCCGTGCTGGCCTGGTACTGGAACATGCACGAACTGCCTGCATGGATGCCGGCCATCCCCCATGTGCCTGCCTCGCTGCTGCAATACGCCTACCGCGGTCTGACGGCCGCCATCGCCATCCTCGTGATGTTCGGATGGGCGCCGCGAGCCCTCAACGGAACCGGAAAGGTGAACCTTCTCGTCCGGAAAGTGGGACAGGTGTCGCTGGGACTTTATGTCTGTCACCTCACCCTCATGCGATATGTGGTAAGCATTGCCGCACACGCCTTCCCCGGCCTGGGCACCTGGCCGGCCGTCGCCGTCAGCTTCATCGTGTGCACCCTGCTCTCGGTGGCCATCGTCGAAGGGCTGAAGCGAAACAAGATGACCGCAAAGGTGTTGCTGGGGAAGATCTGAACAAGGACAATGGCCGCCGTCACCCCGGTCGACACACGGCCGGGATGGCTGCCGCACATGCTGGAGACGGCAAAAAGAGAAAGGGGGACGGTATTGCATTCCGCACGGCGGCAATTTGCAGAACCGTCCTTGTGCCCAGCGTTTGCGGCTACGGTTGTAGCAAGTGCATGCCGACAACGGCTTCGCCGGGTGTGGTGTCGGCCTCGCGGGGGAAATAGACAGGTTCGCCGGCCTGCATCGGAAGGATGCGCAGCTCAAGGCGGGCAGCGCCTTCCGGCAACCGCCACAGGCCGCACTGGAAATGGCGGCCGTTGTAGAAGTTGTCGGCCACGAGCTTGCCGTCGGCATAAATGCGTGCACAGTCGCCACGGTACTCGATGTCGAGCAACCGCTGGCGGTCTGCGGGGATGCCGATTTCGTAGACGGCGGCAGCGAGAAAATCGCTGTCGGCAGGTGCCTCGGCCACGCCTCTGGCTCCCAGACCGATGGTACGCAGCGGTCCGGCGGTCTTCACCTTATTATATACGACGGCCTCCGGCGACACCGTCGGTTCGTCGGGCAGGAAGAGATGCTCGGCCTCGTGGCGTGTCAGCAGGTAGTAGTTTTTGTAGACAGGGTGCTGCGGACCGCGCGGTTTCACGCCGCGCATCTCCTTGCCGTCGTCGAATGTCAGGTCTGCGGGCATTCCATCAATCTTCATGAGATATACCTTGCCGTCGCGCCGCGCCACCAGCTGGGCCGTTGCAGTGCGTATGCCGCATACGCCCGCCGGCAGTATGCCGATGGCTCCGGCTGGAACGGAAAGGGGGCGGCGGAAGGCTGCACCGTCAATTTTCACGCCTCGCTTGGCGGTGAGATTTTGCAGGCGTTCATAGTTGTTGAAAAACACAAAACTACTCTTGCCGTCGGCCGACCGACGCACGCTGTAGCGCAGATAGCCGTCGTCGCCCTGACGGGGGACGGGAGCATCGGGGAAACAGGCGTCCATCGGGGCGAGCAGTTCGCCGAAGTCGTGCATGAAGAGGTGTAACGGGCGCAAGCGGTAATAGGTGTCGTTGCGCTGTCCGAACTCGCCCAGCGGAGCTTGGAAATCATAGGTCTTCACGGGCATGTCGTTGTGGTTGGTGGCCGGTGTCTGCTGGTTCTCGTTGAGGGTGGTCAGCTTGCCGTCGGGATTGGTGCCGCCATGATACATGTAGTAGCCAAGAAGGTTGCTGCCCGACCCAAGCTTTACCACGGCCAAGGCATAGGCATCGTCGGCGTACATGTAGGGACGGCGGTGGTAGGAGGTCATCATGCCGCCGCCCAGTTCGCAAGTGAAATAGGGATATGCCTGTGTCTGGACGGCTGCCGCCGTATCGGTATATGCCAGTTGTTCGGTAGCTATCGACTGATGGTCGCGCGAGGGCTGGAAAAAGAAAGCACGCCAGTAATTGCCCGCCGCCGGCTGCAGACTGCGTTCCCAGAAGCCGTCGGCATAGTCGCCGTAGAGCGGCAGCAACTCGCCGTAGGGTACGGGCGTGCTCAGTTCGGGCCACCCGGTACGGGTGTAGAGGGGCAGATCGAACCCGATATCAGTAGCTATCTTCTTCAGTGCCAGCAGGTAACTGGCTCGGCCGCGGTACTCGTTGTCAAACTGGCAGCCCATCACCGGACCGCCGTCCTTCCATTGCAGCCCCTGCACTTGGGTGAATATCTGGCGGTATAGGCCGCCAACCAGCTCCAACCACTCCTCGCTTTCCACACGCGTCTTCTTCACGCGGCGCAAGGCCCAGTCGGGTATGCCGCCGCAGCGCGCCTCGCCATGGCAGAAAGGGCCAATGCGGAGCAACACGGGCATGTGCTCCCGACGGCAGCACTCCAGAAAGCGCCGCAGGTTGCGCTGCCCGCTCCAGTCGTATTGTCCCTCCACTTCTTCCACATGGTTCCAGAACACATAGGTGGCCAAAAGCGTCACGCCGCCCTCTCGCATCCGGCGTATGGCTGTCTCCCACTCGTCGGCCGGCAAGCGCGAATAGTGCATCTCGCCCATCACGGGCATCACGCGGCGGCCGTCAATGGTTAGGCTGCGCGCATCCCAACCCACAGAAGGCACCGTTTGACAAGGCGACACGAGGGGCACGTTTAAGCCCACAAGGAACAGCAGGGAGAAAAGACAATGGTGTAAGGTCATAAGGCATATAGTTTTGTTTCAGTGCAAAGACAGTGCAAGCGAGCGCAATGAGAATTTGTTCTCACATGGCCAAGTGCCGCCTGTCTTTTGCAAAGTTAAGCAAAATAATGAACGGACACGCAGCCCGAAGAAAGAAATGTGGAAAATAAAGCATGCAAAAAGCGAAACGGAAGGGCAGGCGGCCGGTGTCCGTTCCTTGCTTGCCGAAAACCGCAAAATGCTTCGACCGGCTAATAATTTGTTGAAATTGCAGTGAATTATGTGTATTGTTGAAAGGAAAGTTGTAATTTTGCAGCCATAATTACAAACAACAGAAAGGAAAAGATTATGAAAGTAGCTATTGTCGGTGCCAGTGGCGCCGTGGGTCAGGAGCTGCTCCGCATCCTTGCAGAGCGCAATTTTCCATTGGACGACCTGGTGCTGTTCGGTTCTTCGCGCAGTGCAGGCACCAAATATAATTTCTGTGGAAAAGACTACGAAGTGAAGCTTCTGCAGCACAACGACGATTTCAAGGATGTAGACATTGCCTTGGCTTCTGCCGGCGCCGGTACAAGCAAGGAGTTCGCCGAGACCATCACCAAGTACGGAGCTGTGATGATCGACAATTCCAGCGCGTTCCGCATGGATGATGATGTGCCACTCGTGGTGCCCGAGGTAAATGCCGTGGATGCCCTGAACCGTCCCCGCGGCATCATCGCCAACCCCAACTGCACGACCATCATGATGGTTGTGGTACTCAACCCCATTGACAAGTTGTCGCACATCCGCAAAGTGCACATTGCCAGTTACCAAAGCGCATCGGGTGCCGGTGCGGCTGCCATGAAAGAGCTTGAGCAGCAATACAAAGAGATGCTGGAGTTGGGACATGTGGCCACCATCAGCAAGTTCCCGCATCAGTTGGCATACAACGTCATTCCGCAGATCGACAAGATGACCCCCAACGACTACACCAAGGAGGAAATGAAGATGTTCAACGAGACGCGGAAGATTATGCACAGCGACGTGCGCACATCGGCTACATGCGTGCGTGTCAGTTCGCTCCGCTCCCATTCGGAGAGCGTCTGGTTCGAGACCGAGAAGCCGGTAAACGTGGAGGCCATCCGCGAGGCCCTGCAGCAGGCACCCGGTGTCACAGTGGTCGACGACCCGCAAAACTACATTTACCCGATGCCGCTCGAAAGTGCGGGCAAGGACGACGTGTTCGTGGGACGCATCCGCAAGGATCTGGCCGATGACCTCGGCAACACCCTGTGGCTCACTGGCGACCAGATTCGCAAGGGCGCAGCCCTCAACGCCGTGCAGATTGCCGAATATCTCGTAAGCCAGGGCGATATCAAGAAATAGGTGCAAGTGCATCCTGAACGCCAGTCCGGCGGGCGAACGGCCAGAACGTTTGCCCGCCGGATTAGCGTTTAGGGCGGGCGATGGCTAGAACGTTTGCCCGCCGGATTAACGTTTGGAGCGAACGATGGCTAATACGTTTGCTCGCCGGATTAGCGTTTAGGGCGAACGATGGCCAATACGTTTGCCCGCCGGATTAGCGTTTGGGGCGGGCGATGGCCAGAACCGTTGCGCCCATTTTTCCCTACAGGCCATAAAAAAAGTGCCATTTGATTTTACTTCTCGGTTTTCATCGGGTCATATAGTCGTAACGTCCATCAAAACATAAGGAGATTATAGTTATGAAGACAACGATGAATTTCAAGAAAGCAATGCTCATTGCCATGATGGCATTGATAGGAACGGCCGGTTTTGCACAGCGCAAACACCACGGCCATGCTCATTACAGACCCGCCCGTCCGGCAGTGGTGACGGTAGTGAACCGCCCGGTTGTCTCAACCCGCATCAGCAACCGGCTGAGCAAGAAAGACCGTTTCGACATGGCGTTGGCCTATCTGAAGCACAACAAGACACTCAGCATTTCCAAGTACTGCAAGATGACGGGCTTGCCGTATGCCACCGCAGAGGCCGAACTTGACGCCTTTGCCTACAGCAAGGGCAATCCGATCAAGCGAGTCGTCAACAAGAAGAAAAAACTTTATGTAGCATGACGATAGACGACAAAGATATCGTTCGGTCCGTTCGCGAAAATCCGGAGAAGGGCTTCCGGCTCTTGATGCAGAAATACAAGCAACCGGTATACTGGCACATCCGCCGACTGGTGGTAGCCCACGACGATGCGCAGGATGCCGCGCAGGAAGCCTTTGTCCGGATATTCCGTTCCATCGGCAAGTTCCGGGGCATCAGCTCTTTCAGGGCCTGGGTATTCCGCATAGCCACCAACGAAGCCTTTCGGCTGCTTGAATCGAGAAGGCAAGACCAGGTGTCGCTTGAGGAAGACCAGAGCGCGGCCAACCGTATCATGGCGTGCGACTATGTGGATTACACCGACCTGGAAGCCGTGAAGCTGCAAAAAGCCATACTGACGCTGCCGGCCAAGCAGCAGGCAGTATTCAACCTACGCTATTACGACGAACTCGGTTACGAAGAGATAGCGGAAGCATTGGGGTCAAGCCCGTCGGCTGCAAAGACGAATTTCCACATTGCCAAGGAAAAGATCATCAGATACATGAACTCAAACGACTAAAACATATCTATATGAACAAAGAATTTGATTTCGGCCATGTCGGCAAGCGGATGCCCTACACTACTCCGGACGGCTTCTTCGCCAATCTCGAAGAAGACATATGGAACGAGGTGAAGAACGACAGCCGGGAGGAAGGTGACAGCCCTGCCGCCATGTCGGAAACGCCACAGGCCGGACGCAAGTCCAAGAAGATGCGCATCGTCATGCGAAGCGCCATCGCGGCGGCAGCATCCATCGTCCTGCTGTTTGCCGTGGGAATGAATTTCTTCAAGTCGTCCGAGGTCACGGTAAACGATGTAGACCAAGCCTTCAGCCAGCTCACAACCGACGACCAGGCCTACCTGCTGAACGTCTATCAGGCGGATATCTTTATCCAAGAATAAAAGCTCAGGGAAACAGAAGTGTAACATTTCAAAATAAAAGTCTATGAAATACTTACTTAGAAATCTCGTCATAGCAATCATGATGGTTGCTTCTTGCGCCACGGTTTCTGCACAGCAGAACACCACGCACCGCCCCAACCAGAAACAGCGCATCTCGCGTGAGCAGCTGGCCGAGGTACAGGCCAAGCACATTGCCAGCGAACTGGCGTTCAGCGATGCTGTCACAGAGAAGTTCGTCAAGACCTATTGCGACTGCCAGAAGGAAATCTGGGCGCTGGGCCCCCGCAAGCGTCCGAACAAGCCGGGCATGTCGGACCAGGAGAACGAGGAGCGCATCAAGCAACGCTTTGCCATGAGCGAGAAGATCCTCAACATCCGCCAGAAGTACTACAAGCAGTACTCCAAGTTCCTTACCCAGGCACAGATTGAGAAAGTCTACGAGCAAGAGCGGAAGATGATGAGCCGCCTTGCCAAACGCGGACCGAAAGGCAAAACAACAAAACAATAATACAATCAATGAAAAGTAGAATACTTTTAGTCTTCGCCCTGCTGAGCTTTCTCGGCTTGGGCGAAGCTTTTGCGCAAGACTCCATTTTCTCCAAGGAAACGTACACCACCGCAGACATGACGTTGCCCTACCGTAAGGCGAACATCCCCGGATACGGCGACAAGCCTTTGCTTGTGCTCTATCTGCACGGCGGATCCAGCAGAGGTGACGACAACGAGCTGCAGATGCAGGAGCCGGCCGTCGATTCGATCAGCACCTGGCTGTCGCAGAGCAACCGCAAGGCCATCATGGTTGTCCCGCAGTGTCCCGCAGACAAGATGTGGAACGGCACCACACTGGATGTCGTTGTCGGTCTGTTGCAGACGTTCGTCGACCGCGGCGTAGTGGACGGAACCAAGATTTATGTTCTGGGCGGCTCTATGGGCGGCACCGGAACATGGACATTGCTGTCCAATTATCCCGATTTCTTTGCCGCCGCCATGCCTGTAGCCGGCAATCCGTTAGGAACGACCCCGTCGGCCGTGGCTAAGACACCGCTCTATACGGTGATGGGTACGGATGACAAGGTGATGAAACTTTCGAATGTCGAGTCGTTCGTTACGATGTTGGAAAAGAACGAAGCCGAATACAAGTTTGACATCGAGGAAGGCTGGACACACGAGGATGTCTGCCAGCTGAGCTATACCGCCAAGCGTCTGAACTGGCTGTTCCAGCACGCAAAGCAGACGACTGAAGGTATCAATGGCACTGTCGCCGGGGAACGCGAAGCCGTAAAGGTGGTATGGTACTCGATCAGCGGACAACAGATGGCCTCCGCACCTGTGCAGAGAGGCATCTACATCAAGTCGTCGTTGTATGACGACGGCAGTGTGACTTCAGAAAAGTTCTACATACGTTAAAGTCGGCGCTGTCGGTGCCGCACATCCGACAACAGTCCCTTTCTTGTGCCATTGCACGGGAGAGGGGCTGTTTTTTTGTATCCTTATACATTGCGTCTGCGGCAAGGAAGCGGCGGCCGCAGCATGGCCGGGAACGGAACCGGCGATTGCGGTGCGCAAAAAGGACAAGCCGTGCGCCCCGTGCGCCGGGACACGCGGCCGCATAGGCCCATGCCGGACTGTGCGTCCACGGCCGGCATATATGCAAAAGCGGCGCGCCCTGCTGTGGGCACGCCGCTTGGATGGTATGATGCGCATGTGTTGCGGTCAGTCGAAGCGCCAGGGCTTGGCCTGGAAATCGGGCACGTCGGTTCCGGCGCGGTAGTAGGACACCAATTGGATGTCGAACACCAGCACGGAGTATCCGGGAATAACGGAGCCGCTTCCGGTAGAGCCGTAGCCCAGATCGGAAGGAACATAGACCTGCCACTTGTCGCCGATGTGCATGTGCTGCACGGCGGTTGCGAAGCCGTCGGTGAGCTGGCTCACGAGAAACTGGGCCGGAGCAGACGACTCGGCCTTGGCACCGGCGGTGTAGGAGGAGTCGAACTCGTAGCCCTTCTCATAAGAGGTGGAGGGCAGCAGACGACCCGAGTAGTGCACCCGCACCGAGTCGGTGTAGAGCGGCGACCCCGACCCCGTGCCTTCGTTAAGCACATGCACGATGATGTACTGGGTGTTGGCGGCATCGAGGGTATCGGGCAGACTCCATTTCTTGATGATTTTCCAGCTGCTGTCGCCTGCCGCAATGCGCTGCGTAGTCGTGGCGTAGAGGTTGTTCCAGTAGTCGGTGTTGGTCTTTTCCCAGTTGGGGAATTCCTCCACTTCGTCGGTTTCCTCGGAGCACGAGGCGGGCAGCAGCAGGAAGGCGAAGAGCAGGAAAGGCAGTGCCACGACGGCCTTGGCCCATTTTCTGCCTGTTCCGGCCATGCTTGTATTGTTTGTTTTCATACAGCCTGTCAAAGGGGTTCGGTATGCGGGAAGTTAAAACTGCTTGATGGCCTGGTCGAGCTTCTTCAGCACGGAGGTGATGCTCACGCGGTCTTCGATGATCTCGCGCAGTTTCTCCACGGGTACGCGGTCCTGCTGCATGGAGTCGCGGTAGCGCAGGGTGACCGTGTTGTCCTCCAGCGTCTGACCGTCGACGGTAACGCAGAACGGAGTGCCGATGGCATCCTGGCGGCGGTAACGCTTGCCGATGGAATCCTTGGCCTCAATGTGCGTGGTGAAATGGAATTTCAGGCTGTCCACGATTTCCTGTGCCTTCTCGGGCAGACCGTCCTTGTTGACCAGCGGCAACACGGCGCACTTGATGGGTGCGAGCGGTTCGGGCAGGCTGAGCACCACGCGCGAGGTGCCGTTTTCGAGTTTCTCCTCCTGGTAGGCGTGGCACATCACGCTGAGGAACATGCGGTCCACGCCGATGGAGGTCTCCACGTCGTAGGGCACATAGCTCTCGTTGGTGTCGGGGTCGAAATAGCGCATCTTCGTGCCCGAGAATGTCTCGTGCTGCGAGAGGTCGTAGTTGGTGCGGCTGTGTATGCCCTCCACCTCCTTGAAGCCGAACGGCATCTTGAACTCGATATCGGTGGCAGCGTTGGCGTAGAAGGCCAGTTTCTCGTGGTCGTGGTAACGGTAGTTGTCGTCGCCCATGCCCAGGGCCTCGTGCCATGCCAGGCGCACCTTCTTCCAGTACTCAAACCATTTCATTTCCGTTCCGGGCTGGCAGAAGAACTGCATCTCCATCTGTTCGAACTCGCGCATGCGGAACACGAACTGCCGTGCCACAATCTCGTTGCGGAACGCCTTGCCGATCTGTGCGATGCCGAAGGGCAGTTTCTGGCGTGTGGTCTTCTGCACGTTAAGGAAGTTCACGAAGATACCCTGTGCCGTTTCGGGGCGCAGGTACACCTTGCTGGCGGCGTTGGCGTTCGATCCGAACTCGGTGGAGAACATCAGGTTGAACTGCCGCACGTCGGTCCAGTTCTTGGTGCCGCTGATGGGGTCCACGATCTCCTCGTCGAGGATGATCTGCTTCAGAGCCTCGAGGTCGGGACCCTGCATGGCTTCGGTGTAGCGCTGGTGCAGGGCGTCGCGCTTCTGCACATGTTCCTGCACGCGGGGGTTGGTCTCGCGGAACTTGGCCTCGTCGAAGCTGTCGCCGAAACGCTTGGCGGCCTTCTTCACCTCCTTGTCGATTTTCTCCTCATACTTGGCTATCTGGTCTTCGATGAGCACGTCGGCGCGGTAGCGTTTCTTCGAGTCGCGGTTGTCGATGAGGGGGTCGTTGAACGCGTCCACGTGTCCGCTGGCCTTCCAAACGGTAGGGTTCATGAAGATGGCCGCGTCGATGCCAATGATGTTGTTGTGGAGCAGGACCATCGAGTCCCACCAGTATTTTTTGATGTTGTTTTTCAGTTCCACGCCGTTGGGCCCGTAGTCGTAGACGGCGGCCAGACCATCGGGGTAAATGTCCGAACTCGGGAACACGAAACCATATTCCTTACAGTGACTTACAATCTTTTTGAAATTGTCTTCTGCCATTTTCTTCTGAATAATGAGTTGATATATATTTTGCAAAGGTACTGAAATTCCTTTGATAATGGGTCGGGAACGGCGTTAAAATAAAAGAAAAATCAAGCCGTTGCCGAAAATATCGCACAAAACGTGCGTCAGGAACAGTGCACAGGTCACGACGTGCCGCTCCGGACGCAAACACGCCGTTTTTCGGATGTTTGCGATATCTTGCAGATAATCTGATAGTTACGGCGGCCGGAGACAAAAATGCCGCCGCGCCGTTCCCGTCGGCGTTGCGATAGGTGCCGAACGGCGCTGCGTCCGACGGTCTTTCGCAGGGCCCCGGGGTATCCGCCGCAGGGCCAAAGACCGCTTCCCGCACCCCGAAAAGCCGTCTTTCGCCCTGCTGCGGCGGCCGCGAGCCGCCGGCCACGCCCGTTTACCGTGCAGCGGCGGGTCGCCACAGTGCCGCCATCCAGCTATTTGCCCGCCCCGCGAAGTGTTAAAATCCGGCCATATTAGTTTACAAATCGCAATACCGCGCCCTACCCCGCCGACGGCCGTCCGCTCAGCAGGTTTCCACAGCGGCGGCCCCGCAGCGAAGGAGAGCAGCCGACGGCGGATACAAAAAATGACGGACGCAAAAGCCTAATTGGCATTTTTTGTGTACCTTTGCAAGTACAAGCCCCCTGGGGCCCACAAACCAACACTTATGGACGACGACAAGACAATCAACAACAACGATACCCCGCAGACCGACGACGGGCTGGCGGCCGACACCCACAGCGACTACAAGCCGGCCGACCGCTTCGACGCCTCGGCCGTGCACCACCTGTCGGGCATGTACAAGAACTGGTTTCTGGACTATGCCTCCTACGTCATTCTGGAGCGTGCCGTGCCCCACACCGGCGACGGACTGAAACCCGTGCAGCGCCGCATACTGCACACCATGAAGCGCATGGACGACGGCCGTTACAACAAGGTGGCCAACATCGTGGGCGAAACCATGAAGTTCCACCCCCACGGCGACGCCTCCATCTACGACGCGCTGGTGCAACTCGGCCAGAAAGACCTGCTCATCGACACCCAGGGCAACTGGGGCAACATCTTCACCGGCGACTCGGCGGCAGCGCCCCGATACATCGAGGCACGCCTCTCCAAGTTTGCCCTCGAGACCGTGTTCAACCCGAAGACCACCGAGTGGCAGCTCAGCTACGACGGCCGCAACAAGGAGCCCATCACCCTGCCCGTGAAATACCCGCTGCTGCTGGCACAGGGTGCCAACGGCATTGCCGTGGGCCTGTCGAGCCGGGTGCTGCCACACAACTTCAACGAGATATGCGACGCCGCCGTGCAATACCTGCGCGGCGAGGAGTTCCACCTCTACCCCGACTTCCCCACGGGCGGTGCCATCGACGTGTCGAAATACAACGACGGGCAGCGCGGCGGCACCGTGCGCATACGTGCCAAGATCGAGAAGCTCGACAGCAAGACGCTCGTCATACGCGAGATACCCTACACCAAAACGGCCGACACACTGCAGGACTCCATCACCAAGGCCATCGAGAAGGGCAAGATCAAGGCCCGCAAGGTGCTCGACCTTACCGCCAGCGACGTGGAGATACAGGTGCAGCTCACCCCCGGCACCTCATCGGACAAGACCATCGACGCGCTCTACGCCTTTACCGACTGCGAGATAAGCATCTCGCCCAACTGCTGCGTCATCGAGGACAACAAGCCGCAGTTTCTCACCGTCAGCGAGGTGCTGCGCCACAGTGTGGACCGCACCATGGGACTGCTGCGCCTCGAACTGCAGATACGGCGCGACGAACTGATGGAGCAGCTGTTCTTCGCCTCGCTCGAACGCATCTTCATCGAGGAGCGCATGTATAAGGAGAAAGCCTTCGAGCAGGCACCCGACCAGAAGGCCGTGCTCGGCTTCCTCGACCGGAAGTTCGAACCGTTCAAGGCGGGACTCGTGCGCGAAATACGCGAAGACGACTACCTGCGTCTGCTCGAAATCAAGATGCAGCGCATCCTGAAATACAACAAGGACAAGGCCGAACAGCTCGTGGCCAAGATTAAGGCCGAAGTGAAGGGCATCGACCACGACCTGGGGCACATGGTCGACGTGACCATAGCCTGGTACGACCACCTGCGCGAGACCTACGGGGCCGCCCACCCGCGCCGCACCGAGATACGCAGCTTCGACACCATCGAGGCGGCCAAGGTGGTGGAGGCCAACGAGAAACTCTACATCAACCGCCAGGACGGTTTCGTGGGCACGTCCCTAAAGAAAGACGAGTTCGTGTGCAACTGTTCGGACCTCGACGACATCATCCTCTTCTACCGCGACGGCAAGTACAAGGTGATACGGGTGGCCGACAAAATCTTCGTGGGCAAAAACGTCATCTGGGTGCAGGTGTTCAAGAAAAACGACGCACGCACCATCTACAACGTTGTCTACCGCGACGGCAAGAAAGGCCCCTGCTACATGAAACGCTTCAACGTGACCAGCATGACCCGCGACCGCGAGTACGACCTCACGCGCGGAACGGCCGGGTCGCGCGTGGTGTACTTCTCGCCCAACCCCAACGGCGAGGCCGAAATCATCAAGGTGACGCTCGACCCCGACACCACCAAGAAACGGCAGAACATATTCATCGAGAAAGACTTCTCGGAGGTCATCATCAAGGGGCGCGCCGCACGCGGCATACTGCTCACCAAAAAGAGCGTGCACCGCATCACCCTCAAGAGCCACGGGCACTCCACGCTCGGCGGACGCAAGGTGTGGTTCGACCCCGACGTCAACCGCATCAACTATGAGGAACACGGCAGGCTGCTCGGCGAGTTCAACGACGGCGACCGCATCCTCGTGGTGCTGGCCGACGGCAACTACTTCACCACCGACTTCGACCCCAACAACCATTTCCCCGACAACATACGCATCATCGAGAAATGGAAGGCCGGCAAGGTGTGGACGGCCGTACTCTTCGATGCCGACAACAACGGCTATCCCTATCTGAAACGTTTCCTCATGGACGATGCCCGCAAGCCTGTCAACTATATCGGCGACAACCCCGGCAACCGGCAGATACTGCTCACCGACACCGTCTATCCGCGCCTGAAGGTTACCTTCGGCGGGGCCGACGCCATGCGTGCGCCGCTCGAGATCGATGCCGAGAGTTTCGTGGCGGTCAAGGGCTGCAAGGCCAAGGGAAAACGCGTGGCCACCTGGCAGGTGGAAACGGTGGAGGAGCTGGAACCGCTCCGCATGCCCGAACCCGAGCCCGACGACACGGCCGACGGCGGCAACGGTGCCACGCCCGAACCCGTGGCCGACCTCGACCCCGACGCCGGCAAGAGCCAGCAGCAGGTCATCGACGAAATGACGGGGCAGCTCAGTCTCTTTAGCGACTTCGACCCCACCGACGGCACCGACCGGTAACACGCACCGCAACCGCATCCTTTCACAAACCATAACCTGTCGCACCATGTACAAACGACTATTGCTGCTGGCCGTGCTGGCCGTGCTGAGCGTCGTGCCGGTGGCGGCGCAACGGCTCACCGCCGTCGCCGTGGCCCACACCGACCTGCTCGACACCTATCTGTCGCAAGAGAAATTCACCGGTACGGAAATCAGTTTCCTCAGCCAACGTACCCACCGGCGCGACAGCAGCCGCGTCTCGCGCGACATGACGCACCACGCATCGGTCGCCCTGGCCGGCACGCGCGGCAACGCCCAGTCGCTGCTCTCGGCACTCTACAACCTGCGCTTCGGGTGGCACTACAACTGGACTTTTCCCGCACAGCGGCTGCGGCTGAAGGTGGGCGGTGCCGGCGACCTCACCATCGGCGGTGCTTACGACACGCGCAACTCCAACAATCCGGCACAAGCGCGCCTGGCCTTCTCCATCGACCCGTCGGCCAGTCTGTCGTGGGACTTCTCGCTGGGCCGACGGCTGTTCACCCTGACCTACTCGGCCGACGCGCCGCTCGTGGGACTGGCCTTCTCGCCGGCCTACGGACAGAGCTACTACGAGATCTTCTCGCGAGGCAACTACGACCACAACGTCGTCTTCACGTCGCCCTTCTCCGGGCCGCAGCTGCACCACATGCTCACCCTCGACTTCCACATACGCCGCACCACGCTTACCGTGGGCTATCTCGGCAATATCCTGCAGATGCAGGCCAACGGACTGAAATACCACCAGTACAGCCATGCCGTCATGGTGGGATGGCGCTACTAGACGCACGCTCCGGCGGCCGCTTTAACCAATACACGACCCCTTATGAAACGACACCTCACCACCTTCCGTTGTCTTCTGTGGCTCATAGCCTCTGCCTTCCTGTTTGCCTCGTGTGTCGACGAAGAACAGTTCGACGACACGCAGAACGGCAATTTCGAGGCTCTGTGGAAAATCATCGACGAGCACTACTGCTTCTTCGGCGAGAAAGGCGTAGACTGGGACTCCGTGCATGCCGTATATGCCCGGCAGATCGACGGCACCATGACCGACGGCCAACTGCTCGAAGTGCTGGGCAACATGCTGGCCGAACTGCGCGACGGGCACGTCAACCTCTATGCCTCGTTCGACATGGCGCGCTACTGGGGCTTCCACGAGAACTACCCCAGCAACTACAGCGACACGCTGGTCAACAAGTATCTGGGCACCAGTTACAAGATAGCCGGCAACCTGCGCTACCGCATTCTCGACGACAACATCGGGTATGTGCGCTGCGCTTCGTTTGCCACCGAGGCCGGATCGGGCAACCTCGATGAGATCCTGCTCTACCTCGCTCCTTGCCGCGCGCTCGTCATCGACCTGCGCGACAACGGCGGCGGACTGCTCTCGGCTGCCGAGAAACTGGCCGCGCGCTTCACCAACGAGAAGCGGCTCGTGGGATACATGCGCCACAAGACGGGCCGCGGACACAGCGATTTCTCGTCCTTGGAGGAACAGTGGCTCAAGCCGGCGAGCGGCGTAAGGTGGCAAAAGCCGGTGGCGGTGCTCACCAACCGGCAGGTGTTCTCGGCGGCCAACGAGTTCGTGAAGTACATGAAGTGCTGCCCCGACGTGATTGTCGTCGGCGACAACACGGGCGGAGGGGCCGGCCTGCCGTTCTCGTCCGAGTTGCCCAACGGCTGGAGCGTGCGCTTCTCGGCATGCCCCATGTACGACCGCAACGGACAGAGCACCGAGCAGGGCATCAGTCCCGACATTGCCGTGGGGCTCGACAGCGACTACCTCGCCACCGGGCGCGACGCCATCATCGAGGCCGCCCGCCAGGCCCTGCGCCGTTGACGCCCGCCAGGCACGGACTTTCACCTTATTACCATCTTTTGGAATGAACATTTTCACATCTGTCATATCCGATCGGCTGGGCATAGCCGCCGCATCCGTAGAGGCCACGCTCGGCCTTCTCGGCGAGGGATGCACCATTCCCTTTATCAGCCGTTACCGCAAGGAAGCCACCCGGAACCTCAACGAGGTACAGGTGGCCGCCATCAGCGACCTGAACGCAAAGCTCGCCGAGTTGCAGAAGCGCAAGGATACCATACTCAAGACCATCGAAGGGCAAGGCAAGCTCACCGACGACCTGCAAAGGCGCATTGCCGGCTGCTGGAACGCTACCGAGCTGGAAGATATCTACCTGCCTTATAAGCCGCGGCGGCGTACGCGGGCGCAGATAGCACGCGAACAGGGACTGGAGCCGTTGGCCGCCGCCATACGTTTCCAGCGCGAACGCCATCCCGAGCAGCTGGCCCTGCGCTTCGTGAAGGGCGACGTGAAGGATGCTGCCACCGCACTCAAGGGGGCCAAGGACATCATTGCCGAGGACATCAGCGAAGACGAACACGCGCGGCAGACCGTCAGAGCCGTGTTCCGGCGCGAGGCGGTCATCACCGCCAAGGTCGTCGCCAAGATGAAGGACGAGGAGAAGGCGCAGAAGTATGCCGACTATTTCGACTTCAGCGAGGAGCTGCGCCGCTGCTCGTCCCACCGTCTGCTGGCCATCCGCCGGGGCGAGGCCGAGGGCGTGCTGCGCGTGGCCATCACGGTAAACGGCGACGATTGCACCGACCGTCTGCGCCGGCAGTATGTGCGCGGATACGGGCCTTGCCAGACCTTGATGGGCGAGGCCGTCGACGATGCTTACAAACGCCTCGTCGGACCGTCTATCGAGAACGAGTTTGCGGCACTCAGCAAGGAGAAGGCCGACGACGAAGCCATACATGTGTTCAGGGAGAACCTCAGGCAGCTGCTGCTTGCCGCGCCGCTCGGACAGCGGCGCGTGATGGGCGTCGACCCGGGCATCCGCACGGGATGCAAGGTGGTGGTGCTCGATGCCCAGGGCAACCTGCTGCATCACGACGTAGTGTTTGCCGTAAGGAGCGACCGAGGCGGCAGGGGCGGCCAGCACGCTGCCGACCCGCTGGAGCGCTTCGCCGCCATCGCCCGCCGCTTTCAGGTGGAGGCCATCGCCTGCGGCAACGGCACCGGATCGCGCGAAACGGCCGACATTCTGAGGCTCATTCCCGACACGCCCACCTATGTGGTCAGCGAGGACGGAGCCAGCGTCTACTCGGCATCTGAGGTGGCACGCGAGGAGTTTCCCGACCAGGACGTCACCGTGCGGGGAGCCGTCAGCATCGGGCGGAGGCTCATGGACCCCTTGGCCGAACTGGTGAAGATCGACCCGAAGAGCATCGGCGTCGGACAGTATCAGCACGATGTGGACCAGACCAAGCTCAAGCACAGCCTCGACCAGACCGTGGAGCTCTGCGTGAACACCGTTGGCGTGGATATCAACACGGCCAGCAAGAACCTCCTCACCTATGTGAGCGGACTGGGTCCGGCACTGGCAAAGAACATCGTTGACTACCGGCGCGAGCACGGGGCGTTCACCTCGCGCAGCCAGCTTCTTAAGGTGCCGCGCCTCGGTGCGGCAGCCTACCAGCAGTGTGCGGGCTTCCTCCGCATACCCGGATCCAAAAACCCGCTCGACGGCAGTGCCGTCCACCCGGAGCGGTACGGCATCGTGGAACAGATGGCCAAGGACTGCGGATGCAAGGTCGGTGACCTTATGGCCGATTCCCAACTGCGCAAGAAGATACAGGTGGAGCGTTACGTGTCGGGCGATGTGGGACTGCCCACACTCAACGATATCATGGCTGAGCTGGAGAAACCGGGACGCGACCCGCGCGGAAAGGCTGAAACCTTCGAGTTCGACGCACGCGTCAAGACGCCCGAAGACCTCGTGCCGGGCATGGAACTGCCGGGCATCGTGACCAACATAACCAATTTCGGCGCATTCGTCGACGTGGGTGTCCACCAGGACGGACTGGTGCACATCTCGCAACTGGCCAACACTTACGTCAAGGACCCCAACGAGGTGGTGAAACTGCACCAGCAGGTCGTGGTGAAGGTGCTCGACGTAGACCTGCGACGGCATCGCATAGCACTGAGCCTCCGCAAGTGAATGTAGGGCGGCAGGGAGCCGTCTGCAGAGAATCAATAACAGATAACAGATATGAGCAAGAAACAATCCCTTATCCTGATGGCCGTGACCTGCATGCTGGCTCTCACCGCAAGCGCACAACAGGCACGCCAGGACATCCGCCGGCATGTAGACTATGCCGGCAGCAACTATGTGGCCTATCCCGGTCCGCAGAAACAGCTCACGGCCGCCCCGCGCGGCTACGAACCGTTCTACATCAGCCATTACGGCCGCCACGGTTCGCGGTTTCTCATCGGCACCAACGACTATGACAAACCCTACAACATGCTTCTGAAGGCCGACTCGCTGGGCAAGTTGACCGGGAAGGGCAAGGATGTGCTGGCCAAGGTGAAGCTCATCCGCGAAGAGGCGCAGTTGCGCGACGGCGAACTTACCCCGCTGGGGGCCGAGCAGCACCGCAGCATCGCCAAGCGCATGTACGAACGCTTCCCCGAAGTGTTCAAGGGAAAGACGGCTGTCGATGCCCGATCGACCATCATCATCCGCTGTATCCTCTCCATGGAGAACGAACTGCAACAGTTGGCAAGCATGAACCCGCAGCTCCAGATCACACACGACGCCAGCGAGCACGACA
The DNA here is from genome assembly GCA_963656755.1 of bacterium. GTDB lineage: Bacteria > Bacteroidota > Bacteroidia > Bacteroidales > Bacteroidaceae > Prevotella. The sequence goes on from CAVKJH010000055.1 coordinate 33,983, forward strand.
TGTGGTACATGAACGACAGCCACAGCCCGTATTCGCGTTTGCGCAACAACAAGGAGACGTCGCAGGCCAACAGCGAGTTCAGCCGCCGACACGACAACTGGGACCACCTCATGACGGTGCTCTTCGCCGACCCCGACTACGCCAAGACCATCAATGCCGGCAGTCTCGCGCGGCACCTCTTCACGCTGGCCAGCAACGTGCAGAGCACCGAACTGCGCCACCAGCTGGATCTTTGGGACATCTTCACGGAAGACGAGATTTATGATTTCTGGCAGAAGGAAAATGCTTCATGGTACTCCTATTACGGTCCCAACAAGACCAACAACGGCGCGGGCATGTACACGCAGGCCAACCTGTTGCGCAACATCATCGCCACGGCCGACACATGCATCACCAAGTCGCATCCGGGCGCCACACTGCGTTTCGGCCACGAGGTGTGCGTCATGCCACTGGTGTGCCTGCTCAACCTCAACCGCTATGGCGAGCCGGTGGACGACCTGGAGGACCTCGACGACCGCGGATGGAACAACTATCAGATTTATCCCATGGGCTGCAACGTGCAGTTTGTGTTCTACAAGCCCAAGAAGCAAGCTCCCAATGCCGGCAATGTGCTGGTGAAGGTGCTGCTCAATGAGGACGAGGCCACACTGCCCGTCGCTACCGACCAGGCGCCCTACTACCGCTGGAGCGACGTGCGCAGCTATTACCTGAAGCAGCTCGACGACTACCAGGCACGCTACGTCAAGTAGGTGTCCTGCAGCCAGATGCCTCCAACAGTAAAGTCGGCAAGTCTTTTCTCTTGAAGAAAACTTGCCGACTTTATGGTTAGTCCTTGTCCTTGGAAAGCTGGGAGGCACTCAGCACCAGGTTGATGTCCTCCCATGTGATGTCGGCCCGGCATGCGTTCTTGATGTCGGTGCGCGTGGCCTCAGGTCCCAGCTGGTCCATGGCATGACGCACGGCCTTGACTTTCGAGGGGCTGATGAGCTGGTCGATGCGCACCTTGCCCTCTCTCACAAAGCGCAGCAGATGGCCCGTGATGGTGCTGACGGCCAGTCCGCGTGCGGTGGCAATGTCCTGGATGCTCATGCCTTTGGCAAAGAGGGCATAGGTGTCCTGGAAGGTCTGTCCCTTCTGTGGCTTGGGTTTGGGGGCATCCTTGGTTTTGCCGGTCGCAGCCCCACGGTCCAGTCCGTCGGGGAAATCGTCGGCCTTGCGCTTGCGTGTCCGTTTGGGTCGGGTGCTGTCGGGCATCACTGTATCCATGGCATCGAGCATGGTCTCCTGTTTGGCCTGCAGGTACCCCGACACGGTGAAGGTCTCGCCGGCCATTTCTTCCAGCAGTTTGGCTTTGGCCAAATACTGCACCATCAGTTCCTTGTAGCGTTGGTCCATCAGCTCCAGGGCCTTCTTGTTCTGGCTTTTCACCGCTTTCGTCTTTTCCAGCAGAGCGGGTACGATGTCCTTGAGCTGTTTCAGGAAATAGTCTTCGCTGTGCTGCACCCGTTCCAGAAACACGTCCTTGTGCAGCTCTTCCTGCCCCATGCCCCGGATGAGCGTCAGCCACTTGTAGGCCACGTCCATGACCTGCGTCTTGATGGCATCGATGGATGTCTTGTGGAAATCGGTCAGCGCAGAGTAGCTATGGAAAAACTCCACCAGCGTGCGGTTAACCAGCAGCTCGGCATCCCACAGTGCAGAGAAATTGAACATATCGAGCAGCTGGTAGCGGTAGTATTCTTCTTTCAAGGCGGGCAGGGCCTTCACACTTTGTTCCGTGGCCTGTTGCTGATGGGAGATGTAGTCGGTGACGCGCTGGTCGTTGATGATGTTGGCCGGACTGATGGCCGAAGCCAGCACCAGACCGTCCAGGCTCTTGCACCGGCTCAGCGCCACATACACCTGTCCAGGCGCAAACGACTGTGCGGCATCGATGATGGCGTGTTCGAAGGTCAGTCCCTGACTCTTGTGGATGGTGATGGCCCACGCCAGGCGCAAGGGGTATTGCCGGAACGTGCCGAGCACCTCCGAGTCGATGGTCTTCGTCCGCTCGTTGATGACGTACTTCGTGTTTTCCCATGCGTCGCGCTCCACCTTGATGGGGGCATCGTCGCCCGGGCATTTCACCTCGATGCCCTCGCTGCTTATCTTTACCACATGGCCGATGCGCCCGTTGTAGTAGCGGTGCGCCCCCGACGCATCGTTCTTCACGAACATCACCTGTGCGCCTTCCTTCAGCACCAGCTGCGCCTCCACAGGATAGTTGTTTTCGGGGAAGTCGCCGCTCACCTCCGCGCCGAAGGCGAACCGCTGTCCCGGCAACTTGAGCAGGGCATTCTCGTTGTAGCTGTCGGCCAGCCGGTTATGGGTGGTGAGGCGGATGTATCCGTCGTCGGCCTTGGGGATGAACAAGGGCTTGTGGCGCGTGTTGAGGCGGGCTATGTCGTCGGCCGTAGGATGGCCGTCGCGTATGTGGTTGAGGATGGAGATGAACGCATCGTCCTGTTGCCGGTAGACATGCGTCAGCTGTATGGTGACGTAGCTGATTTGCTGCAACGCCTTGGAACCGAAGAAGTAAGGCGTATCGTAATAGGTGCCGACGATTTGCTCGTCCTTGGGCGTCACCACGGGCGTGAGCTGCTGCAGGTCGCCGATCATGAGCAGTTGCACGCCCCCGAAGGGCTTGGTGTGGTCGCGGTAGCGGCGCAACACGAAGTCGATGGCATCGAGCAGGTCGCTGCGCACCATCGATATCTCGTCGATGACCAGCATGTCGAGCGTGCGTATGATGCGCCGTTTCTCCTTGCGGAAATCGTAGCGGTCGCGGATGGCCGTGCCCGGTACGTAGGGCGAGAGGGGCAGCTGGAAGAACGAGTGTATGGTCACGCCGTTGGCATTGACGGCCGCCACGCCCGTCGGGGCCACCACAATCATGCGCTTGGAGGAGTGTTCCTTTATGGCCCTGAGAAACGTGGTCTTGCCCGTCCCGGCTTTTCCCGTCAGGAAGATGCTGGTCCCCGTGTGTTCCACGAAGTCCCATGCCAGTCGTAGTTCGTTGTTTGGTTGCATATCGCAAATGTACGATATTTTTTTAGAATAATCCGAAGGGCGAAACGATTAATTTCTTATTTTTGCATCATGGATATGCGTCAGCGTCTTCAGCTCTGTCCCCTTCTGCGCCTGGCAGTGGCGCTTATGGCCGGCATCGTGGTTGCCGACGGTGCCTGCGAAGCGGTGACCGCCGACTGTTGGCTGTGGCTTGCGGTGGCGGCGCTGGCCTTGGCCGCAGGGGCCTCGTGGCTCCACGATGAACTGGGTGCGTGGACACAAGGCACGCTGTTGCTGCTCACCACCTTCTTTGTGGGTGCCACCCTCATGGGCCAAGCGCGCAGCCGGCTGCGCGTAGCCCTGCCGCCCGGCCCTGTGGACTATGCGGCCGTGGTGATTTCCGAGCCGCAGGTCAAGGGCAAGACCGCGCGCATGGACCTGCTGGTCACCCATGTGTGCGGCCGCAAATTGCCGCGCCCGGTCAGCGTCAGGGCTTCGCTCCTGCGCGACACCGTGTCTTCTCGCTGGCAGCAACTGCATGTGGGCAGCGGCATCCGTGCCTACTCGGTCGTAGAGCCTCTCCGTGCCGTCGGCCGCACCAGCCATTTCGATTACGTCAGGTGGTGCCAGGTGCACGGCTATCAGGCACAGACCTTCGTCTACTACCGCAACTGGGAGCCCGCCGTCCCGGCCTATGCGGCGCTCTCCACGCTGCAGCGTGCCCGGTTGCGCATGCTGATAGTCCGCCAGGGCCTGCTGCAACGCTACCGCGCGCTGGGGCTCGACGACCAGCAGTACGCCGTCATTGCGGCCATGACCCTCGGCGACAAGAGCGCGCTGAGCAAAGCCACCCGCGACACCTACGCCGTGACCGGTGCCAGCCATGTGCTGGCACTGTCGGGCCTCCATCTGGGCATCGTGTATGCCGTGCTGACCTTTCTCATCGGCGGACGGCGGCGGCGTCTGTGGGTGGGACAGGCACTGGTACTGTGCGCCGTGTGGAGCTATGCCGTGCTGGTGGGCCTGTCGGCCAGCGTGGTGCGTTCGGCCACCATGCTGACAGTCTGCTCGGTCTGCCTGTTGCTGCACCGCGACAGCGTCTCGGTCAACACGCTGGCCTTTGCCGCGTTGGTCATGCTGGTGGCCAATCCGCTGAACCTGTGGGATGTGGGCTTCCAGTTGTCGTTTCTGGCGGTGCTGGGCATCATCGTCTACGAGCGCCGGATCTACCGTTTATGGTGCCCGCGGGCACGGCTGCTGCGTTGGGCGTGGGCCACGGTCACGGTGTCGCTGGCGGCACAGATGGCTACTGCGCCGCTTGTGGCCTATTATTTCGGCCGTTTCCCGTGTTATTTCCTTTTGACCAATTTTCTGGTTGTGCCGGCTGCAACCGTCATTCTCTACGGGGCGCTTCTGCTCCTGCTTACCTTTCCGTTTGCGGCCGTCAGCCGCGTGGTGGCCATGGGACTGGTGGCGGTTGTGGGTGGCCTCAACGATGCCTTGTCGGCCATGTCAGCCTGGCCCGGTGCCAGCGTGGAAGGCATCCGACTGTCGGGGCTGCAGGTGGTGGTCGTTTACGTTATGATGTTGTCGTTGACCGTGATTGCGGAGCATGTGGCACGGTTGCGCCATCTGCATGCGCTCGACGTGTTCAATGGGGCAAGGGCGCACCGCACCCGGTCCGACAGTTTGCCGGTCGACGAGGACATGCCCGATGCCTACGAGCCGTAGACGGGGAATGGCCCGTAGGACCGGGGGACGGCAACGGAACGTTTCTGCGCCATTTTCAATCACATTGCCCGGAATGTTCGCGGCTGACAACCGAAAAATCGCTGCCCGTTCAGCAATAGGCAAAATCCGCGACTTGAACAACATTCTTTGATACAAATGTTTGGAAAACCACAAAGAATAAACTACTTTTGCAATATAAACAAGCTTAACCGTACGTGGAACCCAACCATTTCACCGTAGCACCTTATAAAAACCAACAGGCGTGGGGCTTCAGCACATGCCATCAAGCACACCAACACACATGAACAGAACGATTATCACAGTAGTGGGCAAAGATTCCGTGGGCATCATTGCCAAGGTCTGCACCTTCCTTGCCGAGAACAACATCAACATTCTCGACATCTCGCAGACCATCGTGCAGGAGTATTTCAACATGATGATGATTGTAGACCCCAGCAACAGCAAACTGTCATTCGAGGAGGCGGCCGACCGGCTGGCCACCATCGGTACCCAACTGGGCGTGCAGGTGAAATGCCAGCGCGAGGACATCTTCGACATGATGCACCGTGTATAAAGCCACATCCGAAAAACCTTACTAACAAGACACCGTATGATCAATATCTCAGAGGTCATCGAGACCAACCAGATGATAGAGCAGGAAAACCTCGACGTGCGTACCATTACCATGGGCATCAACTTGCTCGACTGCGCTGACGGACGGCTCGACGTGCTCTGCCAAAACATATACGACAAGATTACACGTCTGGCCCGCAATCTCGTGAAGACCGGACAGGACATATCGAGGGAGTACGGCATACCCATCGTGAACAAGCGCATCGCCGTCACGCCGGTGTCGCTGGTGGGCGGCGCAGCATGCAAAACACCCGACGACTTTGTAGCCATAGCACGCACCCTCGACCGTGCAGCCAAAGAACTCGACGTGAATTTTCTCGGCGGATACTCGGCTGTCGTCTCCAAGGGCATGAGCCGGAGCGACGAACTGCTCATACGCAGCATACCGCGCGCCCTGGCCGAGACCGACCGCATCTGCAGTTCGGTCAACGTGGGTTCCACAAAGACCGGCATCAACATGGATGCCGTGAAGCTCATGGGCGAAATCGTAAAACAGACCGCTGAGGCGACCAAGGAACGCCAGTCGCTGGGATGCGCCAAACTGGTGGTGCTCTGCAATGCACCCGACGACAACCCCTTCATGGCCGGTGCCTTTCACGGCGTGTCGGAAGCCGATGCCGTCATCAGCGTGGGCGTAAGCGGTCCCGGCGTGGTGAAGTGCGCACTCGAAAACGTACGGGGCAAGAATTTCGAGACACTCTGCGAGACCATCAAGCGCACCGCCTTCAAAATCACACGCGTAGGACAACTCGTGGCCAAGGAGGCATCGCGCCGCCTCAACATTCCGTTCGGCATCATCGACCTGTCGCTTGCCCCCACCCCAGCTATCGGCGACAGCGTGGCCGACATTCTCAAGGAGATAGGTCTCGAGCAGCCCGGCGCACCCGGCACGACGGCCGCACTGGCCTTGCTCAACGACCAGGTGAAAAAGGGCGGAATCATGGCCTCGTCGTATGTAGGCGGTCTGAGCGGTGCGTTCATCCCCGTAAGCGAAGACCAGGGCATGATCGATGCTGTGGAAGCAGGTGCCCTGACCATCGAAAAACTCGAAGCCATGACCTGCGTCTGCTCCGTGGGCCTCGACATGATAGCCATACCGGGCGACACCCCTGCCACCAGCATATCGGGCATCATTGCCGACGAGGCTGCCATCGGTATGGTAAACCAGAAGACGACGGCCGTGCGCATCATTCCTGCCGTAGGCATGAAGGTCGGCGACACGGTCGACTTCGGCGGTCTGCTCGGCTACGCACCCGTCATGCCGGTCAACGCCTTCGGCTGCGCCGACTTTATCAACCGCACCGGACGCATACCCGCACCGGTACACAGCTTCAAGAATTAGAACAGGGGGCGCATATTTAAATTGCATAAAGCGTTGCGCCCCCTCAACAGGGCAAAAACTGCGCAACAACCTGCCTGGTTTTGAATCCGGTTTGGAACGTCACCTATCAGATCCGCCAAGTATCCCTGCCCTTACAGGACGCTTGACATTCTTCCTGCTCGTCCATACCGCAGCCTTTTCGCCTATTCTCTGATGAGCGACTTCCGTGCCACTGCCGGGGCCGATGTGAAGTCGCACTGCATGAGGTCCATCATAAGATAGGGGGCATCTTCCATGTCGAAGGCTCGGCCGACACTCGCCTTCATGCGCTTCACGATGTCGGGATGTCGCTGGCGGTAGGTCTCGGTCGTGTAGATGAGGAAGGGAATGTTGTGCCCGGCCTTGCTGCTGGTGGGGTTGGCGGGATTGACGTGGGCAGCGGTGTTGGGGTCGCTTTCAAAGATGTCGAGCCCGTGGTCGGGGGCGTACACGACGACGGCTTCGCGATGGCGTACCATATCCATAAGGGTGCTCACGATATAGTCGTTGTAGCGCACGGAGTTGTCGTAGGTAGCCCGTTTTTCTCTCTGTTTCACAGGGCAGTCGGCATAGTCGCTCACCTTGAAATGGGCAAAAGCAGCCGGATAGCGCATCTTGAAACTTTGGTGGCATCCCATGAGATGGATGACATAAAAGTCTTTTGCCGACGGCTGGGCAAGCATGTGCCTAACCACGGGCAGCAGTTCGCCGTCGACGGTCGTCCGGTTGCCGCCGCCGAACATGTTGCCGATGAATACCGTCGTGTCGCACAGGTCGGCATACTGCGACACGATATTGTCGTAGAGTCCTTTCTTGCTTTGGTTGGAAATCCAGTGGGTGCGGTAGCCGGCATCCTTGGCGATGTCGGGCAGGGCGGGCGTCTCGTACCATTCCGTACCGGCGGCTTCTTTTGCGTAGGTGCCCATCATCAGTTGGAAAGCCTGTTGCGTGTGCAGTTCGGCGGCCTTCACCCCGGTGAAGAGCAATGCCTCGCCTCCGTTTACCTTCTTTTGCAGCAGCGGGTTGGTAGGCTTCGCATAACCGTAAAGCGAACAGTGGTGGCTCGTGAGCGACTCGCCGATGATCCATACCACAAGCGGTGGCTGCGCCGGGTCATGCCGCAATTCTACCGAACCCTCTCAAAAACTGACGGCCGCAAGATGTACAGTAGAGACATCTTGCGGCCGTGGTTATGTATGTGTCGTGGCTATGCGGCCCACTCGTCGGTCTGCACGCCTACGCGTCAGAACTCGGCATTCTTCGGTGTACGGGGGAACGGAATGACATCGCGGATGTTCTGCATGCCCGTAACGAAGAGAATGAGGCGCTCAAAGCCCAGACCGAAACCGGCGTGCGGACACGAACCGTACTTGCGTGTGTCGAGATACCAGTCGTAGGTCTGCTCGCGCATGCCGCGGCGTTCTATCTCGCCCAGCAGTTTCTCGTAGCTTTCCTCGCGCACCGAACCGCCGATAATCTCGCCGATGCGGGGGAACAGCACGTCGGTGCCCTGCATGGTCTTTCCGTCGGGGTTCTTCTTCATGTAGAACGACTTGATCTCGGCAGGATAGTCGGTCATGATAACCGGACGCTTGAAATGTTCCTCCACGAGGAAACGCTCGTGCTCGCTGGCCAGGTCCATGCCCCAACCCGTGATGGGGAACTCGAACTTGTGGCCGTCCTTGGCCGCCTGCTGCAGTATCTCGATACCCTCGGTATAAGGCAGTCGCACGAAGCTCTCCTTGACCACACCCTCAAGCGTGTTCAGAAGATTCTTGTCGACCATCTTGTTGAGGAACTCGAGGTCGTCCTTGCAGTTGTCCAATGCCCACTGCACGCAATACTTGATGAAGTCCTCCTCGAGGTCCATCAGTTCGTCCTTGTCCATGAAGGCCACCTCAGGTTCGATCATCCAGAACTCGGCGAGGTGACGGGGCGTGTTGCTGTTCTCGGCGCGGAACGTGGGGCCGAAAGTATAGATGGCACCCAGTGCGGTAGCACCCAGCTCACCCTCGAGCTGTCCCGACACCGTGAGGTTGGTCTTCTTGCCAAAGAAGTCCTTGTCGTACTCTACCTTGCCGCTCTTGGCCACACGGTCCAGGTCGAGCGTGGTGACCTGGAACATCTCGCCGGCACCTTCACAGTCGCTGGCCGTGATGAGCGGTGCATTGAAATAGAAGAAACCATGGTCGTGGAAATACTTGTGGATAGCGACGGCCATGTTGTGGCGTATGCGGAACACTGCCCCGAACGTGTTGGTGCGCAGACGCATGTGGGCATACTGACGCATGTACTCGAAGCTCTGACCCTTCTTCTGCATGGGGTAATCGGAAGGACAGAGACCGTAAATCTCTATTTCGCTGGCCTGTATTTCGCTGGCCTGCCCCTTGCCCTGGCTCTCCACGAGCAAACCGGTGGCGCGTATGCAGGCACCCGTGGTGATGCTTTTCAGCTCGTCCTCGCTCATCTTTGCGGGATCCACTACCACTTGGATATTCTTGATGGTAGATCCGTCGTTGAGGGCGATAAAATCGACAGCCTTGCTACTGCGGTGCGACCGCACCCATCCCTTCACGGTAATCTCTTTGCCATAGCCGGTGCTTGCGAGGGCATCGACAATTTTTGTTCTTGTAGACATGATACCTATTATTTACTATTCGTACATGCCGTTGCGGAGCATTTCGACCTCCTTTTCGGTAAGGAAGCGCCAGTCGCCACGGCGAAGGTTTTTCTTGGTCAGTCCGGCAAACTGCGAACGGTCGAGTTTCACGACACGGTATCCCAGTTTCTCGAAGATGCGGCGCACGATGCGGTTGCGGCCGCTATGGATTTCGATGCCCACCTGGCTCTTGTCGCGGTCGTCGGCATACTCGATGGCATCGGCATGCACCTCGCCATCCTCAAGCTCTATGCCTTCGGCAATCTTCTGCAGGTCTTCCTCGCTGACATTCTTGTCGAGATACACATGGTAGACCTTCTTCTTCAGGAACTTGGGGTGCGTGAGCTTGCTGGCCAGGTCGCCGTCGTTGGTGAGCAGCAACACGCCCGTGGTGTTGCGGTCGAGACGTCCCACGGGATAGATGCGCTCCGGACAAGCGTCCTTCACGAGATCCATCACCGTCTTGCGCTGCTGCGGGTCATCGCTTGTGGTGACATAATCCTTGGGCTTGTTGAGCAGCACATATACTTTCTTCTCCAGCGACACCACCTGGTCTTGGTACTTCACCTCATCGGAGCGTTTCACCTTCATGCCCAGTTCGGTCACCACCTGTCCGTTGACGGTGACTTGGCCAGCCTGGATAAATTCGTCGGCCTCGCGGCGCGAGCATACCCCGGCGTTGGCCAGATACTTGTTGAGACGGATCGGCTCGTTGGGATCGATATGCTCTTCCTTGTACTCAATGCGCTTCTTCAGACTGTATTTCGCATTGGGGTCATAGCCGGGGCGCATGCCATAGCCGCTCTGCTGACGGCCGTAACCGCCCTGGCGCTGCTGATAGCCACCCTGACGAGGCTGATAACCGCCCTCGCCCTGGTTGTTGTAGCGCGGACGGAAACCACCCTGACGCGGCTGGTAGCCACCCTCGCCCTGGTTGTTGTAACGCGGACGGAAACCGCCCTGGCGCGGCTGGTAGCCGCCCTCGCCCTGGTTGTTGTAGCGCGGACGGAAACCGCCCTGACGCGGCTGGTAGCCGCCTTCCTCCTGGTTATTGTTGTAGCGCGGACGGAAACCGCCCTGGCGCGGCTGGTAGCCGCTCTGACGGGGCTGGCGCGGCTGTTCGCCGGCACCCTGCAGTCCGGCCCCGAAACCCTCGGGACGGAAACCCGCTTCGTTCTGCACATGGCCACGGTCGGAGCTGTAGGCACGCTGCGTATTGATACGCGGACGCTGCGGACGCCCGGCATTGTGGTAATCTCTTTGGTAACCGGAAGGTCTGTTGTAGCCCTCACGGCCTCCTTCTCTTTCCTGTCCCTGTGTCTCTGCTGATTTCTGAGACAAGTTTTCCATTTCTTCTGACATGATACTTAATCTGTTTTTCTTGAACAATGAGCTATGCCGTTTGACCTTCCCGGCCAACGCAGTTCCGCAAAACGGGGCGGCACCAAGATGCCCGTCCCTTATCCCGAAACAACCGTCTCCACATGGGGAGAGCGGATATTAGTAAGTTAGCAGTGTTCTCCCGTTCAATTCTTGTTTACTAAATGATGATATTTATTGTTCACTGAATACTTTTCCGATGGCAAATCTCACCGACCTGCCTGTAGCCCCCAAAAACCAACGGGTATCACATGCCCGTGTAGTTGTGGGGCGTGATGGCGCGCAATTCCTGCTTCACGCTGTCGCCTACGTTGAGCGTCTCCACGAAATCGTGTATGGTCTGCTCGGTCATCTTCACATTGGTGCGGGTAAGAGCCTTTAGGGCCTCGTAAGGATGCGGATAACCCTCGCGGCGCAGTATGGTCTGTATGGCTTCGGCCACCACGGCCCATGTATTGTCGAGGTCTTCGGCAATCTTCTCCTCGTTGAGGATGAGTTTGCGCAGACCCTTGAGGGTGCTCTGTATAGCGATGACGCTATGGCCGAAGGGCACGCCGACATTGCGCAGCACGGTAGAGTCGGTAAGGTCGCGCTGCAGACGGCTGACGGGCAACTTGCTGGCAAGGAACTGCAGCACGGCGTTGGCCATACCGAGGTTGCCCTCGCTGTTCTCGTAGTCGATGGGGTTCACCTTGTGGGGCATGGCGCTCGACCCCACCTCGCCGGCTTTGATCTTCTGCTTGAAATACTCCATGGAGATATACATCCAGAAATCGCGGTCGAGGTCGATGATGATGGTGTTAATGCGGCGCATGGCATCGAACACGGCAGCCAAACAGTCATAGTTGCTGATTTGGGTGGTCCACTGCTCGCGCTGCAGACCGAGCTTCTCGCTCACAAACTTATTGGCAAAAGCCTTCCAGTCGTAGTCGGGATAGGCCACATGATGGGCGTTGAAATTGCCGGTGGCGCCGCCGAACTTGGCTGTCATCTTGCAAGCCTTCAGCTCGTTGAGCTGTTCGGTAAGACGGTACACATACACCATGATTTCCTTGCCCAGACGTGTGGGCGATGCGGGCTGGCCGTGCGTTTTGGCCAGCATGGGCACGTCTTTCCACTCGTCAGCATACTGCTGCAGCTGGGCAATAAGCTCCTCGACCTGCGGATAATACACGTCGTTCAGGGCTTCCTTCACCGAAAGGGGCACGCTGGTGTTGTTGATATCCTGCGAGGTGAGGCCGAAATGGATAAACTCCTTGTACGGCTCCAGGCCGCCGATTTTGTCGAATTCCTCCTTGATGAAATACTCCACGGCCTTCACGTCGTGGTTGGTTATCTTCTCTATGTCTTTCACATGCTGCGCGCCGGTTTCGTCGAGCGAGCGGTAAATGTCGCGCAGGCGTTCGAAAAGCGAGTGGTCGAACGAGGCGAGCTGGGGCAAGGGCAGTTCACACAACGTGATGAAATACTCTATCTCAACGCGCACACGGTACTTGATTAGTGCATACTCTGAAAAATAATCAGCCAGGGGCTCAGTCTTACCACGGTAACGGCCATCGACCGGAGAAATTGCTGTCAACAAATCGAGTTTCATATCCTTAAATTAACACGTCTGCAAAATTACGAATTATTTTCGACACGTTGGATATTCGAACAATAAAAAGTATTGCGTCTAACGGTTTTTAACGCCCCGTCCCGTTCTTCTTGCCCTGTCCCCAGATGGGCACCTGCGACAATGCGACAGCCTCACATCAGGAAATTAGCCGCCAACGACAACGCACTCGCAATGTTCTTCACGCCCAACTTTGAGAACAGTCTCTTTTTGCATGCCTTTATCGTTGCCGACAGTCTCAACGGCACACCCTTCACCCCTGTGGACGGGGAGAAAAAGGAAATATTGGGGTTCGAATGCCCGAAGGCCGTCTCGTCCGACGGAAAGACCACGGCTTGGTACACGCCCCACATACCCGTGAAAGACGAGCCGACAGGCACAGGGCTCAGCGGCCTGGTGCTTAAGTTCGACAACGGCCAGCAGGTCTTCACTGCCGTACAGGTTGCCGACTCGGCAAGCCTACCCGTCGCGCGCCCCACCGGCGAGAAGACCGTCACACGCAGCGAGTTTACCGAACATGCTAAAAAACGGGTGGAGATGATGAAACGCAACTGAGCAAGTCATTGGCAACCCGCTTCAGTACCGATAAAAGAATTATTGGTATCCGGCAAAAAACTCGGGAAAAAGAGACGATAAGCAGCAGACATGAAACAGGCTAAAGGCAAGTCACAAAAGAGCTGATCGACAATGCTTTTTACCAGACATGTAAAGCCTCTCATTCTTCCGGTTTTGCGATAGGTACCGAACCGCACTGCGATAGGTACCGAACGGCACTGCGATAGGTATCGAACGGCACTGCGATTCGGCACTTATCGCAGTGCCGTTCGATACCTTTTTCCGACAGGTTTTCGCTTCGGCTGGCGGCCACGTTTTCGCTTGCCGACAACGGTGAATACTGCGGCGGAATGTGAAGAGGGGCATAAAACAAAAAAATCCTGCAGTCCCGAAAGACCACAGGATACACCCCTGGTGGGCGTTGACGGATTCGAACCGCCGACCCTCTGCTTGTAAGGCAGATGCTCTA
>CAVKJH010000056.1:0-15353 GCA_963656755.1 bacterium
TTGTCAAATTTCTTGTTCCTTTTCTTAAGTTTTATGCGGCTTCGCCGCATTCCTCTGCAAAATTAGAGTAGGGGGCGCATATTTCAACCGCATGATGATTTGAATTATGCGCCCCCTACAGGGGCGATGGAAAAACGATGAACCGTAAAACCGTAGGGGTAAACCCCTACGCTATATTATGCGCCCCCTACAGGGGCATGAGTTCAATACGAACCTGATTGTAATAAACTAAACACCTCATATACAACACATTCGTTCATATTTTGTGCGATTTTCCGCGCACAAATATAATTGGATTTTGAACGGCCTACCCTACAGGGCATGTATTCAATACGAACCTGATTATTACAGGCAGGGCTTGTAGGCCGAGAGCATGAGGCGGATGGCCTTGGCACGGTCGGCTGCAAGCGGCGGCACCCCTTCGAGCGGATATTTCAGTCCGAGCTGCTCATACTTGAACGTGCCGAGGGTGTGATAGGGCAACACCTCGATTTTCTCCACCACACTGTACCGGGCCACATGCTCGCCCAGCCGCTGCAGCCACGCGTCGTCGTCGGTCAGTCCGGGCACCACCACATGGCGCACCCACGTCCTGATGCCCCGCAGCTGCAGTTCGTCGAGGAAGCGCAGGTTATTGTCCTGCCGCTGGCCGGTGAGGCGCGGGTAGAGGTCAGGGTCCATGGTCTTGATGTCGAGCAGCACAAGGTCGGTATGGTCGAGCGCACGGAGGGCGTGCGGCGTGCAGTAGAAACCACAGGTGTCGAGGGCCGTATGGATGCCCTCGGCGCGGCACAGGCCGAAGAACTCACGGACAAAGTCGGGCTGCATGAGCGGCTCGCCGCCCGAGAGCGTCACGCCGCCGCTCTTGATGAAACTGCGGTAGCGCAGCACCTCGTCCATGAGTTCGCGCGGCGACAGGTGATACTGGCACTGCGCATGCGGGTCCCAGGTGTCGGGGTTGTGGCAGAACTGGCATCGCAGCGGACAACCCTGCATGAACGCCACGAAGCGCACACCGGGGCCGTCGACGGTGCCGAACGATTCCATTGAGTGTATGTGTCCTTTGATTTCTTCCATAGCTTGGTAATGTTTCGATGATGGCCGCACTACGGCCGACGGCTTACGGAGCCTCCGGCACGGAGCGTCGGCGCAGCCATGAACGGCAAAAGCCATGAGCCTCGCCGTTGACAGGCGGGGCAGATGGCTTTCACGTTTATAGGGTTACAAGTCTCGCGGAGACAACGGGCCTTTACATGCCCTGGTTGATGGTGCGCGAGAGCACGTCGAGCTGTTGCTCGCGGGTGAGCTTCACGAAGTTCACGGCGTAGCCGCTGACGCGGATGGTGAGCTGCGGATATTTCTCGGGATGCTCCATGGCATCGACGAGCAGTTCACGGTCGAAGACGTTCACATTGATGTGCTGTCCGCCGTTGGGAGTGAAATAACCGTCGAGCAGCGACACGAGGTTCTGCGACTGGATGTCCTTCTCCTTGCCGAGAGCCGAAGGAGCGATCGCGAAGGTGTACGAGATACCGTCGCGCGAGTGCTGGAACGGCAGCTTGGCCACCGACGACAGGGCAGCCACGGCACCCTTCACGTCGCGTGCGTTCATGGGGTTGGCACCGGGAGCGAACGGCACACCTTTCTGGCGACCGTCGGGCGTGGAACCCGTGTTGCGGCCGTACACCACGTTCGACGTGATGGTGAGGAGGCTTTGCGTGGGCGTAGCGTCGCGGTAGGTGCGATGCTGGCGCAGGTACTCCATGAACTTCTCGGTAATGTCGACGGCAATGGTGTCGGTCTCGTCGTTGTTGTTGCCGAAGGGCACGTAGTCGCCCTCCTCGATCTTATAGTCGACAGCCAGACCCGTTTCGTCGCGGACGATGCGCACCTTGCAGTGCTTCATGGCAGCGATGGA
Source organism: bacterium (assembly GCA_963656755.1). Classification (GTDB taxonomy): domain Bacteria; phylum Bacteroidota; class Bacteroidia; order Bacteroidales; family Bacteroidaceae; genus Prevotella. The sequence goes on from CAVKJH010000056.1 coordinate 1,919, forward strand.
GTCGGTGACGATAGAGAGGCCGGCGATACCCGTGGCACGCGTGCGCTCCACGTCGCCGTCGTGCAGCGACATCTCGAAAGCCTCGTAGTCGTACTTGTCGTGCATGTAGTGGATGATCTTCAGCGCGTTGACATAAGTCTTGGCCAGCCAGCGCATCATCTGCTCAAACTTGGGCATAAACTCCTCGTAGGTGAGGTAGTCGCTGGTGATGGGTGCGAAACGCGGGCCGATCTGCTGTCCCGACATCTCGTCGCGGCCGCCGTTGATGGCATAGAGCATGCACTTGGCGAGGTTGGCGCGTGCGCCGAAGAACTGCATCTGCTTGCCGATCTTCATCGGGCTCACGCAGCAGGCGATGCCGTAGTCGTCGCCCAGCTCGGCGCGCATCAGGTCGTCGTTCTCGTACTGTATGGCGCTGGTGTCGATGCTGACCTTGGCGCAGAACTTCTTCCACTGCTCGGGCAGACGCTCGCTCCACAGTATGGTGAGGTTGGGTTCGGGCGACGGGCCCATGTTATAGAGCGTGTGGAGGAAACGGTAGTCGGTCTTGGTAACCATCGAACGGCCGTCGATGCCCATACCGCCGATAGAAGCCGTGGCCCAGATGGGGTCGCCGGAGAACAGGTCGTTGTATTCGGGGGTGCGCAGGAAACGCACGATGCGCAGCTTCATGATCATCTGGTCGATGAGCTCCTGTGCCTCCTCCTCGGTGAGGGTGCCGTTCTTCAGGTCGCGCTGGATGTAGATGTCGAGGAAGGCGCACACGCGGCCCAGCGACATAGCTGCACCGTCCTGGTCCTTCACGGCACCGAGATAGCCGAAATAAGTCCACTGCACGGCCTCGCGGGCGTTGGTGGCGGGCTTGGTAACATCGAAGCCGTAAGCGGCGCACATGCGCTCAAACTGCTTGAGAGCCTGTATCTGGTCGCTTATCTCCTCGCGGTGACGCACAATCTCTTCGGTGAACTCCTGTATGTCGATGCGCTTGAAATAACGCTTCTTCTCCTCGATAAGGTTGGCCGTGCCGTAGAGAGCCACACGGCGATAGTCGCCGATGATGCGACCGCGTCCGTAGGCATCGGGCAGACCGGTGATGATGTGCGCATGACGGGCAGCCTTGATGTCGTCGTTGTAGGCCGAGAACACGCCCTCGTTGTGCGTCTTGCGATACTTGGTGAAGATGGTCTTCGTGGCAGGATCGAGCTCGTAACCGTAGGCGTTGAGGGCTTTCTCCACCATGCGGATGCCGCCTTTGGGGAAGATGCCGCGCTTCAGCGGAGCATCGGTCTGCAGACCGACCACCACCTCGCTGTCCTTGTCGATGTAGCCGGCACCGTATGTGTCGATGCTTTGGGGCAGCTTGGTCTCGGCATCGTAGACACCTTTCTCGCGCTCCACCTCGAAGAGGTCGGAGAGGATGGCCCATAGCTTTTTGGTTTTCTCAGAGGGTCCGGCCAGGAAACTTTCGTCGCCGTTGTAAGGCTCGTAGTTGGCCTGAATGAAGTCTCTTACGTCAATCTCGTGCTTCCAGTTGGAACCCTTGAAGTCTTGTTGAAGGTCTTGTAAAACCATAAGTTGTGTGTGATGTGGTTGGGTTAATAATGTATCGCGGGGCGTGTCCCTTGCCCGCGGTGCAGTGACGTTTTGCGCACCGTGAAGGGCTTCGGCAAGCCCTCTGCGCACCCGTTTGCTTGATTATTGCCTACAAAATTACACCTTTCTATCCGATTTGGCAAGTAAAAGAGGTATGGCATGCAGAAAAATCCTCATTTTTGGGGATATGCGACGGCTGGCGCAGGTGCGGGAGGTAATTTTCCGCATGCCGGACGGCATTGGAGGGAGCAGATAAACCGCAATCGGTATTAGCCTCAAAATTTTGCCAGCACATCGAAAACGGCAGGGACAGCAGCCAACCAAAGGACCGGAGGTAGGGCTGTCGGTTTGGAAAAAGCAGCAACCGTGTTCATGCAGCCTCCGCAGGGCCGTGGTGCAACCAACAAAAGGGGGTGCGGCAAGAGCCATATACATGGACTTGCCGCACCCCTTGGCGGTATGGCCGGCATTGCGCCCGGCCGCATGGACGGATGCCCGGTTCAGCGGTGATCCGTCAGATCAGTCAACTTACTTGACGCTCCACTCGAAGACGCCGGCAGAGAGGCGCTCGTTGATCTTCACCTCAAGCTTCAGGGCGGTGGTCTTCACTGGGTCGAAGTTCACGGTGCAGGCAGCACCGCGGTCCACGGGATAGCCGTCGGGGTTGGCCACCGGCTGCCACTCGCCCTGTGCGTCCTTGTAGTAGATCTTCCAGCTGTCGGGCACCGAACATCCGCCCCAGGGCTGGTCGTCGAACCAGTAGACGGTGCAACTCTGCACGGTAGCGGCTTCGGGGAACGTGTAGCTGATCCACTCTGTGGCGTTGTTCTTCGGCCACCAGTGGGTATAGGGGATGGAACGGTCGGTGGCATCCTTGGGCACGAGGCGGTCGTTGATGCTCTGCAGCGACGGCAGGCGCATCGAAGACTCGATCTTGCTCTGGCTGGCCAGTGTGGCGGGCTGCGACGGGCTGGTAGCCTTGAGGTCCTGAGCGAGCCACACCTTCATGTCGCCGCTGCCGCGGTGAGCCCAGGCATAATAAGGAATGAGGGTCAGCGTCACGTCCTTGGTGGTGAGCTTGCCGGCCTTGTCGAAGGCCAGTGTCTGCGCATCGGTGGTAAGGGTGGTGAGTGTCTGTCCGCGCCAGTCCACGAGCTTAGCCTTGCTGTCGGCAGGGATGAAGTCGTCGAGCGTCTTGGTGCCGAGCTTGAAGGTCGGTTCCTGGTTGATGAGCACCTCCTTGATGTCGAAATTGTTGTCGGGCCACTCGGCACAGTACACGATGGGGCCGCGCTCCACCTCGACCATGCCGCGGTCTTCCTCCACCTTGTTGTTGGCCCGCACGGTGCGCGGCTCCATATCGAAGTGCACCTGCACCTTGTCGCCTTTCTTCCACTTGCGGCTGATGGTGTAGTAGCCGTCGTCGGTCACAGAGGCAGTGACCGCCTTGCCGTTGACGAGCACGGTGTATCCCAGACGCTTGGTGTCGGAGAACGAGTAGAGGTTCGAGGGCACGGGCTGGTTCTTGAGCCATCCCGGTATGCGTATCTTCATGCCAAAGGCGCCGCTACCCTTCTCCACCGTCACGGTGATGTCGCCGTTGTAGGGATAAGCCGTCTGCTGGCTGAGGGTGACACTCTTGCCGCCCACGCGCATGGTGGCGGTGTTGGCCAGGAAGAGGTTCACATAGAGGTTGTTGTCCTTCACGGCATAGACGTATCCGGGCAGCGAGGGAATGAAACGGCAGATGTTGCTGGGGCAGCAGGCGCAGCCAAACCATGCCTGGCGCTGGTGCTGACCCATGCTCTGCAGCGGGTTGGGATAGAAGAAACCGCCGCCGTCGAGGCTCACGCCGCTGATAAGGCCGTTGTAGAGCGTGCGCTCAAGCACATCGTAGTACTTGCTGTCGCCGTGGAGCAGGAACAGGCGGTAGTTCACATACACGTTGCCGATGGCAGCGCAGGTCTCGCAGTAGGCACTCATGTTGGGCAAGTAGTAGTTGGGGCCGAAGGCCTCGCCCGATGCAGTGGCGCCGATGCCGCCGGTGATGTAGAGCTTCTTGCTCACGATGTTGTCCCAGATGCGGTCGATGGCATGGATGTAAGCGGTGTCGCCGGTGAGAGCAGCCACGTCGGCCATGCCGGCATACATGTAGGCAGCGCGCACGGCGTGTCCCACAGCCTCATCCTGTTCGACCACGGGGCTCTGGCTCTGCGAGTACTCCTGGCGGATGGCCGTCTTGCCGCGATAGTCGAGGAAGAACTTGGCCTCATCCAGGTATTTCTTGTTGCCGGTGGCGAGGTAGAGCTTGCAGAGCGCCATCTCGGCAATCTGGTGTCCGGGCACCACGCAAGCCTGTCCGCTGCCCGCACCCACTTCCTTCACCACACAGTCGGCGTAGCGCACGGCAATGTCGAGGAACTTACGGCTGCCGGTGGCCTGCCAGTGGGCCACAGCACCCTCCACCATGTGTCCGAGGTTGTAGAGCTCGTGGCTCAGGTCCTCATCTTTCGACCACCGCTTGCTGCCGGCCCAGGGGTGCGGGTGTGCAGGGTTCTGTGTGCGTGCGGTGTAGAGGTAGCCGTCGGGCTCCTGAGCCGTGGCGATGATGTCGAGCACCGAGTCGATGTAGGCTTTCAGCTTGTTGTCGGGGTAGGTCTGCAGGATGTAGCTGGCACCCTCGATGGTCTTGTAGGGGTCGGTGTCGTCGAACGAGTAGGGCATCACCTTCTCCACGTTGACCGTGTTGGCGTGCGTCTTCATGTTCTCAGCCGCGCGCTCAAAGTTCTTGTAGCGTCCTTCTGTCTCGCACTTCGAGAAAGCCAGGGGTATGGTCACCTTGCGGCTGGCTTCGAGGCGCTGTCCCCAGAAACTCTGTGCCGGCACCTTCACCTGCGTGAAGGGCACGGGCGTGATGGGATAGCCCGCCGAGGCGTTTTTCTTCTGCGCCTGTGCGGGTGCGGCGAGCAGTGTGGCCGCCGCCAAGGTCATGATGATGGAATGTCTCATGTCTTCGTCTTTATGTTTTTATAGGATTGTTGTCGTAGGTCGTCGGCCGTCGGGTGCCGGTGTTCAGCGTGTGGCCGGTGCGAGCACCACCACGAAGCCGCCGCCCGATGCCATGTGCAGGTCGAGGCTGTCGGTGGCCTTCACCTGCCGCTGCTCGATGCGGTAGTCGTCGGCGTTGCGGTCGGCATTGATGCCGTCGGTGAGGATCGAGGCACGGTAGGCCGTGCCTTCGGGCAGGAACGAGAGCGGCACCGTGACATCGCGGCCGTCCCAGTTGGCCAGTCCGCCGAGGTAGAAGGTGTCGCCTTTCTGTCGCAGCGTCACCAGATGACTGCCGATCTGTCCGTCGATCACCTGTGTCCGGTCGAACACGGTGGGCAGAGCAGCAATATAGCGTGTGAACTGCGGGTCGCGCTGGTAGGCCGTAGGCACGTCGGCCAGCATGGTCAGCGGCGAGTCGTAGGCCACATACTCGGCGGCCTGGTGGCTGCGTGTGCCCTGGCTGACGGGCTTGGTGTAAGAGGCATACCAGTCCTTGCGCGTGCCGTTGCGCATGGCGCCGGGCGTAAAGTCTACGCTGCCGGCCTGCATGCGTATGTAGGGGAAGGTGACGTCGTAGCGCGGATGGTCGTTCTTGAGCGTGCCCCATTTCACCTCTTCCATGCCGAACACACTCTCAAAGTTGAGTATGTTGGGGTAGGTGCGGTTGAGCCCGGTGGGCGTGTAGATGCCGTGCAGGTCGAGCACGAGGCGGTGGCGTGCGCAGCAGTCGGCCAGCCGTTCCACCATCTCGAAGGCCGTCTGGTCGTTGCGGTCCATAAAGTCGACCTTAAAGCCCTTCACACCCATCTTGGCATAGTGGGCGCAGGCCTCCTCGAGGTGTTCGTCCACCACGTTGAACACGGCCCAGAGTATGATGCCCACATGTTTCTTTTCGGCATGAGCGACGATGCGCTTCAGGTCGACGTCGGGTATGGGGTGCATGATGTCGCCCTTGGCCGAGTCGTACCAGCCCTCGTCGAGGATGACGTATTCCAGTCCGTACTTGGCGGCGAAGTCTATATAATAAAGATAGGTGTCGGTGTTGATGCCGGCCCTGAAGTTCACACCCTCAAGGTTCCAGTCGCTCCACCAGTCCCAGCTCACCTTGCCGGGCTTGATCCACGAGGTGTCGGCGATGCGGCTGGGCTCGGCCAGCGCATACACCATGTTGGCCGTGGGCATATCGGTGTCGCGCTCGCTGACCTGCATCACGCGCCAGGGATAGGTACGCGCACCGGTCGAGGTGGCGATGTAAGGCTCGGTCTCGGCCACATAGGTCATGTGTCGCCAGGGGTGGTAGTCCATGCGCTTGGGGTAAGGGGCGAACAGAGCGCTGAGCGTGCCCTTGCCGTCGGCCTTGACCCACATGCCGGGATAGGCGTGTGAGTCGCTCTCGAGCAGGGTCACCTTGGCCTTGCCGCAGTCGACGGTGGCGGGCAGGAAGGCGGGCAGATCGCTGACAGAGTCGGTGGCCGAGAGAGTGGTGTCGTGGTAGATGTTCTGGAAAGCCATCTGGAACGGCTTCTCGGCGTTGGTCGTGGTCGACAGCCATGCGCGGCGGTCAGCGCCGAAATGGTAGTCGACGGTCTCGTCCTGGATGGTGGTGGCATCGGTGCGCGTGGTATAGAAACGGTAGGCCACGCCCTCGTTGGAGGCCACGACGCGCAGACCGAAGCCGTCGGGGCCGAGCAGATCGAGCTGGTTGGCTTCGAAACGGAACTGCCGCTGGCGGTAGAACGGTGCGTCGATGGTCTGGCTGGCTTTGGTGCGTTTGGCTTTCACGCCACGGTCGCCGGCCAGTGCCTTCCGGCCGTCGGCCAGCACCAGGTTGATGTTCGAGGCATTGAGCAGGGTCTGTCCGTCGAGCGACACGCTGAGCGAGGCGTCCTTTCCGAGGTTCACGGTGGCGGCCACGCGGCCCGATGGCGATTTCAGCAGATAACTCTTGGCGGCGGCTGTCAGGGGCAATGCGGCTACGGCCAGCACGACGGTTGTTTTCAGGATATTGCGCATAGGTTATGTTGATGTTGGTTGCAGTTGCGGCGGCACGTTTTGCCTCCACGCTTACAAAGATACGCACATTTACGGGTAAACGGTTATAAAAGCCGTCCAAAAGTTGCGAAAATCGTCCAACGCTCCACCATTTTGTCATTCTTGTGGAATATCGTGCAAGGCCGCCATGCCGCAAATGGTTACTTTTGCGGTCAGTAAAGCAATATCAGTTATATATTTAGGTAGTAAGTTGCATTGAATAACAGGCCCGTCCCGGAAGCGTCCGGGGCGGGCCTGTCGGTTGTGGGGGAAACGGCAAGATCCGTAGGGGCGGCTTACAGCGCCACCTTCACGGTCTTCACCGCGTTGCCTTGCTGCAGGCGGATGACGTATGTGCCGTGGCCGAGCGCAGAGAGGTCGACGGTCTGTCCGCTTGTCTGCAGTGCGGCGCCAGCCACCTTCTGCCCGAGGGTGTTGTAGACAGCCACATGGGCCGTGTGGCCCTCGCCGAAATAGAACGAGGCGCTGCGGGCAGCGCGGTGTGTCTCGATGCGGAAGAGGCCGTCGGCGGCCTGCACGTCGCTCACGCCATTTACCACGCCGAGCACGCTCACCAGCCCCTGCAGCACGTCGATGCGTCCGTGGCCCCAGGTGTTGTTGGGGAAGGCATTGTCGCCGGTGTCGATGTACTGGTCGGTGTTGATGGCCGTGCGGGCCAGTATGTCGCGTATGCGGGCCGGTGTGAGCGTGGGGTCGGCCTGCAGCCACAGGGCCACGGCTCCGGCCACGAAGGGTGAGGCCATCGATGTGCCCACCTCATAGGTGTAGACATCGCTGCCCGTGCGGGCTATGACATTATCGTCGTCGCTCCACGAGCCGGCGTAGCGCGAGCCGGCCGACACGATGACGCAGCCCGGGGCGGTGATGTCGGGCTTGGTGCGGCCGTCGGCCGTCGGGCCGCAGCTCGAGAAGCGCGAATGGCCGAGGTACGGGCCCACCAGACTCTCGGAAACGCCGAATCCATCCTTGCTGCCCTGGTAGCTGATGGGCTGGAAGAACATCTTCGAGTTGAACGATCCTACGGTGATGACGTCGGGACTGACGCCGCCCAGCTCGCCCACGGTGCACAGCGTGTCGCCGTCGGTCCAGCCGCGGCGGTTCTTGTTGGCAAACACGCCGCCGGTGGCATTGTTCCACACATGGATGGTGTCGCCGGCCTCGCCCGTCATCACCAGTCCGACGGCAAACCCGTCGTTGATGCTGGTGGCACGGCTCATCACGAGCACGTTCGAGCGATTGCGCTTGCTGTCCACCTGCAGGGCCAGACCCACCTGTGCCACTGCGCCGCAGCCGTCGGGAGCAATCCACTGCACCTCCTTGGTGCCGTTGCTACTCACCTCAGCCGACTGGGCCACAATCTTGCCCGTCAGCGTGTTGGCCACCACGGCCTTGACGGTGAGGGTGGAGTTCTTCGCACCCCACACGTCGGCATAGGCCGTCTTGTACTGGCTGCTGGACTGATCGGAGGTGTAGTCGAACATGGTTTTCATGTTTTTGTCGGTAGCTGTCAGTACCTTCGAGGCGTGCAGCTTTTCCAGTCCCTCGTTGCCGGCCGCACCCACGATGATGCGTCCGGGACCCACGAGGGCGGCCATGGCCTGGTCGGTTTCGGAAGTGCCGTCGTGCGGTCCTACATGCGACCCGAGGCTGATGTTGACCACGGCGGGCTTGCCCACGCTCTCGGCATAGTCGAAGACATACTTGATGCCGTCCACGATGTTGGCGTTGGTGCTGTTGAAACTGACAAACACGAGGTCGGCATCGGGAGCCACGCCGTAGTAGGGCGTGGAACGGTCGCCGCCGGCCGCAATGCCCGACACATGGGTGGCGTGGTAGCCACTGGTCAGGTCGTAGTGGGCGGCCTTCATCTCGTCGTAGGTGGTGTACTCCACGCCGTAGCCGAACGCTTCGGGGGCGTTGCCGGTGCCGTGCTGGTCCCAAACGCGCTTGATGCGCGTGTCGCTGCCGTCGGCGTTGAGAAAGTCGACATGGTCGTACTGGAAGCCGTTGTCGACGATGCCCACCACGACGCCCTTGCCGGTGTAGGGGCCGTTGTCGGCGGTCATGGTGTGGCAGCTGTCCACATAGAGCAGACGGCGTGCCTCGTCCATGAGCAGCCGGGCCTCGGTTCCCACCGAGAGCGACACGACCGAACTGAGGTCGGCCACGCGCTGCAGCGCGGCCACGGGCAGGGTGGCCGTGACGAGCGTGGAGGTCAGACGGCTATTGACCTTGCCGCCGAGCTTCGCAATCTGCTCCAGCGCTTCGGCATTGTTGACGGTTACATAGCAGTTCACGGTGTTGGGCGTACCGTCGGCTGCCTGGGCCTTCTGCCGGCCGCTGTGCAACTCGTGCAGCATCAGGGTGGTGCTGGGCGAGAGTTTCTGCGCGAAGCCGTTGATGCCCGCAAGCAGCAGGGCGGCCAGAAGGATTGATTTCTTGTTCATTGACTGGTTGTTATTCTGATGGAGGGTTGGGACAGGCCGGCGGCTGACCTTATCGATGGCCGGCACCCACAGAGGCGCCGGCGCGGCCGCCGGCCTGTCCGTGCGTTTTAATACTGCTCGAAGGTTCCGGTGTAGTGCAGCACGAGGTGGGTGTTGTCGCCGCCGGTGCTCCAGGGACCCACATAGTGGTTGTACACGTCGAGCTGGATGTCGTAGACATCGTCGTCGCTCTTGGTGATGGTCATGGTGCCGTTGTCGGGCGTGTTGCCATAGCCGTGGCCGGAGGCATACGAGGTAAGCTGTATGCCGCCCAGGTCGAAGCGCAGGCTGAAGATGGCGGTCTGGCCGAGGTTGGCCAGGTCAAGCTCGCCGGCATTGATGAGGTCGTCGCTCACCTGCAGCTGCACGCGGTAAGAGGAACTCTTGCTCTCGCCCTCGGGCACGAGGTAGAAAGTGGTATTGCCGCTCTTCGCCTTGATGTACGAGGTGCCGAGCTGGCGGTCTACGGACAGGTCGCCGTCCGAGTTGTAGTACTTGTACTGGTTGTCGGCCACGGCCTGGGGGATGATGTTGCCCAGCGTGTCGACCTCGGTAACGGGACCGTAGTAGTCGACGGTTACCTGGCGGCCGTCGTCGAGCGTGGCCACGATGTTCACATAGACATTGCCAGCGGCATCCTGACGGGTCACGATCTTACCGGCGGTCACCTTGTCGTATGCCTCGCGCTTCTCGTAGTCGATGTACTGGAACGAGTAGCTGTCCGGATCGGCGGCCATGTCGATGGTGTCGCCATAGAGCTTCAGGGCCGACACGCCGAGCACCACGGCCTTGGTGCCGTAGGCCAGACTGTCGGACACGCTGACCTCGGCATCGCCGAAGGCAAACAAGGTGGCGGCGCCGGTGGTGGCGGGCTTCACGGTGAAGGCCGATGCCACGGCAGCCTGACTGAGCGTTTCGCCCTTGGCCACGGTGATGATGTTGTCGCCCTGGTACTGCTCGGCATAGGTACCGGCGTAGTGGCAGCGCAGGTCGAGGTAATGGTCGGTCTCGCTCTCGAGGGTCACGGCGATGGTGCCGCTACGGCCGAAGCGCACCTGCAGGGTGCCGTTGACGGCCACGGGTTCACCATTATAATATACGGCTACGGCACTGCCGCTGTCGGCCGTGAGCGTGAGCTGCTGGCCCATGCTGTCCTTGGGCAGGCTGATGGCGAGCGAAGAGATGTCCTGGCCGGTTGCATCGCTGGTGATGTCTATCTCGGGCACGCTGAGGGTCACCACATAGCGTCCGCCCTTGGCGAGCAGGGTGGCCTGGTCGATGTCGGCGATGTTGTCGTCGTAGGCTATCTGGTTGCGCAGCGAGGGCAGTTCCATGTCGGTAAAGGTGACGCGCTCCACGCTGTTCACCTTATATACTACCTGTGTGCCGTCTTTCTGCACGACGGTCATGACGCGCTTGGTCTGCGCCGTAATGGTGGTGGTGGCCGCCATGAGCAGCAGGGCGGCCGTTACTATGATATTTTTCATTTCTTGATGGTTTTTGTGGTTGTGTTGCCTGATTTGATGATGTAGATGCCTCCGGGCAGTGCGTCGGTGCTGTTGCCCACATACTGTCCGCCGAGGGTGTAGACGCGCACGGTGCGGCGGCGGTTGTCGGCCACGCCGTCAACGCCCAGGATGTCGGCGGGCGAGTAGCAGTATTCGGTTTCTTTGTCGAACGTGCCCGATATCTGGAAGCCCTTGCCGTCGTAGAGGTCGATGGCGAACTTATAGTGTGTGCTGTCGATGCGGGTCACGCCCACGGTGCCCGAGTAGACGGTGGCAAAGCTATCCACGGCCCAGGTGTGCTCCTTCGGGTAGCTGCACTTCATGAAGTGCTCGTAGCGGGTGCCGGTGCGGCCACCGTCCACGAAGTAGCCACGCGTCAGCTGGTAGGGGGCATAGAGGTTGTAGTAGAGGTGACTCTCTTCCATGAGCTGGTAGGTGCCCTCGGGCAGGTAGGCGCTGCCCAGCGGTGCCTGGAACTCCATGCGGAGCAGGTCCTGGTCGCCCATGATCTCGGGGTCGTCCTTACCGCTGGGCGATCCCAGGTCGACGGTGAAGATCTGCACGCCGTTCTGCACGCCGAGCGAATAGATGCGCGACTTGGCGACACGGCCGAAGTCGAGGGCCACGTCGTGGTCGAGGTTCGAGTCGACGTCCTTCTCGCTCGATGTCGACTGGTCGGTAACGGGGAAGGCGATGTTGCGGCCCGATCCAGTCACCTTGTGTCCGCGGTCGGTCGTGAGGTCCACGGTCACGTTGAACGTGCCCTCGGTGTCGCCGGCCTCGATGGTCACCGTGCCGTCAACGATGTAGGCATAGTCGTAGTCGATGTCGGTGCTGCCGGTCAGCGACTTGCGGCGCTTCACATAGGTTCCCATCACGATGGTAACGCCTGCGTAGTCGACCTCCATGCCGGGGAAGAACGTGTTCACCTTGAAGTTGCGGGCCACGGTGTAGGTGCCGGGCACGAGCGTGGCGGTCTTCGGGTCGCCGAAGAGGCGGTTGAAGAGGTTGATGCAGAGGTCCACGCCCTTGGAGGTGAGGCCGCCGTTCTCGTTGTACTCGCCGTTGTAGAGGTCGATGACCATGTTGCCGGTCTTCGAGTCCATGAGGTTGCCGTAGTAGTTGGCCATGCCGCCGGTGAAGGCGAGGTCGGTGAGGTCGGTGCCGATCTGCGGATAGACGGTCGACCCGCCCGAGGCCATGTTGGTGAAGGTCAGCGCGCCCTCGTAGGCGTAGGTGGTGCCTGCGGCATCGGCCAGGGTCACGGTGTAGGTGCCGTCGTCGGCCTTGTCCACACGCACGGTGCCGCCAAGGTCGGCGCCGCCGTCGTCGGCGCCTGTGGCATCGTAGGTGGAGAGGTACGAGAAGTCGGTGTCGTAGTACATGCTGCCCTCGCCGGCGCCATATTCGCCGGCGGGCAGGTCGATGCCCGTGCCCTCGGGGGCATACAGGTCGAGAATGGCCACATGGGCCGAGGTGGCGGTGATGGTACCGGCGGTGATGTCGTAGGTCACGTCGTCGTTGTCGGCCAGCACCAGGTAGTAGTTCTCCATGCCGTCCACGCCCGATGCCGAACTGGGATAGTAGGCTGCCAGCACAACGCTGCCCAGCGGCTGCGCGTCAGCAGCGGCTGCTGCGGCCTTGTGGGGCGTGGCGTGGGCGCGCTTCTTCACGAGCGACAGCGTGGCACGTTTCTTCACGAGCTGCTGTTGGGCGGCGGAGGGCACGGCCGACACGGCCATTAGGAGTAATATAAGGAGTAGTGTTTTCTTCATGTGCTATGGGTTCGGGGTTATTTCTTGATGAGTTTGAACGTGTGCTCGTTCTCCAGCTGCAGCAGGTAGAGGCCGGGGCGCAGGGCGGCAAGGCTCAGCGTGGCGGCTCCGTCCACGGTGGGCTTCGTGGCCACGAGTTGTCCGCCCTGTGTGTAGAGGCGCACGGTCTTGGCCTTGGTGCCGGTCACGCTGACGGTGGAGTTGTCGGTGTAGCTGAGCGCAAACTGCCGCAGTTCGGGTTGGGCCACGGCCGTCACGGAGTCGGCCGTAGCGGAGTCGACCTTCTCGAAATAGTACTCGGCCACCTCCTGCTGGTCATAGTCGGTGGCGATACTGCCCGACGTGACCGTGAACTTGCCCTCGCCCAGCGTGATGACAGGCTGTTCGGACAGGGCGAAGAGCTTGGTGCTCTCGTCGGTCATCCGCAGCACAAGCATGTCGACGACCTTGTCGCCGTCGGCAGCGCGCACCGCCGACGGGGCCAGCATCATCAAGCCAAGCAGGACTTGCATGAATCTGATTTTCATAAGTGATTGGTAAATAATAGAAATAATAATAACGTATAAGTTTCTCTCTGTATGCTCTAATGCCTATCGATGCACCGCCATCAGCGGCGGTCAATACTGACGGTTGCGGCGTGGGGTTTTCGCCATTTTGTCGCAAACGGTTGCGAAGGTAATGCTTTTTGTTTAAAAAACAAGCCGTTTGGCCGATTTTATTTTCTTCTTTCCGCGGAAAAGTGTCAGTTCGAAACCGTTTCGGCCGTTATTTCGACGATATGCAATCAACGGGCCGTCGGGCGCAGACAGGTCGCAGGAGGAACAGAAGGGGCAGCACAGCTGTCATAAGGTCATGGCACGACGCGTGAGGTGCTGACCTTACAGGCCAGAAATTACACATGCCGCATTACACCCAGGGTTACAGATGTCACTGCGTTCCATCTTCACCCTGGGCTACGACCGTTACGCCC
>CAVKJH010000057.1:0-6118 GCA_963656755.1 bacterium
CCCCTACGCTATATTATGCGCCCCCTACAGGGGCATGAGTTCAATACGAACCTGATTGTAATAAACTAAACACCTCATATACAACATATTCGTTCATATTTTGTGCGATTTTTCGTGCACAAATAAAATTGGAATTTTGAACACCCTACCTTTCAGGGCTTGGCGCGCGATTGGCGTTGTTCCCTTTAGTGGCAAACCCAAACGCAGGGCAAACAGGTGCAACGCCAGCCGTGCGAGAGGTGGCGTTCCGCTATCCGGCAGGTGCCGAACGGCACGGCGATAGGTGTTGTTCGGGCTTCCCATCGACGCCGAATGGCGTTGCGAAAGGGCATCGATGGCCGAAGGCTGTTCGGCAGGCGAGGGAACATCCGGTTTGCTGGGCACAGTGCCGCTCCGGCGATAGGTGTTGCTCCGGCAAGCGGTGTCTGCAACTTTTTTTATCGCAATTAAAGATTTTTCACACAAAACACCGGACGTTCGGATTTTTTTTTGTACTTTTGTCCTATTGTCAGAAAGATGGTTCGTTTCGTATTGCCGTACCCAGACCGGGCAATACGGAGGGGGGAAGGATGCCGCACAAACCGATGAAACTCTAAGGCATGCTGTCCGATGCAACACCAAGGTTTTCCGTCTGATGCAACACCAAGGCTTTCCGTCCGATGAAACACCCAGGGCATTCTGTCTGGAAATAGAAGATTAACCGTGCGCGCGACCTACCGTGCGCGCCTAAAACGAATAGTGTCGTGGAATTGAAAAAGAAAATGAAGGTGGCACTCTGCGGCGTGCTGCTGTCGGTGCCCACCGCCGGCGGCGCACAGACCGTGGCCGGCGCCCAGCCGCAGCAACTGACGCAAAGAAGTGGCGTGATAAAAGGTGTGGTGGTCGATGACACGGGCGAGCCGGTGATCGGCGCAACCGTCAGCGATCCGGCCACGGGCAAGCGTACCGTGACCGACGGTGAGGGCAAGTTTGAGTTGGAGGCCGGCCCGAAGGCCAGTCTGCACATCACGTTCATCGGCTACAAGCCCGTCGACGCGGTGGCCGCGCAGGGCATGAAGGTGGTGATGCACGACGACAACGTGCTGCTCGACGAGATGGTTGTGGTGGGCTACGGCCGGCAGAAGAAGGTGAACCTCACCGGCGCCGTGGCCAATGTGGACATCGACCGCACCCTGTCGTCGCGTCCCGAGGCCGATGTGGCCAAGGCCCTGCAGGGAGCCGTGCCCGGACTGACCGTGGTGAACAGCAACGGCGACATCGACGCGCAGCCCAGCGTGCGCATCCGCGGACTGGGCACACTGTCGAACGGGCAGACCTCCAACCCGCTCATCGTGGTCGACGGCGTACCCACCGACGACCTCTCGATGGTCAACGCCAACGACATCGCCACCATCTCGGTGCTGAAAGACGCAGCCTCGTCGTCGATCTACGGCAGCCGCGCCGCCTTCGGCGTGATCCTCATCACGACCAAACAGGCCGGGAAGGGCGACCGCATGTCGGTGAAGTACAACGGGTATTTCGCCTGGGAACAGGCCACCATCCTACCCGACTTCCCCGACGTGCCCACACAGCTCACGGCAGCCCTGACCGCCAAGGCGCGCAAAGGAAGCGGCACGGTGGAACTGTTCGGCATGTATTTCGACAAGCTGCTGCCCTATGCACAGAAATGGAAGGAGCAGAACGGCGGACACAAGCGCGGATACGGACAGATGACCGCCTATAAGGACGACAGCCAGGTGGGCGACTATCTCTTCGACGACGACCAGCCCTACTACTACGCCGACTACGACATACAGGACATCTGGTACAACCGCGCCGCGCCCTCGAGCAGCCACGACGTGTCGGTCAGCGGGTCGAGCGGCAAGACCTCCTACTACGTCGATTTCGGGTACAACCGCAAGCAGGACGTGATGAAGTACAACCCGGCGAAGCTCAACCGCTACAACTTTGCCGTCAACCTGCGGACCGACCTCACCAACTGGCTCACGCTGGGCGTGCGCGCCAACTTCACGCGGCGCGACGTGAGCCGCGCCAACTCGTTCAGCGACATCTACCAGTACATCTGGCGGTGGGGATCGTTCTTCGTGCCCTCAGGGTATATCGTGGCCGACGACGGCACTACCCTCGACTACCGCATGCTGGCACTGCAGAAACAGGCAGCACGCACGTCGACCGTGCACGACATGCTGCGCATGAACGCCTACGCCGTGGCACACATCACCAGAGACCTCACGGTCAACGTGGACTACACCTACCAGGTGGACAACACCAACCTGAAGTCGAGCGCCAACAGCGTCTACGGCATGAACTGGAACGGCGTGGCGCCCGCCTATCTCGTGCAACCCTCCACCACCCATGCCACACGCGACAACAGCAAGGCCAACCGCTGGGTGGCCAACGCCTATGCCAACTACACCCACTCGTGGCGCAACGCCCACAACCTTGCGGTGATGGCCGGTGTCAACGGCGAGAGCTATTCGTCCGACTATTTCTATGTGCGCCGCACGCAACTCTACGACGAGAACTACCCCGAGCTCAACATGGCCTACGGACAGCTGTCGCAGGCCACCATCAGCTCGTCGACCGGCGACCGTGCCACGGCCGGCTATTTCGGCCGTGTCAACTACGACTACAAGGGCATCTACCTCGTGGAGCTCAACGGCCGCTACGACGGCAGCTCGCGCTTCCCGGCCGGCAACAAGTGGGCCTTCTTCCCCTCGTTCTCGCTGGGCTACCGCTTTACCGAAGAGGGCTACTGGGACCGTCTGCACGACTATGTGAGCAACGGCAAGCTGCGCTTCTCGTACGGCGAGATCGGCAACGAGGCCGTGGGCGACAACATGTTCCTCTCCACCATCACGCAGATCAGCCCCTCGTCTACCTACTGGCTCGACGGCAACGGCACACGGGTCAACCAGGCCGACATGCCCACCTGGGTGGGATCCTCGCTGACCTGGGAACGCATACGCACCACCGACGCCGGGCTCGACCTCAGTTTCTTCAACGACGAGCTGAGCGTCACCGTCGACGGTTACCAGCGGCTCACCAACGACATGCTGGCTCCCGGCAAGGCGCTGCCCGGTGCCGTGGGGGCGGCCGCACCCTATACCAACGCCGGACAGCTGCGCACGCGCGGATGGGAACTGACCATCAGCTGGCACAAACAGTTCAGCAAAGACCTCAGCCTCTACGCCAATTTCAACATCGGCGACTCGAAATCGAAGATCACCAAGTGGAACAACGACTCGAAAATCATCGGCCACACGGGCGGCATCGACACCGACTACAATGCACGCATGTACGCCTACGAGGGCGAGACGTGGGGCGACATCTGGGGATTCGAAACCGACCGCTACTTCACCGAGGACGACTTTGAGGGGCAGAACGCCGACGGCTCGTGGATCTACAAGCAGGGCGTGGCCGACCAGACGGGCATACAGACCGACAACTTCGTCTACGGCCCGGGCGACATCAAGTTCAAAGACCTCAACGGCGACGGCAAAATCGACGGCGGCGACGGCACGCTCGAAAACCACGGCGACCTGAAAGTCATCGGCAACACGATGCCCCGCTACGAGTACAGCTTCCATATCGGCGGATCGTACCGAGGCTTCGACCTCGACCTCTTCTTCCAGGGCGTGGGCAAGCGCAACATGTGGACACAGTCGTCGTTTGCCTTCCCCGAGATGCGCGAGCCCGACCTGGCCATCTATTCCAACCAGACGAGCTACAACGTGTACGACCCGGCCAACGGCGTGGTGAACATATCCGAGGCCAACGACTATCCCTGCCTCTACCCCGGCAACGAGTATGCCGGCAACGTGGCCGCACTGGCACCCATCGGCGGATGCCACAACTATTACCCGCAGACCAAGTATCTCGTGGACCTCTCCTATCTGAGGCTCAAGAACATCACGCTGGGATACACCCTTCCGCAGAGCCTCACGCGGAAGGCTTACATACAGAAAGTGCGCCTCTACGCCAGTGTCAACAACCTCTGCCTGCTGCACAACGGCGCCAGAAACCTGCCCATCGACCCCGAAATGAACGACGGGCCCACGGGCACCTACGGCTACGGCACATGGGGACGCACCTATCCCATCACCCGGTCGTGGTCGGTGGGTCTGCAGGTGGAGTTCTGACGGCCGGCAACAGGCCGGCAAAGGTAACGCTATATATTATAAAGGTAAGGACTGACTATCAAGATGAAGAACAAGATAACGTTTTTGGCCGGAGCAGCCATGTGTGTGCTGACAGGCTGCAACGACATGCTCGACAAGAACCCGCGCGACACGTTTGTGAACAACAAGGAGTTCTGGAGCAACACCAATGCCGTGGAAAGCTATACCAACAAGTTCTACGACAACTATGTGGGCTATAGCGAGAACGGCAGTTTCGGATGGTACTATTTCAAGAGTCTCAACGACGACCAGTGCAACTCGGGCTTCGACAACTGGCTGTTCACCACCGTTCCGAGCACGTCCACCTACTGGACCGACGGCTTCAAGGAGGTGCGCCGCGCCAATTATGTCATACAGAACGTGGCCGCCTCGTCGATGCCGGCTGCCAGCAAGACCTACTACACGGCCGTGGCACGCCTTAACCGCGCCTGGCAGTACTACCAGCTCGTGCGCGAGTACGGCGATGTGGAATGGCTGTCGGGTGTCATCACCGATGTCGACGACGCGCATGTGTACGGCGAGCGCACCCCGCGCGACGTGGTCATGGACTCCGTGCGCAGCGACCTCGACTATGCCGCCGACCATCTCCCCACAGTGACCGACAAGACCAAATGGAGCAAGCACATGGCGCTGGCCATGAAGAGCGACGTGTGCCTGTACGAGGGCACCTTCGCCAAATACCGCACAGAGGCCGACAACGGGCTGGCGCCCGACGCCGGCCGCGCAGCCTCGTACCTGCAGGCCAGCGCCGATGCCGCCGCCGCGCTCATCGCCTCGGGCAGCTACCGCCTGACCGGCGAGTACGGCGAGGTGTACCACTCCACCGACCTGGGCAACGGCAGCGAAACCATCTTCTACCGCAACTACGGCAAGGACCAGGTGATGCACTGCCTCATAGCATGGACCAGCGGGTCGGCCGAGCAGTACGGCATTACGAAAGACGCATTCGACGCCTTCCTCTTCACCGACGGACGGCCGCTCGCCACCACCACGCTCAACCGCGACGACCGCCTCACGGTCAATGACGGCGAAAACCTGTCGGTTGCCCGTGCGCTCTCCGTGCGCGACCGGCGGCTGGCGCTTACCATCGACTCCATCGTCAGTTTCAAGGGACACAGCTGGGGGCGCGTCAACGAGCAGGGTGTGGCCGAAGCCGACCTCATGACCTCGTCGACCGGCTATACCATACGCAAGTACGACAACCTGACGCTCGACAAGTATTACCGCACCTATACCTATACCAACTATACCGACGCACCGCTCTACTGGTATGCCGTGGTGCTGCTCAACTATGCCGAAGCCAAGGCCGAACTGGGCACGGCTACGCAGG
Source organism: bacterium (assembly GCA_963656755.1). Lineage (GTDB taxonomy): Bacteria > Bacteroidota > Bacteroidia > Bacteroidales > Bacteroidaceae > Prevotella. The sequence goes on from CAVKJH010000057.1 coordinate 5,512, forward strand.
ACGACCTCGACCGCTCGGTCAACCTGCTGCAGGCCCGGGCCGGACTGCCGCCGCTTGCCCTGCAGCCCGAAGCCGACCCGGCCAACAACATGGGTGTCGGCAACCTGCTGTGGGAGATACGCCGTTCGCGCCGCTGCGAGCTCATTGCCGACAACTGGTACCGCTACTGGGACCTGGTAAGATGGCACCAGCTCGACAAGCTCGACAGCAGCCAGCATCCCGACATCTGCCTCGGGGCCAACGTCAGCGGCATACCCGACGTGGCCGTCAGCGTCAATGCCGACAGCTATATCGTGGCGTGCAGCAAGACGCGCAAGTATGACCGGAAATACTATCTTTTCCCTGTTCCGACCAACGAACTGAACCTGAACAAGAAGATCCGGCAAAATCCCGGTTGGTAAGTCCGGGCGCCAGGGCATTCTAAATTCGTATCAAAACATGCATCGTATGTGCAGTTTTTGCCCCTGTATGGTGCAACGCAAGTGCAGGGCAGGGATGCAACAAGCATACGGAAAGCCCTGTAAGGTAGGGTGTTCAAAAGCATATGCAAATATGCAGCGTTTGCGCAGTTTTTGCCCCTGTAGGGGGCGCATAATATAGGATAGGG
>CAVKJH010000058.1:0-4662 GCA_963656755.1 bacterium
TTCAGAAGTTTGCCAATGGCAACGATGTATTGGAGCATTTTTGCATAGAGGGGACACCTCTTTGTAAACTTGTAGATAAATTGGACGAATACGAGCCTATGTAGGCTTTCCAACCAATCCCTTGACTTTGCCTTTGTCTTGCGGCTTCCTCGCAGGATGAGAAGTTTTCTTTTTGTGGGCTATCCGGTTGGTAGGCAGTCTGTGTTCCCCCCCCCCAAAAAAAAAAAGGGGGGCAGGCTTGACGGTGAACTCAAAGTGTTCAGATTGTTCCGCGGCACTTGTTTTACTTTCCGTCGAATAGTCTGCGATGGCAAAAAAGTACAAGATAAAAAAAGGTGCAAGTTGTTTTTTTTGACTACATTATAGTTGCGTATATGCAACTAAAAACGTCAAACATGGTTAATAACGTTAAATTACCAATAAATATTTAACAAGAAGATGTTAATGATTTAATTATTTCTTTATCTTTGCCCGCATGAAGAAGAAAACCATTTGGGTCATAGCCGTCATCATGGGGCTTTCCTTCGTTATCCTGCTCGGTTTGCAGCTGACATACATTCAGGAAATGGCCAACATGAAGAAGGAACAGTTCGACGAAAGCGTGAACCGTGCCCTCTACCAGGCGTCGCGCAATCTGGAACTGAACGAGACCTTGCGCTATCTGGAGAAAGACGTGAACGAGACTGAGCGACATGCCTACCGCCTCGACAGCACGGGCACACGTTCGGGCGAACCCGGCGACGGCACCGTGCAGCACTCGCACCAGTATGCCGTTCACGGCAAGGACGGTACGGTGTACTCTTCCTTCGAGCTGAAGACCATCTCCACGAAGCCCGCCCAGATGCCGAAGGCCATGATACTGAAGAGCGACCGCAACCTGAACAATGCGGCCAGCAAGTCGCTGCAGGAGATCGTAAAAAACCGCTATGTCTACCAGAAGGCACTGCTCGACGAGGTGGTGATGAATATGCTCTATTCGGCATCCGACAAGCCGCTGAAGGAGCGGGTCAACTTCAAGATACTCGACCAGGACCTGAAGGCCGAGCTGATGAACAATGGTGTCAACATTCCCTATCATTTCACGGTCACGACCCAGGACGGCCGCGAGGTGTACCGCTGTCCCGACTATACCGACGAGGGCATTGAGTTTACCTATTCGCAAGTGCTCTTCCGCAACGACCCCGCCTCCAAGATGGGTGTGGTGAAGATACATTTCCCCGATATCAACGGCTACATCTACTCGAGCGTAAGGTTCATGATACCCAGCGTGGTGTTCACCCTGATACTGCTCATCACGTTTGTCTTCACCATCGTGGTGGTGTTCAGGCAGAAACGCTACAGCGAGATGAAGAACGACTTCATCAACAACATGACCCACGAGCTGAAGACACCGATAGCCAGCATCTCGCTGGCAGCGCAGATGCTCAACGACGACACCGTGCCGAAGAGCGACAAGATGCTGAAACACCTCACGGGAATTGTTACCGACGAAACCAAACGGCTGCGCTTCCTCGTGGAAAAGGTGCTACAGATGTCGATGTTCGACCGGAAGAAGTCGGCATTCAAAAAGAAACGCCTCGACCTCAACGAGATGATGGAAAGCATTGCCAACTCGTTTACGCTACGCGTGGAGCATACCGGCGGCAAGGTCTATGTGGACGTGGGGGCCGTCGACTCGGCCATCTATGTGGACGAGGTGCATTTCCAGAACGTGATATTCAATCTGATGGACAATGCCGTGAAATACTGCCAGCCCGACAAGCCGCTCAACGTGTACTTGAAAACGTGGAACGACGACCAGAACCTCTATTTCTCGGTAGAAGATACCGGGATGGGCATGAAGAAGGAGAACCTCAAGAAGATATTCGAGAAGTTCTACCGCGTGCATACGGGCAACGTGCACGACGTGAAGGGGTTCGGACTCGGACTGGCTTACGTCAAGAAGGTGGTGGACCTGCATGGGGGCGACATCAAGGTGGAGAGCGAATACGGCAAAGGAACCAAGTTTACCGTCAAGTTGCCCGTAATCAAGGACTGACCGGCATGCCGTACGCTTTGTCCGTGTATGACATTAACAACAAGTACACAGAGTTAAAAATTTAAATACAAAATATTATGGAAGAAAAAGTTAAGATTCTGCTTTGCGAAGACGACGAAAACCTTGGCACGCTTCTTTGCGAATACCTCATTGCCAAGGGGTACGATGCCGTGCTGTGTCCCGACGGCGAAGTGGGGTTCCGCGAGTTCTCCAAAGACAAGTTCGACATCTGCATCCTCGACGTGATGATGCCCAAGAAAGACGGCTTCACGCTGGCCCAGGAGATACGCCAGGTCAACTCGCAGGTGCCCATCGTGTTCCTGACGGCCAAGGTGCAGAAGGAAGACGTGCTCGAAGGATTCGACAAGGGAGCCGACGACTACATCACCAAGCCGTTCTCCATGGAGGAACTGGTGAAGCGCGTTGAGGCCATCATGCGCCGCGTGCGGGGCAAGAAGAACAGGGAAAGCACCATGTACAAGATTGGCCGCTTCACGTTCGACACCCAGAAACAGTTGCTCGTCATCGGCGACAAGCAGACCAAGTTGACCACCAAGGAGAACGAACTGCTGGCGCTGCTCTGCTCGCATGCCAACGAGATTCTGAAGCGCAACGATGCCTTGCGCACCATTTGGATCGACGACAACTATTTCAATGCCCGTTCGATGGATGTCTACATCACCAAGCTGCGTAAGCATCTGAAGGACGACGACCAGATCGAAATCATCAACATCCACGGACAAGGCTATAAGCTGATTGTTCCCGAGGAGGATTGAACGCTTTCCGGGCGCATCGGCATACGGCGTTCTGCCGGTGCGGAAAGGAAAGTCCTGTGCTGAGTGCTATATAATAAGGTGGCGGGCTTGCCGGACTGGCTTTGGCCCGCCACCTTATAATATAGCAGTCAGTATTTACCGTTGCGTTTCTCGTTGCGTACAAACCCTACTGCACCGGCAATGATGCACGCCAACGGTAGGAGCAGAAAGACATTGCGGACTGTAAGCCCCAATGCGTAAAAGCACGCCAAGAGTACCACGCCCGTATAGACCAGAGGAAGGCCCGGCCAGCTGGAGCGCGTACGCAAAGCGTGTGCTGTCTTGAGCAGATATTTCTTCATGACGAATGCAAAAGTAATAAGAAAAGGTGGGCGCGCTGTGGTTTTTTGTGTTAAAAAGCAAAAAACTGATGGCCAAAGACGGTTTTTCTCCAAACTTATTTGTACCTTTGCATCCGCATTTTGCAAAACAACAATTAATTTCTTTTCAAAGTAGTATGAATCAATACGAAACCGTTTTCATTTTGACTCCCGTTTTGTCTGATGAACAGATGAAGGAAACGGTCGCTAAATTCAAGAAGCTGCTCACCGACAAGGGTGCTGAGATTCTGAACGAAGAGGCCTGGGGATTGAAGAAGATGGCTTATGCTATTCAGAAGAAGTCTACAGGTTTCTACTGCCTGTTGGAATTCAAGGCTGAGCCGTCAGTGATTGACACTCTTGAGACAGGCTATCGCCGTGACGAAAGAGTTATTCGTTACATGACCGTGAAGCTCGACAAGCACGCTGTTGCTTACGCCGAGAAGCGTCGTGCCAAACTGGGTAATAAATTGGAGGCATAATTATGGCAGAGCAGAAAAATTCAGAAATCCGTTATTTGACCGCTCCTTCTATCGACACCAAGAAGAAGAAGTATTGCCGTTTCAAGAAGAGCGGCATCAAGTATATCGACTACAAGGACCCCGAGTTCCTGAAGAAGTTCCTCAACGAGCAGGGTAAGATTCTTCCCCGTCGCATCACCGGTACCTCTCTGAAGTACCAGCGCCGTGTGGCTCAGGCCGTAAAGCGTGCCCGTCAGATTGCACTGCTTCCATTCGTAACCGATTTGTTGAAGTAATTTAAAAGGAGGCTAAGATATGGAAATCATACTGAAGGAAGATATCATCGGGCTTGGATACAAGAACGAAATCGTTAAGGTAAAGAGCGGCTATGGCCGTAACTATCTCATCCCCACAGGCAAGGCTGTCATCGCTTCGGAGAGCGCAAAGAAGGTGCTCGCTGAGAACTTGAAACAGCAGGCCAACAAGATTGCCGCTGCCAAGGCTGCTGCCGAGAAGCGCGCTGAGGCTCTGAAGGACGTTGAGGTTGTCGTTGTTGCCAAGGTTGCCGCTACCGGCCACCTCTATGGTTCAGTCAACGCTGCCATCGTTGCAGAGGAGTTGGGTAAGAAGGGTATCGAGGTAGACCGCAAGATCATCACCATGCACGATATCAAGAAAGTCGGTGACTTTGAGGCTGTTGTGCACTTCTTCAAGGATGTTGAGGTGAAAGTTCCTGTGAAGGTCGTTGCCGAGAAGGAAGAGGTTGTAGCAGAGCCTGTTGCAGAAGAGGCTCCGAAGGCTGAGGAGACAGTCGAAGTGGCTCCCGCTGCCGAGGAAGAGGCTCCCGCTGCCGAATGATCCGAATACCGTTCAGTGAACAACCATCGGTTGTAACACGATAAGAAAAAAATCCCGTTTGCGTCCAGCAAACGGGATTTTTGGGTTCTTCCGCTTTTCTCGTTGGTAAGGCTATCGTAATGATATCATAAAAAGAAGCTATATCCGTTATATATTTAAGATCACAACAA
>CAVKJH010000059.1:0-16098 GCA_963656755.1 bacterium
ATAAACGCAACAAAGCCGCTGAAATTCAGCGACTTTGTTGTGGTTTGTTATGACTATGTTACGGTTAGCCGTGACTATCCGAAATTGTCGTACATGATACTCTCGGAATCAACACCCAGACTGTCAAGATAGTCGGTTACAGTCTTTATAAGCATGGGGGGACCGCAAAGATAATACTCGCAGTCTTCGGGAGCCTCGTGGTCCTTCAGATATGTATCCCTCACACAATTGACTGCAAAGCCAGCATAGTACTTGACACCCGCTGCGTCGGCAACAGGATCAGGGCGGTCGAGCGAGAGGTGAAGGTGGAAATTGGGGAATTCCTTCTCCAACTCCCAGAAGTCTTCCATGAAGAAAGCTTCATTAAGACTGCGTGCACCATAGAAGAAATGCAGTTCGCGGTCGGTGCAATGAAGGGTCTTTGTCATGTGCATGATTTGTGACCGCAAGGGAGCCATGCCGGCACCACCACCTATCCAAATCATCTCCTTCTTAGAGTCGAAATGCGGATGGAAATCGCCATAGGGACCACTCATCATCACCTTATCGCCTGGCTTGAGGCTAAAGATGTAGCTGGAGCCGATACCTGTGGGCACATTCTGAAAGCCCACCTGTGGACGGGGCAAGAACGGAGTTGTAGCAATACGCACCGTAAGCGTGATGATGTCGCCTTCGGCCGGATAGTTGGCCATAGAATATGCACGGATGGTGGGTGAAGGATTGTGCGCTTTGAGCGACAGGATATTGAAATTCTCCCATGCGCCAATATAATCCTTTCCGATTAACGACTTGTCGAAATCCTTGTCGTAGTCGATGCAGTCGTATGCAGGAATCTTGATTTGCGCGTACGATCCCGGCACGAAATCCATGTGTTCGCCGGGAGGCAGAGCCACCTTGAACTCCTTGATGAAACTCGAGACGTTCTTGTTGCTGATAACGGTACATTCCCACTCTTTCACGCCCATTATTGACTCGGAAATCTTGATTTTGAAATCGCCTTTCACCTTAGTTTGGCATCCGAGACGCCAGTGTTCTTTGATTTGCTTGCGTGTGAAATGCGGGCGCTCAGAGTCGAGAATCTCGCCTCCGCCCTCCAGCACTTGCACCTTACACTGTCCGCAACTGGCCTTTCCGCCGCATGCCGAAGGCAGGAATATACCATTGGCGTTGAGCGTTGACATGAGCGAGTCACCCTGGGCAACGCTCAGCGTCCTGCTGTCGTTGATAGTGATTGTGACGTTGCCACTGGGGCTCAAATATTTTTTTGCCACCAAAAGAATGATGACCAACAGGAGTATCACAGCAAGGAAGACTCCCACACTGCTGAGTATGAAACTGAAGTCCATGATTGATTAAATGTTAAGTCCGGAAAAGCACATCATGGCCATAGCCATTAGTCCTACAGTGATGAAAGTAATGCCTAATCCACGCAAAGGCTTGGGAACGTCGCCATATTGCATTTTCTCGCGGATGGCACCCATTGAGGTGATGGCAAGCGTCCAGCCGATGCCTGATCCCAAAGCGTAAGCGGTGGCATCCCACACGTCACCGATGTACTGTGTGTTGCTGGGGTCGAGACTGATGCGCTGCTGCATGAACAACGACGCACCCATGATAGCGCAGTTTACGGCAATCAAAGGCAGGAAGATACCCAACGAGGCATAGAGTGACGGCGAGTAGCGCTCGACCACCATCTCTACGATCTGCACGATACCTGCAATGACCGCAATGAAGATGATGAAACTGAGGTAAGACAGTCCCAACGGGTCGAGCACCTTGGTCTGCAGCAGATAGTCGACAGGTACGGTGACCAGCAGAACAAACGTCACTGCAAGGCCAAGGCCCAGAGATGTCTTCACGTTCTTCGACACGGCAAGGAATGAGCACATGCCGAGGAAGAAGGCGAATATCATGTTGTCCACAAAGATGGACCGGATAAACAAATTAACGAGATGTTCCATAATTATTTATTATCTTCATTATAAAAGAACGCACGATGAATCCAGATAACACACCCCAGCAAGATAAGCGCCATGGCCGGCATTGTCATCATGCCGTTGTTCATATAGCCGAAGTCGTAGAAGCTGGAAGGGATGATCTGGAAGCCCAACAGACTTCCGCGTCCTAGCAGTTCGCGCACTCCGCCGACGACAACAAGAATCATGGCGTAGCCCAGACCGTTGCCTATACCGTCGAGGAAACTGGGCCAAGGCTTGTTCATCATGGCAAAGGCTTCAAGACGCCCCATGAGGATACAGTTGGTGATGATAAGGCCGACATATACAGACAGCTCCACACTTACGTCGTAGACAAAAGCTTTGAGTACCTGACTGACGACCGTTACCAATGCCGCTACCACCACCAGCTGGACGATGATGCGGATACGCATTGGGATGGTGTTACGGATGATGGAGATAATGACGTTGGAGAACGCCGTGATCACGGTTACCGCCAAGCCCATCACTATGGCCGGTTTCAGCTGCGAGGTTACTGCCAATGCCGAGCAGATGCCCAGCACCTGCACCAATATCGGATTGTCGAGGTTGAGCGGTTTACCGAGCACCTCTTTGTTTTGTTTGCTTAATAAACTCATCTTTTAAGGATTAAAGTTTTTGTTATTTTGCATTAAGAAACTTCGTGTACCTTCCCAGGCCTTCCTGTAGCATTTGGGTCACGCCATTGGATGTAAGCGTAGCTCCCGTCACGGCATCCACCTGCGTCTGCGAGTTGTCTATTTTCTTTTCGACAGCCAAGGCGATGGTGTTGTGGTTGCCGTTTGCAAACAGATGCTTGCCCTGGAATTTTTCCTGCCAAGTCTGGTCGTCCTTGATAGCAGCTCCCAAGCCTGCCGTCTCGCTCTCGTGATTGAAATAAGCTCCGTAAACGGTTTCCTTGTCATCGTTGATGGCAATGTATCCGCTGATTGCTCCCCACAGACCCATGCCGTATACGGGAATGACATACTTGGTTTCCCCGTTCACGTTGCAGACATATACGGCCAATTTCCCGGCCTTGGCATCAGCAGAGTTGAGCTTGAACCCGGTGTTTGTACCGCCGGCCACTCCACTCTCCTTCTTTTCGCCGTCTTCACCGTACACGTCGTCAGAAACAATCACCTCTTTATATTTGTCTGTGGCCGCCTTGTCGTCCAAGCCACGGATATTCAGCGAATAGAGAATTTGCTTCTGCTTGTCGAGGGCCACATTGGCATCCTGGGCAGGCTTTAAGGCCTGGAAAGAGAACGCCAAGAGGAAAGCGACAATCAAGACAAGGACTATCGAATAGATAATCGTATATGAATTGGAATTTGTTTTCATGCTTTTTCTCCTTATTTTTTGGTTGCGCGCTTAGCACGTTTCGAAATGTTTGCCTCAACGACACAATGGTCGATGAGCGGTGCAAACATATTACCGAAGCAGATGGCCAGCATCATACCCTCGGGATAGCCCTGGTTCATCACCCTTACAATGATAGCCATTGCACCGACGAGGAAGCCGTATATCCACTTGCCGGTTTCGGTGCGGGCAGAAGTGACGGGGTCTGTGGCCATGAATACCGCTCCGAAGCAGAAGCCACCCAGCACAAGGTGCTCATACCACTGAAGGGGCGACTTGCCCGTAGCCGAGAAGACGAGCGCCATGACAATTCCGCCAATGAATACAGACAACATGGTCTTCCAGCTAGCAATGCCTGTCCACAAAAGGATAAACGCACCGATGGCGATGGCCACCACGGATGTCTCACCAACCGAACCGGGTATAAATCCCAATATCATGTCGGACATACTGGCAGTAACAGGCGCTCCTTGAGCGACAAGTCCCAACGGCGTGGCGGCGGTGAATCCCTGAACCAGGTCGTAGCCCAGTCCGAAGATGGAACTCTGCGCCACCCAAATCTGGTCGCCTGTCATTTGGCTGGGATACGAGAAGAAAAGGAACATGCGGGCGGCAATGGCCACATTGAAGATATTCATTCCCGTACCGCCCCAGATCTCCTTTACGAAGATTACGGCAAATGCGACGGCAAGCACCAGTGTCCAAAGCGGTGTGTTAATCGGGATAATCAGCGGGATAATGATACCGCTTACCAGATATCCTTCCTGTATCTCCTCGTGCTTCCACTGAGCCCAGGCAAACTCTATACCCAGACCCACAATGTAGCTCACCAGGATTTTCGGCAGCAGTGCCAGCAAACCATAGGCAAACATAGCCACAAAACCGGTTTCTGCCAGTTTGTTGGCCGAAAGTGCATTTTGGTATCCAATGTTGTACATGCCAAACAACAAGGCAGGCAACAAGGCGATAACCACGATGCTCATGATGCGCTTGGAGTCGATGGCATCATGAATGTGGGCACCGCTTTTCGAAGTGTTGTTGGGAACAAACAGGAACGATCCAAAGCCGTCGTATACACTTTGGAACGCATGCCATTTGCCGCCTTTCTCGAAGAGAGGCCGTATTTGGTCGAATTGTTTTTTTAATCCACTCATAATTCTTTCTGTGTTGATATGCTTAAGCGTAATCCTGTTTAGGCGTTTTCTTTACGAAGAAGGTCAAGTCCCTGCCTTACTATTTTTTGCAACTCCAGTTTCGACGAGTCCACAAATTCGGCCAAGGCAAAATCCTCGGGGCTCACTTCGTAGATACCCAACTGCTCCTGCTTGTCGATGTCGCCAGTGATAATGGCTTTCACAAGATATTCGGCATAGATATCCATCGGAAGCACCTTGTCGTACTCGCCACTCATTATCATATGGCGTTCGCCTCCTTTGACGCGGGCATCAAGATCATACTCGCAGCCCTTCCCTTTCAGCCAGCTGAAATAACTGCGCGACACGGAGAAATCTTTCATGCGGGGAAGAATCCATCCCAATATCTCTTCTTTGTCGTCGCCCTCGGGAATTGCCGTCACCTCCGACGTGTGCGCTCCCAGATAGTCATCGAGCGACGCACGTTGTCCTGTCAGCGGATTGCCGTTGATGACACGCACATGCTCGGCAGAAACCAAGTTGCCGGCCAAGATGTCGGCCAACTGGCTGCCCACCAGCACGTCGGCATAGGCACTCTGCTTCACCTGGCTTCCGGCAATGGCTATGGTGCGGCGGAGGTCTACCTTTCCGGTGAGGAAGAGCCGTCCGATAAAGATGACGGCAGACGGGTCTACCGTCCATACCACTTCACCGCGGTTGACCGGATCCACATGGTTTACCTGAACGCCGACGTTTCCTGCCGGACAAGGGCCGTCGAACACATTGAGGTCCACGTCCTGCACATTGGTCAAGGCCTCCGATGTTTGCCGGGCACCCACTCCGAGATGCACCGTGGCGATGCGGCTCAAGGCTTTGAGGCCGGTGTGGAATGCCTGCTCGTTGCCTACCAACTCGTATTCGAAGTCGGCAGCCAGCGGCATGTCGCGCAGAGCCGATACGAAAATACCTTTCGGCGTAGTATTGGGATTGGTTGAGACAGCATAAGGCAACTGATTGATGTAGCCGAACAAACCGGCCTCAAGCAGCAGTTTCTTTACAGCCTCGCCGTCCATCTTTGCGGCGTCATGGCAACCGTAGTCCCGGTATTCCTGATTGTCGTCGGCTTCCACACTGATGCAGAGCACGCGCCTTCTTTCGCCGCGCAAAATCGACTTTACTGTTCCGCTCGCCGGCGAAGCAAATTGGACCTCGGGAAACTGCTTGTTGACAAACAAGGCATCACCGGCAAGGACACGGTCTCCTTCCCTTACAGTAACCTTGGGTATGACACCAGCGAAATCGGAAGGGCACAAAGCCACCACCTTGGAGGTTCGGCAGGCAATCCTTTCCTTTACGGCTTTACCCTTTAGGTTAATGTCTAAGCCTTTGCGCAACCTAATAATATTTGCCATAAGTTGAAATATAATTGTTTGTTGATATGCTATAAGTGACTACAAATTCCGCCTGTTACCGCACATTTATGCTTTGTTCTGGCTCTCCCTTCAAAAACAGATGCAAAAATACATAAAATTTAATTCATTAAGGATATTTTCAGCAATTTTATTTCGGTTACAAGTTTATTTTTTTAATTTTGCATAATATTGAAAAGAATCAAGCATTTCATCAATTCGGCAATATGGGCATTATTGGCCCTGTATGTCGTAACTGTCGCCATGGTGAACATCCCCATGGCGCAATCGTTCATTGGACGCCAAGTAGCCCAGGCCATTGCCGACAAGCTGGGGACGCCGGTGTCTATTGGACGGGTGGATGTGGGACTTTTCAACCGCCTGATAGTCGACGACGTGTCGTTTCTCGACCAACAAGGCAAAGTGTTTTTCAAAGCCACTCGCCTGTCGGTTAAACTGGACTGTATCGAGGCATTGTACGGACATATATCGGTTACCTCCGCGCAAATATTCGGCATGAAGGCGCGACTGTATCGAGCCACATCGCAATCACCACTCAACATACAGTATGTTGTCGACTCGCTTGCATCGAAAGACACCACAACGCACAATCCTCTTAACCTTCAGGTCAATAGTCTGATTATCAGGCATGGAGAATTGTGTTATGACCAGCTTGATGCACCACACAAATCCACACTCGACCTGCACCATTTGCAATTCTCGGGCATCAGTGCGCATATCATCCTCAATACGCTGCGTGAAGACTCGCTCAACCTGAAAGTAAAGAAGATTGCCCTCAACGAAAGGTCGGGCCTCCAATTGAAATCGTTGTCGTTCAAACTCGCCGCAGGCCCATGTCAGGCTCACCTCGAAGATTTCGAATTGTCGTTGCCCCATTCGCGCCTGGTGACAGACAACATCGCCGCCACCTACCGCACAGAAGGCAAGTACCCGTCCCCTTCTACGCTGCGTTTCCGCGGAGAAATCAACACGTCATATATCCGTCCGTCGGACTTGGGCTTCGTGCAGGAAAACCTGAAACGCTGTTCCACGCCACTCGTTTTCGAGGCCTCTTTTTCCGGTACGTCCACCAGCTTGCGTGTCAACCATCTGGAAGCCATCGTTGCCCGCGATGCCCAAGCCAAGACACTCTCGGCACCCACCTTGGCCTCGTTAAGTGCCAAAGGATCCCTGTGGGCTTTGGACAGCACACCCCATTGGTCGGTCACCGTCAACCGGCTGACCGCCACTCACCCCCTTTTTGCGGCTGTGCCGGTCAGTCTCCCGGCCATAGTGCAACGGCTGGAAGACGTCCGTTTTAACGGCACAGCAGAAGGGCAGGGGCACAACGTTTCGGCCAGTGGCAACCTCTCGCTCAACGGCAGTCAGGCACGTCTGGCATTTAAGCTGAAAGAACACCATTTTGACGGGCACGCCGAAACAGACGGGATTGACATCGGCAAGCTGCTCGACGACAACCGGCTGGGCTACCTGGCCGGCAGGGTAGAAGCCAAAGGCAATCTCGATGCCCGCAATTACACGGCGCACGGAGTGCTGAACCGTTTCGACTGGAACCAGTATGCCTACAAAAACATTACCGTAGATGCCACTTACGGCAGGGAACATTCGGAAGGCAAAATAGACATTCTCGACCCCAACTTCGTAGCCAATGCACACGGACGTTATGAAAAGCGGAAGAACGTGCCTTCAATAAGTCTCGATGCCAACGTGTCGAGACTGAACCCGACGGCACTCAACCTGACCGGGCGCAAACACGCCGGAACGGTGTACAGCGGAACCGTTAGCATGGCGCTCGAGGGCAGCAATTTATCGAATGTCAAAGGGAAGCTCGTGGCCGGAGATTTCCATGCAGTAAAGTCGGGCGACGAATATCATCTTGACAAATTGGAATTTGAGGTGGGCGATGATGCCTCCGGACGCTACATGGTTTTCGACAGCGATTTCGGCCACGGGGAGGCACACGGCCATTTTGACCTCGCATCGCTGCGGCAAGCCGTTGAAAACCTTATCGTTTCGCAACTGCCGAGCATCCGGAAATTCACCCCGTTGCGCCACCATGCAGTCCCCTACACCGACTTTACGCTTGAAACCACCATCACCCGAGGCGACTGGCTGCGCCATCTGCTTGACCTGCCCCTCGAAATCAACGAGCCCGTAAGTCTGTATGCCAACATGAAATCGCACAATCCTTCGGTTGACTTTCAGCTTACTGCCCCTGATGTGGTTTATGCAAACCGCCGTTTGCGCAATGTCTCCATCAGTCTCACGTCGCCCGAAAATCAGCTTCGGGCCAATGTGTGCGCCACCCAAGTGGGTACGAAAGGCACGGATACAGACCTTCGCGTAACGGCATTGGCGCAAGATGATGAGTTGACGGCCGACATCCAGCTGGACAACCATGCGGTACACCATCGGTTCGCCGGGCACCTGTCGTCGGCCGTAAGTTTTGCCCGCAACAGACAGGGAGTTACAGAGGCGCATTTCGACGTACGCCCGTCGGAGTTTTCGGTCGGCGACACGCTCTTTACGGTTCTTCCGGCCCGCATCGTCTACAGCAAGAATCATCTGCGGGTCAATGATCTGGAAGTGAGCAACGGCCACCAGTATGTGAAAGTGTCGGGGGCGGCATCGAGAGGCAGCGACGATTCCATCACTGTGGAACTGAAGGATGTCAATGTGGAGTACGTTCTCGACCTCGTGGGATTCCATTCGGTCGATTTCAGCGGGCTTGCATCGGGAAAGGCTTTTGTCACCCATCTGTTCGACGGCGTGGGCGGCCATGGTGCGCTCCGCGTCAGTCGGTTCCGGTTTGAAGAAGGCAACATGGGGACATTACTTGCCAATGTGGGCTGGAACAAGGAAAAGCAACAAATCGACATTGATGCACAGGCCATTGACACGCTTGGCGGTTCCTGGTTTGTGGACAAGCGACTAACCTCCATCAAGGGCTATGTATCGCCCAAACGCAACTACATCGATCTCGACATAACGGCCAACGATACTCGTGGAGATTTTGTACAATCGTTCTGTTCGAGTTTCATGGACCATTGCGAACTGTCCATCAACGGCGACCTGCGCCTTTGGGGCGACCTCAAGCAGATAAACCTCACAGGCGATGCCACGGTCGACGGCAAGATAGGCGTCAAACCGCTCAACACCACATACGAGCTGCGCGGCGACTCCGTACATTTTCTTGTCGACGAGATACGGTTTGCCAACGACACCTTGCGCGACCGCAATGTCAATGTGGGCGTAGTGAACGGTTCGCTGTACCATCAGCACCTCTCACGCCTGACCTACGACATCGACCTCCAACTACACCACCTGCTGGGCTACGACTGGGACGGCAGCGACGGCAGTTCGTTCTACGGGACAGTATACGCCAGCGGAAACGCACGGATAAAAGGCCGGTCGGGACGAGTGGATATCGATATCGACGCCACACCCGAAAAAGGTTCGCAGGTGGTCTACAACGCATCCAACCCCGATGCCATCGCCTCGCGCGAGTTCATCCGCTGGTCGTCGCGCGACACGTTGTCCACCGACCTTACCCAGGCCTCCTCGCCTCTGCTGCCCGACGACAACAATATTGACATACCCACCGACATACACATCAACTTCCTCATCAACACCCACCCCGATGCCACGCTGAAGGTAATCATGGACAACAGTTCGGGCGACTATATCGCACTCAACGGTTCGGGAGTGATGCGTGCTTCTTATTATAATAAAGGTGGAGTGGATGTCTATGGCAACTACCTGATAGACCATGGCGTCTACAAACTGACCATACAAAACATCATCAAGCGCAACTTCGAGTTTCTGCAAGGTGGCTCCATAGCCTTTGGCGGCGACCCGTACAACGCCGACCTCAGTCTCAAGGCCCAATATCAGGTCAACTCCGTGAGCTTGGCCGACCTGCAGCTGGGCCGCAGCTTCTCAAGCAACAATATTCGCGTGAACTGCCTGATGAACATTTCCGGCACCCCCAACGCGCCCAAGGTGGATTTCGGTCTTGACATGCCCACAGTGGGAACCGATGCCAAGCAGATGATCTACAGCATCATCAACAGCGAAGAGGAAATGAACCAGCAGGTGCTCTACCTGCTGGCCGTGGGACGGTTCCTGTCGCCCAGCTCCAACAATTCGCTGGGTTCCAACACGGGAGAAAAGCAAACCAGTCTGGCCATGCAAAGCATACTCAGCGGACAGATAAGCCAGCAAATCAACAATGTATTGGGAAATGTGGTGAACAACAGCAACTGGAACTTCGGGGCAAACATTTCGACCGGTACCGAGGGTTGGAACGATGCCGAGTACGAAGGACTGCTTAGCGGGCGTATGCTCAACAACCGGTTGCTCATCAACGGCCAGTTCGGATACCGCGACAACGCCAATGCAACGACATCGTTTATCGGCGATTTCGACATACGTTACCTGTTCTCACCCAACGGCGATTTCAGCGTAAGGGTTTACAACCAGACCAACGACCGCTATTTTACCCGCAACTCGCTCAACACGCAGGGCATCGGTTTCGTAATCAAACGCGACTTCAACGGATGGCGTGACTTGTTGGGGCTCAAGCTACGCCACAACAAAACGACGCAGAAGGCTACAACTATTCAGCGGAAGTAAAGTTAACCCGACTTTTCCCTTCGGCTATGTATTGGGGTTCTTCCACTTTTCTCGTTGGTAAGGCTATGATTTGTCTGTTTCAACGGTTTCGTCGTGCATACCTAAAAGTAGCAAGTCGAAGTATTCGTCATTCCTATAACCATAACTTTTCATTATGATTACTTTCACCTCGAGGTTCGTACCTTGCGGATGGCATTTACCACGCAAGAATGCCGCTTTGCCTGTCCTGGAGCAAATTTGCCGCCTTCACCACTAGCAACATTTATGATAACATCGCGCTAAATTGCCAACGAGAAAACAAGAAGGACCTAAAATTTGCTGTAATTGTCGGTTTCAAGCAGCTTTGCCACCGTCATTTCCGGATGGCGGTGCATGTAACGGTCGATGATGTTTACATAATCGGTGTCAAACATCTTCTCGCCCAGAGCCTTGTTGACCGTCCACATCACCTTGCCCATATGCAGGTCTTTGTCCATCTGGCTGCGGCGGTCGTAATTGGTCATGGGATAAAGGCTCAGGAGATAAAAACTCACGGCATCGGGAACGATAAAGTTGCGACCCATGCTGCCCAGCTGTTCCGGCGAATAACCATAGCGCTGGTACAGGGGATATTTGGAGCCCATGTATTTGTCGAGCGATATGCCAATCACCTTTTCGCCGACCACGATGCTTTGGTCGAGCGCACCGATTTGGGCATAGATACGCGGAAGCGGAAGACCGGGCAACCACTCTTTCAACTGCCCGAACACTTTGCGAAAGCCTTCGTTGAGGTCATCCATGTTGGCATACTCCGACTCGGCATCGCTAATGAGCGTCTGTAACGTGGAATCCTGGTAAAATCTGAGGAATTTCTCGCTGATATTGTGGTCACTGACATCGCCTATCTGAAGCATTTTCTCGACCAGCGTTCGCGTCTCAATGGGATATTCGGTGTTCATTTGCTGCAAAGCCGAAAAATCGCCCGTAAGAAGATAACGGCTCTGCAGCCTGTCGTATCGCTCCACACGGATACGACCAGCATCCTGCTCGACATCGTTGGGCCGCAGCTTGAACTCGCAAGCCGAGCACAAGAGCAGTACAAACATCAATATGTAGGAAATTCTACGCACGCTATCCTTTTAAATTTACATGGCAAAAGTACTAAATTATCTTTTAAAACCAAAACTATAAGCTAAAAATATTAAAAAACAAACGAATATTTCGACCGAGAAGTTTATTTATGTGAAAAATATCATAATAAAGTGTAAGAGAAGACGACGGGCATGAAAATATATTGCTAAATTTGTCATGGCAATACATCGCCGTTCGACATGAAACACACTATCGTCACCATGCTTGCACTTTGTTGTGGTCTGCAAATGCAGGCGCAGAAAGTCATCCACTTGTCCATAAGCAGCGACATGGCACAGGAACAAGCACCTGTCGCCATCGACATGCGGCCCTACGAAAACGTTCGTAGCGCTACCGTCAGCATAAACGGAAAGGAAGTGCCATGCCAACTGGACGACCTGAACGACGACGGGCGGTACGACGAATTGGCTTTCCTTACCGACATCGGGAAAGGCGAGACACAACAGGCCACCGTCTGCCTGTCGGCGAACGAAGAAGACACGCCCTATGCTGCACGCACCTACGCGGAAATAGTGCTCCGCAACCCGAAGGTAAAGGAGAAGAACCGACACGACATCTACTTGTCGGCCATTACCATCGACGCGGCAACCCGGCAACCCTACACCGTGCTCCACCACCACGGCGTAGCGTTTGAGAACGAACTGATTGCCATGCGCATCTACATGGACGAACGCCAAACCATCGACCTTTACGGCAAGTACCACAAAGGGCTGGAGCTGCACGACACCCAATTCTACACATCGGCTGCACAGAAGGCGCAGAGCTACGGCGACGACATACTGTGGGTAGGCAACACCTTCGGCCTGGGCGCCTTGCGCGGATGGGACGGAAAACAACCTACGATGGTTAGTCCGGTAAAACAACGTTCGCAACGCATCGTCTGTAGCGGACCGGTGCGCACCATTATAGAAATGGCGGACCGCGGATGGGCGTACACCCCCGACAGCGTACCCGTAAACATGACTTTGCGTTACACGCTGTACGCCGGGCACCGCGATTTCGCAGTGGAAGCGCATTTCAACCGCGACCTCCGGGAGACGCTGTTCTCCACGGGCATCATCAATATCAAGGGGTCGGAAGAATACACAGACCATGACGGACTGCGCGGTTGCTGGGGATGCGATTGGCCGGCTACCGACACTGTCAACTGGAAACGTGAAACCGTGGGAATGGGTATCTACATACCCCGCAAATACCGCGACATGGAATGGGCAGCCAACAAAGACAACTATACCTTCACACTGAAACCGGCCGGTCGCAGCCTGCATTACTATCTGGCCTACACCAGCGACAATGAAGATTTCGGATACCATAACAGCCAGTCATGGTTCGGCTTTCTGAAAGACTGGAAAAAGAGGTTGCTTCACCCGCTGAAGGTAACGGTCATGCCGTAAACGCACCGCATCACCCCTACCCCACAGCCCAGGTCAGTACATAGTCGGCGGTAATCCGATAATCCACAGGCAATATCTGCGCGCGCCGTAGATTATCCATGTGCAACACGCCACAGCGAGAAGGTTGGAAGCCAGACATCCGCATTTCGGAAAAAGCCAGTTGGTCGTCCGAGAAAAACTTATACACCGTTTCCTTTGCACTCCAGCAAACCAACTGCGAAGCCAAGCTGCTGCCGTCCTCGTCGACGCGCATGAAACGGCTGGCCACACGGCTCACGCGGTCTGACCAGTACTCTATGTCCACGGCCACATTGTGCGTTTCCGACAACACCAGCGCTGCCCAGCCCTTCGTATGACTAATGCTGACCGCCATGCTGTCGACAAACGGTTTTCCCGACGGCAGGTAACCGATTGTCATGTCGATGCGGCCGGTCAGGGCATGCAGCAAGGCATAAGTTACGAGTTTCTCTACCAGGCGACCACCGTGGTATCCCGACAAGTCGACACCCGTCGGCCAAGGCAGGTCGTCAGCCTGCTCCGTAATGCGCCACAGGCCGAGCGTCACATCATCCGTGAGCCGTTCAATGCTTTGCAGGGGCATTGTTTGGTTTGTTGTTCACAATGACCTTCACGCGGCTGATGCGCCGTCCTTCCACCGCCATCACCTCAAACGAATAATGCTTGTAATCGCATTTTTCGTGAATACTAAGAAAATCACCCTTCAGTTCGAGCAGCAGTCCGGCCACCGTGTCGGCATCGCCAGCCACGTCGTCGAACTCGTCATCGTCGATTTGCAAAATCTTGCAGAAGTCGCTGAGCAGTGTCTTTCCTTCGAAGAGATAGGTATTGTAGTTCAATTTCGAATAGACCTTCTCGTCCTCGTCGTACTCATCGTTGATTTCACCCACTATTTCCTCCAGTATATCCTCAAGGGTTACCAGGCCACAGGTGCCTCCGAATTCGTCGACTACTATGGCAATATGGATCTTGTTGTCCTGAAACTCGCGGAGCAGAGCATCAATTTTCTTGGTCTCCGGCACGAAATAAGGCGGCCGGATAAGGCTTTGCCACCTGAAGTTGGACGGTTTGGACAAATGAGGCAGCAAGTCCTTGATATACAATATACCACGGATGTTGTCATCGTTGTCCTGATAAACAGGTATGCGGCTATAGTTGTTTTCGGCTATACTGGCCAATACATCCTGAAAATTGTTCTTGATGTCGACCGAAACAATATCCTGCCGGCTGGTCATCACTTCCTTGGCCGTCTCATCTCCAAAACGGATGATGCCCTGCAGCATGCTCTTTTCGTCCTTGATGTCGTCCTTGTCAGTCAGTTCGAGAGCCTGTTCCAAATCGTCGACCGACAGATGCCGGTTCTCTTTTGGCACCGCCCGTTCGGCAAGATTGCCGCCAGTGATGAGAATGGTCTCTATGGGCCAGAACAACTTGCGCATCAACATGACACCCTGCACGGCCTTTCGGCAAAAGGCCAACGGGTTCTGCCGACTATACACCTTGGGCATAATTTCGCCATAGAGAAGCAGAAGGAAGGTGAGCAACACCGTAATGCAAAGAAATTCGAGCCATTGAACGTTGAAATGTATCAACGACCCGAATACATAGTTGCAAAGCATGATGATGGTGACATTCACCAGGTTGTTGGTGATGAGGATAGCCGCCAAGGTACGCTCCGAATCGTCGCGCAGATGCTGGATATTGCGGTCCTTGGAATTTTTCTCAGGATCGAGCTGGTCGATGTCCTGCGGCGTAAGACTGAAAAAGGCTATCTCCGACCCGCTGGCAAATCCCGACAACAAAAGCAGCAAGGCAGCAAGCAGGGCAGCAACGACGATGCCCGGCGTAAGGGGCTGAAGCACCAGCCAGTCACTCAGTTGGAATAATAGAATCGTTTCCAAATTATCGTCCGTTTATCAGAAAGGCAACTTGTCGTCGTCCCCGTTCGACACTACTGTCTTGGCAGAATTGTCGGCGGCCGCCTTGGCGTTGTCGGGCATGGCATCGGTACGCTGACGCGGATTGAGCATCTCCATATTCTCCACCAATATCTCGGTTACATAGTGGCGTTTGCCCATCTGGTCGTCGAAGGTAGTGTAACGCAGCCGACCTTCCACATACAGTTTGTCACCTTTATGCACATACTGCTCTACGACCTTGGCGAGCTGCCGGTAGAACAGGAGATTGTGCCAATCGGTACGGTCGGGCACCTTTGTTCCGTTCTTCAGCGTGTAACCGCGTTCGGTAGTGGCCAGCGTGACTTTGGCCACCGCCTGGTCGGCATCATAATAACGCACATCAGGGTCTTTCCCGACGTTGCCAATCAGCATCACTTTGTTCATCGTAGAGATATCCGCTTGAATGGTTCGTACTGTTTGCGCATCACTTCCACTGTCCCAGATACTTGAACTTGAAGTTCTTCCCCTTGGCCGACGGGAACTGGCTACGCTGATCCACCCGTTCACGCAGGTGTTCCACGATACGTCCATAGCAGTCCTGTCCGGAGTCGGCTTTGCAGCGAGCCACAAACGTAGTGTCGCGATATTCGTGCTTCCCGGTTGACGGGACCATCACCACACGCTTGAAATTGAGTTCACCCTCGTACCATCCGGGTTTCTCCTCGGTCAGTTTGGTGATGACCACTTCGGCCTGCGAACGCCTTTCAGCAACCGCAGTGTTCTGAGCGGGGCGCAGCGCTTTCTTCTGCTTGAAGTCGAGCATGGTCTCGGCAGCCGTCTTTATGATGATGAAATAGACATGCGAGCGCACCTTGTAACGTTTCGGAAAAAAGACATCACCCTGTGCATAGTTGCGCAAGTCGTCTTCAAGTTCAGGTGTAACGCGGATTTCATTAATACTCTTGAGAAAACTGATTGCCTCATCAACGTTGGAGACAAGAGTTTCCTTATCGAAATATCTCAAATATAAATTCATGGAAAGAATACGTGTCTCAATAAAGAAAATTATGAGCGGCAAACGGGGCTCGAACCCGCGACCTCGACCTTGGCAAGGTCGCGCTCTA
>CAVKJH010000060.1:0-136076 GCA_963656755.1 bacterium
ATAGGATAGGGGCTTGCCCCTATCAATCACAATGCGTATCAAAGCATCGCCCCTGTAGGGGGCGCATATTTAAACCGCATGCTATTTTGAATTATGCGCCCCCTACAGGGGCGATGAAAAAACGGTAAACCTCTAAACGTAGGGGTACGCTCGACTTTGTCGCTTGCGTCAGCAAGAACCCCTACGCTATAATATGTGCCCCCTACAGGGGCAATCGTTGCGAATGGTTTCCCTACGGGGGCAACGTTGCGAATGTATGCGCCCCCAAACATGGGCGAACATTACGGATGCATGTGCCCCCTACAGGGGCAATCGTTGCGAATGGTTTCCCTACGGAGGCAACGTTGCGAATGTATGCGCCCCCAAACATGGGCGAACATTGCGGATGTATGTGCCCTCAACATTGGGGTGAACGTTGCGGATGCATGCGCCCCCGAACATGGGCGGACGTTGCGAATGTTACGGCCGTTTGCCCCTTGCCGGGACAACCCGGCTAACCCCTTGCGTCTCAACATGTTACGAACGGCGAAAAATAATAGCTTAAATTTGGAAAATTTAAGCTATTATTTTCAAAATTTAAGCTATTATTTTGTGCGATACCTATCGTATGGCCACCCCACCGACGGTGTGCGGCAGGGGCAGCGGTGGCCGGAGGCGGGCCGACAGACGAAAAACGGAGACGGCTCCCCCCACCTCCGCCTTGATGGCGATAGATGGGGAGAGCCGTCTCCGTGGGGTCGTGGCCGAACATTGGGAGGTGTTGCCGGCCGGCTGCTGACGGTGGGGTCAGAGCGCCTTGAAGGCCGCGTAGATACGGTCGGCAGTGGCCTGCATGTCCTCGTCGGACAGTTTCACATGGTGGTGGAAGTCGACGTCGGCCTCGCTGTTGATGGGGAAGAGGTGGATGTGCGCATGGTTGACCTCGAGGCCGAGCACCACCTGCGCCACCTTGCGGCAGGGGAAAGCCGTGCGTATGGCCAGAGCCACGCGCTTGGCGAAGAGCTGGAAGGCGGCCAGTTCGTCGTCGTCCATGTCGAAGATGTAGTCGGTCTCCTTGCGGGGAATGACGAGTGTGTGTCCCTGCACGACGGGGTTGATGTCGAGGAAGGCGTAGAAGCGGTCGTCCTCGGCGCACTTGTAGCTGGGAATGTTGCCCGCTGCGATGTTGCTGAACAGAGTAGCCATGGTGTTGCGGAGTTTAGGGGTTGGGTGTTGTCAGGCGTCGATGCTGATGCTGTCGATGCGCAGTTTGATGACGCCGCTGGGGATTTTTATCTCGGCCACGTCGCCCACCTTCTTGTTGAGCAGCCCCTGCGCGATGGGTGTCTTGATGGAGATCTTGCCGGCCTTGAGGTCGGCCTCGTTCTCGCTGACGATGGTGTACGACATCTTCTTGTTGAGCGTGAGGTTGGTCATCTCCACTTTCGACATGATCTGCACGGCGTCGGTGGAGAGGCGGCTCATGTCCACGATCTTGGCCTGTGCCAGTGTCATCTTCAGGTTGTTGATGCGTTCCTCGAGGTGCGCCTGTGCCTCCTTGGCGGCGTCGTACTCGGAGTTCTCACTGAGGTCGCCCTTGTCGGCAGCTTCGGCTATGGCAGCCGATGCCTTGGGGCGCTCGATGGCCTCCAGCTGGTGGAGGTCGGCCACGAGCTTGTCGTAGCCTTCTTGCGACATATATGCCATGATGTATGCTTTTTTGTTGATGGTTTTCTTTTCGGCTAAGGTAAAACGAAAAGGAATTCCGACATCGTTCTTGTGTCGGAATTCCGTACCTGATAGCCTTTTTCTGTATCGATTGTTGCAAAGTTAGGCATTAATTCTGATAATGCCAAACAAATCGTTGAAAAAATTTTTTATTGATGCGTCTGCCGTCCCCACCGTTTTTGCGGTCGAAAAACGCGCGTACGGGGGAGCGGCTGATGGTGGTCATTCCACCTCGCCGGTGGTGAAATTGATGCGGAACGAGTCGCGGTACTCGAAGATGCACTTGCCGTCGACGAACGTCACGGGGAAGATGATGGTCTTGGTGCGCGGCAGGTCGGGGTCCATCCATCGGTCGCCCACATAGAGATAGGTGGTCTGCTTGGTGCCCTCGACCTTGAGGATGGCGGCGGCCTGTGTGCCGAAGGCCCTGTTGTCGCCGATGTCGGCGAGCGGTGTCCAGCCCTTGCGCAGGTTGCCGGAGACGCTCAGCTTGCACTGGTTGGGCGCCCAGCCCGTGCAGGCCGACGAGAGCATGTAGTAGCGGCCGTCGACACGCACCACGGCGGGAGCCTCGCGGCGCTCGCCCTGCATGAGCGGCGTGTGTCGCTTCACGCTCAGATAGTCGGACGAGAGGCGGAAGAGGCCCAGGTCGGTGTTCTCGTTGGTGGTGGAGATGAAGTAGGCGGTGCCGTTGTCGTCGACAAACACGTTGCAGTCGCGGCTCTTCACGCCCAGCGGCCGTCCGCTCCACTGCAGGCGGTAGGGGCCGGTGATGCGGTCGGCCACGAAGCACGCCGCCTCGGAGGCCCCGTAGTCCTTGCGCTCCCAGTGGCACCATACGACGTACTGGCCGGTCTTCTTGTTGTGCAGGATCTTGGCGCGCTCGATGAAGCGCGTGGTGCCCAGCTCGGGCGTAGTCTTGCCGTTCTCGATGATCTTGCCCATGAAGCGCCAGTGCTGCAGGTCTTCGCTGGCATAGAGGTTGACGTCGGGGTTCCACGAGTCGGAGCGGTCTTCGCCCACCATGTACCACGTGTTGCCCTCGCGCAGGAAGCCCGGCGCGTGGGCCTGCACCACGTTTCCGTCGGTGTCGTACCACAGTTGTCCGTTGGTGATGGTGGTCCAGCCGTCGGCCATCAGGGTCGCGGCAGAGGCCAGGAAGGCCATGAGGAGAAGGAGTCGGTGTGTCATGATCGGTTGGTTTGCGGTTATGGGTGTGGCGCGGCGGGTCAGTACATGATGCCCAGCCAGCGCAGGATGTCGTTGAGGTTGGCCACCACCATGAGCAGCACGAGGATGGCGATGCCCGTATATTCGGCCCAGAGCATGAACTTGTCGGACGGTTTGCGGCGCGTCACGATCTCGTAGAGCAGGAAGAGCACATGTCCGCCGTCGAGCGCCGGTATGGGCAGGATGTTCATGAAGGCCAGGATGATGCTGAGGAAAGCCGTCATCTTCCAGAACAGGTACCAGTCCCAGGTGCTGGGGAAGAGGTTGCCTATCGACCCGAAGCCGCCCAGCGACTTGGCGCCGTCGGCCGTGAAGACATACTGCATGTCGCTGACGTAGCCCGACAGCACGCCCCATCCGTACTTCACGCCGGCGGGGAAGCTCTGGAAGAAGCCGTAGTCGACGTGCGTGATGTGGTCGCGGTAGAGGCCCATGACGCTCTGCACGGTGAAGCCCACCAGCAGGTCGGGGGTGAGGGTGACGCGCAGTGTGTCGCGCAGACCGGTGCCGGCCTTGGCCACCACGAGGCCCACGGTGCGCAGGCGGAGGCTGTCGGCAGGGGTCTTGGCGGCCGTCAGCTGGTCGGCTATGCGCCCCGTCTCGTCGGTGAAGGCGTTGTACGAGTCGATGCTGTGGCCGTTGACGGCCAGCAGCGTGTCGCCCTTGGCGAGGCCGGCCGTCCATGCGGGCGACGGCGTGTGGCTGCTGCCGCCGTCGGCGGCGGGCATCTCGCGGCACACGGAGTCGATGACGGCCGGTATGAACGGCTGCAGGAACTGGGGTGTCTCCTTGAGCATGGACAGCAGGTTGAGGTTGCCGGGCAGGGCGATGCGCACCGGACGGCCGTCGCGCAGCACGTCGCAGTAGCGCGCCTCCGACAGGTCGCGGTAGATGTCGACATTGAAATCCTTGAACGGGCGGATGTCGGTGCCCACGAGGATGTCGCGGTCGCGGAAGCCGTACTGCTTGGCCTCGGCGTTGAACTTCATGCCGAGCGACATGTCGGACACCTTGACGTAGCTCTCGCCCCAGTGGAACATGATCATCGAATAGATGAAAAGCGCCAGCAGGAAGTTGACGGCCACGCCGCCGATCATGATGATGAGGCGCTGCCAGGCCGGCTTGCTGCGGAACTCCCACGGCTGTGCAGGCTGTTTCATCTGCTCGGTGTCGAGGCTCTCGTCGACCATGCCCGATATCTTGCAGTAGCCGCCCAGCGGCAGCCAGCCCATGCCGTACTCGGTGGCACTGTTCTTGGGCCTGAAGCTGAAGAGCTTGCCCCGCCACTTGCCTACGGAGACGTCGAAGAAGATGAAGAACTTCTCTACCCTGACCCCGAAGAGCTTCGAGGCCAGCATGTGACCGCCCTCGTGCAGGAACACGAGCAGCGAGATGGAGAGGATGAGCTGAAGGAGTTTTATGAAGAATACTTCCATTCTGAATGATGTGCTATGCGGTTAAACAATGATGGGTCGTGGCGGCCGGCCGTCGGCCGGTCAGAGGAGCGATGCGGCCACACGGCGCGCCTCGCTGTCGGTGCTGAGATAGGTGTCGAGGTCGGGCGTGGCGTCGAACGGTACGGTGCGCATGGTGCGGCCGATGATGTCGGCCATGCCGAGGAACGAGCACTGGCCGTTGCGGAAGGCGGCGTTGGCCACCTCGTTGGCGGCATTGAGCACGCACGGCATGTTGCCGCCCTGGCGGATGGCCTCGTAGGCCAGCTGCAGACAGGGGAACTTGTCGGTGTCGGGCTCGAAGAACTCGAGCTTCTGCGTCTGGAAGAGGTCGAGGCGGTCGCCCTGCAGCGGCAGACGCTCGGGGAAGGAGAAGGCGTACTGTATGGGCAGCCGCATGTCGGGCACGCCCAGCTGCGCCTTCACTGCGCCGTCGGCAAACTGCACGCCGCTGTGCACCACCGACTGGGGGTGGATGAGCACCTGTATGCGGTCGGCGGGCACGCCGAAGAGCCATTTGGCCTCCATGACCTCAAAGCCTTTGTTCATGAGCGATGCCGAGTCGATGGTGATCTTGGCGCCCATGTCCCACGTGGGGTGGCGCAGGGCATCGGCCGCCGTGACATGGAGCAGCTGCTCGTGGTCGAACAGGCGGAACGGGCCGCCCGAACAGGTAAGCAGGATCTTGTCGACCTCGTTCATGTCCTCGCCCACCAGACACTGGAAGATGGCCGAGTGTTCGGAGTCGACCGGCAGCAGGTCCACATGGTACTGGCTGACCAGTTGCAGGATGAGCTCGCCGGCCACGACAAGCGTCTCCTTGTTGGCCAGACAAATCTTCTTGCCCGCCTTGATGGCGTGGATGGTGGGTTCGAGCCCGGCAAAGCCCACCATCGAGGCCAGCACCGTGTCGACGGGCGTGGCCTCGACCACCTCGTTGAGGGCTTGCCGCCCGGCGTAGACCTTGATGTCGGGATGGTCGGACAGGAGAGCCTGCAGCGCGTCGTAGTGCGCCTCGTTAGCGATGACCACGGCGGCGGGGTTGAAGCGGCGGGCCTGGGCGGCCAGTTTCTCCACGTTGTTGTTGGCCGTCAGGCAGTACACCTCGTAGCGGTCGGGGTGCTGGCTGACGACATCGAGCGCTTGGGTACCGATGGAACCGGTGCTGCCCAATATGCATATTTGTTGTTTCTTCATTTCAAAATGATGGGAAATGGACATGGGATGGCAGGGAACAGAACGGGCGGCGGCAGGCGGCGTGGCAGGACGTGACAGCTGCCGGAGCATGGCATGACAATTGCTGGAGCATGGTGTGACTGCGAGGAAGGTGCTTGCGGCCGTTGCCGTGCGGCCCGTCAGAGGCTCAGCAGCCCCTCGGGGATGGTCATGGCGATGGTCTGCGCCTGCCGGTCGAAGCCGGCGATGAGGTCGTCGCTGGCCGGAAGGAGCACCTCGCCCTGCGGCGTGTCGAGCGTGAAGAGCACGTTGAGGGTGCTGTCGTCGACGGCCCTGACGGTGCCTACCGTGCGGCCCGTTGCCGCGTCGGTGACCGTGAAGCCGATGATCTCGGCCCACGACGCACCGCCCTCCTCCTCTTGCGCCAGGGCGCGGGGGAAGAACACGTCGCATCCCGTCAGCTCGCGGGCACGCTCGCCGGTGTCGATGTCGCAGAATTTCATCAGGCAGATCTCGTCGGAACGGAAACGGTATTCCTCGATGAAGAACGGCACGAGGATGCCGTCGATGCCGAGAATGAGGTAGTCGGCATCGGTGCGGTCGAAGATGTCGTCGTCGAACTGGAACGACAGCTCGCCCTTTACGCCGTGGGGCTTGCCCAGCCGGCCTATGCGGTACACGTCGTCTTGCTTGATCATGGTGTGCGTGGGGTATTAGTCGTTGACGCGCCGTATGCTGGCTCCCAGGTTGTTGAGGCGCCGCTCGATGTCCTGGTAGCCGCGGTCGATCTGTGCGATGTTGGCTATGCGGCTGGTGCCGCGTGCGCTCATGGCGGCGATGAGCAGGGCGATGCCGGCGCGGATGTCGGGCGACGTCATGTTGCCGGCACGCAACTGTATGCGGTGGTCCTGGCCTACCACCACGGCGCGGTGGGGGTCGCAGAGGATGATCTGTGCGCCCATGTCGATGAGCTTGTCGACAAAGAAGAGGCGGCTCTCGAACATCTTCTGGTGGATGAGTACCGAACCGCGGGCCTGGGTGGCCACAACGAGCAGTACGGAAATAAGGTCGGGTGTGAGGCCGGGCCACGGGGCGTCGGCCAGGGTCATGATGGTGCCGTCGATGAACGACTGCACTTGGTAGTGGCTGTGGTGGGGTATGACGAGGTCGTCGCCCTCCACCTTGATGCGCACGCCGAGCCGCCGGAAGGCGTCGGGGATGATGCCGAGGTTCTTTACCGACACGTTCTTGATGCGCACGCCGTTGCCCACCATGGCCGCCATGCCGATGAACGATCCTACCTCGATCATGTCGGGCAGCACGCGGTGGCTGGCACCGTGCAGCGCTTTCACGCCGACGATGGTGATGAGGTTGCTGGCAATGCCGCTGATATTGGCCCCCATGTGGTTGAGCAGGTGGCAGAGCTGCTGTATGTAAGGCTCGCAGGCGGCATTGTAGATGGTGGTGGTGCCCTTGGCAAAGACCGAAGCCATGATGATGTTGGCCGTTCCGGTGACGGAGGCCTCGTCGAGAAGCATGTAGGTGCCCTTCAGTTGCTTGGCGCGGATCTGGTAGACGTCGCGCTGCTCGTCGTGCACGAACTGTGCGCCGAGGTTCTTGAAGCCGAGGAAATGGGTGTCGAGCCGGCGCCGCCCTATCTTGTCGCCGCCGGGCTTGGCCACCGTGGCCTTGCCGTAGCGGCCGAGCAGCGGGCCGATCATAAGTACCGAACCGCGCAGCGACGAACACTTGCGCACAAACTCGATGCTGTCCAGGTAGTCGAGGTTCAGCTCGTCGGCCTGGAACGTGTAGTCGCCCTCGCCGTTGTGCGTGACCTTCACGCCCATGTCGGTGAGCAGCTTGATGAGGTTGTTCACGTCGAGGATGTCGGGTATGTTCTTGATCCTTACGGGGTCGCTGGTGAGCAGCGTGGCACAGATTACCTGCAGAGCCTCGTTCTTGGCGCCCTGCGGCGTGATGTCTCCGCTAAGCGGGTGGCCGCCTTCGATGATGAATGACTCCATGCTTGGCTTATTTGCGTTTGCGTTTCTTTTCCGTATCCCTGAGGTCGACCTTGGCAAACTTGAAGTGGGCAAGGTCGAGCTGTATCTTGCCGTCGGTGTAGCGGGCCAGGTCGTCGGCCACCTTTTCGTCGTCGGTGTAGCCGTGGCTCCACAGCATGAGGTCGCGTTTCATCTGGTTGGCGGTGAGGCGCATCAGGTTGTCGCGTGCCGTACCGGGCTCCATCGTCTTCAGGCGTTCGAAGAGTTTGAATATGTATTGGCCGTAGTGGCGCACGCGGATGTTCTCGGAGGGGTACTTCATGGGCTTCGGCTTGGCCTGCATGGCCTGTGCCTCGGTGATGTCGTAGGGCCAGTCGATGTCGAGCTTGAAATTGCTCATCAGTGCCAGGTGATCCCACAGTTTGCGCTTGTAGTCGCCGTTGCTGCGGTTTTGCGGCACCATGCGCTCCATGGTGGCGATGATGGTAGCGGCACACCGCTGGCGTTCGCCCTTGTCGGGCAGGGCCACGCAGTAGTCCACCATGTTCTGTATCTCGCGTCCGTACTCGGGCAGGATGAGCCGCTCGCGCTGGGTGTTATAGTCCAATCCGTTGATGTTCATGTCTCTGTGCAGTGGGTTGTAGATGGGTGGTGGTGTCGTCGTTCAGAGCAGTTGCCGCGGCTGTTTGGCCACAAAGTCCTTGAGGTAGAAGGGCACAAAGTAGGCCACGTCCTCGAAACGCTCCTCGGCCATGCGCCGTTCGGCCAGCGGCAGCATGTTCTTGGCCAGTGCCTCGATGCCGCCGATGAAACGGGCGTTGGGGTGGGTGATGACGTCGCGGCATTTCTCCGCGCCGTTGCCGAAGAAATAGACCGTGTGGCGGTCGAGGTACTCGGCGTAGGTGTCGGCCTCGACGATGTCGGCGTGGATGGGCCGCACCTCGTGCAGCGAGCGGTCGAAGAGCTGGGCATAGACCTCCATGCGGCGTGCGTCGAGCATGGGGCACAGCAGTGCGTTGTCGTCGGTGACCAGTTCGCGCAGCAGCACGGGCACGCACAGCAGCTCGAGCGTGGGCACGCCGATGAGCTTGATGTCGCGGCCGTAGCAGATGCCCTTGGCCATCGACACGCCGATGCGCAAGCCGGTGTAGGAACCCGGGCCGCAGCTCACGGCCACGGCGTCGAGGGGTATGGCGTGGTTGTCGATGAACGAGAGAGCCTCGTCGACAAATGCGCCGAGGCGCTCGGCATGGTTGGGGCCGCTGTGGTCTTCCTTGTCGAAGATGCACGCGCCGTCCTGGCTGACGGCCACCGAGCACACGTTGGTGCTCGTGTCAATGTTCAATATGCACGACATAGTTTTGAAAAATCTGTCTAAATAAAGTGCAAATTTACGCTTTTTCCCACGATTTCTTAGTACATTTGCAGAAATTTAACGCGAAAGAAGCATGATACAATCAATGACGGGCTACGGCAAGGCAGTTGTGGCCTACAAGGACAAGAAAATCAATGTTGAAATCAAATCATTGAACAGCAAGGCGCTCGACCTCTCCACGCGCATCGCCCCGCTCTACCGGGAGAAGGAGATGGAGATACGCCAGCTCATCGCTCAATCGCTGACCAGGGGGAAGGTGGATTTCGCCATCTGGATCGAGAAAGACACGCTTGTCGACGCCACGCCCGTCAACGCGGCCCTTGTGGAGAACTACTACAGCCAACTGAAGGCCATCGCCGACCATGCGGGCATACCCCAGCCCGCCGACTGGTTCAGCACCCTCATGCGCATGCCCGACGTGCTGACCAAGACTGAGGTGGAGCAGCTCGACGACGACGAGTGGCAAGCCGTGCGACAGGCTGTGCACCAGGCCCTGGATGCCATACAGGCGTTCCGCCGGCAGGAGGGTGCCGCCCTCGAACGCAAGTTCCACGAGAAGGTCGACAACATAGAACGCCTGCTGCACGAGATAGAGCCTTACGAAAAGGGACGTGTGGCGAAAATCAAAGAGTCGATCGTAAAGGGGCTGGGCATGATACCGGGTGTGGAGTACGACAGGAACAGACTGGAGCAGGAACTCATCTACTACATCGAGAAGCTCGACATCAGCGAGGAGAAGCAACGCCTGGCCAACCACCTGAACTATTTCCGCGAGACCATGGCCGAGGACCAGCCCAACGGCAAGAAACTGGGCTTCATCGCCCAGGAGATGGGGCGCGAGATCAACACCACAGGGTCGAAGAGCAACCAGGCCGAGATGCAGAACATCGTGGTGAAGATGAAAGACGAACTGGAACAGATCAAGGAACAGGTGCTCAATGCACTTTAAAGCCGCCGGCAGACTGCTGCAAGGAGTCTGCCAGCGGCTTTAAAGCTACCTATTATTACAGGCGGGGGCCTGCCGCTCCCGCCGCCAACGAACAACAGACACAACGGGTTTCGGCCGTCCGCCCCGCGCTTTCCGTCGGGCGGAGCTTGTTTCGGAACCCACCCATCACACATTATGGCTGACAACAACAATATCCCCAACACACAGGCCGCACCGTGCGCCCCACAGGGCGAGGGCCGCCTGCTGGTCTTTTCGGCTCCCTCGGGCAGTGGCAAGAGCACCATTGTGCAGTGGCTGATGAGCCGCCATCCCGAGCTGCGGCTGGCTTTCTCGGTGAGCGCCACCACGCGTGCGCCGCGCGGCACCGAGCGCAACGGCGTGGAGTACCTGTTCCTCACGGAGCAAGAGTTCCGCGGAAAGATCGCCGCCGGCGAGTTTTTGGAGCACGAGGAAGTGTATCCGGGCCGTTTCTACGGCACGCTGAAAGAACAGGTCGAGACGCAGTGCCGCCGCGGCGACAATGTGGTGTTCGACGTCGATGTGAAAGGCGGCTGCAACATCAAACAGTTCTACGGCGACCGCGCCCTCAGCATCTTCATACAGCCGCCGTCGGTAGAGGAGCTGCGCCGCCGCCTGGTAGGCCGTGCCACCGATGCGCCCGAG
This sequence comes from bacterium, assembly GCA_963656755.1. GTDB lineage: Bacteria > Bacteroidota > Bacteroidia > Bacteroidales > Bacteroidaceae > Prevotella. Next base: position 10,558 of record CAVKJH010000060.1, read on the forward strand.
GTGATCGAGCAGCGGCTGGCTAAGGCATCGTACGAGATGACGTTCGCGCCCCGTTTTGACCATATCGTGGTCAACGACGACCTGGACGCCGCCGAGGCCGAGACCTACCGCATCGTCAGCGATTTCCTGAAGCGTTGACCGGCATGGCACAACCGGTTCCCACGGGTATCTTCGGCGGGTCGTTCAACCCCGTGCACCTGGGCCACATCGGCTTGGCCCGCGACCTGCTGCGCCTCGCCGGCTTGCGCGAGGTGTGGTTTATGGTGTCGCCGCTCAACCCCTTCAAGCAGCGGGCCACCGATCTGCTCGACGACCGTCTGCGCTTCGATCTGGTGCGCCGCGCCCTTGCCGGCGAGGCGGGCCTTGTGGCCAGCGACTACGAGATGGGGCTGCCCAAACCGTCGTACACATGGCAGGCGCTGGCCCGCCTACGCAACGACTACCCCGACCGGCTGTTCACCCTTATCATCGGTGCGGACAACTGGCTGGCGTTCGACCGTTGGTCGCATCCCGACGACATACTGCGCCACCACCCTGTCGTGGTGTATCCGCGCGAAGGATATCCCGTTGACCGATCGTCGCTGCCGCCCGGTGTTACGCTTGTCGACACGGGGCTCTACCCCGTCAGCAGCACGGCCGTGCGGCGTGCGGCATTGCTCGGCCAACCGCTCGACGGCATGGTGCCACCGACCATTGCGCCCCTCGTGGCGCGCTACTACTGCCAGCCCACTCCTGAAAGGTGAGGAGAAACAATGAACCGTAAACCGTAGGGGTACGTTCGACTTTGTAGCTTGCGTCAGCAAGAACCCTTATGCTATATTATGCGTACCCTAAAGGGGAGATCGTTGCAGATGGCTTCCCTATGGGCAATCGTTGCGGATGTTTGTGCGTTGTTCGCCCCCGTAGGGGGTACATAATATAGGATAGGGGTTTACCCCTATCAATCACAATGCGTATCAAAGCATCGCCCCTGTAGGGGGCGCATATTTAAACCGCATAATGGTTAGAATTATGCGCCCCCTACAGGGGCGATGGAAAAACGATGAACCGTAAACCGTAGGGGTAAACCCCTACGCTATATTATGCGCCCCCTACAAGGGGCGATTGTTGCAAATGGTTTTCCTACAGGGGCAAAAACTGCACGAACGGTGCGAATATTGAACACCCTACCTAACCGGCGAAGAACATGATGAGCAGTTGGGCCAGCACCACCCTGACAAACATGCCCAACGGGTAGACCGAGGCGTAGCTCACGCTGGCCGTGTCGCCCTTCAGCGTGTCGTTGGCGTAGCCCAGGGCCATCGGGTTGGCCATGCTGCCGCAGATGATTCCGCAGACCGTGCCGAAATCGTACTTGTGCTTGTGCAGGGCCACCACGCCCACCACCACGGTCGGTACCACGGTGATGAGGAAGCCCACACCCACCCACAACAGTCCCTCGGGACGCACCACTGTGGCAAAGAAATCCTTGCCGGCCGACAGACCCAGACAGGCCAAATAGATGGCCAGCCCCAGACTGCGCAGCATGAGCGATGCCGACCGGGTGGTGTAGGATATGAAATGGATGCGCGGCCCCAGTGCGCCGACGATGATGCCCATGATGATCGGGCCGCCGGCAATGCCCAGCCGGATGGGTGTCTCCATGCCTGGCAGATGGATGGGGATAGACCCCAGCAGCAGGCCCAGCACGATGCCCAGGAAGATGCTGCCGATGTTGGGCTTTTCGAGGGTCTTCACCGAGTTGCCGAAAAAGTTCTCCACGTTGTCCACGGCCTCGTGGCGGCCCACCACGGTGACGCGGTCGCCGTACTGCAGCCGCAGGTCGTCGCTGGCCAGCAGCTTGATGTCGCCGCGCAGCACGCGGCTCACGTTCACGCCGTAGGTATGGCGCAGCTGCAGCTGTCCCAGCCGGCGGCCGTTGAGTGTGGTGCGCGTCACGACACACACGCGGCTTTCCACGTTCGAGTCGATGGCGTTCCAGTCGATCTGCTCGCCGTTCCAGTCCTTCTCCACCTGCTTGCCGAACAGCACCACCATGGCGTCTTCGTCCTCCTTGGTCGTCACCACGAGCACCGAGTCGCCCTGTTTGATGACGGTGGACGATACGGGCACGATGACCTGCCCATTGCGCCAGATGCGCGAGATGATGAAATGCAGGTGGGTCATCGTGGCAATCTGTGCGATGGTCTTGTCGGCGATGGCTGGGTTCATGGCAATGAACTGTGCGATATAGGTATGGTCGTCGTCGGTCAGCGGCTTCGCCTCGAGGTCGCACGGCTTCACGAAACACTTGCGGATGAGCAGCATGGCAATGATGACACCCACCACGCCGAGCGGATAGCTCACGGCCGTGGCCAGCGCCACGCTGTCGGACGGCTTGCCGATGATGTCAAGGGCCTGGGTTGCGGCACCGAGCGCCGGGGTGTTGGTGGTGGCTCCGCAGAGCAGACCCACCATGTCGGGCAGGTCAATGCCAGTGACGGGCATGAGCGCAAGGGCGAACAGCGTTCCGGCCACGATGACGGCCAGGCCCCACAGGTTCAGGGCCAGACCCTCGTGGCGCATCGATCCGAGCAGGTTCGGGCCTACATGGAGCCCCAGGCAGTAGACAAACATCGACAGACCGAACGTCTCGGCATAGTCGAGCACCGTGTCGTTGACGGTCAGTCCGATATGGCCGGCGAGGATGCCCACGAAGAACACGAAGGCCACGCCGAGCGACACGCCCTTCACCCTAAGCTTTCCGAAGCCCATGCCGATGGCTATAATCAAGGAGATGGCTATCACCGACTCGGTGGACGAGTGGGACGAAAAAAGCGACACTAACCAGTCCATCAGAGAATGTTAAGGTATTTTTCGAGCGGTATGCCGCGGTTCTTGTCTTTGTTGTCCTTGTTGAGGTCGATCAGGCGGTACACGGCATCCATGGCACGGCGGGTGGCCTTGGGCAGGTCCTCGCCGCCGAGCAGATGGCCGATGAGCACGGCCGAGAAGATGTCGCCCGTGCCGGGGAAGTGGACGGGTATCTCGGTGTAGGGCAATGAGAAATACGTTTCGGTGAGATGGTTGTAGCCCACCACGCTGGGCTGTCCGTCGACCTTGACCGACGTGATGAGCACCGACTTGCTGCCGATGGCGCGCAGTGCGTCGACCAGTGCTTTTGCCTCGTCGCTGCTTATGCCGTCGGCCCGGTAGGCGGTCTCCGTGAGGTAGCATGCCTCCGTGTGGTTGGGGTAGATCAGGTCGGCCACGGCTATCATCTCCCTCATGCTTTGTATGGTGGCGGGAGTCACTCCGTTGTAGAGCTTTCCCTCGTCGCCCATGATGGGGTCTACAAAGACGGTGGTGCCGTTGGCAGCCTGTTCCAGGCAGTATTGCGACACGATGCGTGCCTGTCGCTCGGAAGCGATGAAGCCGGTGGCGATGGCGTCGTAGCGGAAACCGAGTTCTTTCCATACCGGAAAGACACCCGTGATGTAGTCGGTGGTATCGAGAATGTTGAACTTGCCGTAGTCGAGCGTATTCGACACGATAGCCGTCGGCAAGTTGTAGGTGGAGTGACCCATATAGGATAGGATGGGCAGCATGGCCGCAGTGGCCACCTTGCCGTATCCGCACATATCATTGATAAGGAGTATCTGCCTCTTGGTCATGATTGGTTGTTTACGGGTGCAAAGTTAGCAAAAAGAAATTGGCGGCAAGAAAGGATTGGTAAAAATATTAAAAATCCGTACAAATAAATACTAAAGGCGATGGCCGTCTCGTTATATTGTTGTAAATTCGCAATGTGAACAGTTAGGACGGGCGGCGACAATCGTCCCCGGCGTATTTCCGCTTGTTGGCCAGACTGGTTGCGCTTTCCTGCCTTCGGAAGTGTGGCGGGCCACGCCCCGGAAGGGGAAAGGGCCGTGTGCCGGACAAAAACGAAAAGAAACGGGAAGCTGCCCGTCTGTAAACGAAGTCTAACCGAGCGTGCAATTTTTGGAACACGCCTTAAATCTAAACTTAGCCCATGACATCTTTTGAACATAACTATTGCGTCATTCTTGCCGGCGGAAAGGGCCGCCGACTGTGGCCCTGGAGCCGCGAGCGGTACCCCAAGCAGTTCGTCGACTTTTTCGGTACGGGCCGCACCCAGTTGCAGCAGACCTACGATCGGATGGCAAAGATTGTGGATCCGGCACACATTTTCATCAACACCAATGTCGATTACCTGGATCTTGTGACCCGCCAGTTGCCCGAGGTGCCGCGCGAACGCATCATGGCCGAGCCCATCCACCGCAACACGGCACCGAGCATAGCGTGGGCCAACTACCGCATTTCGCACCTCGACCCCGACGCCTGCATGATAGCCGTGCCCTCCGACCAGATTGTCTTCAACGAGGAGGCGTTCCGCCAGAACGTGCTCGAAGGCCTGTCCTTCGTGGCCCAGAACGACAGTTTCCTCACGATGGGCGTGAAACCGACGCGCCCCGAACCGGGTTACGGATACATACAGATGGGCGAACCGGTCGAAAAAGATGTCTACAAGGTGAAGGCCTTCACCGAAAAGCCCGACCGTGAGTTTGCCCGGATGTTTGTGGAAAGCGGCGAATTCTACTGGAACACGGGGTTGTTCCTGTCGAACGTGCGCCACCTGCGCAGCGAGTTCTCGCGCATCCTGCCGCCCGTCCTGCGCTCTCTTGACGAGACGAACGCCCCTGTGACGGCCCAGGAGGAGGAAGCTTATCTCATGGATCATTTCACGGCCTATCCCAATCTGTCGGTCGACATGGGCATCCTGGAGAAGTCCGACCATGTGAGCGTGATGAGATGCAGCTTCGGGTGGGCCGATGTGGGAACGTGGCACGGCATCTACGAGGCCCTGCCCAAGACCGACGGCGACAATGTGGTCATCGATTCGGACGTGATGCTCGAGAACAGCCACGGCAACATCATCAAGCTGCCGAAAGGCCGTCTGGGGGTTATCAACGGACTTGAAAACTTTATCGTGGCCGAGAAAGATAACGTGTTGCTCATCTGTAAGAAAGAAGACTCGTCGGCCTTGGTGCGCAAGTATGTCAACGAAACGCAGCTGCGGAAAGGCGAGGACTACGTTTAGCGAGGCTCGCACACGCTGCCCGTTTCGGCGTACGGCCCTAAAAGATACGGGTATCCGGCAAATGTCAATAACAGGTCGCGTAGGAACGGCATAGCGTAGGGGGGCCTCCCCCTGCGCTTTTATACTATTATCAATTACGTTGCCTCTGTTTGCGTTGCCCCAGTAGGGGGCGCATATTTAAACCGCATGATGTCTTGAATTATGCGCCCCCTACAGGGGCGACTCATCAAAACCACGTTGAAACGATAGGGGTAAAACCCTATCCTATATTATGTCGTCCCTACGGGACTGGTTTCTTCGATTTTTAGCGGACACCAATATCGATTTTTAGCGGACACCAATAAAAAAATCCTTGCGGACGACAGTGCCGACGGGCACTGCATCCGCAAGGATTTTTATGTGTTTCAGTCTTGTTTACTTGTTGCTTACGGGCGTAAGGCGGAAGTTGAAGGTCATGTCCTTGTAGGGCAGACGGTGCTGTTCGAGCGGCCATGCGCCCCAGCTGTTCTCGCCGCCGATACCGAAGTGGGCATGGTTGAGGCTCAGCACGGTGTACTTGCTCTTGGGCACCTCGGGCGAGTGGCGCTGATCCTTGCTGTCGCCGTCGTCGAGGTCGCTGATGTTGTAGTGCAATGCGCTGGCGTCGAAGTAGTTCTCTTGTGCCGTCACGAGGAAGCCCACGCCCTGGGCGTTGGTCTGTTTCCACCAGCGTATGTCGCTCTTGGTGCCGGTCTCCTGCGGGCGGATGTAGGGGAAGAACTGCTGGTCGGCGGTCTGTTTGTATATGCCTACGTTCTGGCTGGCTTTGCGGTCGATGTAGTTTTCGACCGGTCCGCGTCCGTAGAACTCGCTCTTGTCCATGCCGTAGTCGAGGTCCATGACCATTCCGAAGCGCAACAGGTTGCTGACCTTAGCGTCGGGTGTGGTCTTCAGCTGCTCGGACACGTTGATGGCTCCGTTGCCGTCGATGTCGTAGGTGAGGGTCAGCGTGGCCTTCACATCGGGCATGTCGTAGACGGCAGCCACACGGGCACCTACCTTACCCACCTTTTCGGCCGTCACCGAAGTGAGGTTCATCGTGGGGTTGCGCCAAGCCTTGAAGCGGTCCTGGAGGCCTGCACCCATGTCGTTGTCGGTCACGGCGCGCCAGAAGTTGGGGCGCAGTGTGCCGCCTTCGGGCAGCAGGTCGTTGCCGGCCACGTTGTACGTCTTGAGCAGACCGGTAGCCTTGTCGAACACGATGTTGAACTGTTCCTTAGCGCTGACGCTGATGAGGTTGGCCTTCTTGTCGTCGGTCACCTTCAGCTTGGCCTTCTCTGTCGGTTGCTGCACGGCTGCGGCCTTCACCTCGCGCACAGCCAGCTGGCGGTAAGCCACCACCTGCCCCTTTTCCATGAGAGGCTCTGCGCTCTTCAGCCGGAACTCGATGTTGAGCATGATTTCGCCGTCTTCGGGAACGGTGTAGGGCAGTTTGACGGTCATGCGCTGCTGCGGCTTTATCTTGAGGCTGCTTACCTTTCCGTTTTCAACAGCCTTGCCGTCCTTCAGCAGGGTCCACACGAGCTCGTAGTTGTCCAGGTCGCGGAAGAAATACTCGTTGTATACCGAAACCGTGCCATTGGCCAGGTCGACGGGCTCAGCCCAAATGTTTTGGTGTACATAGGCGATTTCGTATGCGTGCGGGTTGAGCTGGCGGTCGGGAGCGATGATGCCGTTGCAGTTGAAGTTGTTGTCGGAAGCGTCGTGGTCGTTGTAGTCGCCGCCGTAGGTGTAGACGGGCGACATCTTGCCCGTGTTGGGCTGGAGCTTGTCGGCGATGGCGTTATAGTCGCCCACTGTGCGCGTGGCGTTGAACTTCGGGTTGCGGTGCAGACCCTGGTCCACGAAGTCCCAGATGTATCCGCCCTGGTACTTGGGGTATTTGCGTATGAGGTCCCAGTACTCGAGGAAGCCGCCGCTCGAGTTACCCATGGTGTGGTTGTACTCGCACTGTATGAGCGGACGCTTCTCGGCATCGTTCTGCGAATACTTGTCGCTGGCGTTGTGGCTGTAGTACATGGGGCAGTAGATGTCGGAGTCGTATCCGTGTCCCCACAGTCCGCGCTCGTACTGTACGGGGCGGCTCTTGTCCTGCGATTTGATCCAGTTGTATGCGTCGACGAAGTTCTGGCTGTTGTCCGTTTCGTTGCCCAGACTCCACACGATGACCGACGGGTGGTTGTACTGCATCTCCATGTTGTGCTGGTTGCGCTCGAGGATCTGCTTGGCGAAGGCCTTGGTCACTACGGGCGAGTTCTGTCCGTATCCGAAGCCATGGCTCTCCTGGTTGGCCTCGGCGGTGACATAGAGACCGTATTCGTCGCAGAGGTCATACCACACGGGATCGTCGGGGTAGTGGCATGTTCTGACGGCGTTGATGTTGAGGCGTTTCATGATCATGATATCCTGAATCATGCGTTCGCGCGTGACGACATATCCTCCGTCGGGGTCCATCTCGTGTCGGTCGGCACCCTTGATGAGCACGGGCTGTCCGTTGACGAGCAGTTGGTTGTCCTTGATTTCGATCTTGCGGAAGCCCACTTTCTGCGGTATGACCTCCACCACGTTGCCCTTGCGGTCCTTGACGATGGCCAGCAGCGTATATAAATAAGGTGTCTCAGCCGTCCATTTCTTCACGTTGCGCACGGTGAAGCGCGATGCGCCGGTGTTCATGTTGTGGTAGCTTCCCGACGACTTGCCCACCACGAGGTTGTTCTCGTTGAGCAGTTGGAAGTCGATGATGGGGTCGCCTTTCACGTCGACGCTGATGTTCAGTTCGCCGTCCTGGTAGTTGTTGAGCAGGTCGGGCGTAATCTTGATGTTGCTGACCTGTACACTGGGGTTCTTGGCGAAGAGGTAGCTGTTGCGTGCCACGCCCGAGAGGCGCCAGAAGTCCTGGTCTTCGTCCCACGAGCCGTCGCACCAGCGGAAGGTCTGGAAGGCAATGAGGTTCTTGCCGGGTTTCACATACTTGGTGATGTCGAACTCGGCGGCCACCTTACTGTCCTCGGCATAGCCCACATAGTGTCCGTTGACGAAGAGGTAGATGTTGGACGTAACCGACCCGAAGTGGGCCACGACCTGCTTGCCGTTCCAGTCGGCCGGCACGTCGATGGTGCGCCGGTAGGTACCCACATGGTTGTCGGTGATGGGCACGGGCACGCTGTCGGCGGTAACCTGGTACTCCTTCTTGAAGCCCTTGAAATAGTCGCCATCGTTGAACATGTATCTCCAGGCGAAGCCTGAGTTCACATATTCGGGGTCGCCGTAGCCGTTCACTTCCCAGATGCCGGGCACTTGCATGGTTTTCCATGCCGAGTCGTCGTAGTCGGCCTTGTAGAAGTCGGTGGGCCGCTGGTCGGCGTTGGGCACCCACATGAATTTCCACGCGCCCTCGAGCGAGAGGTAGTTGGCCGACTTGGCCATGTTGCCGGCCATGGCAGCCTGTTCGTTTTCGTAGGCAAAGAAGTTGGTGTGCAGCAGGTAGCGGTTCACCTCGTTGACCTGCAGGTCGTGCCATTCGGTCCAGGTGGGCATTTGCTCCACGGTAGCAGCTTTCTTGACCTTGGCTGCGCTGATGTTGAGCGCGGCAGCGGCCATGGCTGTAATGATCAATGCTTTTTTCATGGTTTATGGTCTTTGGTTATTTTTGTTGTTGCAGATAGCGGTGGTATTCGCATGCGGCGAGGAGGAACGCGCCCACGCCGAAGTTGGCCTGCGAGTTCTTGTCGATCACCTGTCCGGGAATGGCTTTCTCGCCGATGGGCTGCACGTATCCCACCTTACCGTCGTCCTGCAGTGCCGTTTCGGTAAGGTATTTCCATGCACGGTCGATGGTCTTGCGGTACTGCTTGGCGTCGAGCAGGCCGTTGTTCACGCCCCACAGGTAGCCGTAGGTGAAGAAGGCCGTGCCGCTGGTCTCCGGTCCGGGAGCCTGTTCGGGGTCCATCATGGAGCGTGTCCAGTAGCCCTGCTTCTGCTGCAGCTTCTGCACGGCAGCCGCCAGCCGCTGGTATTTCTTCACGAAGAAGTCGCGGTGGGCATAGTCGGCCGGCATGTCCTGCAGCACCTTGGCCAGTCCGGCCAGCACCCATCCGTCGCCGCGTGCCCAGAAGTCTTTCTTGCCCGATGCCGTCTTGTGCTTGGGGTAGACGTACTTGCCGTCGCGGAAATAGAGGCCGGTCTCCCCGTCGAGCATGATGCTGTCCGAGTAGAGCAGGTTATCGTAGAGCTTGTCGAGGTACTGGCGGTCGCCGGTGAGCTTGTACATCTTGGTCATGACGGGCATCACCATGTAGAGGGCGTCGGCCCACCACCAGTAGTCGTTGGCCTTGGAGTAGGCCTCGTAGCCCATCACCTCCTTGGCGCGCTGCACCATGCGCTCGTTGCGGGCCGATGCCCCTTGGGCGTTGGCCGTCCAGTAGAGGTCGATGTAGGTCTGGAAACAGATCTGCCAGTCGCCGAAGAGCACAAACTGCTGTCCCTCGCCGTAGGTGCGGTAGCGCCACTTGGCGGGGTCGGCTTCGGTGGCACCCATCCAGCGGTTGTGCTCGGCCCATCGTGTGCTGTAGTCGAGCCATGCGCTGTTGCCCAAGAGTTTGTAAGCCTCCATGTTGCCTGTGTGGTAGGCAGCGTTGTCCCAGAACGAGCGTACCTCGGCCTTGTTGTGCTGTTGCCAGTAGTCGTTGACCTTGGTGATGGTCGCTTCCACTTGCTGCTGCGTCCAGCCTTTGGCCTGTGCGCCGACGGCTGCGATGGCCACAAGGGCTGTCAGAATGATTTTTCTCATGGTTTGGTTTTAATGGTTTTCACTTGTTGCGGTTGATCGCTATATTTTGCAAAGATACAACAAACAAACGAGAACCGTACTTTCCGCCGGGACGAAAAAGCGGTAATGAAGCACAAATTATGCGGATTTCGGACGATTTGGCGCCCTGTGTCCGCCCTTTGGCGCGCAAGGGCCACGGCCGTGCGCCGGCCTTGGTGCCCGTTTCCCGTTTTCCCGGGCAGCCCTGCCGGTCGGGTGGGGCAGGTGCCTGTTCGTGGCTGTCGGCCCTGTGGCGCGGCGTTGTGCAGAGGTTGTAAAAAACACGACAAGCGGCCTTCCGAGAATGGCGTGCAGAGAAACGCGGGCACGTCCGTCTGCAAATACGCCGTTTTTCGACGGTTTTGGCAACGCTCTGTCAGTCAACATGTTGCACGTGTGCGCGGCGCATGGCGTCCGTGTGCAGCCGTTTTCCGACTGCCAAACCCCACCTTTCGGGGGGGCAAAGGTGGGGTTTGGCAGTCAGAAAGGTAGGGTTTGGCAGCGCGTAGGATGCCCTTCCGTGCCGCAAAAGGTGCCCTATCGCACTGCGTGCCGTGCTTTCCGGCCCGCCAAAAGGTGCCCGGAGCCGTGCCGATGTGCCTGTACGGCACCTGGAAGGAGAGGTAAAGAAGTGTTAAAAAAGCATCCTCTTTCTTTACAGACAGTGCCGTGTAACAGGCGGTGTACCTGTAGGGAGTAGACGCGTCGTTCCAGACCCGCCGGGCCGTTAGGACGCTGGCTGTTCGGCCGGAAAGCGGAAAAGCACGGACAACCCGAACGCTTTCCGATAAAAATACGTAACTTTGCAAGGCAACAAAACCAGTCTGTCGATGGAAAATCCTTACATCAAACAATACCCCGACCTGATGCGGGGCAAAAAGATAATGTATAACCACGGCTTCGCCTCGTCGGCCGCCTCGGGCACCGTGACGCTCATGCGCGAGACTTTCCCCGAAGCCACCGTCGTGGCCTACGACCTGCCGCTCCATCCCGACGAGGCCATGGCGCTGCTCAGGGCCAAGGTGGCCGAGGTGCAGCCCGACCTCATCATCGGCACCTCGATGGGCGGCATGTATACCGAGATGCTCTACGGCTACGACCGTATCTGTGTGAACCCCGCCTTCGAGATGGCCAAGACCATGAAGAGCCACGGCATGACGGGCAAGCAGACCTGGGACAACCCGCGCCAAGACGGCCAGAAGGATTTCATCGTCACCAAGGCTCTCGAAAAGGAATACCAGGAGACGACCGACCAGTGCTTCGCCGCCCTGGAGGCCATGCCGCCCACGGAGCGCGACGCCGAACGCCGCCGCGTGTGGGGACTGTTCGGCGACCGCGACGAAAAGGTGGACACTTTCGGCATCTTCACGGCCCATTATCCGCAGGCCGTACACTTCCATGGCGGCCACCGGCTCGACGACCGTTCGTTTCTCGGCGGTGTGGTGCCGGTCATACGCTGGATCGACGACCGCCAGGAGGGGCGCGAACGCCCCGTGGTCTACATCGACGCCTCGGCGCTCGAGGATGCCTACGGCAAACCGAAGTCGTGCCTGCAGAAGGCGTTTGGCATGCTCGTGGAGCATTACCAGGTCTACATCGTGGCTCCGGCGCCCACCAATGCCCACGGCGCCCTCGACCGGCTGGCCGCCTGGACCGAGCAGTATCTCAGCACGCCTGCCCACGACCATGTAATCTACACCAACCGGAAGGCACTGCTCTACGGCGACTATTTCATCGACGCAGCGCCCTCGCCCGACTTCATGGGCACGGGCATCGCCCTCGGGTCCGACGACTTCAAGACCTGGGAGGAAATCATCACCTTCTTCGACCGCCTGGGCGGCCAGTGAGCCGCCGGCACCGGCTGAGCGGCGCACGGCATCAATACTCGGTTTTGTCGCGCTTCTCCATCCACATGTCGAAGGCACGCCGCGCCTCGTCGGGCAGCAGCACGCCGAACACCTTGTTGCGCTTCTCCGGGCCGGTCATCAGTTCGTCGTAGATGAAATTGTCGGCAAAGCCGATGCGGGCCGCATCCTTGCGGTCGTTGGCATAGTACACCCGGTCGAGGCGCGCCCAGTAGATGGCGCCCAGGCACATGGGGCAAGGCTCGCACGAACAGTAGATGTCGCATCCGCTCAGGTCGAACGTCTTCAGTCCGCGGCATGCCATGCGGATGGCGTTCACCTCGGCATGGGCCGTCGGGTCGTCGTCGATCGTCACGCTGTTCGACGCCTCGGCCACCACCTGGCCGCCACGGGCTATGACGGCGCCGAAGGGCCCGCCGCCCGTCTTCACACTCTTTTCGCTCAGGGCTATGGCCCGGCGCATCAGTTCTTCTTGTGTCATAGTGTTCATTTTTAGTCATTCGGTGTCACCCGCCTGCGTCTGCGGGCTTGCGCCGCACAGGTTGCGCGTCTGTCCCCCGCAGGCAGGGGGTGAACGGCAAAGATAGGAATTATTGCAATGAACCGTTTGCCCGTTCCTTATTTTTTAACCTTTGCCATCCGTTTTTTAACTTGAAAACGCTATCTTTGCACATATGAGTAACTTGATAGAATACGGATTCAGCGAATGTCCCTTCGGCGACATCATCGTGGCGCGCACGTTCATCGGCGTGTGCGACCTGCAGTTTCTCGACTACAACCGTCTGGAAACCATCCACGAGCTGGCCGGGCGCTGGGGCCAGTACACCCCCACCACACAAGACGACAACATGGCCCACACCGTGCAGCGCGCCGCCTTCGGGCCCGGCGCCCCTGCGCTGCCGCTCGACCTCAGGGGCACCGAGTTTCAGGTGCGCGTGTGGCAGGCCCTGCGGCAGATACCCTTCGGCCAGACACGGTCGTACCAGCAGGTGGCCGACGCCATCGGCCAACCGCGGGCGGTGCGCGCCGTGGCCACGGCCATAGCGCAGAACCCCATAGCCATGCTGGTGCCCTGCCACCGGGTGATACACAGCGACGGCACCCTCGGCGAGTATCACTGGGGGCGCGAACTGAAACGCCGTATCATCGACTGGGAGAAGGCACAGCTGGCCGGCACGCAATCCTGACAACCGACAGCCATGCTTTCCAACATTACCTCTGACGAACTGTTCCGCCGCGTGGCCTACATAGCCGGGGCCGACGGGGTGGCCCCCGCCACACGCAACAAGCTGATGCACGAGACGCTGGTGCTGGCCTGCGCCGCCGGACTGGCCGGTACGCCCGATGCCGTGGGGTCGCTCTTTGCCAAGGTCGACGTACTGTGCAAGCAGCGGCGCATCGGCCGCAACGACTGTTTCGACATCCAGAAGATGCGCCACGACTCGAACAGCATCCGGCCGCTCGGCCGCGAGGAACTGCTCTACGACTGCCGTGCGCTGGCCGTGTTTATCTCGAAGGTCTTCGATACCGCCATCCCTGCCGAGCTTGTGGGCAAGATTCCAGCCAGCCGCCGTCCCCAAACCGCCGTCCGCCATGTGGACTACCGCTGCGCGAGGGGCATCGTGCGGTGCGCCGACGACGGCATCGTCGGTGTGGAGACGACGCACGGCGGCAACACAGACCTGCTCCGTGTGGACTGCCGCGCACCCAAGTTCGGATACCTCGGCCCATTGCTGCACGAGGGCATGCAGGTCAACCTTATCGACGTGTCGGCGCAGGCGGACGGCGATTTGTGCGAAGCGCGGCAAATCATCGTGGAGCCCGACTTCCTCGTCGATACTAGCGCACTGGCCGCCTGCTTCACGCCCTACGGCCATTCGCCGCTCGTCTACACCATCAACCGACTGAAAAAACAAGCCAACTCGCAGGCCATACTCATCGGAAACTTTGCAGGCAGCGCACTCGACGACATCGTGAACCGCGGCAAAGGCTACGACTGGCGCGAGACCTTCAAGACCAATTTCCGCGAGAAAGCACTCGAATACTGCACCTGCGGAGACCTCAACGTGCGCGAACCGTTCCACCGCGAGGCACAGGCACAGGCCCGGAACATCGGCCAGGCCGTCGACCAGCTCTTCCGGGCCGACTACGACCGCCGGAAAGCCATACTCGAACCCAGCTTCGTGTGCGAGCAACTGGGGCTGCAGGGGCGCATCGACCTCATGACCACCGACCTGCGGCTGCTGGTCGAGCAGAAGTCGGGCAAGAACTTCGCCATCGACTGCGGCAACCCCATGGCACACGGCAGCATGCTCGCCGAACCACACTATGTGCAGCTGCTGCTCTACTACGAGTGCCTGAGCCGCAATTTCTCGCTGCCCTACAACAGCATCGACGGACGGCTGCTCTACTCCAAGTACGCCATGCCCGCCGGGCTTCCAAGGGCCACCTATTACCGTGCGCTCATCGACGAGGCACTCGCCCTGCGCAACAGCATCGTGGCCGCCGAGTTCGACATGGCACGCAACGGGGTAGCGGCGGCGATCGATCAGCTGCAGCCGCAGGCCCTGCGCACACAGGCGGTCAACGATAACCTGTGGAACAAGTGGATTTATCCGCAACTGTGCGAGGTCACCGCACCGCTGCACGACATGGATCCGCTCACCCGAAGCTATTTCTGCCACATGGCACAGTTCGTCTACCGCGAGCAGCTGGCCGGACGGCTGGGCGTGGTGGAGGGAACGGGCAATGCCGCCGCCGACCTGTGGAACATGCCCATAACCGAGAAACGCGAAACGGGAAACATCTACCTGCGTCTGCACATCACCGACAAGCAACAGTCGTCGGACTACAACGGATACGACACCATCACCCTTGGCGTGCCCGACCAGGGCGAGGACTTCCTGCCCAACTTCCGTCTGGGCGATGCGGTCTACCTCTACCCGTACCTCGACGGCGAACAGCCCGACGTGCGGTGGGCACTGCTGTTCCGCGGCGCACTGACCGAAATCCATTCCGATGCGGTGACGGTGCATCTGGCCGACGGCCAGCAGAACCCCGACATCTTCGAGGCCGCCGGGCGGCGCAACACCACGGGCGACCGGCCGGTGCTGTGGTGCATCGAACACGCAGGGGCCGGAAACAACGCCACGGCGGCACTGCGCAGTCTGCAGACGCTCGTGGCCGACAACAGCGGCAAGCGGCAGCTGCTGCTCGGCCAGCGGCCGCCGCAATGCGACAGGACGGTGATGCTGAGCCGCAGTTACAGTCCGGCGTACGACGACATCGTGCTGCGCGCCATGCAGGCCAACGACTATTTCCTGCTCGTGGGGCCGCCCGGAACGGGCAAGACGAGCATGGCCCTGCAGTTCCTCGTGCGCGAAACCGTGGCGCCCGAGGCCGGCAGTGCGGCTGCCGCAGCCGCTGCGCAACATCCGAAGAACGTGCTGCTCATGGCCTATACCAACCGGGCGGTCGACGAAATATGCGGCATGCTCTGCGACAACGGCATCGACTTTCTCCGCATCGGCAACGAATATACCTGCGACAAGCGGTACCGCAGCCGGCTGCTCGACCATGCCCTGGAGCAATACGGCAAGCTCGACGAGATAAAAAAGATAATCCTCGACACGCAGGTCATCGTCGGAACAACGTCGACCATGCTCGGCCGCAGTTATCTCTTCGACTTGAAACACTTCGACCTCGCTGTCGTCGACGAGGCCAGCCAAATACTCGAACCCAATATCGTGGGACTGCTGACCCGGCCGGCGAAGTTCGTGCTCGTGGGCGATTACAAGCAGTTGCCGGCGGTGGTGCAGCAGGATGCCGCCCTCTCGGTAGTTACCGACAGGACGCTCAACGCCATCGGCCTCACCGATTGCCGCAACTCGCTCTTCGAAAGGCTGATACGCATCGAACAGATCCACGGACGCACCGACTTTACGGGGGTGCTGTCGCGACAGGGGCGCATGCACCCCGACATTGCGGCGTTCCCCAACCGGGAGTTCTATTTTGCCGAACATCTGCAGCCCGTGCCGCTTGCCCACCAGCGGGAACGGTCGCTCGACTATGCGGTTGAGGCCCGCGACGCGGTCGACCGGCTGCTCATGGAGCACCGCATGGTGTTTGTCGCTTCGCCCGACTGCCGCCGCCCCGACATCTCCGACAAGGTGAACACCGCCGAAGCGCGCATCGTGGCCGACATGATCAGGCGCATCAGGCGTTTCTACGGACAGCACTTCGATGCTGCAAAGACCGTCGGGGTCATCGTGCCCTACCGCAACCAGATTGCCATGATACGCAAGGAGACCGAACGGCTCGGCATCCCCGACCTCGACAACATCAGCGTCGACACCGTGGAACGCTACCAAGGCTCGCAACGCGACATCATCATCTATTCGTTCACCATACAGCAACGGTATCAGCTCGACTTCCTGACGGCCAACTCGTTCGACGAAGACGGGCGCACCATCGACCGCAAGCTCAACGTGGCTCTCACGCGGGCACGGCGCCAACTCATCCTTACCGGCAATGTCGCGACGCTCCGCAAGAATCCTGTCTTCGGTCGTCTCATCCGTTTCGCCAAGGACAACGGCGGATACATGGAGGCAATGCCCCGGCAGGACGAAGCACCCGGCGACAAAATGCGGTAATGTGGCCCGGCCGGCAGCAATACTGCATGGCGGTGGCCGAAATCATCTTGCCGGCTGCCGTTAACCGTTTTACTGGCAGCCGATAAACAGTTCGAGCTCCTGTTCCAAGCCGTAGTGCTGGAACAGGAGCTCGTGGTTTGTAGGGTAGCCGCCGGCTGATGGTGCCGGCGGACTTGCCGTATGGTCAGGTGTCGTCACCCGTTTATCTCACAATCTTCAGACTTCTCGTCGTACCGTCTGCACGCATTTCCTTGCGCACATAGATGCCGTGTGTCTGTGGGGCCGACGTTCCGAGACATGTGCCGTCCACACTGTAGTAGGTCACGCCGGTCACCTGTGCGGTGCCGTTGCCGGCGGTGCCGTCCTGCGGAAGGCTGATGGCCGTGGCGGCATCGATGAGCGCGCTGTTGTCGACAGGGCTGATGCCTTCGCGCGTCGGTGTCACCGGATTGATGCGCCCGTTGTCGTCGAACGTCAGTTTCTCCACGCATACCTCGCGGTGAACGCCGGGACTGTTGTTCAGATAGTGCTTGTTGATGCGGTGATACACGATGTACCAGTCGTCGGTACCGGGCACGTTGACCACCGAGTTGTGGCCTGTGCCGTAGATTTCCTTCGACGGATCCTGGATGATTACGATGGGATTGGCAGCCACCTCGATAGGACCTGTCGGCGACTTGGCGGTTCCGTAGGCCACATGGTAGTTCGCGGCACCCGTGTCGTCGACACTCCACAGGAAGTAGTAGATGCCGTTCCGGTAGAACACATATGTGCCCTCGCGGTAAGCGTAGTCGGAAAGCGAACCGCCGCTTGGCGTGATGGTGTACTCGTCGCCGACGGTAGACATCATGTCGTCGGCCAGCAGGCGGTAGTGCATCTGGCCGTTGCCGTAGTAGAAATAGGTCTGTCCCGATTCGGGGTCTGTAAACACGTCGGAGTCAATCATCTGTCCGCCGCTGGTGGACGACACGATGGGCTTGGCGGCAGCCTTGAACGGACCGGTGGGGTTGTCGGCCACGGCCACACCCAAAGTCTTCGTGTTCAGGTTCTTGTTCTGTCCGCTGAAATAGAAGAAATACTTCCATTTGCCGTCCATCCATTTCTCTTCGATGCAGGGAGCCCATGCGTTGCCAGTGGCCCAGGCCACGTCGCCGCCGCTCTTCAGGTTGAGAATGGTTCCCTCGTTGGTGAAATGAACCAGGTCGGGACTGGAGAACACGTCGAAATACGAGCCTCCCCAGCTGGCGTATCCGTCGCTGGTGGGATAGACGTAGAACCGGCCGGTCTTGCGCGATGCCAGCACCTCGGGGTCGGCATGGAACCCGGGCAGGATGGGGTTGCCGTCGGCTTCGACGGTGACGGCGTAGGTCTTCGAGGTCGTTCCGTCGCTCACGGTGTAGGTTACCGGGCCTTTGGTGAAGTCCTGCGGGCCTTGCGGCGTCACGGTGGCACCGAGACTGGTCTCCAGAAGCGGGTCGTAGTGGCTCAGGTCGGTACCCTGTTCCACGGGGATAAAGGCCGATGTGGCCGTGATGGACACGTTCTCCTGCTTCACGTTGACATCATTGGCGCCTTGCAGGGCCAGCGTCGTGCCGGTCTCCGGCGGGAAAGCGGCCAGCAGTGCGGCTGTCTCTTCTTCGGTGATGGGGATTACCGTGCCGTGGCGAGGGGTAAAGGCGCCGCTCATGGTGGTGTTCTGCACGAACGTGAAGGTGTTGAGGTCAGGGCTGGAACAGAACTGGTAGTGGCCGGCTGTGTAGCAGTCGTACATCAGAACCCAGCTGTCTTGGTTGATGAGCTTGAACACACCGGCGCCCTCCACCGCCTCGGTGGTTTGCTGAAGGGTGGCCGACGGTGCCGACCATTGGCTTCCCAGCGGGGCGCCTTCGGGTGCCGTGAGACTACTTGCCGTGACTTGGCAGATGCCGCCCAGGCTTTCGTTCTTGAAGAAACCGTGGTAAAGCGAGTCGGTCTCGTTGTACACGATGTCCATGTCGATGGTGGCCGAGCCGCGGTCATAGAGGTAAGTGGGTTCGCCCTCCAGGTCGCTGAAGTCGGCGTTGGCGTAGCAATAGTAGTCCTTGTCGTAGCGGATGGTGCCGTCGTTGGTGAGCAGCGAGAAGTAAACCATGTACTTCTTGGCTTTCGGGTCCCAAATGGTTTCGGGAGCCCAGACGCGTGTAACGTTGGCGAACGGTGTGCCGGCGTACTTCGTCGGGAAGTGTACGGTGTGGTGCGTCCAGTGGATGAGGTCGTTCGATTTCATCAGCACCAGTCCGCGGTTGCTGCTCCAGCCGAGCGAACATTTCATGTCCGTAACGGCCATATAGAACCATCCGTCCTCGCCCCTGAGGATATGCGGGTCGCGAAGGCCGCCCATGATGGTGGTGGTGTCGGCTTTCAGGAATGCCTGTCCGTTGTTCAGCGGTGTGTAGTTGTAGCCGTCTTCGGAGATGGCGTAATAGAGATTTTCGTTGCTGTTGCTCGGGAAATACACGAAGAGGTAGTTCTTGTAAGGCTCCTGCTGGTGTATGTAAACGTCGAAAGTCTTAGTCTGGCGCAGCTGGCCGCGCAGCAAGGTTGCCGTCAGGGTTACATGGTGCTTCTCGGTTTCCGATGCTTTCAGCACGCGTCCGGTGTTCGACAGCCATTCGGTATCACCCGATTGCCAGGTGATGAGGGTTCCCATCCGGCCCACGGTGGGCAGTACCAGCTGGTCGTAAAGGTTGTTGCGCTTGTTGCTCAGGGTCAGGTTTTCGAGGTCGTAGGCCAGGCTTTCTTCCTCCGAGAGGTTGGGCATGACCGACACTTCGAACGTTTTCACGATGCGGGCGTTGCGCAACGAGAGCGTGGCAGTCAGTGTGGCCGTCCCTTCTTCGCTTCCGAACGGCGGACGGGTGATGATGCCGTCGGCAGTGATGACCGACGCATCGCTTGTCGTCCACTCCACGGTTCCGCCCTGATAGGTGGTGGGCAGGTCCACGTTGTCTATGAGATGGTGCAGGTCGGCCATCGTGAAGGCGGAGAGGGTGGCCTCGTCTTCAATCTGCTGCAGCGAGTCCTTGCGGGCTTGTTCCACAGAGTCGATATAGGCATTCATGGCCGTTCGGACGGCGTCGGTCCTTATGGCGCCCAGTTCTTTGGAGCTGATGTCGTAGTTCCAAAGCTTGAAATTGGTATACATGGCACCTTTCAGCGTTTTGTCGCCGGCGTAGCAGCTGCGCCCGAGGTAGTTCTGCACCAGTTCGTTGAGGTCGGCGGGGGTTATCGACACTTTGGCCATGCCGGCGCTCATGCCGTTGATGCTGATGTAGACCCTGCCGTTGGGACGCATGATGACAGCCACGTTGAACCACCGTCCCAGTTCGGGGAACAGGGTGGAGCGGACCGACATGCCCTCCTCGCCGGTGTAGTCGGTCTTGGAAATGGCGTAGCGGTTGCCTTTGGCACTGTAGAACAGGTAGCCCGTAGATGATGAATTGGCAAAACACCAGATGAAATTGCCGTTGGCTGTGGTGTCGGTTGTTTCGGGAATGAACACGTCGGTAGTGATGGAGAACGAGCTGAGGCTGCCCAGCGTCTTTCCGAACTCCTCGCCGAAGTCGAAGTAACCGCCGTTGTCGCCGAGTGCCAGGACGGGCTGCCCGGCGAACGTTGCCAGGCGTGCGCCGTCCTTCAGGCTGCCGGTGTAGGCACCGTCGGTGCTGCCGGTTGTGGCGAAATCGAAGGTCACAACAGTGCTGTCGCCGTCGGCCGCCCATAATGACGACATACCGCAGAACAGCAATGCAAGTGTGATAAATAATTTATTCATAAGCGTCTTAAAGTGATTTTTATCATTCAATTATATCCTAAATACGAAAAAACGGCATTTTTTACGCGAAAAATTGAACCTTAGGAAAACAAATGCCTAACTTTGCGAAAACAAAAACCTGTACCCATGAAAAAACTGTTTCTGGCAGCCCTGCTTGCTGCAACCAACCTTACGGCCAGTGCGCAAAACCCGGTGAAGGGCAATTACGGATACCTTTATTGCCACATGAGCGACCGCGGCGAGTGGACGGCCTATGCCGTCAGCCGCGACGGCTACCACTATGAAGACATCATCGGCGGCCAACCGGTCTTCGACCCCAAGGAACACGCCCGCATCGAGGGCGGCACCCGCGACGCCTATATCACCCGTTCGTGGAACAAGAAAGGCTATGTCATGGTGACAACCGACATGTGCGTGGCCAAGAGCCGTGTGTGGGACAACTACGGCATCGACCTGCTGCGGTCGAAGAACCTCGTGGACTGGCAGTCGGTGACGTTCGATTTCCGCAAGGGAATGTCCATCTTCTGCGACGGGGCCACTGCCAAGAGCCCCTACAAGGACTGGTCGACCATCAACCGTGTGTGGGCTCCGCAGATTTTCTGGGACCCCAATTATGTGTGGGCGAACGGCGAGCGCGGCGGCTACATGATATACTACTCGATGCTCAACCGTGCCGAGGAGCGGTACGACCGCATGTACTACAGCTATGCTTCGAAGGACTTTACGCGCCTCACCACGCCGCGCCTGCTCTTCGACTGGGGATATGCCACCATCGACTGCGACATCAACTACCTTGAGAGCGACGGCCTCTATCATATGCTTATCAAGAAGGAGGGCGGCAAGCGCGGCATCTTTACCGCCACCAGCAAGTATCTTACCCACGGCTGGAGTGCGCCTGTCGACGACGATTTCGTGAGTTTCGAGGGCAACAAACTGACCGAGGGCAGCAGCGCCTTCCAGCTTGCCGGCGACAAGACCTGGCGTGTGGCCTACATACAGTACAGCGACTCGCCGAAACATTACCGCATATGCAAGGCCGACGAGCACCTGCGCAACTTCCGCGACCCCGTCGACATCGAGGGGGTGACGGGTCCGCAGCACGGCTCGTTCATGCGCATCACCAAGAAAGAATACAAGCGCTTGCTGAAACTCAACCGCGCGAAGCGTTGACGGCAAGGGCCTTTCCGGTCTGCGCCATCGGTGCCGGATCCTCGTCCGGGTGCCGGCACCGATGGCGGCATGTGCCGTCGGCCGATAGCGTCGGCAAGGCGTGGCAATGGGGTGTTTTGCCTGTCGAAGCAAAAAAACTTTGCAAATAGTTGCCGGAAAATTTGCCGGGACGGGGAAAAACCGTTAACTTTGCATCCGCTTAAATGACAAACCGCTTTGTCGTTTGGGATTTATCGAAAAGTTTGTCGGCATAGCTCAGTTGGTTAGAGTATCACCTTGACATGGTGGGGGTCCTTGGTTCGAATCCAAGTGTCGACACAGCGGATGTCGGTTTTCATCCGTTTTTTTAAAAGCATATCCTTTAAAACACGAGCGTTTCGACGCAAATACTGATTGCCCCCGACAGTGAGGGTTGTCAGCTTTTTCCGTTTCCGTAGCGCGGTATGCTACGGGGCAGCAGCCATGTTCTCTCTTTTTCGCCAGACGGAGCTTGCCCGGGCTACACATGTTTGTGCCGTCCGGTCCATTTCCCGATGCGCCCCTTGACGGCCTCGGCTATGCGCCGCACGTTTCCGCAACGCACGTTGAGCCACAGTTCCTCCATGCTCCGCATAGCCTTAATCCACGGATGCCCCCAGGCATAAGCACGGTATTGGTGCTCCTTGTAGGGTGTGTACTCCATGATGTACCGTGGATGGCGCAGCGGGAACTGCACGTCGTGGCGTGCCATGGTAAAGATGCGGCGCAGGCCGCGGGGCATGGTCATGAGGGCGGTGTAGTGGGTGGAGCAGGCGGTGGCGCCCACGTTGCTCACCATGTTGCGGGTAGGCATGACGGCCAGGCCGTTTCCCATGACCATGGCCGCCCAGAACACGCTCTCGAAAAACGGCTTCCCGGCCGCGGCATGGTCCGAAAGCATCTGCATGAAGTCGTGGCGCAGACGGCGGGTCTTGGCGATGGCGGCCAGCTGTTGGCGGTTGAAGCTGTCGCGCATGAACGAGTAGTCGCCGTCCCATTTGTCGACGATGCGCCGCCACGATGCCCATCCCCAGATGGAGAAGGCCGATGTGAAGAAATAGTCGTAGGGCACGCCGGGTGTCATCTCGTCGGTGTTGAAGCCGGCCACCATGGTTATGCGGTCGTCGTGTTCGTAGCGGTCGAGCATCTCCTTGCAGAAAGGCAGGAACGTTGGGGCCACCACCACGTCGTCTTCTACGACGGCCACCTTGTCGGCCATGGAGAAAGCCCACCGCTGCGACAGGTAGCCCGACGGGTCGCAGCCCTGGTTGCGCTCGCAGTAGTGTCGCTGCACGTCGCACTGCCAGTCGATGTTTTCGTCCGAGGCTATCTGCCGGCACGCCTCGATGCCGGCTCGGTCAGCCTCGTTGCCCTCGCGGGCGCCGTCCTGATAGAGGAAGAGACGCGACGGGCGCGCAGCCTTGACGGCTTCGAATGCCTGCCGGAATGTTTCGGGCCGGTTGAAGAAGAGCATCAGCACGGCTATGTCGGTCTTGTAGGGTTGTTTCATGGCTTTCATGTTTTTGTTTGTCCGGGCGTTCACTGTCGGCCCTGTGCCTTTTTGCGCATGCGGTCCTTGAACCACTTGACGGGGTAGTAGGCCATGCGCGGCGGCAGGGCCAGGATGAGCCGGTGTATCCATGGCACACGGCTGTCGGCCATCCGCCGCAGCGGCCGGTAGTATTCGTCCAGCACACGGAATTGGCGTTTGTACAGGAAATTTTCGTAGACTTTTATCTGGTGCAGGCGGAACCAAGGCTCCATGGTTTGCCACTGGGGTTTCAGCGTGCGCTGCAGTTCGCTGTCGTAGTCGCGTATCATGTTGAGGTCTTCCACGCGCTGGTTGGGCACATCTTCCTCGTGCCAGTAAACCTCGTCGGCAACAAACCACACCTTCGGTTTTTTCATGAGGCATTTGATTTGCATCAGGCTGTCCTCGCGCTCGATGATGGTGCGGGGTGCGTCGAGGCACCCTTCGAGCAGTTGCCGCCTGAAGAGTATGCCCCACAGCACGCAGAATGTGCGCTTGATGCCCAGCAATGCCTGTACGAGGCTGTCGGCATCGTCCCAGCCGCGGCGCCCCGAGTCGTGCCGGGCATGGTACTGGTCGGTGAATGTGCCGATCACTTCGTCGGCTCCCGTAGCGGTGATGGCCCGGTGCAGTGTGGACATGGCCGACGGCATGAGCATGTCGTCGGCGTCGGCAAACATGATGTACCTGCCTTTGGCTTCGGCCAGCGCGCGTCGCCGGGCAGCCGTTACCCCGGCGTTGTCCTGGTGGTACACGCGCAGGCGGCTGTCGGTGCGTGCCAGCTCTTCGAGCAGGGTGCCCGACCGGTCGGTGCTGCCGTCGTCGACGGCCACGACCTCAAAGTCGCCGAAGTCCTGCGCCAGGATGCTTCCGAGGCACCGGTTCAGGTACTCCTCCTTGTTGTATACGGGAATGATGACGGATATTTCCATGGGGCTTATTTCTTGAATTTGTTTTTGGCAAACAGCAGGCAGTCCTCGAGTATCTGCACGCGGGCCGCTTTCATGACGGCGAAATAGAGCACGGCGGCCAGTGCCACGCGCGAAAGGAGCAGCGCCGCATGGTTGGTTATGGCCTGTGTGGCCAGTCCGGCCAGTGCCATGACGCCGGCGGCGGCTGCGAGGAAGGGCGCAATGTCGGCGGCCGTCTCGCGCAGCCTGAGGCCGATGAGCCGCCGGGCCTGTACCTGCCAGGCCAGCAGCCACACGATGTTGAAGGCGCTGTAGGCAGCCACCATGCCGCCGATGCCGAGGCTGTGGGTGGCCACGACGACGGCTATCTGCAGCACGATCTGTGCCACGCCGAACCGCATGTTGATGTCGGCGCGCCCGTGCCCGATGACCATGTTCTGGTAGAGCGTGTAGAAAGGGAAGAAGGCACCGCTTACGGCCAGCATCTGCAGCAGCGGCACGGCACCGGTCCATTTGGGCCCTATGGTGACGAGGATGAACTCGCGCGCCACGAGCACCAGTCCGAACATGGCCGGAAACGCGAGGAAGGCCGTGAACCGCATCATCTTGCGGAACACCCGCCGCTCGCGGTCGCGCTCGTCGGCGATGGAGGCGAAGACGGGCTGTGCCACCTGCTGCGTGGTGCCCGACACGAGCGAGTAGGCCATGAAGTTCCACTTGTAGGCCTGGCTGTAGTTGCCCAGGATGTCTTTGTTGAAGAACTTGCCGATGATGACCGACATGATGTTGTTGCTCACGGTGTTCATGACCATCACCACGAGGATGTTCATGCTGAAGCCGAACATCTTGCCGATGGGCCGCAGGTCGATGTGCCATGTGGGCCTCCAGTCCACATAGTGGTAGCGCCCTATGTTGAGTAGGGTGATGTAGAGCACCTGCTGCCAGGCCAGGCTCCAGTAGCTGTAGCCGAGGAAGGCGAGTGTCACGCCGGTAAGCCCCGACAGCACGAGGGCCAGCGAGTTGATGAGCGTCATCTCCTTCACCATGAGTTTCCGTGTGAGGTAGGCGGCGGGCGTGATGCCGAAGCTGCCCACCACGAACGAGAGGAACACGAGGTGCGAGAGCGGCGTGAGTGCGGGCTGCCTGAAGAAGGCGGCAATGAGGGGTGCGGCAAACCACAGCACCGTGTAGAGGGTGAAGCTCGCGAGGATGTTGAACCAGAACACGGCGTTGTAGTCTTCGTGCCGCGGATGCTTCATGTTGATCAGGTAGGTGCTGAAGCCCGAGCTCTGCAGGTTGCCGGCTATGGCCGTGAAGATGGCGATGTATCCCACGGTGCCGTATTCGCCCGGCGACAGCAGGCGTCCGAGCATGATGCCGATGAGCAGGTTGAGCACCTGTGTGGTGCCGCTGTTGAGGGCTCCCCAGAAGAGCCCTTTGGTGGTTTTCTCTTTCAGCGTGTCGGCCATGGGCGCGGTTGGTGTATTAGGGTTGTTCGGGCTGCTGGCCCTGCTTGCGGTTGCTTATGGTCTTCCGTACCTCGGCGTAGGGTATCCGCCGTTCGAGGTCCATGAACGCCACGTCGTGCTGCACGCGCTCGCTGGCCGGCGGCAGCTGTCGCCAGTTGCCGTAGGCCGCAGCCAGATAGTCCTCGTAGCGCGAGGGCACCACGATGCTGATGTCCTCGAAGGGCAGCAGGGTGCCGTCGCCGAAGATGTCGGCCGTGAGGTTTTTCTCGCGCTTGTAGTAGCTTGCGCTGAAGCACAGGTGTGCGGTGGTCTGGTTGCGGTAGGCGCGCATGGCCTTTTCGAGGTGCTTCACGAGCCAGTTGCGGATGGGCCAGCGAGCCACTGCGTAGGCAGCGTCGGCCAGCGTGAGCCGCAGGCTTTGCGTGGCGGCCTTGCGTGCCAGTGCGGCCCAGGTCTGCCGCTTGAGGTCGGCGGCGAGGGTGCCGCGCAGTTTCAGCAGCCGCCGGCAGTGGCGTTCGCGGGCCGCGCTGTCGTCGGGCACGTTGTCGAGCGGAAACAGGTCGATGTAGTTGCCGAAGCTGATGCGGTAGTCCTCCCATTCGCAGACGGTGGAGCGTGTGTCGCAGAACTTTGCGAAGGGCAGGTAGTATTCCGCCTCGTGCAGGTAGTCGACCGCCTCGTAGCCCACGGGCGGGTCGGTGCGCAGCAGGTGCAGGCAGCGGTCGTAGTCGTCGCGCTTCAGGTAGACGTCGATGTCGTCGTCCCAGGGTATGAAGCCGTGGTGGCGCGCCGCTCCGAGCACCGTGCCGTAGGCGGCGTAGTATTTCAGGTGGTTGGCCTGGCAGAAGGCTATGAACGCCTTGAAGGTCTCGAGGGTCTTGGCCTTGCGCTTTGCCAGCTGTTCGTCGGATAGTGTTTTCATGGATCGTTCGGTACAGCGCTTGCGGGGTTGTCCCCGTGTAGCGCCGGTGGTGGGCTATTTGGTGCCCGGTATGAGTTCCAGTATCTGCTTGATGGGCATGCAGAGAGGGTCGGTTTCGAGCGACCGCCCGTTCTCGAGGATGGTCTCGGCACACTTGCACATGGCGGGATAGGCGGCGCGCAGCATGTGGTTGGCGTAGATCACCACGTTCACGCCCCATGCCTGCAGCTCGTCCTCCGTGACGTGGTTGTACGACGTGGGCACCACCACGATGGGCACGAGGGGATGCTTGGCGCGGAACTTGGTGCAGAACTCCCTGATGTCCGCGCCGCTCTTCTCGCGGCTGTGTATCATGATGCCGTCGGCTCCAGCGTCGACATAGGCGAAGCAGCGTTCCAGTGCGTCGTCGAGCGGCTTGCCGGCGATGAGGCTTTCGCAGCGCGCGATGATCATGAAGTCGCGCGTCACCTGGGCGGCCTTGCCTGCGCGTATCTTGTGGCAGAAGCTCTCTATGCTGTCCTGGGTCTGCTGCACCTCGGTGCCGAAGAGCGAGTTCTTCTTCAGTCCCGTCTTGTCTTCGATGATCACGGCCGAGAGGCCGTTGCGCTCCAGTGTGCGCACGGTGAACTGGAAGTGCTCGGGCAGTCCGCCCGTGTCGCCGTCGTAGATGATGGGCTTGGTGGTGCACTCCAGGATATTGGTCAGGTCCTGCATGCGCGTGGTGAGGTCGACGGCCTCGATGTCGGGCTTGCCCTTCGACGTGGAGTCGGTGAGCGACGACGACCACATGCCGTCGAAGGCCTTGATCTGCTGACCCTGCTTTATTTCCGTGTGTTCGATGATGAGCGCCGACAGACCGTCGTGGGCCTCGAGGATGCGCACGATGGGCTTGGCGGCAATGAGCCGCCGCAGCGACTTCAGGCGTATGTCGGGCGTGGTGCCGATGGCCTTCACCTCGTCGAAGAGCGACGAGGAGTTGATGCCCTTCGTGTAGGGCACCTCTACCACTTCGCCGCCCAGGTCGGCCATGACCTTGAGGCACTCCAGACGCAGTTCGGAGTCGCGGTCGTCCCTCCAGTTGTCGCCGTGGATAAGGATGTCGGGCTTGTATTTCAGCAGGTTGGGGATGTAGCTGTATTCGTCCTGCGGCACGATGCGGTCCACGCCCCGTATGCTTCCTATCACTTGCTTGCGCTGCTCGAAGGTCATGTAGGGCAGGCGCGAACGGTAGGTGGCGATGGCCTTGTCGGTGTAGAGGCCGATGGTGAGCGATCCCAGCTTGGCTCCCTCGCTGATGATTTTGGTGAGGCCGGGGTGAAGTATGTCGCCGACCAGGCCAAGGTATACGGTTTTGCTCATGTGTGTGTGTTTACTGTAATTCTTGCAAAGATAATGATAATAAATGGAATAATGTGTTTGCGATGCCCAAAAATCGCATGGGCCTCCCTCGGGAACGGTTGTACGGGTGCCGGCCCCACGGGTGAAACCCAGTGGTATTTATATTTACAAAAAGTAAAAACGGAGGACAGTTTCAAGTGCTTGTTCCAGCGGAGTTGCCGCCTTGCCGCACGGCGTTTTTTGCCTTTTCTGTGGTGTGCAGGGCGCATGGCGGTCGGCCGTCGATGCCCTTTGGCACCCCCGTTCGTGGCTTTCCGCATTGTCGCCGGGTACCTTTCGCCGCCCGAAAGGATACCTCTGGCGGGGCCGTTCGGCATATATTGCGGTGCAAAAATAGGTGCAAACGGGTGCGGTAGGGATGTTTTGTTTGCAAGATGTTGCAGGTCAGGCGGTTGTGTTTTTGTCCTGTTTTTGCTTTGTTTCGGCCGTAAAGCGTGTCCGATGGTTTCCGGAGGCCTTTTCCGTGCCGTTTCCTGATAAAAAAAAGCGACACCTGCCGTTGCGTCCGTCATGCCGCAATGCTGTGCCTGAAGTCTTGCCGACACTGCCGCTCCCATGGCCCTTGCCGCTCCATGCGCCATGTAGCGACTAACGGGTGTATAACGGTTAGCGGGTAGTTAAATAATATTAAAACCGTTAAAATTAGATAAATGAAAAGCCCGACAAGTGTCCTGCTCCCCTCTGTATGGAATAAAATGTGTAAATTTGCGCACCGATTTCTATCGGGACACACTTAGAGTCCCACGTGCGGAAGTGTAAATAGCCGTGCCTTTGGCCGGACACGGCGGTTTGTGAATCGTCCGCACAGCAGAGCGAAAGCCATGGATGGTCTCTTTTAGACTGGAGGCGCCGTGAGGTCTCTGTTATATAACAAAAGGTATAAAAACGTTTTTTAGTAGTAAATTTAAATTTTAAAATGGACACTTTAAGTTACAAGACTATTTCCGTAAACAAGGAAACAGCTCAGAAGGAGTGGGTAGTGGTAGACGCTGCCGACCAGGTTGTCGGTCGCCTCTGCTCGAAGGTTGCCAAGCTGCTCCGCGGCAAGTACAAACCCACCTTCACTCCGCACGTTGACTGCGGCGACAACGTCATCATCATCAATGCAGCCCAAGTGCGTTTCACCGGCAAGAAGGAGACCGACAAGGTCTACACTCGCTATACTGGTTATCCCGGTGGCCAGCGCTTCAACACACCCGCAGAGCTCCGCAAGCGCGAGAACGGTATCGACAAGATCATCCGTCATGCCGTGAAGGGCATGCTGCCCAAGGGTCCCCTCGGCCGCTCGCTCATGAACAACCTCTACATCTACGAGGGCGCAGAGCACCAGCAGGAGGCACAGAAGCCTAAGACTATTGATATTAACCAGTATAAATAATAAGATTCAAGATGGAAGTCATTAATGCAATCGGTCGCCGCAAGAGCGCTGTGGCTCGTGTTTATGTCACAGAGGGCACCGGTAAGATTACAATCAATAAGAAGGACATCACCGTATACTTCCCCTCAGCCATCCTGCAGTACGTGGTGAAGCAGCCCCTGCAGCTGCTCGAGGCTGCCGAGAAGTACGACATCAAGGCCAACCTCGACGGCGGCGGTTTCACCGGACAGAGCCAGGCTCTGCGCCTCGCCATCGCACGCGCACTGGTCAAGATCAACGCCGAAGACAAGAAGAACCTCAAGGACCACGGCTTCCTGACACGCGACAGCCGTGCCGTTGAGCGTAAGAAGCCCGGTCAGCCCAAAGCTCGCCGCCACTTCCAGTTCAGTAAGCGTTAATAGCCCGCAGGTCAGCTTCACAACAAGACCCGAGCTTCGTTTAGCATCCAAACAGGCAGGACTCTTCGCCGCATAGGCGGGGCTACCCGTCTGCTGGTTCTAAGCATCGGCCCACAGGCCGGACGGACACGGAGCAACGGCTCCGGCCGACAAGAATTAAAAAGGAAAGTAAACAATTCAAAAAAAACGAAAATGTCAAGAACAAATTTCGACCAGCTGCTTCAGGCAGGATGCCATTTCGGCCATCTGAAGCGCAAGTGGAACCCCGCTATGGCTCCCTACATCTTCATGGAGCGTAACGGTATTCATATCATCGACCTCAACAAGACCGTAGCCAAGATCGACGAGGCTGCCGAGGCCCTCAAGGGCATTGCCAAGAGTGGCAAGAAGATTCTGTTCGTCGCTACTAAAAAACAGGCCAAGGACATCGTAGCCGAAAAGGCTGCTTCTGTCAACATGCCTTACGTCATCGAGCGTTGGCCGGGCGGTATGCTCACCAACTTCCCCACCATCCGTAAGGCCGTAAAGAAAATGACGAACATCGACAAGCTCATGACCGACGGCACATTCTCGAACCTTTCGAAGCGCGAGCTGCTGCAGATCACACGCCAGCGCGCCAAGCTCGAGAAGAACCTCGGCTCTATCGCCGACCTGACCCGTCTGCCGTCTGCCCTCTTCGTCATCGACGTCATGAAGGAGCACATCGCCGTTAAGGAGGCCAACCGCCTCGGCATCCCCGTGTTCGCTATCGTCGACACCAACTCCGACCCCAACAATGTCGACTACATGATCCCTGCCAACGACGATGCCAAGGACTCTGTAGAGGTTATCCTCGACGCTGTCTGCGGCGCCATCGCCGAAGGTCTCGAGGAGCGCAAGGCTGAGAAGGCCGACGAGAAGGCTGCTGCCGAGCAGGCTGAAGAGGCTGCTGAGGGCCGTCGCCGTGCACCCCGCCGCGCACGCCGCGAGGAGCCTGCTGCCGCCGAGGCTGCTCCCGCTGCCGAGGAGAACGCTCCCGCTGCCGAGTAATCACAAGGTTCTAACAACAAACTTTTTAAAGCATATTCATTATTATGGCTGTTACAATTGAAGACATCAAGAAGCTTCGCACAATGACCGGTGCAGGCATGAAAGACTGCAAGAAGGCTCTCGCCGAGGCTGATGGTGATATTAAGAAGGCTGTGGAGCTCGTGCGCGAGCGTGGCCTGGCCATCGCTGCCAAGCGTTCTGACCGCACCACATCCAACGGTTGTGTGCTCGTGAAGAACGTGGACGGCTTCGCCGCCATGATCGGCCTGAAGTGCGAAACCGACTTCGTTGCCAACGGTGCCGACTACATCCAGCTCACACAGGATATCCTCGACGCTGCCATCGCTGCAAAGGCTCACACCCTCGAAGAGGTCAACGAGCTCATCGTCAAGAACGACGGCGAGGACGTGAAGGTGGCCGAGGCCGTTACGCGCCGCTCGGGCGTGGTGGGCGAGAAGATGGAGCTCGACGGCTACAACGTGCTCGAGGGCGACAATATCTACACTTACGACCACATGGGCCGTCACACGCTCTGCACCATCGTGCAGCTCTCTGACGCCAGCGAGGATGCCGGTCACAAGGTGGCCATGCAGGTTGCTGCCATGAAGCCCGTAGCTCTCGACGAGGCCAGCGTGCCCCAGAGCGTGAAGGACGAGGAGCTGAAGGTGGCCATCGAGAAGACCAAGGAGGAGCAGATCCAGCGCCAGGTCAACGTGGCTCTGAAGAAGGCTGGCATCAACGCCAACCTCGTCGACTCCGACGACCACATCGCTTCGAACGTAACCAAGGGATGGCTCACACAGGAGGATGCCGACAAGGCCCGCGAAATCATCAAGACCGTGGGTGCCGAAGCTGCCGGCAAGCTCAACGAGAACATGATCCAGAACATCGCCAAGGGCCGTATGGCCAAGTTCTTCAAGGAGAACTGTCTGGTCGATCAGGAGTTCCAGTTTGAAGAGGGCGACAAGAAGAGCGTGGCTCAGTGGCTCGACGCTCAGGCCAAGGGTCTGAAGGTGGTCGACTACAAGCGCTACACGCTCGTGGCCGACTAATCGGTAAGATTATATCTTTGACAGTGGGGAACCATGGAAGACGCGGTCTTCCGCGGTTCCCCATATTCTTTTTTACACCTTATTATATATGTTGAAGCTGCCGGGCAGATGGCTGCCCTTGTTTCTTTTGTCCCTGCTGCCCGTGGCCCTGTGGGCCCAGCGCCCTGCGTTTTCCAAGATGTCGCCCCTCGTCAGGCAGGCGTGGCTCTACCAGCAGCGCCGTGCGCTCCAGTGCAGTGACAGTCACAATGCCGCCGCCCGGCAACAGAACGTGCCGTCGGTACTGGCCTTCATAAAGCTCGACAGCGACGATGCCTCGCCCCTCCTCGTGCACGGGGCGCGCATCCTCGACCGCAAGGGTACGCTCTACGCGGCCTCTATTCCCTTGCACTCGCTGGCCCGGCTCTCGCTCGACGGGCATGTGTTGCGCATCGAGGCCGGCCAACGGGCGGCCACGCTCATGGATACCACCGCCACAATCGTCGGTGCCACGACCGACCGGCAGCTCGCCGTCCTGTCCAAGGCATATACCGGACGGGGCGTGGTGATTGGCGTACAGGACATAGGCTTCGACCTTACGCACCCCAATTTCTTCTCTTCCGACCTGTCGCGTTACCGCATCAAGGCCCTCTGGGACCAGCTTTCCACCGACACGCTGAACACTTCGCTGCCCGCCGGGCGCGACTATGTGGGGCGCGACACCCTGCTGGCTCTGGGATGCCCGCGCGACGGATACCGACAGACACACGGCACCCATACCGCCGGTATCGCAGCGGGCAGCGGGGCCGAAGGGGCCGACACGCTTTCGCCCTACCGCGGCATTGCCCCCGAGAGCGACCTGTGCCTCGTGTGCAACGCCACGTCCGACGACATCACGCTCATCGACCCCGACGACTATTACAAGTATACCTTCGTCCTCGACGCCCTCGGCTTCAAGTATATCTTCGACTATGCCGACAGCGTGGGACAGCCTTGTGTCATCAATTTCAGCGAGGGGTCAAGGCAGGACTTCCAGGGATACGACCAGCTCTATTATGAGATGCTCGACTCGCTCACTGGCCCCGGACATATCATCGTTTCGTCGGCCGGCAACAACGGACGGGCTATCAACTATCTCCACAAGGCCGCCGGACGCGCGTCGGCAGGTCTGTTCTGCGGCAGCAACCTGCAGAACGTGGCCTTCATCACCAAGGCGGCCGGCAACATCGCCGATTTCTCGTTGCGCCTTTCGGTCTACGTCAAGGCCGACGAACCGCAGACCATCGACGTTCCCGTAACCCGCGTGCTGGCGGCACCCGACTCCACGTTTGCCGACACCGTCACCGTGGGTGCCTACAATTATGTCGTCTCCGCCACGGCCTATCCCTCCAGCTACAATGCCGACGAACTGGTCTGCGACTGGAACGTCACTACCTTGGCGCATATCTTCAGCAAATGCTATCCCGTGGCCCTGCAGCTCGTGGGCCAGCAGGCCGATGCCGAACTGTACCCGGTGACCGGATGGCTCTATCACAGCAGCATCGACGACAGTCTTTCCGACGGCGACAACAGCCGCTGCATCAATTCGCCGGCAAGCGCTCCGTCGGTAATATGTGTCGGAGCAACGGCCTACCGCACGCAGTTTATCAATTATCTCGGACAGCAAATGGTGTACGACAACGGGCAGGGGGGCGTCCGCGCGCCGTTCTCAAGCATCGGGCCGACCTTTGACGGACGGACAAAGCCCGATGTCATGGCACCCGGCCAAAACATCGTTTCGTCCTACAGCAGCTTCTATCTGGAACAAAACCCCGACGCGTCCGACATACGCTCCGACGTGAGGCATTTTGTGCATCGGGGCCGTACCTATGCCTGGAACAGCAACGGGGGCACTTCCATGTCGTCGCCCGTTGTGGCCGGGGCCATCGCCTTGTGGCTGCAGGCCGACCCTTCGCTGTCGCCTTCCGACTGCCTCGACATCTTCGCCGCCACTTGCCGCCACTACGACCCTTCGCTTTCTTACCCCAATAACCTCTACGGATACGGCGAAATCGATGTCGCGGCCGGCCTGCAGGAGGTGTTGCGCAGACAGGCGGCGAGCATCGAAAACGTACATACGCCTGACAGCTCAGACACCATATACACCCTCGACGGACGCTGCGCCGGTACCGACAGTTCGCATCTCGCACCGGGACTGTATATCCGCGACGGCCGCAAGTTTGCCGTCAGATAAACCCATACATCACCTTTTTATTCCCCGTACATGAAAATTTTCGCCATCGGCATGAACTATGCCCAGCACAATAAAGCGCTACACGGTACGTTATCTAAACCGGAGGAGCCTGTCATATTCCTCAAAGCCGACTCAGCTTTGCTCAAGGACCACAAGCCGTTCTTCATCCCCGACCACATGGGCGATATCGAATACGAGGCCGAGGTGGTGGTGCGCATCTGCCGGTTGGGCAAGAGCATACCCGAACGCTTTGCCCACCGCTACTACGACGCATGCACTGTCGGTATCGATTTCACCGCCCGCGAGATGCAGCGCAAGCTCGCTTCGCAGGGCAAACCGTGGGACATCGCCAAAGGATTCGACGGGGCGGCGTGCATCGGCGACTGGGTGCCGAAGGAAAAACTGCCCGACATTCAGCGGTTGCGCTTCCATCTCGACATCAACGGACAGGAGGTCCAGCAGGGCTATACGGGCGATATGTTCTATAAGGTTGACCAAATCATTGCATACGTCAGCCAGTTCTACACGCTCAAGATGGGAGACATCCTCTACACGGGAACACCCACCGGCGTCGGACCCGTACACATCGGCGACCACCTGGAGGGGTATATCGAGGAACGGAAGGTGCTCGACTTCAGCTGCAAGTGATTGCCGGCGTAGCTGCAACAACGGCGTATGCTTCCTCCGAACCGGGCGGATGCCTTTATCAACAGACAAAACATGAAACACAGACGAATACTTGTTCTACTCCTGACGGTCCTTGTGGCTTTGTCGGCTTCGGCACAGCGGTTCTTCAATCTCACGTCCGATGAGGTAAGCATCGACTCCATGCTGCCGCAG
This sequence comes from bacterium, assembly GCA_963656755.1. GTDB lineage: Bacteria > Bacteroidota > Bacteroidia > Bacteroidales > Bacteroidaceae > Prevotella. The sequence goes on from CAVKJH010000060.1 coordinate 45,164, forward strand.
TTTACCTATTCTGTCCCGCTGGATGGCAACTTCGCCGACTCTGTCTACACATCTTCCATACTCTATCCCGAGTTCGTCGACATGACGCAGGACGACATATTGCGCTACCACAGCTTGTCCGGCGACTCGCTGCCCAGTCTGCCGCGCGTGGAACAACGGCTGGTGGTCAGCCGGAAGAAAGGCGCGCTCGAAGTGAGTTTCTGTCCGTTGGTCTACCGCGAAGGACGCTACCGCATACTCGTCAGCTTCATGCTCCGCATCGACGCAAAGCCGCTACAGACCGCAAAACGCAAGGGAAAGGCTTTGCGGGCCACTGCGGCATCGGCGCGATATGCCGCACATTCGGTGCTCGCCACTGGCACGTGGGCCAAAATCCGCATACCGTCGACCGGTGTCTACCAGCTTACCGACGCTTTCATCCGCAAGGCCGGCTTTAGCAATCTGAACAAAGTGAAGGTCTACGGATACGGCGGAAACCTGCAGAACGAGTGTCTGGTCGGCGACGAACTGCGTGAAACCGACGACCTGCAGGAGGTGCCTACCTATGCCGTGGGCAACCGGCGGCTCTTCCATGCACGCGGACCCGTCAGCTGGGCGAGCAACAGCGCCACCCGCCGCACACGCAACCCGTACTCCGACTACGGCTACTATTTCCTTACCGAAAGCGATTCCCTGCCGCTGGCCGTCGACTCTGCGGCTTTCGTTTCCGCCTTCTATCCGTCGGCCGACGACTACCATTCGCTCTACGAAGTGGACGGTTACAGCTGGTACCAAGGCGGGCGCAATCTCTTCGATACAGACCCCATCCGTACCGGACAGACAAAAAACGTGGTACTGAAGAATGTTTCCGGCGCTGTGTCGGGACGCTTGTCGGTAAGCATTTCGGCAGGAACGACCAGCCGGGCAACGGTCTCTCTCAACGGAAAAGAACTGGGCGACATCACCGTTTCGCTGGGAAGCTACGACAAGGGCAACTCTTCCACGGCCACATATCAGGTCGACGGGCTTGCCGACAACGACACCGTGAGCATCAGATGCAAACTGGGCGACCCCATCCGCCTCGACTATGTGTCGATGGCTTGGGACCAACCTGCACCTGTGCCCAGCCTTACCGCCCAGTATTCCACGCCCGAGTATCTGTACCGCATTACCAATCAGGACCATCATGCCGATGCGGCCGCCGATATGGTCATCATTATCCCTACCTCGCAGAAACTCCTCAAGCAAGCCCAACGGCTTGCCGCGTTCCACGAGCAGCACGACTCTCTCCGTGTGCGCATTGTGCCGGCCGACGAACTTTTCAATGAGTTCGCCAGCGGAACGCCCGATGCCAACGCTTACCGCAGGTATCTGAAGATGCTCTACGACCGGGCGGAGACCGAGGCCGACATGCCGCGTTACCTGCTGCTTTTCGGCGACTGTGTGTGGGACAACCGCATGCTTACGTCCGACTGTGCCGGCCTCGACCCCGACGATTACCTGCTTTGCTTTGAGAGCGAGAACTCTTTCAATGAAATAAGATGCTTCATCGACGACGGCTTCTTCTGCTTGCTCGACGACGGTGAGGGTGTCGACCAGCTCCATTCCGACAAGCTCGACGTGGCGGTTGGACGCTTCCCGGTCACCACCGAGGAAGAAGCCAAGGCCATGGTGGACAAGACCATCGCTTATGTGGAGAACAAAAATGCTGGTGCCTGGCAGAATACGCTGGTCTTCATGGGCGACGACGGAAACTCCAACCTGCACATGCGCGATGTCAACGACGCAGCCAACGACATAGCCTCACGCTATCCCGGTTACCAGGTCAAGAAGGTAATGTGGGACGCTTACCAAGGCGTGACCACTTCGACCGGCAACACTTATCCCGAGATAACTGCCCTTCTGAAACAGCAGCAGCAAGCCGGTGCGCTCGTGATGGACTACGGAGGGCATGGCCGCGCCGACCAAATCTCGCACGAGAAGGTACTGACCTTGTCCGATTTCCAGTCGTTCAGCAACACGAACCTTCCTCTTTGGATTACCGCTTCGTGCGACATCCTGCCTTTCGACGGCACGGCTTCCACCATCGGCGAGGCTGCCGTAACCAGCAGCAAGGGAGGAGCCGTGGCGTTTTTCGGCACGACCCGCACGGTCTACTCCAACTACAACAAGTCCATCAACATGGCTTTCCTGCGCTATGTGCTGTCGCTTTCCGACGGCAAGCCCATGCCTCTGGGCGAAGCCCAACGCCTGGCCAAGAACCTGATGATTACCTCCCGCCAGGACACCACGGTCAACAAGCTGCAGTATTCGCTGCTCGGCGATCCGGCCATCTCTCTCCATTTGCCTACGCTAAGCGTAGTTATCGACTCCATAAACGGCGTCCGACCGTCGTCCGCTTCGCCGGTTACGCTGAAGGCAGGCAGTGTGGCCCGTGTGGCGGGACATGTGGAGAGTGCGCAGACATTCAACGGCGTGATGACGGCTTTGGTGCGCGACTCGCGCGAGTTGGTGACCTGTCGGCTGAACAACAGTTCTGAAGCCAGTACGGCGTTTACCTATTATGACCGCACCAACATTCTCTTCAACGGGTCGGACAGTGTGCGTAACGGCCGCTTTGCCTTTTCGTTCGTCGTTCCCAAAGACATCAATTATTCGGACGAGCGGGGGCTTATCAACATTCATGCCGTGAACAGCGACCATACGCTGGAGGCCCACGGCGCAGAGGACAACTTCCTGGTCGGGGGCAGCGACGACAACAGTCTCGACTCGTTGGGCCCCAAGATCTACTGCTACCTCAACACACCGCAGTTTGAGAACGGCGGCAATGTCAACCCCACTCCTTACTTTGTGGCGCAGCTGAGTGATGACGACGGCATCAATGCGTCGGGCAACGGCATCGGCCATGACCTGCAGCTCATCGTTGACGGCAGTTCCGCCACGACCTACAATCTCAACGATTATTTTGCCTACGACTTCGGTACCTACCAGAGCGGGTCGGTAAGCTACAGTCTTCCCGCGCTGGAGCCCGGCCGCCACACGCTGCTTTTCCGTGCTTGGGACGTGCTCAACAACTCGTCTACCGCCACGCTCGACTTCAACGTGGTGAAGGGACTGCGTCCCACCCTTTACAGCGTGTCCGTGTCGCAGAACCCGGCATCGACCTCCACCACGTTCATCATCAGCCACGATTTCAGCGGTTCGACGACGGATGTGCGTATCGAGGTGTTCGACACGAGCGGTCGGCTGCTGTGGAGCCACTCCGAGAGCGGAGTGACTACCAGTGGCGCCTACACCGTGGACTGGGACTTGTGCCAGGACAACGGATGGCGGCTGCAGACCGGTATCTATCTCTACCGCGCCACCGTGTCGAGCGACGGCAGTTCCGAAGTGTCAAAAGCCAATAAACTCATTGTCATCAACAATAAATAAGCCCCTGCCGGCGTTTTAATTAAAGTCACAGAATTAGTCCAGGCCTTACGGTTCCGTCCGGTGCGGCCGGCAACCCTATACCAAAACAACAAAGCATGAATAAGACCCTGAGAATAACCGCGGCATGCCTTTTAGCCATGATAGCCTTGCAGACCCGCGCGCAAGACAAGAAAGACATGTTTAACCCGGTCAACACGTCGGTAACCTCGCAGACCATCGCGCCCGATGCCCGCGCCGGCGGTATGGGCGACATCGGCGCCGCCACCGACCCCGATGTGGTTTCGCAATACTGGAACCCCGCCAAGTACCCGTTTACCATCAGCCGCGCCGGCGTGGCAGTGAACTATACCCCGTGGCTGCGCCAGCTGGTCAACGATATGGACTTGGCCTATCTGGCCGGCTATTACCGCATAGGCGACTACAGTGCCGTTTCGGGTTCGTTCCGCTATTTCTCGCTTGGCGAGGTGATGATGGGCGACTACTCGTCGGGCAGCGGCAGCAACTCGGCCAATGCCGGCAACACCATCAATCCGTATGAAATGTCGTTCGATGTGGCCTATTCGCTCATGCTCAGCGAGAAGTTCTCCATCGCGGCCGCCGTGCGTTGGATCTACTCCGACCTTACCTACGACTACACGCAGGACACCTCTCCCGGGTCGGCTTTCGCCGCCGACCTCTCGGCCTACTACCAGAACTATGTCAACATCGGTTCGCGCGAGTGCCAGCTGGGCTTGGGTCTCAACATTTCGAACATCGGCAGCAAGATCAAGTTCGGCGGCTACGACAACAGCGAGTTCATCCCCACCAACCTGCGTCTTGGTGCCGCGCTGATGATCCCGCTCGACGAATACAACCGCTTCACCATAGCGGCCGATGCCAACAAGCTGCTCGTGCCCACCTACCCGAAGCAGAACGAAGGCGAGACTACCGAGGATTACCAGCAGCGTGTGCAGAAAGACTATTACGACGTGTCGAGCATCAGCGGCATCTTCAAGAGCTTCGGCGACGCGCCCGGCGGCTTCAAGGAGGAGCTGCAGGAGATACAGTGGAGTGTCGGTGCCGAGTATACCTACCACGACCAGTTCACCCTGCGTGCCGGCTATCACCACGAGAGCCAGAACAAGGGCAACCGCAAGTATTTCACGGTGGGCGGCGGTTTCCGCATGAGCGTGTTCTCGCTCGATGCCGGCTATGTCATAGCCACGGCCAAGAGCAATCCGCTCGACCAGACGCTGCGCTTCACGCTGAGCTTCGATATGGACGGAATCAAGGACTTGTTCAAACGCAGATAAGATGACAAACATCAGAATCGGAATGGGCTACGACGTTCACCGCCTGGTGGAGGGGCGCGCCCTCTTCTTGGGAGGAATACAGATTGACCACACCCTGGGCCTGTTGGGCCACAGCGATGCCGATGTGCTGATCCACGCGATATGCGACGCACTGCTTGGCGCAGCCAACCTTCGCGACATCGGTTACCATTTTCCCGACACGTCGGCCGATACGCTCAACATGGACAGCAAGGTCATCCTCCGGCAGGTGCTTGCGCTGATAGCCGCCAAGGGCTACCGGCTGGTCAACATCGATGCCACCGTATGTGCCGAGCGTCCCAAGCTCAACCCGCACATACCGGCCATGAGGGCATGTCTGGCCGGTGTACTGGGGTGCGACGAAGACCAGGTGAGCATCAAGGCCACCACTACCGAGAAGCTCGGTTTCACGGGCCGCGAGGAAGGCATATCGGCCTATGCCGTTTGTCTGGTCGAAAGGCAGGGCTGACGCCCTTCGGCCGTTTCGCCTTGTAGTGTAAGCAGAAAGCCCCGCCGGCAGGACCTGTTCCTGCCGGCGGGGCTTTCTGCATTGGTGGCCGCCGGGTGCGGCCGCCGAGGAGGGTTTATCCCACTTGGCTGCCCGGTTTCACCGGTGCGAGCGTGGTGGTTACGTTGAGCGAACCGTCGTAGTCGACGGCCGAGAGAATCATGCCCTGACTTTCGATGCCCATCATCTTGCGTGGGGCGAAGTTGGCCACGAACAGCACGTCCTTGCCGATGAGGTCGGCCGGCTCGTAGTATTTGGCTATGCCCGAGAGGATGGTGCGGTCTTTGCCGCTGCCGTCGTCGATGGTGAACTGCAGCAGCTTGTTCGACTTCTTCACCTTCTGGCAGTCCTTGATGTGTCCGACGCGTATGTCGAACTTTTCCCACTCGTCGAAGGGCACGTCTGCTTTCACCGGCTGAGCCTTGTAGTCCTTGGCGGCCTGTGCCTTCTCGTTGGCCTCCTTGGTGGCGGCCAGTTTGTCGAGCTGCTTCTGTATCTCCTCGTCTTCTATTTTCTGGAACAGCAGTTGCGGTTCGTTGAGCTGGCTGCCCGGTTTCAGCAGGTCGGTGCGGCCCAGCTGAGCCCAGTCGAACTCGTCCATCCCGATCATTCCGCGGAGCCGCTTGCTCGAGAACGGCAGGAACGGCTCGAAGGCGATGGCGAGGTTGGCCACCAGCTGCAGCGATATGTAGAGGATGGTTTCCACGCGCTTGGGGTCGGTTTTCCACACTTTCCACGGCTCGCACTCGGTGATGTACTTGTTGCCGATGCGTGCCAGGTTCATGGCCTCTTTCTGTGCCTCACGGAACTTGAAGTTGTCGAGGAACTGCTCCACCTTCTCCTTCACGTCCTTGAACTCGTTGATGGCGTGAGCGTCGACATCCAGCAGTTCGCCGCATTCGGGCACCACGCCGTTCCAGTATTTCTTGGTGAGCTGCAGCGCGCGGTTCACGAAGTTGCCGTAGATGGCCACCAGCTCCGAGTTGTTGCGCTCCTGGAAGTCGCGCCAGGTGAAGTTGTTGTCCTTGGTTTCGGGTGCGTTGGCCGTGAGCACATAGCGCAGCACGTCCTGCTTGCCGGGGAAGTCCTTGAGGTATTCGTCGAGCCACACGGCCCAGTTGCGCGAGGTCGAGATCTTGTCGTTCTCGAGGTTCAGGAACTCGTTGGCCGGCACGTTGTCGGGCAGGATGTAGTCGCCGTGCGCCTTGAGCATGGTGGGGAAGATCAGGCAGTGGAACACGATGTTGTCCTTACCGATGAAGTGCACGAGGCGCGTGTCGGGGTCTTTCCACCATTTCTCCCACGAGCCCCACTGCTCGGGCTGTGCGTCGCACAGCTCCTTGGTGTTGCTGACGTATCCGATGGGAGCGTCGAACCACACATAGAGCACTTTGCCCTCGGCCCCCTCCACGGGCACGGGTATGCCCCAGTCGAGATCGCGCGTCATGGCGCGCGGCTGCAGGTCCATGTCGAGCCACGACTTGCACTGTCCGTACACGTTGGGCCGCCACTCCTTATGGTTGCCGAGTATCCAGTCTTTCAGCCAGCTTTGGTAGTCGTTGAGCGGCAGGTACCAGTTCTTGGTCTTGCGCACCTCGGGCTTGGCGCCGCTGATGGTGGAGTGGGGGTTGACCAGCTCCATAGGCGACAGGTCGCTGCCGCACTTCTCGCACTGGTCGCCGTAGGCGTTGGGGTTGCCGCAGTGGGGGCAGGTGCCCATGATGTAGCGGTCGGCCAGAAACTGGTGTGCCTCGGGGTCGTAGTACTGTTCGCTCTCCTTTTCCACGAGCTTTCCGTCCTTGTAGAGCTTGCTGAAGAAGTCGGAGGCAAACTGGTGGTGTATCTTCGATGTGGTGCGGCTGTAGATGTCGAACGAGATGCCGAACTCTTTGAACGAGTCCTTGATGACCGCGTGGTAACGGTCGCACACGTCCTGAGGCGTGATGCCCTCTTTCTTGGCCCTGATGGTAATAGGCACACCGTGTTCGTCGGAGCCTCCGATGAATATCACGTCCTCCTTCTTCAGGCGGAGATAACGCACATAGATGTCCGACGGCACATATACACCGGCCAGGTGACCGATGTGCACACCGCCGTTGGCGTAAGGCAGGGCGGCGGTGACAGTGGTACGCTTGAATTTCTTTTCTTGCATCTGTTTTTGTCCTTTATTATAAATATAGTGCAAATTTACTAATTTTTATTCACTTAACGGGGCATGCGTGCAGGTAAAATGTCCTATTGGCGGTTAGCCACATCCTTGTGTGCGGTCTTGCGCAGCCGGGCCAGCAGTTTCTCCATCAGTCGCGGCACGGCGTAGCGTTCCGCCTCCTCCTCGTCCACCCACACATAGCCGTCGGGCAGACCGGGCCGCCGGCCGGCTTCGAGCACATAGAAGTCGGCCACGATGATGCGGTGGGTCAGCACGTGCCGCACCCCCTGCTGCACGAGGGTCAGCTGTCCGTCGAAGCACGGCAGCGGGCAGTCTTCGTAGACGGGTGGCTCCCACAGGCCCTGCCAGATGTCGCCGGCGCCGCGCCGGTGCAGAGCCACCTTGCCGCGGTGGCGCATCCAAACGTAAGCCAGCCGGCGTGTCTGCGTTTTTGCGGCTTTGCGTTTCACGGGCAGCAGGTGGGCCGTGCCTTCCTGCCGTGCCACGCAGTGGCCGGCCAGCGGACAGGCGTTGCAGTCGGGCGACTGCGGGGTGCACACCGTGGCGCCGAGGTCCATGAGCGCCGAGTTGGCCTCGCGCCACGGCGCGTTGCCGGGTGCGGGGCTATCCGTGCCGCCACCGGCGTCTGCGGACAGGCCGAAGAGCCGTTCGCCGGCCAGTCTGAACTCGCGCTTGCCCTCGGTACTGTCTATGGGTGTGGCTATGCCCAGCAGCCGTGCAAACACGCGGTAGGCGTTGCCGTCGATGGCCACGGCCGGCCGGTTGAAGGCAAAGGCGGCAATGGCCGCAGCCGTGTAGTCGCCCACGCCTTTCAGCTGGCGTATGCCGTCGGGGGTGTCGGGGAAACGGCCCAGCGCCACAATCTGCCGGGCGGCGGCATGCAGGTTGCGTGCCCGCGAGTAGTAGCCCAGCCCTTGCCACAGCTTCAGCACCTCGTCTTCGGAAGCCGCCGCCAGGCTGCCCACGTCGGGAAAGCGGTGCATGAACCGTTCCCAGTAGGCTTGCCCCTGGGCCACGCGTGTCTGCTGCAGGATAATCTCGCTGAGCCACACGGCGTAGGGGTCGTGCGTGTGTCGCCAGGGCAGGTCGCGCCCGTGTTGCCGGTACCAGCCGGCCAGCAGCGACAGGAAGGCCGCAGCGTCTGTCATAGGCTTCGGGCGCAGGCGGGGCACACGCCCTTTATCATGTAGTTCACCGTGTGCGGCTGGTAGCCCCCGGGCAGAGGCACTGCGGGTATCGGCGTGTCGTGGAAACAGAATATGCGGTGACAGCGCTCGCAGTAGAAGTGCACGTGCATGTCGTCGTCCTCGTCGTTGTCGCCGTGGCTGTGGCACAGTTCGTATTTCACCCCGCCGTCGCCGTCCTCGAGCTGGTGCACGAGGTGGTGTTCGCGGAAGATGGCCAAGGCTCTGAATATGCCGCTTTTGTCGATGGTGAGGATGCGCTCCTCCAGTTCGGTCAGCGAGGCGGGATGCTCGTTGGCCGCCAGTGCCTTTGTCACCACGATGCGGTTGGCCGTGGGTTTGATGCCGTGGCGCTCGAGCAGTTTTACACAGGTTGTTTCGTCCATATCGTTGCTGGGTTTGGTTGTTGCCGGGCGGCGGGGCGTGCCGTCGGTAGCCGTCAGGCGTTGTGTCGTGGCACAAAGTTAAGCATAACTATCGGGATGGGCAAGAAAAAGCCTTGCCGAAAACATAAAAATAATCATGACAAAATGTTGCTCCAGAGCGCAGCGTCGCTCGCTTCGTGACCTTCTGCGCGAAAAACGGGCTGTTTTCCGGCCGTCGGCGCAAGTGGTTGATGCATAGCTCTTTGCGCGGTTCTGTCCCAGTTTGTGGCCGAGTTTCCGCTCACGGGTTTTGCCAAAGGTGCCCAACGCTCCCAGCGTTCGGTAGCTTTACCACCGCCAAAGGCCGTCTTCGCTGATGCCAAAGGCCCTCTTCCGCAGCCCCGAACAGGGTCTTTGGCCGTCAGAAATGGGGTGCGGGGCGGTGTTGCGGCGCATTTTCCCCTGCGCCAAACCGCCCAAACTGCAGGTCTGCGGCCCTGGAAGGCCGGTGCGCGAGGGGTCTGTTTTTCAGAATATCCTTTACAATCGGGTGTGGCCGAGGGCAGTCCGCACGCCTTTCCGCCTGATACATTTTGGCGACAAAACACGGAAAACCACCCGTTTTCCTTTGCCGTTCCGCCCGTTTCGACTACCTTTGCACCACTCAATTCAATAGGCAATGAAAATCATCCAACCCCAATTCGAAATATGGCCGCAAGGGCCCGGCCTCGACGGCCTGTACCGGCAGATAGAGCGTGTGGGCCGCGTGTGCTACAAGAGCGAGGACCACTGCACGCCCACCTCTGCGCGCCCCTTCGTGGAGCGCATGCTGAAAAACCGCCATCTGGCCATGCTCGAGCACGGCACGGCTTATCTGCAGGCCGACGCCCGGCACAGCTGCTGCGCACGCTATGCCGCCAACAAGTTCTCGAAGGTCAGCACCGCCGACGGCACGGCCTACATCACCACCAATCTGAGGGTGCTGGCCGAGAACGGATGGATGGACGACCTGCAGCTGCTCTCGGAGCCCACCGCCCGCCACGAGCGCCGCGTCACCGTGCATTTCACCACCCAGATTGCCATCACGCGCGAGTTCAACCGCCACCGCGCCGACTCGATGGCCGAGCAGTCCACCCGCTACTGCAACTACTCGAAGGACAAGTTCGACCGCGAGATTGCCGTCAACCTGCCCAGTTTTGTGGCTTCGCTGCCCCACGACGGGCTGCCCCAGCCCGACGGCGAGGCTACCGGCCTCGTGGAACTGGCACGCAAGGTGGCCGCCGGCGAGGCTACCGACATGGACAACTGGCTCTTTGCCAACATGGCTGCCGAGAAGGCCTACATGAACCTCGTGGCCGCCGGGCGCAAGCCGCAGGAGGCACGCGCCGTGCTGCCGCTCGATACCAACACCGAGCTGGTGCACACCGCCTTCGTGACCGACTGGCAGCATTTCTTCGACCTGCGTGCGCTGGGCACCACGGGCGCGCCCCATCCCGATGCCAAGGCCCTGGCCCAACCCCTCTACGAGCTTTTCGTGGAAGAAGGGTGGATAGCCGGCCGGCAGTAGCCGGACTGCACCGGGCAGGCGCCCGGTGCGGCAACAACCGAAAACAAAGCATTATTATAGATATGAAACGACATTACACATTGTTACTCGTTGCCTTCCTTGCGCTCACGGCAGGCACGGCCCGCGCCATCACGCGCCAGCAACTGGCCACCTACGCCGCGTCGCTGAAGGGCAAGAAAAAGGCCGAACTCAAGACCGCCCTCTACCAACTCATGAACAACGGCAAGACCACCCTCGAGTACGGAAAGGGCGAGGGAGCCACGTGGTGGGGCTTCTACGTTACCGACCGCAATGCCGAGACCAACCAGGTTATCAACCGCTATAGCAGCAAGAATTTCTATTTCGGCGACCGGGGCAGCGCGGTTTCGGGCATGAACATCGAGCACTCGTTCCCCAGGAGCTGGTGGGGCGGCACCAAGAACGATGCCTACCGCGACCTGTACCACCTCTATCCGTCGCCCGCCGACGGCAACAGTGCCAAGAGCAACTATCCCATGGACGTGGTGGCCAAGGCCAAGACCGAGGAGGAGGGATACGACAAGGTGGGCACCGCCACCCATGTCAGCGGCAATGCCTGGGAGCCGGGCGACGGCTTCAAGGGCGAGTTTGCACGCGGATACATGTATATGGCCGTGACCTACTCCAACCTCACGTTCCAGGGCGACGGACTGAAGACCATGCAGGCCGACGCCACGGGCTATCCCGGCATGCTGCAGTGGGCCACCGACCTCTACCGAGCCTGGAGCAAGCTCGACAAGGTGGACAGCACCGAGGCCGCACGCAACAATGCCGTGGCCGGCATACAGCACAACCGCAACCTCTTCATCGACTATCCCTTCCTGTGCGAATATGTGTGGGGCGACAGCGTCGACGTGGCTTTCGACCCGGCCAACGCCGTCACGACGGCATCCGACGACAGCCGCTACGGCTCTTTCGCGCCGTCGCCCGTCAACCCCGACGACACGACGGATGTGGAGCGGAGCTTTGTCTTCGTCAAGCTGCAGCAGACCCTGCCCACGGCCGGCCGGCGCTACCTCCTCGTGGCCGACGCCTCAGGCTCGCTCCGTGCGGCCAGGCCGTTGACGCTTACAACCAGCAAGAACTACGGCTATCTCTACACCGACGGCGTGATGGACGTGGACGGCAAGGTCACGCTCGCATCCGACGCCGATGCCTATACCCTTGAGGAAGCCGACGGCGGCTTCTACCTGAAGGACAGCAAAGGCCAGTACTATTACCAGAGCGGTACGTACACATCGTTCACGCCGACCACATCGGTTGCCGATGCCGACGTGTGGGTGGTGACGGCCAAAGCCGACGGCACCTATACCATCAAGGCGGCCGACTCGGGCAACGTCATCATGTACAGCAGCCAGTACTCGTCGTTCGGCAACTATGGCACCGACAAGCAGTCGGGCAACATCCTGCCCTGTCTCTACGAGGAGCAGACCGCAACCGACGGCATCGCGCCGACGGCACAGGCCGCACAGGCCGACCGCGCTGTCTACACGCTGCAGGGCGTGCGCGTGGACCGGCCTACACAGCCGGGCATCTACATCTGCGGCGGCCGCAAGTTTGTGGTGAAATAACCCGTTGCGGCAATACACGAAAGGCTAAGGGCCATCCCCCGTCATGGTGCGACGGGAGATGGCCCTTAGCCTTTTCGTGCGGCCGTCGGTACGGCCGTCGTGCGCGGTTTATTCGAAGGTCACGTCCTCCACATGCTCGCCTACGAAGATGCGGGCAAAGTCGGCGGTCTTGTACCAGCCGGGCTTGCCCGGCATCTTGTCGTGGATGTGCCGGCCGTTGATGCGCAGGTTCTTGAAGTGTATGCCGCTGATGCCGCGCCCGGCACCGTAGCCGGTCATGAGCGACAGGTTGGCGCGGGTGCCGTTGTAGCTGATGTCCTCGAGCCGTATGTCGTGTATGCCGCCGCCCGGGGCGAGGCAGTACTTGCGGTTGTAGCACACGCGGAAGTTGAAGAGCATGCCTTCGTCGATGTCTTCGATGCGGATGTTGCGGAATGTCATGTTGCGCACCACGTTGTTGTCGCCGTCGTTGATGGCTATGCAGCCCTGGTAGTCCACCTGCATCTCGCGTTGCTGCAGGATGTCTATGTCCTCGTAGGTCACCTGCTCGATGACCTCGTGGCGGGCGGTGTCGCCGTGCAGGCCGATCATGATGGGGTGGGCCACGTCGGCCCAGTACACGGCATCCTTCACGCTGATGTTGCGGCAGCCGCCCCGGTAGCCCTTGCGTGTGCAGTAGATGGTGGAGCAGTCGTCGCTGGTGCGGCAGAACACGTGGTTGTAGCTCACGTCGTTGCTGGCAAAGACATTCATGCCGTCGCCCCAGCTGTACCAGCTGATGACCTTGGCGTTGCTCACGCTGACGCGCTCGCTTCCGCCCACGGGTATCTGCGTCGTGACAATGCCGTCCACGGCCACGTCGCGCGAGTACCTTACCATCACGCCTTCCTGGCGGCGCTCAGGGTTCACCATGCCGTGGCCCACAACCTTGGCGCCCGTGGCCTGCCACACCGAGACGAAGCCCTTGATGTAGGCGCCGCCTGCCACATAGAGCACCTGTCCGCTGCCCACGCGGATGGAATCGTTGCCGAGGTCGTAGTAGCCGGGGCCGTAGTACAGCACGTTCTTGCGGTCCACGCCGTAGGCCTTGGCCACCTGGCGGGCATTGGCGCACACGGGGGCGGGGGCGTTGGCAAAGAGCTGCAGGTTGTGGTACGTGTCGCCGTTGACCTCTACCGAGAGGTCGAGCGGACGGTCTATGCCGAAGCTGACGGTGTTGCCCTCCGCGGCTGCGGTTATGTTCTTCGACAGGGGGCGCACGCGGGCGGTCTGCACCGTGCCTTTGTTCCAGGTGACCTCCACGTCGACGCGGCCCGAAAAGTCGAAGTAGGCCACCGATGTTTTCTCCACGTGGTGGCGCCCGTTGTCGGTGCGGTCCACGTTCCAGGAGTACACGTCGACGGGTTGCCAGTCGCCGCCGGCCGTGCGCACGCGCACGGTATAGTCGACGCTCAGCGGCGCACCGGCCGGTGCGCGGTAGGTGGTCAGCGTGCCGGCAGATAGCGCCGCGGCGAACAGTTGTGTGAAAAGGAAAAGCAGTAAGCGGTGTTTCATGGCTTATAAGTTTATGTATTTCTTGCCGTTACGGATAATGAGCCCCTTGTAGTTGGTGTCCACGCGCTGTCCGGCGATGTTGTAGCGTTTGCCGTCGGCCGGCCGGTCGCTGTTCGCCTGGCGTATGCCTTCGGGCACGTTGTAGGGTATCAGCTCGACGGGAAAATTGGTGGGCGAGAGGTGGGTGGCATGATCCACCTCGCCGTTCGCGTCGATGGTGAAGTAGCACGGACGCTTGTTGTGTATGTGATACCAGTCGGTGCCGGTGGCCTTGCGGAAGCAGTAGGGTGCCTTCGTGCTGGCTGTCATGCGCATGGTGAGCGCCAGGTAGCGCTGGTCGGCCAGGTTCAGCAGGTCGTAGCAGGGGCCTTCGGGGTTCTCGTTGGTTATCTTCCATGCCTGCGCATGCAGGGCGTCGCCCTCCTTCTTCGGTGTGAACGTGGCGTAGGCAAACGCTGTTCCCTCGATGGTGTTGTTGGTGAGGTAGGTGTCGTGGAACCGGTCGCGGATGAGGTAATAGCCGTCGGGGACGGCGCAGTCGAGGCTGTCGCTGACGTAGGCGGCATAGTACACGGTGTCGCTCGTGCCGCGGATGGTGTAGACAAGCGTGTCGACAACCGTCGTGCGGAGGTCGTCGTAGGTCACGCTGCGCTCCTCCGAACCGCTGCTCCACCGGAAAGTGATGTCCCGGAACGTGCTGGGCACATAGGGAGCGAACGACACCCGGTCGCCCGGTTGGCACACATACTGCACGGTGTCGGCCTTGACCTCGCCGTTGACCGACATCTGCGGCCGGAAATATTTCACGCGGACGAAGACCGTGTCGTACGAAACGGCACCGCCCTGGTTCTTGAATGCCACCACAAACGCACTGTCCGAACGGATGTTCTTCGCCGTGGCGGTGCTGCCCGCGGCACCTGTGCTCCATTCGAATGTGCCGTAACCGCCTGTGGCCGAAGCACTCAACGTTACGGCCTCGTCGTAGAAAACGGTGACCGGTTCGGTGGTGGTCACACCGCCGTAAGTCACCGATGCCGTGACGGGCGATGCCTCGCAGTCGCCCTGTACGGCAATGGAGAAACAGAGGTGGCTCTTCACGCCGTGACGGTTGGTATAGGTCACGCGGTACACATGGCTCTCGTCGGCGGTGATGGTGATGTCGCGCGTGGTCTCGCCCGTGTTCCATTGCCACTGCCCGGTGTCCTCGCTGCTGTCGCGAAGCTGCGGCAACAGCCTGACGACGGTTCCTTTGGCCACGCCCGTGTTGTTGTCGGTCTTGAACGTGTTGGTCAGTCCTCCCAGCTCGTTATGGTTCACGGTGTCGCCGCCCACCACCATTTTCGGGGCAAGAAGCGTGGGTATTTCCTCGGCCGTGGCCGTGTGGTCGCGGTAGTTCATCAGCACGGAGTAGCCCAGATGGTCGTAGCCGCCGCTGGTCGAGCCTTGTCCGCCGCCGTCGGGGCCGTCCTTGGTCATGTCGGCATAGGCCATCTCCGAGTAGGGCATACTTTTGCCGAGCACGCCGCAGTAATGGCCGATCACCGTACCCCAGTAGGGGCGTATCTGGTTGCCGAGGGCCGGGGATGTCTGCGTCCACACGCGGCTGTCGGTGTAGTAAAGGCCGTTGGTGCCGTACTTGTAGTTGGTCCAGGGCAGCCCTTCGACACTTTGCGTCTGCGCGGCGACGTACTCCACGCCGGCGGCCAGACGGTTGTCCATGTACGAGAAGAGGTCGTCGCCTTGATTCCAGGCCATGTGGGCGATGTCGACAGCCAGTCCGAGGGCCATCGTGGCGTGCCCGATGTCGCGGCCGCTCTCCTGCATCTGCCCGATTGTTCCGTACGACGAAGCCTTCAGGCCGGCGGGCGTGTCGCTCACGGTTACCACCAGGTTGCCCATGAACTCGGTCAGGCCGTCGTTCAGGATGGGGTCGGCCGTGCGGGGATTGACGAAAGAACCCACCTGGTCGTACTTCATGTAGCTGAGGCCTTGGTTGTAGATGAACACGTCGTCGCACAGCACGCCGATCGACATCACGCAGAGGGCGTTGCACAATCCCCAGTTGCTCCAGTAGTGGCCGGGGGCCTGCCACCACTTGCTCGAGTTCTCCCAAGTGCCGTTGCGGGCGCGGAGGAAGCCGATGGCCGACGGGTACCACACCCGCAGCATCCATTGGCGGAACGTCTCGAACTGTGCGGCTGGCCAGCCCTCGTAGTCGCGCAGCAGTTCGGCGGCCTGCGCAAACTGGTAGCCGTAGAGGCCGGCGGCCAGCGCATAGTTGGAGTCTCCGCCGATGGCTTTGGTGGTGTTGGCCCACCGCATGAGCACATTGACGGCATGGGCGGCGTTGGCGGTGTTGCCCGTTATTTTCCAGACGAGCGCATTTTGGTAAGCTATCGTGGCTCCCCGCGCCGCGTTGATGTAGTTCTCGCCCGACCCGCCGCCGCGCACAATGGTCTGCACGGGATAGGTCTCGGCGGTCGACTGGGCATAGGCGGCACTGGTCAGCACGTTGACTGCGGCAGTGATGGTGGCGTCGCCTTTGTCGAGAAGGCGCTTGATGCGGTCGAAATCCTCCTGCGTGTGCAGACCTCCGGGATGCACGAATCCGCGGTTCTTGTTGTAACTTTGTGCCGTTGCTCCTATCGTGAGGAGCAGGGCGGCAAGGATTAAGTAGACTTTTCTCATGTTCTATAAGGTTTTTCTCTGTGTCCGAAAAGGTTTTCCTTTCAGTCCAATGATGTTTTTCTTTAGGTCCGAAAAGGATGTTTATTCTGTCCGCAAAGGATGTTCTTTCTGCCCGACGATGCCTTTCTTTCTGCCCGGCGGTGGGCTGTGGCGTTTCCGTTTCGGAGGTTCTTTAAGCCGGTTGTTGTCGCGGCGTGGCAGTAAAGCCGACGGGACGCAGTGTCATGAATGGTCTTTTTTATATAAGTGTGTATTCTCTTCAGTCCTGAACGTTGGTCAACCGCCGGTTGAACTTAGGTCAATCAGCCCTTGGGCTTTGGTCAATCGCCGGTTGAACGTTGGTCAACTACCGGTTAAACTTAGGTCAATCGGCCCTTGAACTTTGGTCAATCGGTGATTAAACTTTGGCCAACCGGTGAGCCGGGCGAACGTTCAGAACCCGGCTGCCCTAAGTGATTGGCGTACCATCTTTCGTGTTCGGTAGAGCCTTCCCTCGACGGCGCGCAGCGAGTAGGACGTGATGCCGGTTATCTCGCTTGGCGACTTGTCTTCGAAGCGGCTCAGACGGTAGACCCATGCGTCGCCTTCCGACATGCGGTTGACCACTTTCCGCTCAGCCTGCAACAGTTGGCGGCATTCTAGTTCGCATGGTTCGGTAACGAACCGGGGACGCCATTGCTTTTCCATGCGGCTGCAATAGGCGTGGTGACGCAGCCAATCGGTGCGCATCCGGCAGGCTATGGTAACGGCAAGAGCCGTGAGACGTTCGGGAAGAATGACATCGATGGTTGTCAGTTTGACAAACACATCCTGCACGAGATCCTTTCCGTCCTCCTCAGGGATGTTGGCTTTTCGGAAGAGGGCCAGAAGCATGGCGCGCCGATTCTCGTAGAAATGGCCGATGATGTCGTTGTGTAGTGCGGAGCGGGTAGGCATTAGGGCGGGTTTAAGGAATGGTTTACGTTGCAAAGGTAACGAACAAAACGGTTTACTGCAAGTGTTTTCCGTCCCGCTGGTGTCTGTCCCGCCCAGATGATGCACTTGTCTTAAAACGGGTTGAAAGACAACGGGTTGCGTTGTGAAACCGTTTGCACTTTCCCGTCGGAAAGTGCAAACGGCGTTATTTGCCGATGCTTTTCATGTAGTCTTTGGGTGTCATTCCGGTAAACTTTTTGAAGGCCACGAGAAAGGGATTGCGGCTTTTGAAGCCACACTGCTCGGCAAGTGCGGTGATGGTCAGGTTGCGGTTGGCCGGCTGTTGGGCCAGGTTCTTGAAAGCCTTGATGCGGTATTCGGCTATGAAATCGTAGTAATTGCGGTGGAGCTGCAGCGAGAAGAGTTGCGAGAGCGTGTGCGTGGAGCATCCGAGCGCATTGGCCAGGTCGGCCATTTGCAGGTCGGGGTTGAGGTAAGGACGTTCCTTTTCCATGTGTTGCAGCAACGACTGCTGCAGTTTCCGGCCTTCCTTCTCGTCGAGACGGCTCTTCCGGTACTTCTCGGGTTGCGGTGCGAGGCGTTTCCAAAGGTAAGGTTTGCGGTAGTGGCGGCACCATAACACGTGGGCCGCAAGGGCTCCGAGCAGCGCCAATATAAGAAGGAGGAGGATGGCATCGGTGGTCATGGGCACGTCGACCGTCAGGCATCCGTAAAGCTCGGGCACACCCACCGCTTCGATGCGGAGCGTGTAGCGTCCCGGCCACAGGCCGTGATAGGCTATGGTGCGCGAGCGGTCGGCCAGGTGCCATTGCTCGTCGTGCCCTTCCAGACGGTAGCGGAACGCCAGGTCGCGCGTGTTTCCGAAGGCCAGCGGCGTGAAGCGGGCTGTGAACTCGCTGTTGTGGCGGCTCAGCGTGAGCAGGTTGTCGAGTGTCGCGCTGCTCACCTCTTGGGGCGTGAACCAGTGGTCGGTCTGTATTTCCGACAGGCAGACGGGGATGTGCCGGAACCGGGTCTTGCCGATGTCGCTCAGCTTGGCGAAGACCAGTCCGCCGTTGGTGGCCGCCCAATAGGTGCCCGACCTGTAGTCGATCCATGTGGCATGCGACTGGAACTGCGAGTTGTCCAGGCCGTCGATGTGTCCGAAGCGCCGCATCTGTCCGCCTTTGCCGACCATGTAGACGGCGTCGGAGCAAGTGACGACGTACTGCCTGTTGCCGAACGGCTGAATGTCGATGAACGTGTTGCCGTGCCCCAAAGCCTCCAGGGCCAGTGTTTCGAGCCGGTTGCTGCTGGGGCTGAAGATGGCCGGATGTCCGTTTTGCGGAATGAAAAGCAAGCGCCCGTCGTCCAGCCGCCTGACACTGCGCAGCAGTCCCAGCCTTACCACCTGCGGCATCATGCCGGCCGTGGTCACCATGCGTTGGTCGGGATTCCACATGCACTGTCCGCCGGCCGTCGACACCCATCCGCGGCCGTCGCGGGCCAGTCCCATGCAGAACACCTCGTTGTCGGGCAATTGCGAGTTGCGGGTGGTGTAGAGCTGCAGGGCACCCTTGGCTGCATCGTAGTGGCCCAGGCCTGCCGACGAGCAGACCCACAGTCCCCCGTGGCCGTCGTCCGTCATGTCGTAGATGTTGGCTTTGGCAAAGGGACTGAGCCGGGCCGACGGCACAGGTGCTAGCGAGGTAGTGTCGAGGCAGTGCAGTCCGCCCCCGATGGTGCCCACCCAGTAGCAGCTGCCCACCTTGCGTATGCACGACACGATGCCGGCTCCCAAGGCGTTGCGGTCTGTGTGCCGCACGGCACGGCGCCTGCTGTCGACGACAAACAGGCCGTTGCGGGTGCCGAGCAGCGTGCGGTTGCCGTCGAGCAGGAAACTGCGCACGGCATGGTCGCCGCTTTGGAACACGCCCGGCACGCCAAACGTGCGGAAGACACCGCGGTTCAGCACGCTATAGTCGGCGCCGAAGAACTTGTATCCTATCCAGTCGTTGCCGTTGCCGTCGCGGCAGAACAGCACGGCGTTGTCGAAGCGTGTGCGTGTCACCTCGCCGGTCGAGGGCGTGGACAGGCTGGTGTAACGGCGCGTCACCTTACGGCTGCCGGTGTCTATCTCCATGCAGCCGTCGAACGCAGTGGCCACCAGCAGATGCCCGTGGCCGTCGGCCGAAAGGGCCGACACGTTGCGGATGTTGTCGGCAAATGGGGCAAAACGGTGTGTCTTGGGATCGAAAGTAAGGATGCCCCGTTCGCGCGTCCCCAAGTAAACCCGTCCGCCGATGCAGGCCAGGGAGGTGAGATGCGGGTGCGAAAGCGTAGCGGGGAGCGGGTGGAAGGAGGCCCTTTCGGGATGCCCGGCCGGAGCCGTGGCCAGCATGTTGCCGGCCAGAAGGCAGAGCAGCCCCTGGCCGAGCGCCACTTTGCGTACGGCGTGGTTGGCCGTAGGCCGGCGCGCAAAGATGTTTACGGCTCCGATGCGTCCGCCGGCCATCCTGAACAACCCCTTCGCCGTGCCGATGAACAGGGTGCCGTCAGCCGTGCGCGCCATGTCGCACACTTCCACGTCGACGGTTTCCCGGTGGATGCGCTGCAGGGAGAGCTGCCGCCTGTCGAGCCGCCACAGGCCGGCCTTGTTGCCCACTAGCAGCGTCTCGCCGTCCTGTTCGGCCATCGTGTTTACGGCCATGTTGCGCTGGGTGTCGCCTGTGGGGAAATCGATGTTGAGAATATTGGTGCCGTCGAAGCGCGACACGCCCTGCTCGGTACCGAGGAACACAAACCCGTGGCGGTCGTGCAGCACGCTCGTTACCGACGGGTTGCGCAGTCCGTCCTCTTGGGTCAGCGGCTCCAGCCGCCGTGTCTGCGCCGTCAGGCACAGAGGCAGCGCCAGGAGCAGGTATATCAGGCATTTCATTCTCATGTGTTGTTGGCTGGCAGTGTGTGGTGTGTGGGTGTGCCGGCGGCTACCGGTTTCCGTTGCGTATGTTGCGCGGGTGGTGCGTCAGTATCTCCTGTCTGAGCGACTCATCGTCCATATGGGTGTAGATCTCCGTGGTTCCGATGTCGGCGTGCCCCAACAGCACCTGTATCACGCGCAGGTCGGCGCCGCCCCTGAGCAGTGCCGTGGCGAAGCTATGCCGCAGCGTGTGGGGCGAGATGGTCTTGCGTATGCCGGCAGCTTCGCCCAGCCGCTTTATCATGATGAGTATCATGGTGCGCGTGAGGTGGTGCCCGCGCCGGTTGAGGAACACATAGTCCTCTTCGCCCGGCTTGATGTTCATCTGCCGGCGGTCGTCGAACCAGAAGCCCAGTTCGCTTACGGCCCGTTCGGAGACGGGCACCAGCCGTTCCTTGTTGCCCTTGCCCAAGATGCGCATGAAACGGTCGTCGAGGAACAGGTCCGACAGTTTCAGGTTGACCAGTTCGCTGACGCGCAGCCCGCACGAGAAGAATACCTCCACGATGGCACGGTTGCGGTGGCCCTCGGGCGCGGTAAGGTCGACGGCTTCTTCGAGCCTGTCCACCTCTTCGGTCGACAGGTATTCGGGTATGTGTTCGGGCAGATGGGGCGATTCGAGCAGTTCGGTCGGGTCGATGTCGAGGTATCCGTCCACCGTCAGGTAGTGGTAGAACGACCGCACGCCGCTCAGTATGCGCGCCTGGCTTTTGGCCCCCACGCCGCGGTCGTGCAGCCAGGCGGCAAACAGTTCGAGGTCCTCGAGCTTCACGTCGAGTGGCGTGAGGCCCTGCTGGCCGAGATGGTCGAACAACAGGTTGATGTCGTGGCGGTAGGCGTCGATGGTGTTGGGCGAGTAGCTGCGTTCCAGTTTCAGGTAGCGCATGTAGCGGCGCACCAGGTCGGGCAGGGCGGTTGTGCGGGCTGTCCGGGTGTCCGATTTTGTCAACGATTTGCTTTGCGCTTTATCCATTTTCGCTTACCTTTGCAGAGCGGAGGCCGCCGGGCGCGGGGCGGGCGTGTGCCCCATACGTGCCTTTCGGCCCCTTCTTAATGGCAAAATTAGCGAAAACGAAAGAAAAGACCAAGGAAATGAAGAAAATTCAGATTGTGAACGGCCCCAACCTCAACCTGCTCGGAACACGCGAACCGGGCATATACGGCAGTAGTTCGTTTGAGAGTTATCTGCCCGCTCTGCGCCGGCGTTATCCCGATGTGCAGATCGACTATTACCAGAGCAACATCGAGGGCGAGCTGATCGACAAGATGCAGGAAGTGGGGTTCGCTTACGACGGCATCGTGCTCAACGCCGGCGCCTACACCCACACGTCGGTAGCGCTGCTCGACTGCATCCGTTCGCTGCGCTGCCCCGTGGTAGAGGTGCATATCTCGAACGTGCACCGGCGCGAGGAGTTCCGCCACCACTCCATGATTTCGGCGGGCTGCAAGGGTGTGATTTGCGGCTTCGGGCTCGACAGTTACCGTTTGGCCATCGAGGCATTGCTGGCCGATGACACACAACAGGAAGGCTAAGGCCATGACCGTCGACGAGTATATCCTGGCCCACATAGAGCCCGAGGGCGACTATCTGCACCGCCTGTGGCGCGCCACCCACATACACACCATCCACGGGCGCATGGCGAGCGGCCACCTGCAGGGACGCCTGCTCAAACTGCTGGTGCTCATGCTCAAGCCGCGCCGTATACTGGAGGTGGGCACGTTCTCGGGCTATTCGGCTCTCTGCATGGCCGAGGGCCTGAAACAGCTGCACGGTGCTGCCGCCTCCGCTGACGGCGGATCCTGCGATGCCGCCGGCCGCCCCATGGTCTATACCTACGAGATCAATGACGAGATGGAGGATTTTACGCGCCCGTGGATTGAGCAGTCGGCCGTGGCAGACTATATCGATTTCCGCATAGGCGACGCCGTGGCCGAAGCTCCGAAGCTTGGCCTCGATTTCGATATGGTGTTTCTCGACGGCGACAAGCGTACCTATGTGGAGGCTTACGAGGCACTGCTGCCGCTCGTGAGCAGCGGCGGAGCCGTGCTGGCCGACAACACCCTGTGGGACGGCCATGTGGTGGACCCGGCCTACGACCACGACCAGCAGACCGTGGGCATACGCCGTTTCAACGACCATGTGGCTGCCGACCCACGGGTGGAGAACGTCATCCTGCCCGAGCGCGACGGCATGACGCTCATCGTGAAGCGGTGAACGGCCCGGCGGCCGGTATGCCGCGCCGCTGCGACAGCTATCGAACCGCATAAAATAATAGCTTAAATTTCGAAAATAATAGCTTAAATTTTCGAAATTTAAGCTATTATTTTGTACCGTTTTTAATCTTTTGGTTTCCAGTAAGTTAGCTATGGCGGCTGCATAGGGTATCCAACGCAATGCGTCCGGCGGTGGGGCCGGGTGCAGAAGCAGGTGTCTTGCGCATGCAACGGGCATATGCCGGGTGTGCGTCAGGCGGCCGTCCTAAAAGGGAGCCTTGGCCGTGAAGGTCACGGTTTGGCGCGTCGTGGGGTGCCGGAAGGTAATCTGTTCGGCGTGGAGGTACAGCCGGTCGGCCTTCGTGCCGTAGAGCTCGTCGCCCACGATGGGGTTGTTGAGGCCCTCGCGGTGTGCGCAGTGTATGCGGAGCTGGTGTGTGCGCCCCGTGAGCGGATAGAGGTAGACCCGCCTTTGGCCCACCCGCTCGTAGGCCGACACCGCTTCCCGGCCGTTCACGGCATCGACCACCTGGCGCGGCCGGTCGTCGAGGTCGGGGCGCAAGGGCAGCGACACGGTACCGGTCGGCTGCTCCACGTCGTGGCTCAGCAGCGCCACATACCTTTTGCGCACCTCGTGGCGTGCAAACTGCACTTGCAGACGGAGGTAGGCGTCGAGGGTCTTGGTGACGACCATCAGTCCGCTGGTGGCCATGTCGAGCCTGTGCACGATGAGCGGACAGTCGGCCTGCGGATAGCGTTGTCGCATGACCTGCTCCACGCTCTCGCGTGTGCTCTTGCCCGGTACGCTGAGCATGCCGGCCGGTTTCACCACCACGCAGATGTCGCTGTCCTCGTAGACCACGGTCAGCTTGTGGTGCGTGGGCTGCTCCAGCGGGTTGGGCATCACGTCGATGCCCTGCAGCATCCAGTTCAGGATGGGCTTGCACCGCCTGTTGCAGGCCGGGTAATAGTGTCCCTGGTGGCGCACCTCGCATTTGTGACTTTCGCCCCACCACATCATGGCCATGCCGATGGGGTGCATGGCGTGGTTGTAGGCATACTGCAGCAGTTTGGGCTCGCAGCACTCGCCACTGCCGCTTGGCGGAAGGGTATCGAAGATGTGCAGCAGGTCGCGGTGCTCGCCCCGGCCGTTCATCATCACGAAACGGGCGAAGAGCCAGCGCTGCAGGTCATCGCTTTTTTGTCGTCGCAGCCGTTTGAGCGACTGTATGCGGCCGTCGGTTTCCTGCCGCAGGGCCAGCAGTTGGGCAGCCCTTGCCTTTTGGCGCAGTTTCCACCGGTGCAGTTCGGCGTTCTCGAACTGCCGCCGTCTGACGTATGCCTCGTCGGTTTCGCCTTCCTTCCTTCCCTTCGTGCTGGTGGGGCGCGGGTCCTCTTCGCCGTTGTGGACACCGGTTTCGCCGGCTGCGTTCCGTTCGTTTTCCAGCTTGTCTATCTCCCGGTTCAGGTCTACGATTTCAGCCTCGTGGCGCTTGAAGTGGCCGTCGGGCTGCAGATAGTCGAACACGGCGGGCACGAAGTGGGGCCAGTCGCTGCGTCCGCCCAGTTGCCCGCTGTATCCGGCGAGGTAGCCCAAAGCACCGTCGGCCTTGCGCCGCACCACCAGCACGCCGAACATCTTGCCCCGCCCGGCCTCCTCGCGGAACGGTGTCTCCGCAGCGTCGGGCGCAAACGGACTGCTGTCGCCGCGCAGCCACGCGGCCAGCTGGTCCATGGCCTGCCGGCAAACAGGGTGTGGGTCGTAGTAGAAAGGATTGTTGAACAGGCCGGGCAACGGGCCGGTGTCCTCAAGAGGATGGAAAAAGGTGTGGTTCATGCGGAGGAAGAGGATGGCAGACGCGTCTGCCATCCTCGTTGGTGTGGGTTGTGGATAATGGCTGTAACGCCGCTCAGTACTTGAACGAGCTGCCGCCGAGAAATTCGCGCAGCAGACTTGTCGGCGGAATGTCCTTGTTGGGGATGGGCTGAATGTACCTGAGGAACTTGCGCAGCCGGTAGGCTTCCGAATACTCTTCGCTGTTCTCGGGCACCTGCTCGAGCAGCGGTTCGGCCTGCTGCTTGATGACCGCCAGCTCGAAGAGCATGGCCGAGTTGAACATGGCGTCGGCGTGTTCCTGGAACGGGAAAATCCATTTGTTCTCGCCCGCCCTTACCGACGGCCAGCGGCGGATGGTCTCCTGCGCGTTGACGCCGCGGTACTTGTAGTCGCGTATGATGCGGCGCAGCAGCCGGTTGTCGGTGGTGGGAATGTAGTTGTGGTCGTCGAGCAGGATGGTGGTGAGTGCCGATGCGTAGACGCGGAACTTCTGCTGCTCGGGCACTTGGGCCGTCAGCACGGGGTTGAGCGCGTGTATGCCCTCCACGACCAGCACGTTGCTCGGGTCCATCTTCAGCCGTTTGCCGCTCTTCTCGCTGGTGCCCGTCTGGAAATTGTACTTGGGCAGTTCGACCTCTTCGCCGCGGAACAGGGCGTTGAACTGCTCGTTGATGAGCTTCAGGTTGAGCGCATACACGCTCTCGTAGTCGTATTCGCCGTTCTCGTCCTTGGGTGTCAGGTGCCGGTCCACGAAATAGTCGTCGAGCGATATCTGCAGCGGCTTGATGCCGTTGGTAAGCAGTTGGATGGACAGCCGCTTGCAGGTGGTGGTCTTTCCCGACGACGACGGGCCGGCCAGCAGTATGAGCTTCACTCCCTTGTGGTTGGCTATCTCCTCGGCAATCTGCGCAATCTTCTTTTCCTGCAGGGCTTCCGACACGTTGATGATGTTGGTGGCCATGCCGGCGTTCACCAGTTCGTTGAAGTCGCCCACGGTGCGCACGCCCATGATGTCCTGCCAGCGGTGGTGCTCCTTGAATATCTCGAACATCTTGTCCTGGTGCGTCATTTCGGGCAATACACCGGGGTTCTTCAGGTCGGGGATGCGCAGGAGCAGCCCGTCGAAATATTTCTCGAGGCCGAAGAGGTACAGCTGCGAGGTGTTGGTCAGCAGTGCCCCGTAGTAGTAGTCTACATAGTCGCCTATTTGATAATAGGTGGTGTAGAGCGATCCCGACGACCTCAGCAGCTTGACCTTGGAGCCGGCGCCCCTTTTGCCGAACATGCCGATGGCCTCGTCGGTGGGCACCTCGAAGCGCCTTATGGGCAGCCGGGCGTCGATGATGGCCTGCATCTGCTTCCGTATGCGCTCCACGTCGCCGAGCTCCACGCTGCGGCCGATGTTCAGGTTGACGTAGTAGCCGTTGCTTACGGGTATATCTATCACCACGCTACTGTCGGGATAGAGGTCGTGTACGGCCTTGCAGAGCACGAAAAACAAGGTGCGCGTATAGCTGCGCGAGCCCGAACCGCTGGTCATGTCGAGAAATTCCACGTCCTTGTTGTGGTACAGGCGGAAATTCAGACCTTCCACCTTGTTGTTGACCTTTGCAACTACCGGTCCGTAAGGCATTTCCAAATTTAACCCCTGGAAAACGTCAGAAAGTGAGCTTCCGATAGCTACTTCTTTGTTTTTTTTATTATTTTTGCAACGGATTTGAATTACTTGTTTCATCTTGATGACATTTTGGCGGCTGCCGCCGCTGGTTGAAATCGGCTGTAAATGTACTCATTTCCCCTATAATCCCAAAGGTATCGCACAACAAATTATGTGAAAATATGTGGATTCTTCTATTAAAAATTGTTGGAGCCCTTGCCCTTCTCATCTATGGCATGAAGGTCATGAGCGAGGCTCTGCAGAAGTTGGCCGGCCCACAGCTTCGCCATGTGCTCAGCGCCATGACCACCAACAGGGTCTCGGGAGTGCTCACGGGTATGTTTACCACGGTCGCCGTGCAGTCGTCGACAGCCACTACGGTGATGACGGTGTCGTTTGTCAACGCCGGGCTGCTCACCCTCGTTCAGGCCATCTCGGTCATCATGGGCGCCAATATCGGCACCACGCTTACGGCCTGGATCATGTCCGCCGGCTTCTCCTTTAAGATTAGCAATTTCGTGTGGCCCGTTTTCCTCATCGGCCTGCTGCTTATTTATTCCAAAAAACGCCGCTACATCGGCGACTTCCTCTTCGGCATTGCCTTCATGTTCTTGGCCCTGACCACCCTCGGCGAGTCGCAGGTGCCCCCCGCAGAGATGGCAATCCTGAAATCGTTTTTCACCAGTTTCGACCCCAATAGTTTCGGCACCATCCTGCTGTTCCTGCTCTTCGGCACCATCATGACCTGCATCCTGCAGAGCTCTGCGGCGCTGATGGCCATCACCATGATGCTCTGCACGCAGGCCGACCTGCCCATCTATCTGGGCATTGCGCTGGTGATGGGCGAAAACATCGGCACCACCCTCACGGCCAATCTTGTGGCCCTGACGGCCAACACCGAGGCGCGGCGCGCTGCGTTCGGCCACCTGTTCTTCAATATCTTCGGTGTCATCTGGGTGCTTGCCGTGTTCCGCCTCTTTGTCAATGCGGCTTGCAGCCTGGTGGGTTTCGACCCTTCCGACCCCAGTGTAGTCCCGACCTCCACGCAGATCACGTTCTCGCTGGCCGCCTTCCACACCTGTTTCAACATATCGAACACCATCATTCTCCTGCCCTTCGTTAAGCTGGTGGCCAAGGTCTGCTTCATGGTGTGGAAGCCCAAGCCCAACAAGGACGAGGACGATTTCCGTCTGCGTTTCATCTCGACGGGTATCATGAAGACCCCCGAACTGTCGGTGCTCGAGGCACAAAAGGAAATACAGAGCTTCGCCGAGCGCATCCAGCGCATGTTTGGCATGGTGCGCGAACTGCTGGGCGAGACCGACGACGACAAGTTCGTGAAGCTTTACACGCGCATAGAGAAGTACGAGGGCATATCCGACAACATGGAACTGGAGATTGCCAAGTATCTCGACAACGTGTCGAACGCCCACCTCTCCGACGATACCAAGGAGAAAGTGCGCGCCATGCTGCGTGAGATTTCCGAGATAGAGAGCATCGGCGACAGTAACTACAACCTGGCACGGACCATCAGCCGGCTGAGAAACAGCAAGGAAGGGTTTACCGAGGCCCAGTACGAGCATATCCACCAGATGTTCGAACTGACCGACGACGCACTCTCGCAGATGAATGTCATGCTCAAGGGACACAAGGACGAGCTTGACGCCAACCGCTCGTTCAACGTGGAGAACGAGATAAACAACTACCGCAACCAGCTCCGCACGCAGAACATCACCGACGTGAACGACCACCAGTACACCTATACCGTCGGCACGATGTATATGGACATCATTCAGGAATGTGAGCGTCTGGGCGACTTTGTGGTCAACGTGGTCGAGGCGCGCATGGGCGTACGGCAGACCGCCGCTTAACCCCAGACGGCTTGCCGCCGGTGTGGAGGCAGGCTGCCGGAAATGCAGAGCAGGAGACAAACGCCAGTCATTGGCGCTTGTCTCCTGCTCTCGTTTTGGCAGAATGGTGCTGCGGCAGATGTGCGGCAAGCCCTGTTCGGGGTTGTGTACCTCGCCATGCACCTGCCGAAGAAGGGTTGCAGACAAACGGTCTTGTGTTTTCTGTTGTCAGCGATGGCATCGAAACACAAGGGGGCGTGACTGCGTTTAGCGTTCTTGGTGGGGGAAGCTTATCCTTGCATTACCTTCTTTGTAAAGCTCCCGCAGGGCTGACCGTCGGTACTTGTACGGCCCGTTTACCTGTCCACGTGGAAAACCGGTGGCGTGTAGCGGCCGATTCATTGTCCCGACGGGTGCTTGCCCGCTTCCCCGTGTTGCAGGTTCTTGAGCCGCATGAGAGCCTCCAGATAGTAGTAGTCGGCATAGATGATGCTGGCATCGATTTCCGAGCCGGCCGGCCGGTGCCCCGTGCTGTGGAGCAGGAAACTCGCGTTTTTGTCGCCGCTTCGGTAGGCGGGCGTGCCCAGTTGCCGCAAGGTCTCCACCGCAAAGTCGCGGTAGAACGTACCGTACCCGTCCTCCACATACTGGCTCAGCTCCAGCAGCGCATCGGCCACCACGCATGCCGCACTGGCATCCTTGGGAGCCTTGGGCGAAGGGTCGCAGAAGTCCCACTTGGGCACAAGGTCGTACGCACTGAGCGCCGTGTCCTGAGCCGTCGGCCCGCCCTTTTCGCCGAGAGGGCGCTGGGGCGTGAGAGCGCGTATGTAGACATCGGCCACATGGCGGGCAAAGTCGAGGAAGACGCGCCTTTTGGTCCATCTGTAAACGCGGGTGTAGCCATAGATGGCCCAGGCTTGTCCGCGTGCCCACATCGACCGGTCGCTGTAGCCCTGGTGGGTCACGCCCCGGAGAAAATGGCCGTCTATGGTGTCGTAGACCGCCACATGGTAGCACGACCCGTCAGGGCGGAACTGGTGGCGCATGGTGGTTGCGGCATGGACCACGGCCATATCGGCCCGCAACGGGTTGCCCCCGTTGCGGGCTGCCCAGAACAAGAGGTCGAGGTTCATCATGTTGTCCATGATGGTGTTGTGGCCGCCAAACATCTTCACGTTGCGTGGCCAGCTCAGCAGTGTTCCGGCGAGCGGGTTGAAGAGCGTGGCGAGCGAGTCGGCAGCGGCAAGCAGCACCTGCTTGTAGGCCGTGTCGCGGTTGACCTCGTAGCCTTTGCCGTAAGAACAGAACATGAGGAAGCCGATGTCGTGGTCGAAGACGGGGCTAAAGGCAATGTCGCGCAGGCTTGCCGTGTAACCCTCGGCGGCCCGCCGCACCTCGTTGTCGCCTGTCAGCGCATAGTCCATCCACAGGATGCCGGGCCAGAACCCCGAGCACCACTCTTCGGCCGAGACCTTGCGGCAGTTCCAGCCCGCTTGCCGGTCGGTGCCCAGGATGTTGCGCGGCATCAGTGAGAAGTCGTAGCTGCCGTCGGCTTGGCGCAGCTGTTGCAGCGCGCGTTTCACCTGCCGGCTGCAGTAGTTGAGTTCGCGGTCCACGTCAAAGCCGTCCTTTGCCGCAGCGGAGCCTGCCGACAAAACAAGGCTCAGTGCCAGCAGCATCCGCACGAATGCGCTGTGCAGGGTTGTCGAAAGAGATCGTATCATATGTCAATCGTTGTTCATCTTGTTTTCCCGAAGGTTCATTTCACCACGCAGCGGCCCTTGGCGATCATGCCCTGGTAGGCCATCTCGCTGCCGTCGGCCGACGAGAAGACGTAGCGCGAGCGCCCGTCCTTCAGGTCGATGCGTATGCCCACGGCGGCAGGGTCGGTGCTTTGTGGCCTGAAGAAATGCACGCCCGCTATCTCCGACGGTTCGGAGGCCGATGCCGGTTCGTAGACGGCAACGAACGGGTGTGTCCAAGCCTCGCCCCGTTGGCGTGCCACATAGGTCAGCACGGGTTGCCGGTCGATGTCGTAAGGCTCGTCTTTCATGCGCTCGTATTCCCTGTTGACCGGCGCGAGGGCCATGAACACCTCCCGCGCGCTGTCGCCCGCCATCCACAGGTTCATGCTGACGGGGTCGTCGGCACGCGCCAGGGTATTGTTCGTGGTGGGTGTCATGGTGAACAGGGCCTTCACGTCGGCCGTGGTCTGTGCGCTCCGCTTGTCGTAGAGATACGAGTAGGCGTAGAGATGTCCGCCGGCAAAGGCCAACTGGTCGGTGGGCTGCAGCCCGAGGTCGGAGCCGTCGGCGGCCGTGAGCTTCATGTCCTGTCCGAGGTTGTGGTAGAAATAATCGTGGAACTTGTCGTTGCCGTCGCGCCTGCGGC
Organism: bacterium; assembly: GCA_963656755.1. Lineage (GTDB taxonomy): Bacteria > Bacteroidota > Bacteroidia > Bacteroidales > Bacteroidaceae > Prevotella. The sequence goes on from CAVKJH010000060.1 coordinate 75,354, forward strand.
TGCGGAAGATGTCCACATAGAAACCGCCCCTGTTGCTGGTCTTCACGATGGCATTGGTGCGCTGCTGGTCGCTCTGCGTCTCGGGCTCCACGAACGCCACCACGCTGAAGAGCGCACGTTGGCCGTCGGCGGTGGCCACCTGCCCACTGTCGACCAGCGAGAAACCGTGTTGCGACATCATGACGGGATAGCTCGAGACGCCGTCTACACACACCGAGTTGTGTGCCGGCATCTGCGAGTAGTACTCCGCATAGTCGAGCCCGCTGTACAGATGTTCGCCGATGCCGGCGTCGGGTCCCAGCACCCATCCCTTGCCGTACAGCTCCATGGAGATGCCGTTGGCGTGCTGGTGATTGCCCAGCGAGCCGTTGAGCGAAACCATGAGGTCGTGCCGGCGGTTCATGCCCGTGCGCATGGCGAGCCACGACACGTTTGCGGCATGGAAGATGGGCGACACCCAGCGCGCCGCGTCGGTGTCGGCGGCCGTGGGCTGCACCGCCGCCTTCAGCCGGGCCAGCGATGCGGCCAGCGTCGTGTCGCGGTGGCGCACGGCATAGTTGGCGTAGGCATCGACGGCCTTGGTGCTGAGATAGCCCGGGTGCGTATCGCCGAAGCCCGCAATCATGCGGTTGGGGAAGAGATACTGCGGCAGGGCAAACACCGCCTTGCGCAGCACCGGCAGCCGGTCGAAGACGTCGATGCCGGCCTCGCGGTCGAGCCTGTCGGCAAAGGCACAGAAGTCGCCCACCACCATCTGGCTGTAGCCCGGTGCCTCGTACCAGATGCCCGTGGCGTTGTCGAAGCCGAAGTCGGCCAGCGGTTTCAGTCCCCACTGCCGTATGCTGCTGCGCTCCACGACGAGGTCGAGGTAATAGCCGCGTCCTCGCCCGTCGGCATAGTGCCTGTCGGGCTGCAGCACCCCGGCGATGGCCGCCACAAACTCGGCTTGCAGTAAGTCCCAATTGTTGTGCGGCACGCCGTTGGCCACGATGTTGTCGGCCCATTTCTTGAAGGCAGCGTCGTAGATGTCGCGGTCCTTCTTGATGTACTTGTCCAGGAACCGGTAAATCTTCACCAGCGGCGTGATGGCTTCCTCGTGTATCACCTCGAAGGTCGTCATGCCAACCAGCGTCTGCTGGTGTCCGTGGTTGAGGTCAACGGGCACGTTGCGGTGGTAGATGCCGCGCATGAACGTGTCGAACACCCCCAGGGCCATCCGTGCGCAACGCTTGTCGCCCTCGAGCGCATAGAGCTGTGCGGCATCGGCGGCCAGCCCCAGTATCTGGCGGTTCAGTCCGTCGATGTTGCAGCCCGTCTTCGAGGGGTGCGCCTTCTCCATCTTTCCCGTGGCACGGTTGACGAAGGTGACGCAGCCCAGGCTGTCGTCGTCGTAGGGCACCACGTCGTCGAGAGCCGGCCGGTTGTAGAGCGAGGCCGTTCCGCGCGTGCCGTTGTATTTCACGGTGGCTACGGGCGCCCGTCCGCCGCCCGGATGGTCGAACGCCTCGCCGCGTACGAACACATCGGTGGCATGGGTCGTCCAGTACATTTGCAGGCGCGAGACGAGCCAGTCGGGCTGCTGCGCCACCCGCTGCACGATGGGGTCCACCCGTTGGTGCAGCCGGCTGGCATCGCTTGTCTGTGCCTGCATACAGAGGGTTGCCGTCATCGACAGCAGGAAGAGAATGAGACGTGTCATGTTTGTGATGTATGATGATGAAGGCCGTTCGGGCCGTGTTCCTTTATATATATACGGCTGCGGCAACCGAAACACTTAGCTTTTTTGCTGTATAGCCAGTGGCGCAAAGGCGTGGCCGTGTTGGTGTAGGATAGTAAAAGATGCGGACAAACGGGTTCGTGAGAATGGCCTTCTTCGGCACGGCGACTCCTGTTGGCCGCAAATACGCCCGTTTTCCGGCAGTATTGTAAATGATTGGTGATAAGCAGGTTGTGACAATCGGCCAGCTTTTGCTGCGCCGCCGTCCGCCGTCAGCTTTGCCAAAGGTGCCTTACGGTCGTGCCAAACCTACCCTTTCCCACCGCCGTAGGTGCCCTTCGGTCGTGCGGAAAGCCGCTTCCGGAAGCGCGAAAAGGCACCTTTCGCGCTTCCGGAAAGGCATTTCCGCCTTCCGGCAACCCGTTTCGGGACCTTACGGACGTGGCAAACCGCCGGCCTGCCGGCTGGAAGGGGCAGCGGCGGAGGGCCTGTTTTTTCAGAATAATCCGGACAAAACCGGTGGAAAGACTGTGGCAAAACCGGCCAACTTGTTTGTCGGCCGTCACTAAGGTTGCCCAAGATTTGTTGCAATGCTTTTTATTTCTTACATTTGCAAAATTATTGTGGCCATGGCCCAACAAGAACACTACGGATGAAAACTCTGATACGAATAGCCCGCGGGCTGACGCGGCCGCTTGCGGCCAACGGCACGTTTTTCGTGACGATGTATGCGCTGGGCGTGCTCTGCGCCGTGCTGACGCTGCCCCGTACGCGCGGCTCCCATCTCTACGACAACCTGTATGCCGAGCTTTTTCTCGACACCTATGTGGCGTGTGCGGTGCTGACGCTCCTGCCCGGCCGTGTGCGCCGGTGGGTGCGCCGGCTGCTCTACGGGTTGCTCTACGCCGTGGCCGTGGTCGACGTGTATTGCTTCTGGAAGTTCAGCTCCACCATCACCCCCACCATGCTGTTGCTGGTGGCCGAGACCGATGCGCGCGAGGCCGGCGAGTTTCTGCACACCTACCTGTCGGCCGACGTGCTGTTCTCGCCCGTGGGCTGGGTGCTGCTGCTCGCGGCGGTGCATGCCGTGTGGGCCGCGCGGCGCCGGTGGTGGCGCCTGGTGGGCCGCGCGCGCCGCAACCGTCTGCAGGCGTGGGCCGGAAAGGTGGCCGCACGGCTGGAGAGTCGGCCGGTGCAGTGCGCAGCCGCCGGCGCGGTGGCCGTGCTGCTTGTGGCGACGGCGGCGGCAAGCTATAATAATAAGGTGGGCATGACCCGGCTCATGACCGCCGAAAGCATCGGCAGGGTGGAGCACCTGCTGACGCAGAAACACTGCGGCAACATGTACCTGCCCGTATACCGCCTCGCGTTCAGCTGGAACAGCAACCGGCTGGCCGACCGGCAGGTGGGACAGTGCATCGAGGCCGCACGGCGTGCCACGGTCGACTCCTGCTCGTTCCGCTCGCCCACCATCGTGCTCATCATCGGCGAGAGCTACGGCAAGCAGCACTCGCAGCAGTACGGCTATTACCTGAAGACTACGCCGCGGCAGGTGAAACGGGCCGAGAGCGGACTGCTGACCAGCTTCGGCGACGTGGTGAGCTGCTGGAACCTCACGAGCTTCGTGTTCAAGAACATCCTGTCGATGCATGTAGTGGGGCAGGAGGGCGAGTGGTGCGACTATCCGCTCTTCCCCGAGCTGTTCCGCAAGGCCGGATACCGCGTCACGTTCCTCACCAACCAGTTCCTGCCCAAGGCCAAGGACGCCGTCTACGATTTCTCGGGCGGCTTCTTCCTCAACGACCCCACGCTCAGCGAGGCACAGTTCGACCTGCGCAACACCAGGACGCACCGCATGGACGACGGACTGCTCAAGGACTACGACCGGCTGCTGGCCGACGGAAAGATAAACCTCGAGGGCGACTCGGCCCGCAACCTCATCATCTTCCACCTTATCGGGCAGCACGTGGCCTACCGCACGCGGTGCACCAACGCCCAGCGCGTGTTCGGCCCCGAAGCCTACAGCGAGCGGCGGCCCGAGCTCAGCATCAAGCAGCGCCGCATACTGGCCGACTACGACAATGCCGTGCGCTACAACGACTCGATTGTCGACGCCATCCTGTCGCGCTTCGAAAACAAGGACGCCATCGTCGTCTACATGCCCGACCACGGGGAGGAATGCTATGAGCCCGGCCGCAACTTTATTTGCCGCAACCACAGCGCCAAGGTCGACTGGCCCCTGGCCCACTACGAGTTTGAGATACCCTTCTGGATCTACTGCTCGCACCGCTACGCCGTGCGCCGCCCCGAGGTGTTCAAGGCCGTGAAGGATGCAAGGAACAAACGCTTCATGACCGACGCACTGCCCCACATGCTGGTGTGGCTGGCCGGCATAGGGTCGAAGGACTACAACGAGCGGTTCAACCTCCTCTCGCCCGGCTACGACGAGGCCAGGCCGCGAATATTGAAGAACAGCGCCGACTACGACCTGCTGCGTTCGGCTGCGCTCAAAGACCAAAAACATGAATGAACCACTGCTTACCCGTGCCGAGTGTGCCGCCCTGCGCGGACTGGCCATCATCGGCATCTTTCTGCACAACTACTGCCACTGGCTCGGGCCGGTGGTCAAGGAGAACGAGTACACCTACTCGCAGCACAACGTGGACTGGCTCGAGGCCGTCATGGCCAGCCCCGACCAGCTGCTGCCCGCGCACCTGCTGTCGTTCTTCGGACACTACGGCGTGCCCGTGTTCCTCTTCCTCAGCGCCTACGGACTGGAACTGAAATACGGCAGCAGCCTGTATGTGTCGCCCTGGAGGTTCGTGAAATACCACTGGAAGAAACTCTTCAGCATGATGCTGGTGGGCTTCGTCTGCTTCACGGTCATCGATGCCCTGACACCCGGACGGTGGCACTACACCTTCCAGCAGGTGGCGGCACAGCTGGCCATGGTCAACAACCTGCTGACCGATCCCGACCATAACATCTGGCCCGGGCCGTTCTGGTTCTTCGGGCTCATGCTGCAGCTCTACGTCGTCTACCGGCTGCTGCTCTACAAGCGCCACTGGGCATGGACGGCGGGAGCCATGGCCGTGTGCCTCGGCGTGCAGCTGGCGCTGGCTCCCGAGAGCGACCAGCTCAACTGGTACCGCTACAACTTTATGGGTGGCATGCTGCCCTTCGGCCTGGGACTGCTCTATGCACGCTACGGCAACCGCATCATCCTCACCCGGCTCAACGTGCCCGGCCTGCTGATGTCGGTGGTGGTGTGCGCGCTGCTCGTCAAGTGGATGAGCGGCAATTTCGTGCTGTGGTCGCTGGCCCCGCTGGTGGTCTGCGCCTTCTGCGTCTATCTGGTGAAGGTCGTCTCGCATGCCTCGCGCACGGCCGTGGGCTCACGCCTGATGGCGGCGCTGGTGTGGACGGGCGACATCTCGGCAGCCCTCTTTGTGGTTCACCCCACGCTGCGCAAGGTGTTCATTCCCGTGTCGCGACACGGCGACATCTACACCGGACTGCTGCTCTACGCCGTGGCGGCCATCGGGGCTGCCTGGCTCATACGCCTGGTCATGACGAAGATACCCAAGCCGAACATGTAGTACGGACAAAATACACGCCCTGACATGCGAATACCCGACATCGAACTGCAGAACATCAGCCGCTACCGTGCCCAGCTCATGGGCGCGGCCATGCTCTTCATCATGCTCTTCCACATCGACCTGGCACGCACCGACATGTTCTTCGGACTGCGGCGCATCGGAAACATCGGCGTCGACATGTTCCTCTTCCTCAGCGGAGTGGGACTGTGGTTCTCGTGGACCAAGCATCCGTCGTATCGCCATTTCTACACCCGAAGGCTGGTGCGCATCTACCCCGCGTGGCTTGTCGTGGCCTGTCTCTACTACATCCCGCGCATCCCGGTGCACGACTTTGCGTCGGGGATCAACCTCTTCATGGAGATCACCGTCAACTGGAACTTCTGGCTCCACGACGAACTCAACTTCTGGTACATACCGGCCATCATGGCCCTCTACCTCGTGGCGCCGCCCTACATGGAGCTTATCCGGCGGCATCCCGTCTACCGGTGGCTGCCGGTGGCCATGGTCATGTGGTGCATACTGGTGCAATGGGTCACGCCGATACACCGTGCCGTCGGCCACCTCGAGATATTCTGGAGCCGCGTGCCCATCTTCTTCATCGGCGTGGGCATGGGCGAGATGGTGAGGCAAAAGCGCACCGTCGACGGGCAGGGCATCTGGATGGTGTGGATCATGTTCCTCATGGCACTGCTGTCCAGCCTCTTCCTCGAGCAGGTGCGCCACGGCCAGTTCCCGCTTTTCATCGAGCGCATGCTCTACATTCCGCTCACCGTTACCTCCGTGCTGCTCCTCAACCGTGTGTTCAGGCGGCTGCCGCAAGCGGTGAACCGCATCTTCGCCTTTGTCGGCACGCTCAGCCTGGAGTGCTATCTCATACATATCCACTTCGTTCTCGACCGTCTGCCGCGCGCCTGGAGCTACTGGCCCACGTTCCTGGTGTGCCTCGTGGTCACCGTGCCGCTGGCCTGGGCACTGAACAAAGCGGTGACGTGGGCCACGCGGCGCTGGACCGGGCAATGAATCGGCACGGCCGTTCCGCAAAAAAAAGACGCGGAGGGGAACGCACGAAACGATAATTTTAACTAATTTTGCAATATTGTTGCAAACGAGGCGGGTACCGCCCTTCGCCGCAGGAAAACAGGAACAACCATGAGTGAAACCCACAACAGCACCCCCGCAAGCCACAGGAAACTGCGCGCACTGATACGGCTCATACGGCCTTCGCAGTGGCTCAAGAATGTCTTTGTCTTTGCACCGCTGCTCTTTGGCGGCGTACTCACGGACGGCAGCGCCGTGCTGGCGGGACTGGTGGCTGCCCTGGCCTTCTGCTGTGCTGCATCGAGCATCTACTGCTTCAACGACATACACGACGTGGCCGACGACCGCCGGCATCCCGAGAAATGCCGCCGGCCCATAGCCAGCGGAACGGTCAGCGTGGCCGAAGCCTATGCGCTGATGGCGCTGCTCGTGCTGCTGGGCGCGGGCGCTACGCTGCTGCTGCCTCTTGTAGGCGCAGCGGGAAGCGGCCGCGCGACGCTCGCCGTCGTGCTGTTCTACTGGCTGCTCAACCTGGCCTATTGTGCCAAGCTCAAGCAGTATGCCATCATCGACGTGTGCGTAGTGGCGCTCGGATTCGTGCTGCGCATGCTGGCCGGAGGCGAGGCCGCAGGCATCGAACTGAGCCACTGGATCGTGCTCATGGCCTTTCTCATAACGCTCTTCATGAGTTTCGCCAAGCGGCGCGACGACGTGCTGCGCATGGAACGCACTGGCGAGGCACCGCGCAAGAACACCATACGCTACAACGCCACCTTCATGGACCAGGCGCTTACCATCACCGCCTCGGTAACGCTCGTGTGCTACATCATGTACACGGTAAGCCCCGAGGTGATGCAGCGGTTCCATACCGGAAAACTCTATCTGACAAGCATCTTCGTGCTGCTCGGACTGCTGCGCTACATACAGGTGGCTGTGGTCGACAAGCGTAGCGGAAACCCTACCAAGGTGGTGCTGCACGACCGCTTCATACAGCTCGACCTGTTGGCTTGGCTCGTCACGTTCGTTATCATCATCTATGCAGCGTGAACCGGATTGCCCGGACTTTACGGGCCGGTCGTCCGGCCGACTTGCGTCTGCCGTCCGGCCGGTATGACTCCGCCGGCCCTGCGGCACGGGTCGGCGAGGCTGCATCAAACGCATTGTCATGACAAAAAACAAGGAAACTCTATACGTCTTCGATTTCGACGGCACCGTCACCCGGCGCGATACGCTGCTGGCGTTCATTAGCTATGTCAACGGCCCGGCACGCCTGTGGCTGAGCCTGCTGCTGATGTTGCCCCGGCTGTTGCTGATGAAACTGGGACTGTGCGACAACGGACGAACCAAGGAAAGGCTTTTCGCGCGCCATTTCGGCGGCATGACCCTTTCCGACTTCACGGCCCGCGGAAAGGCTTTCGCCTGCCGCCGGCATCTGCTGCGCGGCAAGGCGGTCGAGGCCATGCGTGCCGCTCGGCAGACGGGGGCGCGTGTCTTTGTGGTCAGTGCCAGCGTGGCCGAGTGGGTCGAACCGTTCTTCGGCGGACAGGCCACCGTGCTGGGCACACAGCCCGAGGTGAAGGACGGCCGGTTGACGGGGCGTTTCAGCTCCCCCAACTGCTACGGACAGGAGAAAGTGAACAGGCTTAAGGCGGCCGTCGAAGGCCTCGAAAGCCACCGCAACGATTATTATATCATAGCCTTTGGCGATAGCCGGGGCGACAAAGAAATGCTCGAATTTGCTGATGAACCACATTACAAACCATTCAGACCGTAAGTCGCGCTCCCTGCGCTCCCTGCTCGGGGCACAGGGGGGCGAGGTCGTGCGCTTTGCCCTGGTGGGTGCCACCGCCACCGCCATACAGTATGTCGTCTACCTCGTGTTGCTGCAACTTGCACACTGTGGGGTCAATGTGGCCAACACGGTGGGGTATGCCGTGAGCTTCGTTTTCAACTTTTTGGCCTCCACACGCTACACGTTCCGGGTGCGGGCCACGGCCGGACGCGGCCTGGCTTTTGCCTTCTGCCACCTCGTGAACTATCTTCTGCAGATTGCCACGCTCAACCTCTTTGTTGCCTGGGGACTCTCCAAGCAGCTGGCGCCGCTGCCCATGTTTGCCGTGTGCGTGCCTGTCAACTTCCTGATGGTGCGCTATTTCCTGAAGCGGGCGCAAACGCTCCGCAATCCGTTCTACATCTTCCGCATAAAGCGCGACGAGCGATGGGTGGCACTGGCGGCCTTGATCTACGGCTTGTTGGCCAATGCACTGGTGCTGTGCGCCTATTGGCTTGACCTCAGCCAGATAACCGGCAACTACAAAAAGGTGGTTACCCGCGTGTTCCATATATCCGGATTCGACCCCATCAGCTATCTTGTGCTTACCGATTGGAGTGCCGGATATAACATCTACCGGCATCCGCTGCTGGCCTTTTTCATGTGGATTCCTTGCCAGATAAACCAGGGACTGATGGCCCTTACGGGAGTGAACTGCTCGATGGCTGTCATGGCTGTCATCCTGGTTTTCTGCTGCGTGTACAGCGCCGTGTTCCTGTGGCGCATCCTCCGCGAGATCATCGGACTTGCGAAAACCGACACGGCGCTGCTCACCGCGCTGTTCTTCTCGTTCGGATACACGATGGTTATCGTGAGCGTTCCCGACCATTTTTGCCTGTCCATGTTCATGCTCATCCTGACGTTGTACGTTGCAGGCAAGAAGATGAAGGCCAAACACCTTTATACCAAGTGGCAAACGGTGTTGTTCTTCGTGCTTACGGCCGGTATCTCGCTCAACAACGGTATCAAGGTTTTCTTGGCAAGCCTGTTCACAAACGGGCGCCGCTTTTGGCGGCCGGCTCATCTGCTGCTGGTTGTCATCTTGCCTTCGGCACTCATTTGGGTGGCTGCGCGGCAGGAGTGGAAAGCCCTTGAGCGTCCCAACTATTTGGCCCGGCAGGCAAAGAAGAAGGCGCAGGCCGAGCGCGACAGGGAGCGCATAGCCAAGGCTTTCAGGGATACCACGCAGCTTACCGACAGTACGCAGATTGCCCAAGGCATCGAACGCGTCGTAAAACAGAAAATCAGAGCAAAGTATATACGCGACCACAAGAAGGCGTGGAACCTGCACAAGGGCAAGCCTATCAACCAGTCGGAGTTCGGTTCGTGGACGGACATTTCCACGCCGCGCGGCGAATCGCTGGTCGAGAACATCTTCGGCGAGCCGATACAGATACACCAGGACTATACGTTGCTCGACGCCTTGGTGAACCGTCCGGTCATTGTGGGATACCGGTGGATATGGAACTATGTGGTGGAAGGTGTGGTGGCGCTGCTGTTCGTGGCAGGTATATGGTGCGGCAGACGTAACCGCTACCTGTGGCTTTCGCTCTCGTTCTTCGGCTTCGACATGGTAATCCATTTTGTGTTGGGCTTCGGGCTGAACGAGGTTTATATCATGTCGCCCCATTGGCTTTTCATCATCCCCATTGCCGTGGCCTACTTTGTGCAGCGCGCAGAGCCTATCCGGTGGCGCCTTCCGTTGCGGTTGCTGCTGGGGCTGCTGGCCGTCTACCTAGCAGTGTGGAACGCCGTGCTCTACGTCGGCTACATGTTGTAGCCGGGAGAACGGCCGCGGCACGCGGCGGAAAGCCAGTGCCGCGGATGCGTCGGGGCAACGCAAAAAAATACGCTGAAACTCATCGGCGAGCTCCAACGTACAACTATGTTTAACTAAAAATCCTTTTCAAACGAAATGAAAACCTCACGGCTTCCATTGTTCTCCGTTAAACAATCTATCAATCTACCTTAAACCTAATAACTAAAAACCTAAATCTATTACTACTAACCTAAACAATCTATTAACCTTTTGACGCTGCAAAGTTACGGCGAAATAGATTGTCGGGCAATAGTAAAGATGCAGTTTGTTTCCAAAAACTTGTTTTAATTGATATAAATCAACCGTTGTGTTCGCACACATTATCTTTTCCCGTTCATTTTTGGGGTACGGACGGAAGGTTTCAAGCTACTTTTAGTATCTTTGCATCAAAACAAAACACAGTCTATGCGGGTACTGATAATCAACACGAGCGAAAAGACCGGAGGTGCCGCTGTAGCCGCCCACCGCTTGCTTGACACGCTCAACAACAATGGCGTCAAGGCCAAGATGCTGGTGGCCGACAAGGTTACCGACAACATAACGGTTGTAGAGGCTCCCCGCCCGTGGCTCCGGCGTTGGAACTTCCTTTGGGAACGCTGGTGCCTGTTCTGGCATCTGCACTTCAACAGGAAGCACCTTTTCGAAGTCGACATGGCCAATGCCGGCATCGACATCACGGGTGTGCCCGAGTTCAAAGAGGCCGATGTCATCCACCTGGCATGGATAAACCAGGGCTTGCTGTCGTTGTCGTCGATCCGTAAGATACTGGCCAGCGGCAAGCCCGTGGTGTGGACCATGCACGACCTGTGGCCGGCCACCGGCATCTGCCACTTTGCGCTCGACTGCAAAGGTTACCGCGGCCAATGCCAGCGGTGCCAGTTCCTGCCCCGCCACAGCACTCCGTCCGACCTGTCTACCCGTATATTCAACCGCAAGCGCAAGCTGTACCGCGGCAGTGGCATCCATTTCGTGACGTGCAGCAAGTGGCTTGGCGACCAGGCCCGCCAAAGCGCCCTGCTCTCGGGCATGCATGTCGAGACCATCCCCAATCCCATCGACACCCGCGTGTTTGCGCCGAAGGACAAGCGCCAGGCACGTCTTGCCGTGGGATTGCCCGAGCACGGCCGCATCATTCTTTTCGTTTCGCAGCGCGTCACCATGGAACGCAAGGGGATAGCCTACCTCATCGAGGCCATCTCCATGCTGGCCGACAGGCATCCCGAGATGTGCAACGACACATCGGTGGCCATACTGGGCGGTCACGCCGACGAGGTGGCGGAGCGGCTGCGTCTGCCGGCCTACCCGTTGGGTTATGTCAGCGACGAGCAGCAGATTGTCGATATTTACAATGCGGCCGACGTGTTTGTCATCCCGTCGCTCGACGACAACCTTCCCAATACGGTCATGGAGTCGATGGCGTGCGGTGTGCCCGCAGTGGGATTCAAGGTGGGCGGCATCCCCGAGATGATCGACCATCAGAAGAACGGCTATGTGGCCAAGTACAAAGACGCCGCCGACCTGGCCACCGGACTGCATTGGGTGCTCGACGAGGCCGATACGCGCGCGCTCGGCCGGAACGCCCTGGCCAAGGTGCACACCTGCTATTCGCAGCCGGCCGTGGCCATGCACTACATTGAGGTGTACAACCAGGCGATGGCCTTCAAGAACTATAACATCTGACACATACCTTTGCCCCCGATATTGGCATGATAAAATTTTCCATCATTACATGTACCTACCAGGCAGCCGACGAGTTGCCGCGAACCCTTGACAGTGTGCTCAACCAGACGTATGCCTATGTGGAGCATCTCATAATAGACGGGCTCTCCGCCGACCGGACGGTGGCCCTGGCCCGCGAATACGAGCTCCGTTCGGCGCACGACACCGACTGCCACGAGGTGGTTGTGGTGTCGGAGAAAGACCGTGGGCTCTACGATGCCATGAACAAAGGCATCGGCCTGGCCACCGGCACATACATCGTGTTTCTCAATGCCGGCGACGTGCTGCCTTCGGCCGATACGCTCGAGGTCATAGCCAGCAGCCTGGGCGACGGCGAGCAGCTGCCCGGCGTGCTCTACGGCGATACCGACATACTGGATGCCGACGGCCATTTCCTGCGCCACCGCCGTCTGCAGCCGCCCGAACGGCTGTCGTGGCGGTCGTTCAGGCAGGGCATGCTGGTGTGCCATCAGGCATTCTATGCCCGTGCCGACTTGGCCAAATGCACGCCCTACGACTTGTCGTACCGCTATTCGGCCGATGTGGACTGGTGCATCCGCATCATGAAAGAGGCCGAGCGCAGGGCATTGCCGCTGAAGAACGTGGGTGCTGTCATTGTGGGCTATCTCGACGGCGGCATGACGGTGAAGAACCACCGGGCCTCGCTGCGCGAACGGTTCCGTGTGATGAGCCGCCACTACGGTCTGCTGCCCACGCTTGTCATGCACGCTTGGTTTGTGGTGCGTGCCGCACTCAAGCGATAGCCGCCCCCCCTGCTGCAGCACGCTTGCCCCGCCGGGGGGCATGTCCAACGGAAAGCCCCGCAAATCCTGCTTGAAGGATTTGCGGGGCTTCCGTTAATAAGGTTATATTGTGCGCCAGTGTCGGTTTATGAGTATCTCACGATTTGTCCGGCTCTTATGCGCTGGTTCTTTTTGAATCCGTTCAGGCGGTAGAGCTTGTCCATATCCACATGCAGCTTGCTGGCGATGCTCTCCAGTGTTTCGCCGCTCTTTACCTTATAGTACAGACGCTCAGGCGCGTTGATGGCGTTGTTGACGGCGGCATCGGCCGTTTCGCTGTGGCCAAGCTCGCCACCCTGCACCATGTCGCGTGTATATCCGCCGTTGCCAATCTTGCCGCGTTCGCGTGTGGCTTCGGCCGACTCGCTGTCGTAGGTGTGCTTGTTGAATACATACTGGTCGCCCGTGACGTCCTGGTTGCGGAAATCGAAGAGCAGAGCCGGGTTGAGGGCCACGCCGCACAGGCGTGTTTCGAAATGCAGGTGCGAACCTGTGCTTCGTCCCGTGTTGCCGCCCAGTCCGATGGGTTCGCCTGCGCGCACTATCTGGTTTTCCTCCACGATTTGCTTCGACAGGTGTCCGTAGATGGTTTCCAGACCGTTGGGATGCCTTATGACGATGTATTTGCCGTATCCTCCGGTATTGTATTTCACGATACGCACTTTGCCCGAGAAAGCAGCTCGGATGGTATCGCCCACATAGACCTTGATGTCCAGTCCCTTGTGTTGCTTGCCCCAGCGCGAACCGAAATTGCTGGTCACCACGCGGCTGGGCGTGGGCATGCAGAAATGGCGTAAGTCGATGGTGAATGTTTCAGGTAGTTCGGTAGCTTTGTGGGCGTAGGCGTTGTCCCACTCGTCGCCGTAAAGGTCGGCAGCCGGCGACTGTATGTTTTCCCTTTCGGCAAAAGTCTTGATTTCAATGGAATCAAGTTTTTTGGCGCGTCGGTCGATGGGGGCCTGTCTGGCCAACAGGTCTTGGCCTGCCACCGGTTCGGCTGCCAAGGCGAATAATAGCGATATTGTTAATGTCTTGATGGTTCTTTTCAGCGTCATGAAGTTTGTCTTGTGGTTAGGTTTTTGCCTTCCGAAATGGCGGGAAACGAATGTTTTGCCGGTGTCGCTGACCATTAGGCCTGTTCAACGAGTAATCAAAAGACGTCGCAAAGATAACAAAAAAAATGCAGAAACGTTGTCATGTTAACACTTTTTGTTGCTGAATTAACGCAATTCGTTGCTTTTTTGTCTGCAATTAACTTTTATAAGGCTTCAATTACCACCGTTTAACGATGCTTGGCACACTTTTGGCCGTTGTACTACGCTATGTGCCACACGATATAATGTGGTGTGTACGTTCGGGTGTGGAGTAAGTTGTTTTCTGAAAAAACAGGGCTTTCTTCAGCGTGCCAAATAGCGGCCGAAACTGTAGTTCCGATCCGAAGAAAGTGTTGGAAATGCGTTTTGTCCGAGCCGTTCGCGCATGCCGAAGCTACGAAAGGTGCTTTATCGCAACCGGTTTCGGCATCGGCCGCGCCGCCATTCGGCCTTTGCGGCGAGACCGTTGGTGGCTTATCGCAGTGCGATAGGGCATCTTTCGCAACCAGAAAAACAAGGATAAGAACGTCTGTGCGTGTGCTGCTTCTGTTTCGAGTTGTGTGTAAACGAGTTGCGGGAAACGTGCCAAAATTGCCGTATTTGCGGCCAGTCGTCAGATTGTCGGAGCCAGCGGCTTTTCTGACGGTGCGTTTGTCACCGATTTTCAGTTGTCCCGTACCTCTGTCTGCGCAGCCGCATGGCGGGGCGGAGTGCCGCCGTCAGCTGATAGCCGCCCAGTTGATGTTGGTTTTGCGCAACTCCTTCAGCCGTTCCCATAGCAGGGCGTTCTCCGGCTTGTTGCAGTCGGGGTCGTTGTCCACGATGCGCTGCGCCTCGTCGCGTGCCATCTGCACGAGTTGGCCGTCGCGTGCAATGTCGGCAATCTTCAGGTCGAAAGCCATGCCGCTCTGCTGTGTGCCCTCCAGGTCGCCGGGGCCGCGCAGTTTGAGGTCGGCCTCGGCTATGCAGAACCCGTCGTTGGTCTGGCACATGATGTCGATGCGCTTGCGCGTCTCCTGCGACAGTTCGTATCCCGTTACGAGCAGGCAGTAGCTCTGCTTGGCCCCCCGTCCCACGCGTCCGCGCAGTTGGTGCAGCTGCGACAGGCCGAAGCGCTGCGCGTCCATGATGACCATGACCGAGGCGTTGGGCACGTTGACCCCGACCTCGATAACCGTTGTCGACACCAGTATCTGGGTTTCGCCGCTTACGAATTTCTGCATTTCCGCCTCCTTCTCTGCCGGTTTCATGCGGCCGTGCACCTTGCTCAGCCTGAACTCGGGAAACACGTCGCACAGCGTCTTGTAGCCCTCCTCGAGGTTTTGCAGGTCGAGCTTGGCACTCTCCTCGATGAGCGGAAACACGAAGTAGACCTGCCGCCCCTCGGCTATCTGTTGGCGTATGCCGCTGTAGAGGCTGGTGGTTTGGTTGTTGTACTTGTGCAGGGTCACTACGGGTTTGCGTCCCGGCGGCAGTTCGTCGATTATGCTCACGTCGAGGTCGCCGTAGATGGTCATGGCCAGCGTGCGCGGTATGGGCGTGGCCGTCATCACGAGGATGTGCGGCGGCCGTCGGCTCTTGGCCCACAGCTTGGCCCTTTGCGCCACGCCGAAGCGGTGCTGCTCGTCGACGACGGCCATGCCGAGCTGCCTGAACTGCACGCTGTCCTCGAGCACGGCATGCGTGCCCACCAGTATGTCGACCGTGCCGTCGGCCAGTCCTTCGAGCACTTCGCGCCGCCGTTTGCCCTTCACGATGCCCGTGAGCAGCCGTATGCGCACGTTGGTTCCCGCCAGAAAAGCCTCGAGCGTGGCCATGTGCTGCTCGGCCAGAATCTCGGTCGGGGCCATCATGCACGCCTGGAAGCCGTTGTCGAGGGCCAGCAGCATGGCCATCAGCGCCACGAGCGTCTTGCCCGACCCCACGTCGCCCTGCAGCAGTCGGTTCATCTGCCGTCCCGACCGCACGTCGTTGCGTATCTCGCGCACCACGCGCTTCTGTGCCTCGGTCAGTTCGAAGGGCAGTTTTTCGCGGTAGAAACGGTTGAACGCCTCGCCCACGCGGGCGAATACGTAGCCCTGGTATTTCCTGCGGTGCTCGGTGGTGTAGCGCAGGATGTTGAGCTGCACATAGAACAGTTCCTCGAACTTCAGGCGCATCTGCGCGCGCTGCACGTCGGCGAGCGAGTGCGGATAGTGTATCTTTCGCAGGGCCTCCTCGCGTGGGATGAGGTGCAGGCGGCTCACCTGCGAGGGCAGCAGCGTTTCGGGCAGCGCCCCCTCGGGTATTTTCCCCACCAGCGTCTTGGTCAGCTTGCCCACGGCGTGCGACGTCATGCCCAGGTTCTTCATCCGTTCCGTCGTCATGTAGTAGGGCTGCATGCCCATGTCGTTGAGGCACAGGTCGGCCGCCCGTTCTATCTCGGGATGGGCAAACTGGTAGCGGCCCATGTAGGCCGTAGGCTTGCCGAAGACGATGTACTCCTCGCCGGTCTTGTACTGCTTCATGGCATACTGCCCGCCCCTGAACCACACCAGGTCGGCCACGCCGTGGCCGTCGGTGAAGTGGGCCACGGTGCGTTTGTTCCGGCGGTCGGACGAGAACGTCTCGAAACTGAGTATCCTGCCCTTGATCTGCACGAACGGCATGTCGCCGCTCAGCTCGGATATGCGGTATACCTTCGATCGGTCCACATATTTGTAGGGGTAATACTCCAGCAGGTCGCCCCACGTTTTTACGCCGAGCTGGCTGGCCAGGGTGTCTTTCCGCTGCGGTCCGACCCCCGAGAGGTACATGATGTCTTGTGAAAGGATGTCCATGAACGGAATGGGTAAACGGGCGGCCGATGTGTCCGGCGCCCCTTACTGCCGGCTGGCGATGAAGTCGGCCAGCTGCAGGTCGAACGGGGTGGTGAGCTTGATGTTCTCGCGGTTGCCCTCCACCATGCGCACCTGGCAGCCCAGGTTCTCCACGACCGACGCGTCGTCGGTGAACGTGTCGCGGTAGGGCTGTGCGAAAGCCTGCCTGGCCAGCGAGATGTCGAACACCTGTGGGGTCTGCACGATGCGGTAGTCGGAGCGCGGCACGTTGCGTCCGGCACTGCTGCCGCCGGTGAACCGCAGCGTGTCGGTTACGGGCATTACGGGCAGGGCGGCATACTCCTCGCGTGCCGCCTCGAAGCACCGGTCGATGGTGTCGGCCGACACGAAGGGCCGCACGCCGTCGTGGAAGCCCACCACGCCGTCGCCGTCGGGCACGAGCGCCAGTCCGTTGCGCGACGACTCAAAGCGCGTGGCGCCGCCATCGGCAATGTCGTGGGCTATGCCGAAAGCGTGTTGGGCGCACAGCTGCCGCCAGTAGTCCTGCTGGTCGTGGGGCAGCACCACGATGATGTGGAGCGTGGGGTCGTAGTTGTGGAAAGCCTCGATGGTGCGCATCAGCACCGGCCGGCCGCCGACGGGCAGAAACTGTTTGGGCAGGTCGCCGCCCATACGCGTGCCTTTGCCCCCGGCCACTATGATGATATGATCCATGATGCCGCCGGTTAGCCCTCAAGACCCATCAGGTGGGCGTACTGCATGTTACGTTGCAGGGTGCGCACGGCATCCTCGCCGACAAAATAGCTCAGTATGCGGTAGGCATAGGGCAGGGTGGCGGCAGGACCCTCGCCGGTGATGATAGTGCCGTCTTCCTGGAAGAGCTGTGCGGTGTAGTCGGCACCGGTCAGGTATTTCTCGAAGCCAGGCGAGCAGGTAGCCTTCTTGCCCTCGAGCAGACCGAGCGACCCCAGCACCATCGGGGCGGCGCAGATGGCGCCTATGCGCCGTCCGTCGTCGTACTGGCGCTGCAGCGCGCAGCGCACACCCTCGTGTGCGTTGAGGTTGGTAGCGCCCGGCAGTCCGCCCGGCAGGAGCAGCATGTCGGCGTCGGCGAAATCGCCGGCCTGCTCGAACACCAGGTCGGCCTTGACGGTGATGCCGTGCGACGACTCGGCCCATTCCGAACCGGTGATGCTTACAGTCTTTACGTCGACGCCGCCGCGGCGGAGAATGTCGACGGGAGCCAATGCTTCGATTTCCTCAAAGCCGTTGGCGAGAAATTCGTATACTTTTGCCATGATTAGATGAATGGTTTCAATAAAAAATAGTATTTTTGCATCAAAGAGTAGTTGCAAATTTACCAAATCTTTGCCATTCAGCACCTTTTTGGGGAGAAAAAGAAAGTAACAAAGCGAAAAAATATGTCACAGCAGCACTTGCGGTTTGCCCTTTTCGGCAACGAGTACCAGACGAAGACAGCCGAGGCCGTGGAGCGCATCATGGGCTATCTGCGTGCCCGCCAGGCCGAAATCTACATCGACCGCCCCTACTACGATTTCCTGCTCCGCCACACCGGCGGCCAGGTGTGGTGTTCGGGCGTGTTCGACGACTACAATTTCGATGTCGACTTTGCCGTGTCGCTGGGCGGCGACGGCACCTTCCTGCGCGCTGCCAACCGCGTGGGGGCCAAGGGCATACCCATCCTCGGCGTCAACATGGGCCGCCTGGGATTTCTGGCCGACGTGCTTCCCACGGAGGTGGAAAAGGCCCTCGACGAAATCTATAGCGGCCAGTACAAGACCGAGCAGCACACCGTCATCAAGATCGAGGCCGACGGCGAGCCCATCGAGGGCAGTCCCTACGCCCTCAACGACATTGCCCTGCTGAAACGCGACGATGCCGCCATGATTACCGTGCGCTGCAGCGTGGACGGCCAGTATCTCGTGACCTACCAGGCCGACGGACTCATCGTCTCCACGCCGACGGGCTCCACGGCCTACAACCTCTCCAACGGCGGGCCGGTCATCGTGCCCTCGGCCGACATACTCTGCCTTACGCCCGTGGCACCCCACAGCCTCAACATACGCCCCATCGTGGTCAACGACGACTGCGTGATAGAGCTCGAGGTGGAAAGCCGCAGCCATAACTTCCTGGCGGCCATCGACGGACGCTCCGAGAAACTGCGCGAGGGTACAAAGGTCACCATACGCCGTGCCCCCTACAAGACGATGATCGTGAAGCGCCGTTCGTCGCATTATTTCTCCACACTACGCGACAAACTGATGTGGGGTTTCGACCAACGGTAACCCACTGAATACTCAATACGCAACCAACCTGCCACGCACATGGACATCAAGAAACTGCTGAAGATACCCCCGTCGCAATACGCCGCCGCCGACATCATGCGGTGGCTGTGGCGGGCATGGCGCGGCAACCGTCTGCAGGCCACGCTCAACGCGATCGTCGGGCTGGTCTCGGTCGGCGTGTCGCTCGGCCAGGTGTGGGCCGTGCAGCGGGCCATCGACGTGGCGGCGGGCGCACGGCCGGGCTCCGTCTACACGGCCGTGGCACTGATGGGGGCGCTCATCCTCTGCGACTTTGCGCTCAACATTGCCGGCACATGGGTGCGCAACATTCTCGGCGTGAAGGCGCAGAACCGCATGCAGCAACGCATGCTCGACCGCATACTGCGCTCGGAGTGGAACGGGCGCGAGCAGAGGCACTCGGGCGACGTGCTCAACCGGCTGGAGCTCGACGTGAACAACGTGGTGGCTTTCCTCACCGAGACCGTCCCGTCGACCCTCGCGGTCGTGGCCATGTTCGTCGGCGCGTTCTGCTACCTGCTCTCCATGGACGTGGTGCTGGCGCTTGTCACGGTGGCCATCCTGCCCGTGTTCATCGCCTTCAGCAAGATATACGTGGGACAGATGCGGCGGCTGACGCGCGAGGTGCGGTCGTCCGACTCGAAAGTGCAGAGCGTGCTGCAGGAAACCATACAGCACCGCATGCTCGTCAAGACCCTCGAGAGCTGCGGCATCATGGTCGGACGGCTCGAACGCACGCAACGCGAACTGCGGCGGAAGGTGGTCAGGCGCACGACGTTCTCGGTGTTCAGCAACCTCGTACTCAATTTCGGCTTTGCGCTGGGATACCTCGTGGCTTTCCTCTGGGCGGCCGTGCGCATGAGCGAAAAGACGCTTACCTTCGGCGGCATGACGGCCTTCCTGCAGCTGGTCAACCGCATACAGAGCCCCGCACGCTCGCTGACCAAACTAGTGCCGGCCTTCGTGTCGGTCTTCACCGCCGCCGAACGGCTGATGGAACTCGAGGAGCCGCCCCTCGAGGAACAGGGCGACCCTGTGCTGATGGAAAAGCCTTGCGGAGTGCGGCTCGAGGGGGTGAGCTATGCCTACGATGCTGCCGACGGGCCGGTGGTCAGCCATCTCGATTTCGATTTCCGGCCCGGATCGTGCACGGCCGTGCTGGGCGAGACGGGAGCCGGAAAGACCACGCTCGTGCGGCTCATACTGGCCCTGCTGAGGCCGCAGCAGGGGCGGATCGTCATTTACGGCGGTTCGGTCTCTTGCCAACTGTCGCCCCGCACACGCTGCAACTTTGTCTATGTGCCGCAGGGCAACACGCTGATGAGCGGCACCATACGCGACAACCTGCGGCTGGGCAAGCCCGATGCCACCGACGACGAGATGCGCGAGGCGCTCCGCAAGAGTTGCGCCGACTTTGTCATGCAGCTTCCCGGCGGCCTCGACACCCTCTGCAGCGAGGCCGGAGGCGGTCTCTCGGAAGGACAGGCGCAGCGCATAGCCATAGCGCGTGCCCTGTTGCGCAACAGGGCGGTGATGCTCTTCGACGAGGCCACCTCGGCCCTCGACCCCGAAACCGAACGGCAGTTGCTCGGCAACATCCTTGCCGCACACGACAAGACGGTTATCTTCGTGACCCACCGGCCCGCCGTGGTCGACTATTGCGACCAGACACTGCGGATAGACAAGGTGCGGCGGTAGGCAGCAGCTGTCGTGCGGTACCTGCACCCGCCGCCTGCCGGCGGGTTGCAGCGGCGATGCGGCCGCCGGTTTCCCGTCTTTCCGAAACCGCAATTTTCCCGAAAACTTGTGCACATTCCGTGCATATTCAATTTCTTTTTCCTAACTTTGCATAAAATAGAAGCGTCCCGTCAGGGGAGGCGATGCACCGCGCGGCGATCCGGCGGGCCGCCGGGAAAACCCAAAGAAACACAATATGGAAATAGAAGAAAAGACAAAAATAGAAGAGCGCATTGTCGATGTGCTCAAAACGGTCTACGATCCCGAGATACCGGTAAACATCTGGGACCTCGGCATGATTTATAAAGTAGACGTGAAGGAAGATGCCACCGTCGATATCGACATGACCTTCACCGCACCGTCGTGCCCTGCGGCCGACTTCATTCTGGAGGATGTGCGCACGAAGGTCGACAGTGTCGAGGGGGTGAAAAGCGCCAATGTGAACCTTGTATTCGAGCCGGCATGGGACCAAAGCATGATGAGCGAGGAGGCAAGGGTCGAACTGGGATTCGAATAGCGGGTACGTGCCGCAGTGCAGTATCCGGGAACTCATACGCAACAATATCTCTACGCTTATGGCAAAGAACGTGTATTTTCTGAGCGACGCCCATCTGGGGTCGCTGGCCATTCCGCACCGACGGATGCAGGAACGCCGTCTGGTGCGCTTTCTTGACAGCATCAAGGAGAAAGCGGCGGCCGTCTATCTGCTGGGCGACATGTTCGATTTCTGGGACGAGTACCGGTTTGTCGTACCGAAAGGCTATACCCGTTTCCTCGGCAAACTGTCCGAACTGACCGACAGTGGGGTGGAGGTGCATTTCTTTACCGGCAACCACGACATCTGGACGTACGGTTATCTCGAAGAGGAATGTGGGCTTATCGTGCACCGCCAGGCCCTCACGGCCGAAATCTACGGAAAGGAATTCCACATGGCCCACGGCGACGGGCTGGGCGATCCCGACAGGAAATTCAAGTTCCTCAGGTGGATGTTCCACAGCCGGACATGCCAGCGGCTGCTCAATTTCGTGCATCCGTGGTGGGGCATGCAGCTGGGGCTCAACTGGGCCAAGCACTCCCGGATGAAACGGGTAGACGGCAAGGAGCCGCCTTATATGGGCGAAGACCGTGAGCACCTGGTGCTTTGGACGCGCCAATACATGAAGACCCATCCCGACATCGACTATTTCATATACGGTCACCGGCATATAGAGCTCGACTTGAGTATGCCCCGCGAGAACGGCCATACGGCGCGCATGCTGATACTGGGCGACTGGATAACACAGTTTACTTATGCCGTCTTCGACGGCGAACATCTCTTCCTCGAAGAATATGTGGAGGGGGAGAGCCGGCCTTGAACGATTTGCGGGGGCAATGCGACAACGGTGCGCATTGCCCCCGCAACGTTGCATGGCATAGCGTTGCGTCTGGCTGAGCCTGCGCCCGGGTTGGGGCGGGCGGGCGGCTGATGGCCCGGACAGAAAACAAAGAAGCCAAATGACGCTTTGCATCACTTGGCTTCTTCTTGCTGTGTCGGGATTACTGGACTCGAACCAGCGACCCCTACGTCCCGAACGTAGTGCGCTACCAACTGCGCTAAATCCCGATAATCTTTACCGTTGACCGGCCCTTCAAGAACCGTCTCTACTGAAAGACGGGTGCAAAGGTACATCTTTTTTTTGAAACCCGTGCATTTTTTGGCGGAAAAATTTGCGTGTTCGGACAAAAAGTGCTACCTTTGCACTCGCAAATGAGAAATGCGCCGCAAAGTGTTGCGCTTCTCATGCGAAAAAAGAAGGTACCTTAGCTCAGGTGGTAGAGCAATGGACTGAAAATCCATGTGTCCTTGGTTCAACTCCAAGAGGTACCACTTCCTCCTTTCATTCTGTCCGGTTCTCGTTTTGCGAGGCCGGACTTTTTCTTTCCCGCTATTCTTTACGGTTTGTTTGTCCTTGCCCTGTTGCTGCGCAAGTCTTGCGTCGTTATGGTGTGTGGGGCGGGTTGTCGTAGTGCGCAGGGCATGCTGCCGCAATGCGTGCAGGGTGCCGACGCAATGCAAACGTTTAGCCGACGCGATGCAAACGTTTAGCCGTTGCAATGCAAATGTTTGGCCGTTGCAATGCAGATGTTTAGCCGTTGCAATGCAGATGTTTAGCCGTTGCAATGCAAACGGGGACGTTTGTCTTGTTCGGTTGGGCACAAGACAAACGTCCCCGTCGGTGTTTTGTTGAGGCTTACAGCAGTTTCGGCAATTCGAAAAGTTTGGTTCCGTTGCTGCCTTTCACCAGAATGCACTTGCCGCGGGGCTTGTTTTCGGCGATTGCAGCCTTCACTTCTTCCACGTTTTCGAACTTGCGGAAATGGGTATTGGTCTTTGCGAACTCTCCGCCCACGAGCCATATGTCGGTCAGTCCGGCCTTTTCGAGGCTGTCTACCACACGCTGGTGCTCGTCGGCACTGGCGGCCCCCAGTTCCCTCATGTCGCCGAGGATGGCCATTTTGGGCTCGGCCACGCTGATGCGGACAAAGTTGTCGATGGCCGCTGCCATGCTCGACGGGTTGGCGTTGTATGCGTCGACGATGAGCAGGTTGTCGGTTGTGCGCTCCAGCTCAGACCGGTCGTTGGTGGGGCGGTACTCGGCCAGTGCCTCGTCAATCAGTTGGGGGGCTACGCCGTTGTGCAGTCCGACGGCAATGGCGGCCAGCAGGTTGTCGGCGTTGTAGGTCCCTACCAGTTGGGTCTGTACTTCGTGCCGTTCGCATTGGCCGGTAGCGGCGCCCGTTTTGGGCGCAAATTCCCATTGCAGCTTTACAAAAGGATTGCAGGACACTACCCGTCCCGTTACCTCGTAGCGCAGGTTTTCGTCGCTCTGTCCGTACGACAGGCACTGGGTCATCTGCCTGTCTTCGAGCATTTTCGCCAAGTGGGGATTGGCCATGTTGGCAAATACGAGTGCCTGGTGGGCCTTGAGCCAGTCGTAAAGTTCGCCCTTGGTCTGCATCACGCCCTCGAAAGAGCCGAAGCCCTGCAGATGGGCACGCCCCACGTTGGTTATCAGCCCCTGGGTCGGTTCCACATATTCCACGAGCTTGCGTATGTCGCCCGGATGCGAGGCACCCATTTCCACGACGGCAATCTCGTGTTCGGGCGCAAGCCGGAGCAATGTCTTCGGCACCCCCACGTCGTTGTTGAAATTGCCCTCGGTGTGCATCACCTTGTACCGTTTGGCCAGCACGGCCGACACCAGTTCTTTGGTAGTTGTCTTTCCGTTGGTGCCCGTGATGCCGACCACCGGTATGCTGAAGTGCCTCCGGTGTTCGCGGGCGAGTTGCTTGAAGGCCTCCAGGGCATCGTCGACAAGGATATACCGCTCGTCGCCCTCAACCATATATTCCGCTTCGTCGATAACGGCGTAGCTGCAGCCCCGCTGCAAAGCCATGGCCGCAAACTTGTTGCCGTCGAACGATGCCCCTTTCAGGGCTATGAAAATACCGCAGTCGCTTCCGTCCGTCGGTGCCGTGGCCGGAAGGCTGCGGCTGTCGGTCGTTACCTGTGGGTGCTGCAGGTAGATGCTGTACAAATCAGATGCATTCATTTCCTTATACATATATTTAGTGCAAAGATAGGAAAAATACACAAAATGAATTTGATTTTCCAATTAATATTATTATTTTTGCCCCGAATTATGAACTACACACTGAACATCCGCGGCCGTCTGCTATCGCTGGAAACTCCTTTGGTGATGGGGATCCTGAACGTGACCCCCGACTCTTTTTATGCCGGAAGCCGCGCCATGACCGACGAAGACATAGCCTGTCGTGCCCGTACGCTTGTGGCCGAGGGTGCCGCCATCATCGACCTTGGCGGCTGCTCGACGAGACCGGGCGGCGCAATCGCTTCCGAAGCAGAGGAGGCCGACCGCGTGCGGAGAGGCCTTGAGATAGTGAAGGCTACCGTACCCGATGCCGTCGTTTCGGTCGATACGTTCCGCGCATCAGTGGCCCGCATGGCCATCCGCGAGTTCGGTGCCGACATCATCAACGACGTGTCGGGCGGGGAAGACCCCGAGATGTTCGCCCTTACCGCCTCGACAGGCACCCCCTACATCCTCATGTCGCAGCAAGCCACGCTGCACGGCATGCTGCTGGAATTTGCCGGCCGCGTGCAGCAACTGCACGACTTGCACCAGAAAGACATCATCCTCGACCCGGGCTTTGGCTTCGGAAAGACCTGCGCCGACAATTTCCGCATCCTCGGCGAGATGGACAAGCTGCAGGTGCTCGGGCTGCCGGTGCTGGCCGCCATGTCGCGTAAGCGCATGGTGTTCGAGACCTTGGGGAGCACGCCCGCCGAGGCACTCAACGGCACCACCGTGGTCAACACGATGGCGCTGATGCGTGGCGCCTCCATGATTCGCGTCCACGACGTGAAGCCGGCCGTAGAGGCCGTGAAAATATATAAGGCATTATGTTCTTCGAATTTGGCATAAAAGACATCGTCGACATATTCCTTGTCGCGTTGATGCTCTACTACCTCTACCGTCTGATGAAGGAGAGCCGTTCGCTCAATGTCTTCATCGGCATCATGGTGTTTGTGCTGGTGTGGCTTTTTGTGTCGCAAGTGCTCGAGATGCGACTGCTCGGCAGCATCATGGACAAACTGGTGAGCGTGGGTGTCATCGGACTCATTGTGCTTTTCAAGGAGGAAATCCGTAAGTTCCTCTATCAGCTTGGTGCCCATCAGCGGGTAAAGAACATCATGCGTTTCTTCTCGTCGAAGAAAAGCAAGACACCCGAAGAGGACAAGGCCACCATCATGCCCATCGTGTGGGCATGCATGGACATGGCACGCGGCAAGACCGGCGCGCTCATCGTTATCGAGCGTGCCACGCCGCTCGACGACATTGTGCAGACCGGCGAACTTATCGGCGCCAATGTGAACAAGCTGCTCATCGAAAACATATTCTTCAAAAACTCGCCCCTGCACGACGGTGCCATGGTCATCTCGCAGAAGCGTATCAAGGCGGCCGGCTGCATCCTGCCCGTGAGCCACGCTATGGACATACCCAAGGAGCTGGGGCTGCGCCACCGTGCCGCATTGGGCATAGCGCAGGACAGCGACGCCATAGCCATCATCGTCTCGGAGGAGACGGGCCGCATCAGTGTGGCGTTCAAGGGGCAGTTCAGGCTGCGCCTGTCGGCCGAGGAGCTGGAGGGCATACTGGCCAAGGAAATGACCGGATAGGCCGGCAGACAGGAACCGGCTTGGGGAACACCGGTGCCGGAAGCGGCCAACAACAGATTTTAATCGATTAAAAACATACACTTATGAGTTTATTAGAGCAAATTGTCGCGCGTGCCAAAGCCGACAAGCAACGTATTGTTCTTCCCGAGGCTGAGGAAGAACGCACACTGAAAGCCGCCGACAAGGTGCTGGCCGACGACCTGGCCGACCTGATTCTCATCGGCGACCCCGCAAACATCAGAAAAGAGGCCGAGCAGTGGGGACTGAACCACATCGAAAAGGCCACCATCATCGACCCGCTGCACTGCGAGAAGACCGAAGAATATGCCGCCCTGCTGGCTGAGCTCCGCAAGAAGAAGGGCATGACGCAGGAGCAGGCCCGCGAGCTGGTGACCAAGAACAACTTGTATTTGGGCTGCATGATCATCAAGACGGGCGATGCCGACGGACAGATTTCGGGTGCCCTCTCCACGACGGGCGACACGCTGCGCCCCGCTTTGCAGATTATCAAGTGCGCTCCCGGCATCACCTGTGTGTCGGGTGCCATGCTGCTCATCACCGACCAGGAGCAGTACGGCGAGAACGGCGTGGTCGTCATGGGCGATGTGGCTGTGACACCCAACCCCACGGCCGACCAGCTGGCCCAGATTGCCTACACCACCTCGCAGACCGCCAAGAGCGTGGCCGGCTTTGCCGAGCCCCGCGTGGCCATGCTGAGTTTCTCTACCAAGGGTTCGGCCAAGGACGCCAAGGACAAGGAGACCGGCAAGAGCGTTTATATCATCGACAAGGTGGTCGACGCCACCAAGATTGCCAAGGAGAAGTATCCGGAGCTGAAGGTCGACGGCGAACTGCAGGCCGACGCCGCCCTCGTGCCGTCGGTGGCCGCCAAGAAAGCACCCGGTTCCGACATTGCCGGACAGGCCAACGTGCTTATCGTGCCCAACCTGGAAGTGGGCAACATCGGCTACAAGCTGGTGCAGCGCCTCGGCGGAGCCACGGCTATCGGCCCCATCCTGCAGGGTATAGCACGCCCCGTCAACGACCTCAGCCGTGGCTGCTCGGTCGATGACATATATTATATGGTGGCCATCACGAGCTGCCAGGCACAGGACGCCAAGAAAGCCTGATACCGGAACGCGGCGCGCCGGAGCAACAGGCGGCGCGCCACATTTAACGAACAAAAACAAAGACAATGAAAATATTGGTTTTAAACTGCGGCAGCAGCAGTATCAAGTATAAGCTCTACGACATGGATGGCGAGAATGTTCTCGCACAAGGCGGTGTGGAGCGCATCGGCCTCGACGAGGCTTTCATCAAGGTGAAGATGGCCGACGGGTCGAAGAAACAGATTATGGCCGACCTCCCCACCCACAAGGAGGGCGTGCAGCTGGTGTTCAAGTCTCTGCTCGACCCGGAGCTGGGTGCCATCAAGAACCTCGACGAGATCGGAGCCGTAGGCCACCGCGTGGTGCAGGGCGGCGACCTTTTCGAGAAGAGCTGCATCGTGACCCCCGAGGTGGAGAAGGGCATCGAGAGCCTCATCGACCTGGCTCCCGTGCACAACAAGGGCCATCTGGCCGGTCTGAAGGCCGTCGACGAGCTTATGCCCACCGTGCCCCAGGTGGCCGTTTTCGACAATGCTTTCCACAGCACCATGCCCGACTATGCCTACCTCTACGCCATTCCCTACGAGTGGTACACCAAGTACCATGTGCGCCGCTACGGTTTCCACGGCACCAGCCACCGCTACGTGTCGCAGCGCGTGTGCGAATATCTCGGCGTTGACATCAAGACCCAGAAGATCATCACCTGCCACATCGGCAACGGCGCGTCGGTGGCAGCCGTGAAGTACGGCAAGGTCATCGACACCTCCATGGGCCTCACGCCGCTGGCCGGCCTGATGATGGGTTCGCGCTCGGGCGACATCGACGCCTCGGCCGTGACCTACATGATGCAGAAGAGCGGCATGACCCCGCAGCAGATGTCCGACTATCTGAACAAGAAGAGCGGCGTGCTCGGCGTGGCCGGCATCTCCAGCGACATGCGCGACAACGAGAATGCCGACAACGAGGGCAACAAGCTGGCCCATCTGGCCCTGCAGATGTACAACTACCGCATCAAGAAATACATCGGCGCATACGCCGCCGCCATGAACGGCGTCGACATCATCGTGTGGACAGCCGGCGTGGGCGAGAACCAGGAAGGCGTGCGCTGGGACAGCTGCAGCGGCCTGGAGTATCTCGGCGTGAAGATGGATGCCGAGCGCAACCACTGCCGCGGCGAGGAGCAGGTGCTTTCGGCCGACGACTCGAAGGTGAAGGTGGTGATGATACCCACCGACGAAGAGATTGTTATTGCACGCGACACGCTGGCACTCGTCAGCGGCAAGAGCCTCGACTGATACTGACCGGCAAATACAAGCAAAACGCCATCCCGGACACCGGGGTGGCGTTTTTTATGGCCCTGCGCTTTGCGCTTTCGTGCGAAAGGCGTACTTTTGCATCACATATCGATACCTGCACACAAGTTTTCAGCCCATGAAGATAGTTACTTTCGGAGAGATCATGCTGCGCCTTTCCAAGCATGCCGGCCAGCGCCTGTTCCAAAACGGACCCTTCGATGCCGCCTACGGCGGGTCGGAGGCCAATGTGGCCGTGTCGCTGGCCCAGCTCGGCGACGACGTGGAGTATGTGACGCGTGTACCCGACAATGCCGTCGGCGACGCCGCACTCATGCACCTGCGCGAGCTGGGGCTCAATGTGCGCCGTGCCGTACGCGGCGGCCAGCGGCTGGGAACCTACTATTTCGAACCGTCGGCAGCCATGCGCGGGTCGCGCGTGGTGTACGACCGCGACAACTCGGCGTTCAACACCATGGTCTACGGCGACATCGACTGGGAGCCCATCTTCCGCGAGGCCGGCCTCTTCCATTGCTCGGGCATTACCTGTGCCACCTCGCGCGCCGCCCTCGAGACCACCATGGAGGCCGTCAGGATGGCCGATGAGCGGGGTGTGGAGCTGACCTGCGACATCAACTACCGCGGCAACCTGTGGAAATATCCCGGTGCCGACGCCCGGCAGTCGCTGCGCGAGCTGATGGGCTATAGCTCGTTTATCTTCGGCGACCAGAACGAGTGGTGTGTGGCGAGCGGCATGGAACCCATCCCCTTCACGGCCTTGGGCGAGGACTACGAGTTTGACCGGGATGCCTACCGCCGCTATTTCGACCGCCTCCACGCTATGTTCCCGCGTTGCCGCCGCATGCTCATTGCCCACCGCAACATCCTGTCGTTCCAGCACCATGTGAATTGCGGCGTGCTTTGGGCGGACGGCACCGTCTACTACTCGCGCATCTACGACATCAACGACATTGTAGACCAGATGGGCGTGGGCGACGCTTGGGTGGCCGCCTACATCCACGCCCGGCTGAAGTGGCCCGACGACGAACAGCGCTGCCTCGACTTCTCGGTGTCGGCCTCCGCCCTGAAAAACACCATCTCCGGCGACCAGAATCTCGTGAGCGAGCAGGAAATCCTGGCCAACATGACCTCGCGTGGCGGACGCATCGACCGCTGAGTGCATTGCGGCCTCCGCTGCCCGTTTTCCCCATGTTTTTTGACCGCCGTGCGAAAGCTATCCTTTCGCACGGCGGTTCGGCATCTATCGCGGTGCCGTTCGATACCTATCGCAATGCCGTTCGATACCTATCGCAACGCGATAAAGCACCTATCGCGCGGCGGTTTGCGAAAGGTGCCCAATCGCGCAGCCGCAGCTTCGCGAAAGATATGCTTTCGCACGCACAGGCACCGCTGCTGCACCGTCGCCGTGTTACAAACCGGTGAAAAAAACAAGGCTTTAAGGGACGATTTTTGCAAATCGGCGCATTTTTCCCCGTGATGTGCATTTTTTTTTGGAAAAAAACGCCGGTTGACATGGATTTGTAATATAAATGCTTTATATTTGCATCGAATAA
Source organism: bacterium (assembly GCA_963656755.1). Classification (GTDB taxonomy): domain Bacteria; phylum Bacteroidota; class Bacteroidia; order Bacteroidales; family Bacteroidaceae; genus Prevotella. The sequence goes on from CAVKJH010000060.1 coordinate 105,071, forward strand.
AACAAGCCCAATGAAGCGAACCTTAACCATTCTGCTGCTCTTGTTGACAGCCGTGCTGCGCTTTCAGGCCCAGTCGCAAGTTTACGATGTCGTGGAGTTCGGCGCACGCGGCGACGGCCGTACCGACGACGCTGCGGCCATACAACGGGCCGTCGACCGTTGCAGCGCCGACGGCGGCGGCAAGGTTTATTTTCCGCGTAACCATACGTTTCTGGCCGGCCCCGTGCAGCTCAAGTCGAACGTGGAGATCTATCTCGACGCTACGGCCACGCTGAAAGCCCATCCCGACGAAAGTCTCTACCGGCTCAGTGCCTTCGGCAAGAACGAGGGCGAGGGCATGTTGTGGCTGTGGGCCAAGGGGTGCACCAACCTGTCGTTCGCCGGGCGGGGTACCGTCGACGGCAACGGCGTGGCCTTCATGGGGCGCGAGCTCGGCGACTCGTACGAGCTGAAACCCGTTACCACCTTCGACCCGCGTCCCCATGTGCTGACGCTCTACGGATGCTCGAAAGTCAGCATGCGCGACATCACCGTGCGCGAGGGCGCCTACTGGACGGTGCACCTTGTGGGATGCGACGATGTGGTCATCGACGGCATCGACCTGCTCAACGACCTGAAGATACGCAACGGAGACGGCATCGACATCGACCACTCGCGCAACGTGCGCATATCCAACTGCCACATCACCTCGGGCGACGACTGCATCTGCCTCAAGAACCGGCGCGAGTTTGCCGAGTATGGGTCGTGCCACGACATCACGGTCAGCAACTGCACCATGACCTCGCGGTCGTGCGCCGTAAAGATAGGGTCCGAGAATATGGACTCTATATATAATGTAACCGTAGCCGGATGCATCATCACGGCCAGCAACCGCGGCCTCGGCATACAGAACCGCGACGAGGGCACGGTGACAGACGTGTCGTTCTCCAACATCATCATGGACTGCCGCCTGTGGTCGGATGTGTGGTGGGGAAAGGCCGAGCCAATCTACGTCACCTCGTACCCCCGTGCCGACGGCAACCACAAGGACGCCAACTGGCGCTTTCCCGAAGGCCAGACCGAAGGCCGGTCGGGACAGGTCAGCCGCATCTATTTCACCGACATCTTCGCCACGTCCGAGAACGGGTGCTTCATCGGCGGCGACACCGACACGAAGGTCAGCGATATCGTGCTGACCAACGTACATATCAAACTGCAAGCCATTACCGCCTACAAGGGCGGCATATACGACAAGCGGCCCTGCAAGGGCGAGGGCTTCGTGCGCGGCAAGGTGTATGGACTCTATGTCGACAAGGCTGCGGCCGTCAGTTCCGAAGGCCTGCACGTCAGCGCGGCCCCGGGCATCGACTACGGAGGCGTGAGCAACTGACTCCTCCGGCCCCCGAAGCATTATACAAAAACACACAATAATCACTAATTTTAACCCAATCAAATACGCTTATGGAAAAATGTAAGAAACAACTGAAGGTTGGATTGCGGCGACCGCTGCTATCTGCCGCTTTGTTGCTTTGCGGTGCCACAGCCATGGCACAAGGTCTGCGGACGGGTGTCATCACCGATGCACATGGCGAACCGCTTGTCGGCGTGACTGTTCTGGAGCAAGGCACCCAGAACGGAACCACCACCGACAGCAACGGCCGTTACCGGCTGACCACCACCAAGGCCAATGCCAAACTGAAAATATCTTATACAGGATACGAATCCCAAGTCATCACACCCGGACAGAACGTCCAGCTCAAGGAAAGCGACCAGCTGCTCAACGAGGTTGTGGTCGTGGGTTATGGAACCATGCGCCGCAAGGACGTCACCTCGTCCATCACCACCGTCGACGCCAAGGACCTCAATCAGGGCGTGTTCACCGACCCCGCACAGATGCTGCAGGGCAAGGTTCCCGGACTGGTAGTCACCTCCACCGGCGACCCCAATGGCTCGCCCAGCATCTCGCTGCGCGGTGCATCGTCGCTCCGCTCGGGCGAGGCCATGCAGCCCTACTATGTCATCGACGGCATTCCCGGAGTTGACATCTCCATGGTGGCTGCCGACGACATCGAGTCGATCGACGTGCTGCGCGACGCCACGGCCACGGCCATCTACGGATCAAAGGCGGCCAACGGTGTCATCATCATCACCACCAAGAAAGGTAAGGCCGGACGCACCAACGTCAGCTACAACGGTTATGTGGGCTTCGACCAGGTGGCCAAAACGCTCGACATGATGAGCGCCGACGAACTGCGCCAGCTTGGACAGACCACCGGCACGACCATCGATGACAACGGCGGCAATGTGGACTGGCAGAAGGAAGTGCTCCGCACAGGCGTCAGCTACAACCACAACGTGAACATCAACGGTGGTAACGACAAGACCAAGTACATGGCCAGCGTCAGCTACCACAAACGGCAGGGCATCATTAAGGGCAGCGACATGAGCCGCCTCAACATCCGCTCGCTGCTCACCACATCGGTGCTCAAAGACCACCTCGACCTTTCGGTAGGCGCCAACCTCATGTACGGCAAGTATGCCGGCGTGGCCATGTCGAACGAAGGAGCATCGGTCATGGATGCCATGAACTACTTCTCGCCGCTCAATCCCACAGACTGGGCAGGAAAGGACAAGAACTACAATCCCCTGCGCATGATCGACGAGGATACCGAGGAAAACAACTGGAAGCGCCAGCAGTTCACGGCCAAGGCTACCGTGCACATCATCGACGGCCTCGACATCAACGCCAACTACTCGTTCGGCAACCGCCAGCGCACATCCAGCAGCTACCACTCGCACCTGTCGGAGATATATGTTAAAAAGAACGGACAGGCCAGCCGCAGCACCTACATGGGCCACGAGCACACCTTCGAGGCTTATGCCAACTACAGCCACACCTTTAATAAGGTGCACAACCTTTCGCTCATGGCCGGCTATTCGTGGGAGGAGCGCGTCAACAATGATGGCTTCGGACTTACGGTCTACAACTTCTTCGACGACTATGTCAAATGGAACAACCTCACCTATGCCAGTATCATTGACGGCATCGAGGGCGTGGAGAGCGGAACCAAGGAAATCGTGCGCAACATATCGTTCTACGGCCGTGTCAACTATTCGTTCAACAGCCGCTACATGCTGCAGGCCACTGTCCGCCGCGACGGTTCGTCGGTCTTCGGCAAGGATAACCGCTGGGGTACCTTCCCCTCGGTCAGCGTGGCTTGGAACATCACCGAGGAGCCTTTCATGAAGAACCAGAACGTGTTCTCCAACCTGAAGCTCCGTCTGGGATACGGCGTCAGCGGTAACGCACTGGGCTTCGGTGCCTACTCGGCTGTTACTACCTATGGCGCAAGCGGTTATTTCAAATACACCGACGCACAGGGACAGACCATCTCTTACCACACGCTCGCTGCTACGAAAAACGCTAATGCGAACCTGAAGTGGGAGTCGACCGGCATGTTCAACGTGGGTATCGACTATGCCTTCCTCAACGGACGTATCAACGGTACCATCGAGTTCTACAACAAGAAGACTTGGGACCTTATCTGGAACTATCCCGTGTCCACCAATGTCTATCCCTACGGTGAAATCAATGCCAACGTGGGCGAAATCACCAACCGAGGCGTGGAGTTCACCATCAACGCCGATGTCATTCAGAAGAAAGATTTCCGTTGGAACACCTCGCTTAACCTCTCGCACAACATGAACCGCGTGGACAAGCTCTCCAACGAGATTTACCACACCGACAAGTTTACGCAGGGCGACCCGATGGTGGCCGGCGTGTCCAACAACGGCTACACGCAGCGCATTCTTGAGGGCGAGCCCCTCGGCACGTTCTATACGTTCGAGTATGCCGGCTTCAACGACAAGGGTGAGGCTACCTATTATGTACAAGATGCCGACGGAAAGCGCACCGGCGAGACAACCACTACGCCCGACGACACGCGCGACCGCACCATTACCGGCAGCGCACAGCCCAAGCTCAACCTTGGCTGGAACAACTCGCTGACCTACAAGAACTGGTATCTGACCATGTTCTTCACCGGTGTCTTCGGCAACAAGATCTACAACGGCACTCGCGCCAGCTATATGGCTGCCTCCAACCTGGCCTCGGCCAGCGGCACCAAGAACGTGCTCAGCGACTTTGCCAAGGAGCAGGTCGTCACACTCGGCGACGGTTCGAAGGTAATCAACACGATGCCCAACTATCCTTCCGACCGCTGGATCGAGAACGGAAGCTATTTCCGCCTGCAGACGCTGACACTCGGATACACCTTCCGCAACTGCTTCAAGGGATGGATCAACGATGCCACACTCTACTTCACGGCCAACAATGTGTTCACCATTACCGGCTACAAGGGCCTCGACCCGGAGGTCGACATGGGCGGCACATCACCCGGCGTGGACTACCGTTGGAGCGTCTATCCGCACACACGTACCTACATGGTTGGCGTGAAAGTGAACTTTTAGGGTAAATAATTAAACGATTACAGTATGAAAAAAAATATATTGTTCATCTGTGCGGCTGGTATGCTGGGCTTGGCCACTGGCTGCACCGACCTGGATGTCTCCGTCGATTCCCAGTACACGAAGTATCCTACCACAGAGATAGCGCGCGAAGCCATGCTCGCTGACATCTACAACCAGCTTTCGGGCGCATGGGGACGCCGCTACATGGAGGCACAGGCACTTTCGAGCGACGAATGGGTGGGTGTCAGCTTCAACGGCGACTACTATGACTCGGGCACCTATGCTAACACTTGCCAGCACAATTTCTCGCCCGACGATGCTTCCATCGGCTGGTATGAGGAGGTGTCGTCAGGCATCACGAAAGCCAACTCGGCCATCCGCGACCTGGGCGGAAACGAAGCCGGAACCTATGTGGCCACGGCACGTGCCATGCGCGCCTTCTTCCACTTCGTGCTGATGGACAGCTACGGTGACGTGCCAATCCTCGACCGGCCCATGAGCGAGACCGAAGTGGCCCAGCGCCAGCCCCGTGCCAAGGTGGCTCAATTCATCGCCAACGAGCTCGATTCGGTCATTCCGTTGCTTCCCACCGACGTTACCGACAACACCTACGGCAAGCCGACCCGTTGGATGGCCGAGGCACTGCTCGCCAAGCTCTACCTCAACTGGCCGGTCTATACGGCAGCCAGTGTCGAAGCCTACGACGCATCCAAATACACCAACGACAAGCTCAACCGTGTGGTGGAGCTGTGCGACGACATCATCAAGAGCGGAAAGTTCAACCTTACCGACGCTTACCTCTCTAAGTTCTATCCCGACAACGGACCGAAGATCAAGGACTTCATCTATGCCATGCCCTACGACGCTATCCAGAATACGGGCATGCAGTATGGCCGTCCCCGCACATGGCGTAAGGCCAACGACAGCGGCGGCAGCTATTACGGCACGACACTGTCGAAGTCGGTAGGCGGCAACTTCTCCATCACTCCCGAGATGTCCGACCTGCTCTTGGCACTCAGCAGCGACGACCGCCAGGGCCATGTCCTTGCCGATACCATCCACCTCTACAGCCCCACTACGTTTGCCAAGACGGCATCGCCGTGGCTTTACAAAGGCAACCCCGTGGTGCTGAGCAAGACCATCACGCTGGTCAAAGAGGAAAGCCTCGACGTAGGCAATGATCTTAACGGTTACAACCAGGGCTACAAGTCGGTGAAATGGTTCATCGTGGATACCGATTTCAAGAACGACCGCAACCAGGGCAACGACGTACCCATCTTCCGTTTGGCCGATGTCATCCTTATGAAGGCCGAGGCCATAACGCGCGGTGCTGACGCTACCAACGGCGATACGCCGCAAAGCCTGTTCAACCAGATACGCGCTTATGTCCATGCTCCTGCCATCGACCATGCCCCGTCGCTGCAGGAGATATACGACGAGCGCGGACGTGAGTTCTTCGACGAGAACTGGCGCCGCAACGACATGATTCGTTTTGGTCATTTCGAAGACGAGTACGGTTTCCACATGCACAAGTATGCCAAGGCCCGTTTCGATAAGACCTGCCGCGTGTTCCCCATTCCGACAACCGTTATCAACAAGAACGGCTGGACCCAGAACGCCGGTTACGCTTCATCCAAGTAAATCCTGCGAGTCTCCTGCTGATAGGGACACTACTGTCCGTAGTGTCCCATCAGTGGGAGACTTGTCTTTTTTTCATGACGCAGACCTTGCACCGGTCTCTTCCGCAGCGTATGGGTCTGCCTTTGTTTCAGTTTGTTTCCGATGCGTAAGCTTCTGCTTTTATTCATCCTGTTGTGCCAGTTGCCCGTCAAGGCAAGCGGCCAAGACCTGTGCAGCCGGGTCGATCCTCGCATAGGTAGCGAGGGATTGGGACGTACGTTTGTCGGCCCGTCCATGCCGTTCGGTATGGTCAAGCCGGGTCCCGACTGCCTGTTGATGCCCAATGCCGGATGGGCGCCCATGCCCGAACCGGTGAAGGGGTTTTCCCAGACACATGTCAGCGGAACGGGTGGCGGACAGAAATATGGCAATGTGCTTATCCAGCCCATAGCCTCCGTCTCGCAGCCCGCCTCGCAGTCCTTGCTGATGCCCGACGCAAGTGTCAGGCACATTCCCGTCTATGCCAGCCGGCGCACGGCCGAGCAGTTGTCGATGGGTTACTACAGTTGTACATTCGACAACGGCATCACGACCGAAATCACCACTTCCGAACGTTGTTCGTTCTACCGTTTTAGCCATGCCGACGGACTGTTTGTCGATGCGGCATCGTTTCTTGGCATGGATTCCATCCCCGACAAGCGCGAGGCCCAGCAATACGTCGGTTCTTCCCTCCACCTTGTCAATGCCCATGAGGTGACGGGGCATACCACGGTACGGGGCGGGTGGAACAACGGTACAGCTTACACGGTGTACTTCTGCCTGCAGAGCGACGTGCCGTTCTTGCCGGCCGAAACGGCCGACAGCCTGTTCGTCAAGTTGCTTTTCGACACCTCCACGGCCGCCTCACAGCCGTCGGGCGACGGTCAGCCCTCCGCCCGTTCGGCGGCCAATGTAAAGGTGGGCATCTCCTATGTTTCCGAAGAACAGGCACGGCGCAATGTCAGTCCGCTCGATTTCGATGCCCAGTTGGACAGCCTCCGCACCGCCTGGGAAGCCCTGTTGCAGCGTGTACCCTATGAGGGCACGCCCAAAGAGCAGCACATGTTCTACACGGCCCTTTACCACACGCTTCTCATGCCCGTCGACAAGACCGGCGAAGAACCGGCCGCCTACCGTTCGGACGGAACGCAGCCGACGCTCCGCTTGCCCTATTACGACGATTACTATGCCCTGTGGGACACCTACCGCACATCGTTTCCACTGCTCATGGAGTATTATCCCGAGCGTGCGGCCGACATGGTCAACGCCATGCTCAACATCTATCTCCACGACGGCTACCTGCCCGACGCGCGGAGCGGCGACTGCAACGGCCGCACGCAGGGCGGTTCGCACGCCGAGGTGGTCATAGCCGAGGCGTACGCCCGCGGTCTCAAGGGCATCGACTACGAACTGGCCTTGGAAGCCATGGTCAAGGATGCCGAGGTGCCGCCGGCCGACCACGAGAAGGAGGGGCGTGGCGGACTCGACGAATACAAACGGTTGGGCTACATCCCTTACGGCATACCGCGTGCGGGCACCCGCACCGTGGAGTACAGTTACGACGACTGGTGCATCGCCCAGGTGGCACGTGGTTTGGGTCACGATGACCTTTACGCGAAATACATGGCCCGTTCGCGCAACTGGCGCAACCTGTGGCGAGCCGACTACGAGTGGCAGGGCATGCGCGGCTTCATCATGCCGCGCGCGGCCGACGGCCAGTGGCTCGACTCGGTGGTGTGGGGCCATTCGGCGGTACACCATCCCCTCATAGCCTACCGTCCCGACACCAAGGTGGCACCCTGGTACATTCCCTGGTGGGACACGTTCTTCTACGAGGCGTTGTCGGCCGAGTATTCGCTTAGCGTGCCCCACGACGTTCCGGGGCTCATAGCGCTGTGCGGCGGCGACTCGGCATTCCGCCACCGCCTGGATGTCTTTTTCGACCAAGGCCATTACAACGTAGCCAACGAGCCTTCGTTTCTCACCCCTTACCTCTACCATTACATCGGCCGGCCGGACCTCAGCGCGTCGCGCGTGAGCCGGATCGTGTGCGACAACTACTCGGACACTCCCGAAGGACTGCCTGGCAACGACGACAGCGGAGCCATGTCGTCGTGGCTGGTATGGGCACTCCTGGGCCGTTATCCCGTGGCCGGACAGGGTACATGGCTCCATATACCGCCGGTGCGCATCCCTGACGGGCCCGAACGCCGGCCGGCACTCCGCCAGCAACCGTCTGCCGAGGCTTTTCCACTGCCCGGCGGCAAGGCCATGGCCACTGCGCGCTTTGTCCTCAACAGGCAGTACCGCAACTGGCCGTTGGCCTGGACCACCGTGGACGACACGCTCCGCATGGTGTGTCACGGCAATCGGTACCTCATCCCCCGGTCGGTAGTCGACCGTGCCGACGCTTTTTGCTGGGACAGTCCGCAGTGGACGGGGCGCAGTTACACCTGCCGCGGCACCTTTCTCTTCGTCTCGCGGAAGGCACTCCGCGAGCTGATGCGCCGTCACCGGTTTGTCTACGACGGACTGACCTGGCGCGAGCTTGACCGCCAGGCCGACACCATACATGTGCGAGCCGATGTGGACGGGACAGAGATGTGGATTGCCACAGACCAAGAACTGCCGTTCGTGGTGAAGATGAGCAATAACAAATTAGGAATAGACTGGACTTTGGAATGAAGAAAACATTATTGACGTGGGCTTTGCTCTTGGTGGCACACATGGCTACCGCCCAGCCCACATGGGAACAGTTGGGAGGTGTCTACCATGCTTACCCCGAGCGGACAGGCACCGATTTCCGTGTGCCCGACGGCTACGAGCCGTTCTACATCAGCCATTATGGCCGTCACGGGTCGCGCTGGCTCACCAGCGACAGCCGCTATGAGTGGGTCGTCGGCCAGTTTGCCGACAAAAAGAACCTCACCCCACTGGGACGGCAAGTGGCCAAACGGCTCGACAAAGTGTGGCGCAATGCCAAGGGAAACGGCGGTAAGCTCACCCCCCTCGGAGCGCGCCAGCACAGCAGCATCGCTCTCCGCATGGCCCAAGCCTATCCGTCGGTCTTTGCCAACAATCCCCGTGTAACGGCGCGCAGCAGCGTGTCGGACCGCTGCCGCAAGAGCATGCTGGCCGCTTCCGCAGCCTTTCAGCGTCTGCCCGACGGCTTTGCGGTCGATTGCCGCACCGATTCGGCCGACATGGCATGGATAGCCTACGACTCGCCCGACGAGAAACGCCTGACGGCGGACACACGCATAAGTGCCAGACTGACCCCCGACCGGTTTCTCCGTGCGCTGTTCAAGGATCCCGGCCGCATACCCGACGGGCTCTCGCTGATGAGCGAACTCTTCACCATCGCTACCGACATGCAGGATGTGGAACTGTCCGTCGACTTCCGCGACGTCTTTACGCGCGACGAGGCCGAGGCCTTCTACCGCCAGAACAACCGGCGTATGTGGATCTGCAACGGGGCGTGTGCCGCAAACAACGGCATCCCGGCACGCAGTGCTGTCAGCCTGTGGCAGCGCGTCGAGGCCGATGCCGATACGGCGATAGCCCGCCTCACGCACGGCGCCGACCTGCGTTATGGCCACGACACCAACCTCTACCGGCTGCTCACGCTGCTCCGGCTGGATAGCCGGACAGACCGTCCGGCCGACGAGGTCGACCGCATGGACAGCGTGGTGCCCATGGCCGCCAACCTGCAGATGATATTCATGCGCCACAAGGCCACATCGCGTGTCTGTGTGGCTTTCCTTCACAACGAGCGTCCTGTCTACGCACTGGGATGCCAGTCCGAGGCTGCCAGTCCCTATGTCTATGCATGGGACTCGGTCAAGACGTTCGTGCAGCGGCGCATCGCGTCGCTCGAACGGTTGCGCCTCTTGTCGGCGGTCAACACGCTGGTGGGCACCGGCCAGGCCGTCACACGCTCGAAGGGTATCTACGGCAAGGGCTCGGAGGAACACGGGCAGACCATCCCGGCCGTGCTCGTGCCCCACGGCCAAAACTTCTGGACACCGCAGACGCGTGCCACCGAACAGAAATGCGTTGCGCCCTACTATTATCCCGACAGTCTGTTGCAGGGCATACGCTGCAGCCACTGGCTCGTGGGCGGATGCACGCAGGACTACGGTTCGTTCACCGTCACGGCGCAGGGCGGCGGTGACGTGCGCTTGGGGGTGGAGGAGGGATCCACGCCCTTTTCGCATGCCGGCGAGCAGTCGCATCCCCATTACTATGCGGTGCGTCTGCCGCGCGAACGGCTGCGTATGGAGGTCACGGCCCTGTCGCATGCCGCCATGCTGCGCATCACCCCCGAGGCCGACGGCGATGTGCACATCGTGATACGCCCCAACAGTGACGAGCGCGAGGCTACGGTGCGGATCGACACGCTGCACCGCCGTGTCTATGCCACCAATCCCGTGCACCGCATCTACCAGGGCTGGGGCGAACGGGCCGGCTTTGCGGGCCACTTTGTGCTGGCCTATACCGACCCGGCGGTGGCTTCGGGTGTCAACGACTCGGTGGCTTGGATCACCTTTCGCGGTCATGCCGGACAACCGCTCGTGCTCACTGCCGCCACATCGTTTACCGGACAGCCGGAGGCCGAGCGTAATCTGGCTGCCGAAACCGTCGGACACGACTTCGGCAGCATGACGGCGGCCAATGCTGCGCAGTGGGACCGCCATATGGCACGGATACAAGCTGACGATGCCGACAGTGCCCGGGTGAGCCAGTTCTATGGCGCGCTCTACCGCGCGAGCTTCCTGCCGCGCGAGTTCAGCGATGTGCCCGATGCCCGGGGGCTGCGCTCCTGTCCCCGCTTTGCCGACGGCAAGGCCGAGGCCGGCGAGACGAAGCCCATGTATATGGATTTCAGCATGTGGGATATCTATCGGGCGGAGATGCCGCTGCTGTTGCTTGTGGATACCACGCTGACGGCCGACATGATGCAGAGTCTGTGCCGCATGTACCGCGCCGGAGGATGGATGCCCGTCTTTCCCTGCTGGAACTCGTACACGGCTGCCATGATAGGCGACCATGCTGCGGCCGTGCTGGCCGATGCCGCGGTCAAGGGTGTGGGCGGCTTCGACCTGTCCACGGCTTACGAGGGCGTGCGCAAGAACGCTTTCGAGACCCCTGCCGACCTGTCGACCTACCGCGACGGCATGGGCCGGCGCGCACAGGCGAGCTATCTGCGCTACGGCTATGTGCCGCTCGAAGACAGTGTGCCCGACGCTTTCCATACGCGCGAGCAGGTGAGCCGCACGCTGGAGTATGCTTACGACGATTTCTGCGCAGCCCAGTTGGCCAAGGCCGTCGGGCGCGAGTCCGACAGCCGGTTGCTTGCGGAACGTTCCCGTAATTGGCGCCATGTGTTCAATCCCGCCACGCGCTGGGCCGACGGCCGCCATGCGCCCCGGCCGGGCCGGCGGGCCGGCGGAGCGTTTCTGGGCAATACCGACTTGCTCGGCCGTGTACCCTTTGTTACCGAGGGGGCGGTGGCCCACTATTCGTTTTATGTGCCTCACGATGTCCGTGGCATGATGCAGGCCATGGGCGGACGCGACAGTCTGTCCGCAAGGCTCGACCGTCTGTTTGCCCTTCACGTTTCCGGCGCAGACTCCTTGTCGGCCGGGCGCATGGCCTACTGGCACGGCAACGAGCCGTGTCACCACATAGCCTATCTCTATGCCTGGACGGGCGAGCCGTGGAAGACGCAGTATCTTGTGCGCGAAATACTGCGCACCGAGTATCTCGACGCACCCGGCGGACTGTCGGGCAACGACGATGCCGGACAGATGAGCGCATGGCAGGTGTTCGGCATGATGGGCTTCTATCCCGTCTGTCCCGGTACGCCTTATTATATTCTCGGTTCGCCCGCCCTTGCCCGTGTGCGCTTGGGCAATTTCGAGATGGAGGCTATCGGTGCCGGCGACGAGAACATATACATACAGTCGGCCACATGGAACGGACAGCCCTACGACCGTACCTACATCACCCACGACATGATAGCGCGCGGTGGTCGCCTGGTGGTCACCATGGGCAGCCGCCCCAACAAGCAGTGGGGCAGTGCGCCTTCCGCCCTTCCGCCCGATGGGGTGCGCTGACCGTTTGGTCGTGAGTTGCAAAAAGAAATGCCAGACCGTCGGCTGCGGGCCGTCGGTCTGGCATTTCCTGTTTCTGCCGTTTGGCGTGTGGGGCGGTTAGCGCTCCTTGCCGAAAATCCTCAGCAGGTAGAGGAACAGGTTGATGAAATCGAGGTACAGGGCCAGGGCACCCATCAGGGCCACCTTCTGGGCTCCTTCGCTCATGTCGGGCTGCATGGCCAGCATCTCCTTGATTTTCTGCGAGTCCCAGGCGGTCAGTCCCACGAAGATGACCACTCCCACATAGCTCAGCACCAGCATGAGCATGCTGTTGTGCAGGAACATGTTGACCACCGTGGCCAGGATGAGGCCGATGAGGCCCATCAGCAGGATACTGCCCATCTTCGTCAGGTCGCGCTTCGTGGTGTAGCCGTAGAAGGCCGTGATGGCAAAGGTGCCTGCCGTGATGAAGAATACGCTTGCTATCGACGACAGGGTGTAGGCCAGAAAGATGGCCGAAAGCGTTATGCCGTTGAGTGCCGAGTAGACGGCGAACAATGTAGTGGCTGTGGCCAGCGACAGGCGGTTGATGCGCGCCGTGGTGTAGAACACCAGGCCCAGCTCAGCAATGAGCAGCACCCAAAGGGCACCGCGGCTGGTGTAGATAAGCTGCAGCAGCGACGGACTTGTGGCCACGCCGTAGGCGCAGATGCCCGTGATGGCCAAGGCCAGCGTCATCCACAAGTATACTTTGCGCATCAGGGCGGGGAAAGCGCTACTCATGGCTCCTCCGCGTTGGCGAATGATTTGTTCCAGTTCTTGTACTTCCATGTTGTTCTCGTTTAACGTTATAAAAAATGTCGGTTGCAAATATATGCCATTAGTCCATTAAAAACAAGAAGTGTGCCAATTTTTAATGATTTTTGTGTTTCTGGCGGCAATGGCAGCACCTTAACAGACCGTGTGTCGGATTCTGATTTTGCAGTAGGGTGGGGGATGCCCGCGTATTTTATTTTCGCAACAAAAACGGTTCGTTCCGCTGTCCGTTTTAGCGTGACGGCAGTTGCATGCGGATGCGTTTTGTGGCCTTTCGGCGACTCTGCTCTGCCCCCGTGTGCCTTCCGAAAGGCCACGGACTGTGTTGTCCTTGGCCCGTTGATGCCTTATCACAGTGTCATCTGGTATCTGCGGGCAGCCCGTTGGCGGCATATCGCCTGCCCGTTGGGCACCTTTCGCAACCCGAAAGGGCATCTGTCGGCTTTGTCCGAACGTTCTGTCACTGGCGCATGTATGGCCTGTCGCATGCAACATGCTGATAATCAGCTGTTGCGTTTACGGCCCGAAAACAGGCCTATTTGGCCACGCTGCAAGCCGCCGATGGCTACGCCGCAATATCTGGCCTGTAGTTTGTAAATTTCATTGCACAATGTTTTACCGGTTGGCGTCCGTACTTTTTGCTCCGCAGGATGGGTACTCGCAGAACCGTTTCGGAATCATGCAAGGGCGTGCGCAGTTTATGACCCTATAAGAGTTTCCTAAACTAAACTATTGGTGTCTGGTAAAACCTTAAACACAAGTCCCGTAGGGACGTACACCAATATAATTCAACGGTGAAACAATATAGTCCATAAATACTCGCCTTTATATTTTACAAGCAATGTTGCTAGCGCAAACAAAATTACGATGAAAGATATGATCACCGTTCCTGTTCTTACCAAAACCGGAGGAATCTCGCCGACAAAACGGCGGGTATTCTCCGAGCGCAGTTCGACATCTTCTTTTTCCCTCTCTGTATCGTGTTTTTGCTCCATATCAATTACCCAATTCCAATTGATTTTTCACTAAGTTATAGTATGTGCCCCGTTTGGCAGTCAGTGTTTCATGATTGCCTGTCTCAACCACCCTGCCCTGGTCAAGCACGATAATGTTGTCTGCATTTTTCACGGTGCTTAGTCTGTGGGCCACAATAACAACTGTCTTGCCCCGATAGAATTTATCCAAATTCTCCACTATCGCACGCTCGTTGTTGGCATCGAGCGAGTTGGTTGCCTCGTCAAGGAAAAGGTAATCCGGGTTCTTGTAAACAGCTCTGGCTATCAGGATGCGTTGTTTCTGTCCTTGGCTCAGCCCCATGCCGTCACGCCCTATCTTGGTATTGAACTTAAGGGGCAGTGCCGTCACATAATCCTTGATGCAGGCTATTTCCGCAGCTTTCAACAATCGTTCCTTGTCTATGTCGCCATCATCAACGGCTATGTTTCGTGCGATACTCTCCGAGAAGATAACACCGTCCTGCATGACAACACCGCATTGTCTGCGCCACCATTTCTTGTTGAGCTTGTTGATGTCGGTACCGCCAATGTTGATTTGTCCTTCCAAGACAGGATAATAGCCAAGCATCAGACGGATGAGTGTCGTCTTGCCACTGCCCGATGCGCCCACAATGGCTGTAACCTTGCCTTGCGGGATGTGGATATTCACATCGTCTATGGTTTTGCGCAAGGCATGCGGGTCGTACTTGAACATGATGTTCCGAATGTTGATGCCCCCGCTTTTGTCCTCGACTAATGTTAGCGAACCTTCCTTTCCGTTCTCATCATCCATCTGATGGATTTCGTTGATACGTTCTAAGCTAATCTTCACATCTTGCAGAGAATAGAAGAAACTCATCAATTGCTCCACGGGCGAGTTGAGCTGTCCGATGATGTACTGTACGGCGAGCATCATGCCGAGTGTCATTTGCCCATGTATTACGGCTGTAGCTGCCACTACCGTGATGACGATGTTCTTCACTTCGTTGATGAAGATGCTTCCTGCCTCCTGCGTCTGTTGGAGTTTGAGCGATTTCATCTGCACACCGAACAGGTCGGCTTGTGTGTCCTCCCATTCCCATCTTCTACGTTGTTCGCAGTCCTGCAACTTGATTTCCTGCATGGAGGTGATAAACTCATAAGTTTTGTTATTATTGATGGCTTGCTGCTCGAACAGTTCGTAGTCAAGTACCTTCCTGCGCTTCAGGAACAAGGTCATCCAGCCTCCATAGAGGAAGCTTCCCAGCAGGAAAATGGCGAACACCAACTTGTTGTAGAAGAACAGCACCACCGAGAACACTGCGAAGGTGAACAGGGCAAAGGTTATGTTGAGTGTCTGCTGCGTGAGGAAGTTGTTCACACGGCTATGGTCGTTCATTCTCTGCATCAGGTCACCCATGAGTTTCGTGTCAAAGAAAGACATCGGCAATTTTAGGAGCTTGATGAAGAAGTCGCTTACCAATGAGATGTTGATGCGCAGGGATATGTGCAGCAACAGCCACCTGCGGATGAAGTCGAGAACCATCCGGCTGACGGTAAGCATCAACTGCCCCAACAGGATGAGCCAAATAAAGCCGATGTCCTGGTTCTTGATACCGACATCCACGATGGACTGGGTAAGGAATGGCAAGATAAGCTGCAAGAGGCTACCGACCGCCAAACCCAAGACGATTTGTCCGAAATATTTGCGGTATTTCTTCACATACCCGAAGAGAAAACGGAAAGACCGTTTCTCCTTCTGTCTGCTACTTACCACATATTTAAAGAATGCATGAGTGGGTTCAAAAAACATGGCCACGCCTTTTTCCTCGTTAGATGTTATGGTTGTCCAATGCCGGTGCAGTTCCTCTAAATTATATTTTACCTTGCCCATGGCAGGGTCGGCAACATAAAACATTCCCCCTTTCTTGATTTTGTACAGAACCACGAAATGATTTTGGTTCCAGTGGAGTATGCAAGGGAGGACAACTTCCGACAGTTGCGCTGCGGATACTCTTGCCCCCATGGCTTTTAGGCCAAGCGTAACGGCAGCTTCGCGTATGCTCAACAATGAGACCCCTTCTTTCGTGGGGTGACAATGTCGCGAAACCTCATTTAGAGAGTAGGCTTTTCCATAGTGTCGGCATATCATCTGAAGACATGCCGCTCCACACTGCATGGAGTCTTTCTGTTTGCATAGATGAAAAGAACGCATGTTCGGCATCTATAACCTGTTCGAGTTTATACCAAAAGACCTTTTCTTGGTGTCCAGAACCTTTCCGAAACGATAGGACAATGAGATATTAAACACCCGATAAGGCTTTCCATGGTATGTGTAGGAAGCTCCGTCAGCCTCCACTGTTGTTCTGGCATGCGATGCCAGCATGTTTTGAAATTCCAACCCGACGGACAAGCGTTTGTCAAACAACAGACACTTCACAGCCAAATCTGCCCTAAACATTGGATCGCCCATCCCGGTTACATCCTTTTGCTTGCCTTGATATTGTCCCCAAAGATTGGCCATCCATGTTTTCTTCTTGTTGAAATAGAAATTGTTGTTCATATATAAATAAATGGACACATGGTTCACGCGCTCCAAATTATAACCTTTCTCAGGTCTGGAAGCAACCATGTACAGACTGCCGTCTATGGACGTGTCGAACCACCATGTCTTGTCAAAGTAATAGGAAAAATCCAAACTGTACATTTGTTTTCTCATTACATTGTCCGTAGTTGTCGTTACTTGTTTCTGATTTTTGTCTATGGACGTGAATACTGTTATGACGCGTCTGCGAGTCATCATGCCAATGGAGACGGAAATGTTCTTGTAAGTATATTCCAAATCGGTGCTATACGATTTCTCGGGGAGTAAGTTGGGGTTGCCCTTTTGTACAGTATGGGCGTCAATATATGTGGCAAAAGGATTTATGTCGACATAGCTTGGACGGTTGATTCTGCAGGAAAGGCTTAACGCAAGGGTGTTGTCGTTATTCCAATCATAGTTGAGATAGGCTGTAGGAAAGAAATCTAACTGCCTTTTGACGGTTCGAGTGTCCATCTTGATGGATTCACCGTTCAGTTTCCCGTATTCTCCACGCAATCCAACTTTCGTTTCCAATCGTTTGGACAACTTATACTTTAAGTCTGCGTAGGCGGAGAATATGTTCTCGCGATACACAAAGTGGTCATTCAAGTCATAGGCCGCACTGATGTAATCATAGTGGGTTTGGTTGTCGGTTTTGGATGCCGAATACATAATTCCACACGAAAAAGCAGCTTGGCCAACAGGAATTGCGAAATCTGCTTTTGCCTGCCAAAGGCTTATCGTTGTCTTTGGAAAGTTTGAATAACTAAGGGTTTCGTCATAAGCCGACTGTAGTTTGACATGGTCTTGGATGTCGTAATTCAAATAATCAATATTAAAGTCCAGATTTCCACCATGTCCAATATGGCTGAGCATATAATGCATGTTGGCATTCCAACGGTTGTAGTCGCAGTCTAAATTCGAGGTTGTCTCAAAATATCGCGCTCTTTGTCCGCCTTCTTTAGATGTTACAGTTGTAATGCCAGTTTCTTCGGAATCGGGGCGCATATTGGAATAAGACACCAAAAGGCCGACGGATGAGTTCTTGCCCATTTCATAATCAGCACCGGCTGTGGCCAGTGCATAGTCGTTTGATTTTAGCCTGCGGTTGATAGCGTTCCATTCTTCTTGAGAATAAATAATATGGGTCGTATTGTTCGTCTGTATGAGCCCCAAACCCAAGCCAACATTGGCATGTGCTTCCAGCCGTCCTCTCTTATAGTCCATGCTTGCCGCGGATCCGTTATACACTTTTTCCTTTATGGACAGGCGGTTGGAAACATAGCCGCCGTAATAATCACCTTTGGCTTTCTTTGTCACAAAATTGATGATACCTGCATTTCCGTCAGCCGAATATTTCGCAGACGGTGTCGTCATTACCTCTATTTGTCTCAACTTACTGGCGTTCAAAGTGCCCAGATAGACGCAAAGTGCCTTCATGTCCATTTTCACTTCCCGTCCGTCCATCAGAACAATTACCTTGCCCTTGTTAAGCATATTGATGATGTCGTTTTGTACGATTATCCCCGGCACACGCTCTAAAACGTCAAGAAAATTGCTCGCTGCAACATTAAGCCTTTCTGCATTATATATCAAGCGGTCAATCTTCCTGACGGCAATGGGCAATCTGGAATACACTACGGCTTCCCCCAAATTATTGACAGCAGAATCCAGAATTATATTGGCAACAGTTTGCTCGCTGCTTACATCAATATTTAGATGATAATCCTGATAACCTACGCTCGACACGAGTAATTCTGTGGCCTTTCTTGTGACGGTCATGTGGAAAGAACCGGCCGTGTCACTAAAACAGCAGGCTATCACCTTGCGCATGGTGTCTTTTGCCATGACAGTAGCCATACTGACAGCATTTCCATACCTGTCTGTCACTTTTCCGCGGATTTCTGCCGTTTGTGCATGGCTTATTTGTATGTGTAATGCAACAAAAAGGAAAAAGATAATCTTGCTCATTGCTTGTTGTATTTTTCGACCATGTTCTTCACCCAGAAATCCATCAATAAATATTCCTTTAAAGAGGTGTCTATACTTCTCATGGAACAGATGTCTTTAGACCATACTCCTCCTTTCTCTAATAATTTCTGACTACAGGGGCCCATACATACGGGAAGCATTTTGCATTGTAGGCATTCCTTATGTTCAAACGTGGCAACAGAAAGTCTTTTAGCTATTTTTTCCTCGTCGATGTCTAACGTACCATCTTCATTTAGTACACCATATTCTGTTTGTTTTGACAATGTGCGGCCGTTGCATTTATGAATGGTGCCATCATAGTTAAAGACTATGGAACTACTAATGTCGGACGGACATGAGTATGGATATCCTTTAAAGGTACCTTGATTTACACAAAATCCCGCCTCAATAAAATCTCTCAGAGTTTTAATGAAAAGATTTTGGTCTTCTTTTGTGGTCTCACCCTCGGTTTGCCAAACTCTTTCAAAGTGGATGTAGACTTTTTTGCGGTCGATGTCTTTTATCCTTTCTAAAACTTGCGGGAGACTCTTTAGGGAGGTATTGTCATAATTGATTCTTAACGTAAGAAAGAATTTTTCTCCACTTATTTCTGAACACAATTTATGTATAACCCAAAGAATATGTTCAAATGTGGGTTTATCGTCATTTTTCCAAATTCTCACTTTGTCGTGGTACTCCTTGTTGCCATCAAGCGTTATTTGGAAATGGGGTCTTATTTCTTTGAGTTTTAGGATGGTTTGCTCATCTATCAGAGACGCATTGGTTACGAAAAAGCAAGAAAAAACTTTTCCTGCTTTTTCCACTATTTCCTTGACCTTATTCAAGAGTGGATAGGCAATTGTGTCAAAATGGATAAAAGGTTCTCCTCCAAAAAGTGTAACGTAAATCTCATCAAAAGCATTTGTCGCAACAGACTTTTCCACATACTTAATAATTCTGGTAAGCGTTTCGTGATTCATCAATGTATGTGGTATGTGGGTTTCATAACAATACCAGCATTTTAGATTGCAGTTTTGAGTAGGATAAACAACAATTCGAAGTTCACGCGAATTAAAAGTGGCTATTTTGTTTTTATAACGAATGATAGCAAGCTCGTCTTTGAAATCTGGAATCAATATGCCAAGCGCACACATTTTATTGTAGGACTTTTCATATTTACGAGAGAATTCTTCAATAGAACATGATTCGAAAGCGTCGCACACCTGACTGGATAACGCTAAATAAGAGTTGGTGAAAGAATTAAATATCAGAGAGGCGTTTTCTCTTCTTATAATGATATTATACTTACTTTTTTTCATGTTGCTTAACTTAAGAAGATACTATGCTTAAAAGAAACATTGCCAAACATCTTGGCAATGTTTCTTTTCATCTAGTTAGGGATTCTGCGTCGTGGAACTGCCAGTTCCTGGTTGAGAAGGACGGCAATCTTTTCCGCAATGATTTCCACCTCCACCATCGCAACCTGAACCGCAATGAACGCCGGATGTCATGGCCAATGATACTCCTCCATGTACAACTACCATCTCTTGGTCTGTTAAGGTTAGACCGTCTAAAAAATCGAAGTGTGTCATCATTTAAACATTGTAAAATTGTACAAAGTCCATTCATGAGTTTCATGAATAAGTATTAGATGTCAGCTTTGTGAAAAACTCAACATATAATACGTTGCAAAAATAATCAAATAAATTAAAAAATATAAAATGTAACAGAAAAAATTTTGGATATCGGCATTATTGCTATAGATGTGTAATCTAATTCGTTTTATTTACAACTTTATGATTATTCTCTACTGAAGTTCTTTAGTGATGTTTAAAGAACAATTTGTATATAAAAAAATTGGCGAATCGCATCTCGTAAGATAGTTTCATATAGGGAGTATGTCATCCAAGATGATTCGCATCTATAGGAAAAATATAGACAACAATATAGTCAGGATAGACATAATCGGTTTCGAAAGCCATGCAGTATTTTCTTTGTAAGTGTGCATAATACAGGATTGGGTTTCTTGTTGACGCAAGCGTCAGCAAGAAACCCAATCTTGATGCAATGCCTATCCTGTAGGCATCTGTGTTTACTTCACCACTTTCACGGTCTTATGCGAACCGTCGGTGTAGATGGTCTTCATCATGTAGACACCCTTTTGCGGAGCGTTGACGCGGCGGCCGTTCAGGTCGAACCATTCGGTGCGTACGGCCTCTTTCGCAATGTCGTCGGCTGCAACGGTGCGGATGGCTGTGGCGTCAGCGTTGCCCACCAGTATGTTGTCCACATAGACTGCTTCCTGGTAACCGCAGGTGTAGGCGTAGAAGGCGATGTTTACATAATGGTTGTCCTTGAAGTCGTTGAGGTCCACGCGGTACTGCTTCCAGCCCTCGGTGTTGTCGTCGGTGGCGATGTCGAAGCTGCCCGCCTGGGTGTACTCGCCGTCGTCGGCACGCACATACACCACGATGTACGGATGCTTGTCGTACTTGGGTGCGAAGGTGTATGCCCAGAACGAGAGGTAGTTACGGTTGCCGTCCATGGCTATCTTGGGCGACACGAACCCGGCACCGGCATAGGTGGCGTAATAGCTGCCGTTGTAGAAGTAGGCGCAGCCGTTGTCGCCGTCCTGCGGGGTGGCGCGGTTGTACGAACCCTCTTCGCCAGTGGGATAGGCGGTGCCCCAGCTGATGACGTTTGCGTTCTCGGTGTTAATGGTCCAGGGTGTGGTGGCCAGCTGACGGTCGGCAAACGACTCATGGAAGGGCAGGGCGTAGAGCTGGCCGATGGTGCAGTTGGTCACCACCGTGTCGCCGATGCCCTCGGCGTTCTTGGCCACTACGCCATAGTAGAGCACTTCCTGCTTGGTCAGGTCGCTGCGGTCTACGGTGTAGGTCAGTTCCTTCACGTCGTCGGCCACAATGGTGAGAGTGCGTTCGTCGGCATCGTACTGCAATACGCGATAGGCGAGGCCTTCTTTCACTACTACGCCGCCGTTGTGGCCCGCTTCGGGAGCTTGCCAGCTGATGACGGCCTGCCGGTTGTCGGCACTGCCGTGGATGGCCAACTGGCTTACGCGCGACGGGCGGTCAAGACCCACGAAGAGCGTGGCAGTGGCTGCTTCGCTGCGGCCGTACTGGTTCTCAGCAATGATGGTGTACTGGTTCTGTCCGTGCTGGGCCTCGGTGTCGGTCCAGGCGAGGGCGGTGCCGGGCATCACGTCGGTCTGGCTGTAGACCGGGATCGACGACTTGCCGCGGTACACATATACCGTGAGGTTGTCCGACAGACGCGAGCCTTGGTAGTCGGTGGCCGGTACGTTGAACGAGAGGGTTGCGGCCAGTGCGCCCGTCGGGTCAGCTTCGGCCTTCAGGCCGCTTATCTCGAAGGGCGAGAAAGCCGATTTCACATAGCTCACGCTGATGTCGTCGAGGTCGGCCATGATGTTGTCGTACTGTCCTTTGGCCACGATGTTGAAACCGAAGCAGTATTTGCCGGCAGCTGTGGTCACCACGCGGTTGGATCCGCTCTCCATGCCGTAGCTGGTGTTGGCAGCCAGTTCGCCGATGCTGGTGGTGAGGCTGGCCGAGTCGGCGGCGTTGCCCATGAACACGTTGCCCTCCACGGTGTATGTACCCGTGTTGTAGTTGATGTATCTGGAGAAATTCTTCTTGTAGGCCAGCGTGTATACCGAGTTGGCGTCGAGGCGTATCAGCGGCGTGATGAGCCATGAGGCGAGCGTGTTGTCGGCCGTGCCGTTGAAGGCGTAGATGGTCATGTACTGGTTGTTGTCGCTGTATTTCCAGAGGTAACTGTCCTTGTTGCCCTCGTCTACGCCCTGCATCTGCACGGTGTAGTGTCCGGCCGAGGCGCGCGTGTCGAAGGTTTCAAGATAGGGAGCCTCGTAGCAGCCTACGAAGGTCGAGTCGATGGCCGCACCGCCCTCGCCGTAGGCGTTTTCGGCCTTGACAGTATAGATGTTCATGCCGATTTTCCGCACCTTGGTGTCAGTCCATGCGAGCGCAGCACCCGTGGCGGGACGGTCGAACACATGTACGGGCTCAGCCTCGCCGTTGCGGTAGATGTTCACCCTCGTTATCTCGCCGAGGGCATCGCCGTTGAGGTTTTCGGTGGGTGCACTGAAGCTTACGGTGGCCTCCATCCTGTCGTCCTCGCCGGCCACAACCTTCATGTCGGCCGGAGCCGCCGGAGCCTGTATGTTGCCGACTTCTTCTACGGCAAAGCTCTTCACGAGCAGCATGGTGCTGTTCTTGCTCTTGTCGCCGAGGTAGCGCAGGGCCACATAGTATTTGCCCGTAGCGGTGGTGCTGAACGTGGCCGGGTAGTTGGTGTAGGTGTCGTACAGTTCAACGCCGTCGGCACTGTCGAACTTGCGGAAGGTTGTGGTGTCCTTCGGGTCGGTGCCCAGCAGCAGTTCGAAATATTCGGGATAACCCTTCGAGAAGGTCTTCAGGTTGATGGTGGCACGGTAGTTCTTGCAGCCCTCGAGGGCTATGGCGGGCGTGATGAGCCAGTCGTCGGCGTGGTTCTCGCTGTTCCAAGGCAGGTCGAAGCGCACGATGTTGCCGTAGTCCTGGTAATTCCATGCCGTTCCGTCGTTGTTCTTGTCGATTACCGTGAAGTAGTCGTCGAAGGTCTGTTGGCTGCCGAAGGTCTGGTAGTAGGGCACGGTGAAGGCGTCGCCGCAGGTAACCTTGTCCGACTCGGCATAGGTGCTGCGCTTGCCGTTGTTGGTGGCATACACGCGGTACGAGTAGCTGTGCAGGGCGGCCGGTGTAGGCTCGGTCAGCGTGGTGGCTGCATAGTTGTCGGCCACGGTTACGCTGTCGGGCATGCGCACCACGGTGTAGGTCAGCGCCGCCGTGTCGACATAGCCATTGTTCACACCCCCGGCGGGAGCGGTCCATGTCACGGTGTTGGTGCCGTCGGCACTGTCGAATGTCACGGTCTCTGGTGCTGTGGGCGTGTCGTAGCCGGCATACACCTTCAGCGAGGCCAGTGGCGACCATCCGGCGGCGTTCTTCGTGTTCACGGCCACATAGTGGTTGCCTTCTGCCAGGCTGACGGGCAACGACACCTGCTCGCCCGGTTGGCCTTCGGTTCCTTTAAGGTTCTTTCCGTCGAGCCATACGTTCACCGTCGGGCTGCCGAGCGTTGCGCCGCCGTAAGTGGTTGTGGGTACTGTGAAGGAGACGGTGCCGTCGAGGCCGCCGTTGCTGGCGAAGGCCAGCTTGAGGTTGTTGACCTTCGAGGGAGCGTCGTCCTTGGCGCTTTCCTCAAGCGAGTAGATCGACGTGAACTGCTCTTGTTTGCCGAACTTGGCAATCAGTTCCGTTTCGGCGCTTTCGGGATCCACGCTGTACAGGCAGTTGCCTTCGTCGGTGATGGCCGCCCACAGGAAGAGGCCCGTGCGGTTGTCGTAGGTCATCGACTGCGAGTAGGCCAGAGGCGTGATGCCGGTCCAGGCTATGAGCGACGGACGGCCGTTGGTGCGGCTGATGTGGTAAAGGTCGCCGTAGACGTTGATGAAATACATCTCGCCGTCGGGCGTGTTGCCGAGTGTCAGCACGTTGTACTGGCCGCGGAACGCCGAGATCTTGTCCATCCAGTCGTAGTCGGTGTTGTAGCGGCACCAGTTGAGGCCCGACAGGGCATCGTTGTACTGCAGCGCGTAGACAGTGTTGTCGATGTTGTTGTAGGCCATGACCGATGGCAGGAGCGAGTAGCTGCCGTAGCTGGTGTCGTACATCACGTTCTTCAGTTCCTGCTTGTTGGCCGGGTCGATGGTGATGTACCGCGCTCCGTTCAGTCCGCCCATCACCTCCATGGCGTAGATGCCGATGAAGTGGTCGCCGGTGTAGGCTCCCGAAATGAAGTTATAGCTGAGGCCGGTCATGACAGCTTCGGGCAACGGGTTGTCGCCCACCTCGAACGAGTAGATGCCATAGGGCACCGACGTGATGGAGGCTGTGGCCCAGTCGCTGCTGTTGATGAGCGCACCGTAGAAGGTGCGGCCGTAGAAAGGTGAGGGGGCGAGGGCGGCTTTCGGGGCGCGCGTCTTGAGCACGCGGGCCGTCTTGATGTTGTCCGTCTTGTTGTTGTCGGCCAGTTTCAGGGTGTTGAGGCCGCGGTGTTGCATGGCATCGCCGACCGGTGCCTTGGTCTGTGCCGTCAGGGCAGAGACGGACAGGGCCATTGCCGCAAGGGCCGCCAATGACTTTATGTTGTTTCTGTTCATGGGTGCATTGATGTTTGGGTTCATGTAGGGTTACTTGGTGAATTTGAAGCTTCTGCCGTTCGATTTCACAATATAGGTGCCGTGGGGCAGTGCGTTGAGGTCGGTGGCCGGCAGACGGACGCCGTTGATGCTGTAGACAGCGGCATTGCTGAGGCTTGCGGTTTCGCCGTTGCCGGAGGTGGTGCCGGCAATGCCTGTGCCCGAGCCGAGGGTGAACTGGCAGGTCGACATCTCGCGCGGGGCGAGGATGGAGTAGGAGGTGCCGTCGTAGAGCAGGATGGTGGCGGTGTAGACCGTACCGTCGACGCCGTTCTCGAACGGGCCGGTGAAGCGCACATCGGCGGTGTTGCCTTCCTTCACACGGAAATACTGCGGGTCGAGGCAGCCTTTCTGCACCGCACCGCTCTCGTTGAGGATGAACAGATAGGCATAGCCCGAATAGTAGCCGGCCGTACACTTGATGTGTGCGGTGATGTCGAGGTTGTCTTTGTTGACGGTGCCCTCAAAGGCCAGTTGCTCGGCCGGCGTTACGGCGGCTTCGTCGGGGGCTGCCTGTATGCTGACGGGGCGGCTGTTGCAGATATGGCGCTCGTCGTCGTCGGCAAGTGTAATCAGGTAGTTGCCCGGTGCTACGTCGAACGCGTCGATAAAGTCGACTTCGATGTCGGCTCCCGGTGCAAGGTCTATCTTCTGCGTGGTTCCTGCGCAGACCTTGCGGCCGGTCTTGGCGTCGAGCAACAGGGGCTGTACCTCGCCGAGATAGTTCACGTCGCCCGTATTGACGATGTGGGCTTTCAGTTGTGTCAGTTTTTTGGCGAACACCTCGGTCTCAAGCGACACGCTGTCGGCGTTGAGGCAGAAATAGTCGGGGTAGGTGAAGGTAGCGGTACCGTTGGCTACGCTGACGTTGAGGTAATTGGGATAGCCCACATACTGGTCGCGGATGGGGTGCCAGGGCGCCCCTTCCTCCGTGGACCGCACGGCAGGGTAGAGGCGGTAGTTGCCGTCGGCCAGCGGGCCGAGTGCCACGCTGTCATACGTGAGGCCGTTGTACATGTAGCCCGTCAGCACCGTGTCGGGGGTGTTGAGGCTGGCGGCATAAGCCAGGTTGCCGGCCGCATCGATGACCGTCAGGCCGAAATAGAGTGCGGCGTCCTGCCAACCGGCATTGTACAGCGTGCCGTGCAGGCTTGCGCTGAAGGTTTCGCCGCTGGCCACAGTCATCTTGTCGGGCACGAGGCCCTCGCTCGACACCAGTTCTATGTCGGCATAGGTGTTGGTGGCGGGGCGTTGTATGCCGGTCACGATGTACTGGTTGTAGTTGAAACCACCGTCAGAACCGCCGATGCCCTGGGTGGCGGGGGTCAGGGCCGAGGTGCGGAAATAGCCGTTGCTCATGCCGCCCCATCCCCAGTTGACGTGTACGAAGCCGTTGCGGTCGTATCCGTCGAAGACAAAGCAGTGGCCGCCGGCCGACGATGTGCCCAGGGCGATGAGCGGACGGTTGTTGTCGAGCTCTTCCACAATGATGCTTTGCCACTCGGTGGACGAGTAGTTCTGGCGTGTGCGGTAGGCGATGCCGCGGTCGTAACCGAAATAGTTCACAAGGGCCAGTGGTACGGAGAGGCTTGTGGCGCCGCTCGAACTGGAGTACTGCATGTCGACCGCTATGCCGCAGTGGAGCATCAGCTGGGCCACGGCTTCGCGCGACGTGTCGCTGCTGTTGGCGTCGTACTGGGGCAGCATGGCATCCCAGTTGTAGCGCGTGTTGGCAAAATCGGCGGTCAGTGTGTTGCCGTACAGGATGGAGGGGGCATAGGTATGCGACCCGATGCCTTGCTCGGGCCACCGGTTGTAGTACATCACCTGTGCCATGGCTGTTGCCACGCAGCCTGTGGCACAGCGCGAACTGATGTCGTAGACGGGGCACTGGTCGTTGTACGGTGCATCCTGGTTCCACTTTATGCTGCCCAGCAGGGGCTTCACTTCCTTGCTGTATTGGGCGGCGGTGGAGACGGCCGTCTTCCTGAGATTGTTACGCTTGATATAACTGATCTGGTCGACGTAGGTGCCGATCCACGAGCGGAGGTTGTCGGGCATGCCGGTCAGCGTGAACGAACCGCTGTCGCTGTAGCCTAAGATTTCGTTGGCCTGGTCGTCGGCCGACACAATCACGTAGCCTTGTCCCTGGGCGGCATTGAACACGTAGAGGCAGTTCTGGCCGCCGGTGTTGCGGCCGGTGTAGGCCAGCTGCAGCTTGGCGGCTGCTTTCTTGGCATTGCCGCCCGACTGGTAGCCAAGGAATTTTTGGGCAATGCTCGTTGCCTGCGATTGGGTGATGTCCTTGGCTTGGGAACACACGCCAACCATGAAAAATAAAGTTAGAAGTGTAAACTTTCTCATAAACGGTTATTGATTTGCTTAACGACTGCAAAGGTACGGAAAAAGGCTAAAAGCTGAACAAATGTCAGATTTTAGCCTTTCTAATTCATAAATTGAAAAGAAAACTATTCGTTTTTCGATATTTTTTGATAGAGCGAGGGCGTCATGCCCGTCATTTTCTTGAACGCGGCGATGAAGTTGGAGGCCGACTTGAACCCTACGCTTTCCGAGATGCCCTGAATGCTGTAGTTGCGGTATTCGGTGTTGTCTTTCATGCGGCGCATGGCTTCCTTGATGCGGTGCTCGTTGAGGAGGGTGCGGAAATTCTTGTTGAATGCGGTGTTGATGGCCTGCGACACATAATTGGTGTTCGACCCTACGATTTGTGCGAGTGCCGACAGGCTGAAGTCGGGATTGCAGAAATTGCGCTCGTCCTTCAGGGCGTTGCGTATGTCCTGCAGCAGTTTCTCGTTCACGGGCGGTGTCTTGCATGGGACGGAGGTGTCGGCGGGTGCGTGCGGCGGCGCGACGTGCGCAGTGTCGCCCTTGGCCTCTACCAGTTCGTTGTTGCGGTCGAAGAGGGCGATGTTGGTGTCGTAGAGCACCTTGCGCTGCCGTTTGATGATGATGATGGCGGCTACGGCCGTTATTACGAGTATGGCAAGCATCACCAGGCACACCTTCTGGTAGATGATGGTTTTCTGTTGGCTGCTGATGATGAGTTGCGTCTGCCGGTTCTCGTAGTTGAGGTGCTGGTTCTTTATCTTGGAGTATTCGTTGATGTTGAGCAGCGAGTCGTTGTATTTGAAGAACTCGTTTTGGCAGTACAGCGCTTTCTCCTTGTTGCCCATCTTGGTGTAGATGCGCATAAGGCCCTTGTAGCAGTCTACCAGGAGGTAGGCAAAGGCGTTGCTGTCGTGCGTTCCCGACGACTGGCGGTTGATGTCGTGCGCCAGCGTGTCGTATTTCAGCAGGGCTTCGAGAGCCTGCTGCAGCTGTCCCTGTTTCTCGTAACTTTGGTAAATCTCCGAGTAGGGATACACCTTCAGCTGTTTGGGCAGGCGGTAGGTGTCGGCCGTGGCGATGGCTTTCTTCATCCATTGTATCTTCTCGTCCTGCCTGTTGCGGCTACCGGCTATGAACCCGTTGTTGAAACAGTAGTAGAACATCTGTGTGCCGCGGTTTACGCCCCGCAGTTCCTTCACCAGCTTGTTGAGCTGTTCGGCGTGTTGGGGCCTTCCGATATTGCAGCTGGCGCCGATCATGTTGTTCAGAAACTTGAACTGCATCTGGGCATTGCCGGCCGCCTTGCTCAGGCGGAAACCGCTCTCGTAGATGTCGAGTGCCTGGGCAAAATCCTGGTAGACCGAATAGATTCCGCCAATGTTATAGTAGGTGCTGAGCAGGGCGGCAGTATCCTTGCGTGGTGCGCTTTCTTCCAGTTGGATATATTTCAGAAAGCATGACAGTGCGGTGTTGTAGTCGCTCTTCTGCAGGCTGGCGTTGCCTTTGCGCAGCGTCTGGCTGGCAGCGGCTGTGTCGCTGCCTGTGGCAGCGGCCGTTGCGGCACAGGCCAGGGCCGTAAGGAGCGAAAGGGTCAGTGCAAAGAACTTTGATATGTGGGTGTTATGGTGTTTGACCATGGATGTCGTGTTGCTATTCTGCTGCAAAATTACGACATGCTTCTTGTTTATCCAAATGTTTGGAGCGGCAAAGTCGAACGCACCCCTGCGTTTTATGGTGTATCGAGGGTGCTTGGGCCCTGTTTGGTTGCCGGTTTTGCGATAGCATATCTATCGCGTCGCGATAGCATACTTATCGCACTGCGAAAGGATAGCTTTCGCGGAAGCGACTTTCCGGCACGCCTTTGCATGCACAATGCTGGATAGTTTTTTCAGCTTTTCCCCATTGCCGACAACGGCAAAATGGGAAATCGGATAAACTTTATCCCGTTATGCTTGCAGGTATCCAAGTTTTTGTTTTACTTTGTGGGCGGGTTCTGACCATCCGTCAAAGATCCCTTCGCCTAAGAAATGAAAACCTTAACCCACCATCACATGAAACATCTTGTACGCCTGTTTATTCTTGTCCTTGTCAGTTCTTTGTTCGCATCTTGCCAAAAAGCCGTGTTTGAAGAGGATGACGGCGGAGGCAAAAAGGACGGTGTCGCACTGCGCTTTCAGGTAACCCAGTTCGAGCAGATGCCTTTTGGTGTCAACGAAGCCACGCGTGCCACCGATATCGGGAAGACCTGCACGCGGCTCAATTTTGCAGTCTATCAGAAAGGGACACGCGTAGAACAGATCAACCAGCTGTCTACCGACGACGGTTTCGGGTCGGTGAACCTCACGCTTACAACGGGTAAATATCTTCTTGTGGTGTTGGCACACAGTTGCGAGGGCAACGCCACGATGACCGATCCCGCCAAAGTGACATTCCCTAACAACAAAGTGACCGACACGTTCTGGTACGGTGACTCCATAGAGGTCGGCCAGGACAGCGTCTATGCCCTGAAGCTGAAACGGGCCGTAGGCATGTTCCGGCTGCAGACTACCGATACCGTAAACACCAACGTCAAGATGGTGCGTTTCTATTATACGGGCGGCAGCTCCACTTTCGATGCTGTGAAAGGAGTGGGGTGTGTCAACTCCAAACAGACCGAAAACTTCACCCTCACCGACGATATGGTGGGTACAACCCAAAGTTTTGAGGCGTATTCCTTTCCAAAGGCCGACAGCGAGGCACTGGCCGTGAAGGTGACCACCCACGACGCGGCCAATAATGTCATTTGGGAAGAAACCCTGTCAGGCGTGCCCATCCAGCGCAATGTAATCACGGTATACAAGGGGCGGCTGTTCAGCCGAACCGATAAAAACAATAGCGGCTTCAATTTCGATTTTGATTCCGACGATGAATGGACCACCCGTGAGTACACCTTCTGACAACATCGCTTTTCCGCACCGCCTATCGGCCCATTTGTCCCATCGGCCCATTATGTCCAAAAAGCCTAAAAAGCCCATAAAATCCGCCACGCGTATTATATATTAAGGTATCGGCCTTCGTTTCGCCCCATTTTGTCAAACAAAGCGAAAACATTGCATAATTTTCTCATTTTTTCTTGCGAAAGTTTTGCGGTATTGCGGAAAAGCTATACCTTTGCACTCGCTTTTCAGGAACACCGCCACGGTGACAATCTGAAAGCAACGGAAAAAGAGTTCTTTGAACAGATTGACATAACAGAGAAGTAGTACAAGAAGCGAGTGACACCTTATTATATAGGGTATCACTTGGGTAAAAAACGAACCGATCAATTCGGTCATCCTTCGGGATGACATGTACGATGATTTGGATAATCGTCCCGAGACAGACAAACAAGACAAGAAGCCGCGCCCGAAGCGCAAGCTGAAGGCAAGGCGACAGATATTTTACAATGGAGAGTTTGATCCTGGCTCAGGATGAACGCTAGCTACAGGCTTAACACATGCAAGTCGAGGGGCAGCATGACGATAGCTTGCTATTGTTGATGGCGACCGGCGCACGGGTGAGTAACGCGTATCCAACCTGCCCCATACACGGGAATAACCTCTCGAAAGAGAGCCTAATACCCGATGTTGTTTCAAGAGGGCATCTGATTGAAACCAAAGGATTCGTCCGGTATGGGATGGGGATGCGTCTGATTAGTTTGTTGGTAGGGTAACGGCCTACCAAGACGACGATCAGTAGGGGTTCTGAGAGGAAGGTCCCCCACATTGGAACTGAGACACGGTCCAAACTCCTACGGGAGGCAGCAGTGAGGAATATTGGTCAATGG
>CAVKJH010000061.1:0-26810 GCA_963656755.1 bacterium
GGGCTTGCCATGCGCTTGCGTCGCCCCTGCTTGCCATGCGTGCGTGGACTGCGCCATGCTTGCATCGCCCCTGTAGGGGGCGCATAATTAAACCGCATGTTGATTTGAATTATGCGCCCCCTACAGGGGCGACGGAAAAAACGTTGAACCGTTAAACATAGGGGCAAGCCCCTACGCTATATTATGTGCCCCTTACAGGGGCCAAAGCCAACAGGGGCACAATCGCAGGGCAAGCAGGGGCAACAATCGCACGGCAAGCTGGCATAGAGCAAGCACACGGCAAGCCCTACTTGACCGGCTGTTGTTTGAATGAATGTCATACTGGTGCATCCGATAAGCAATGCTTGGGAATGGCTTGTGCAATCCTGACTGTGTTTTCCGGATAGGGATGCACCGACGTGCGGCATCTTGCCCGTGTTTGCCCGTTAAACAATGTTAACGACCGAACACGGGCGCATCAACCCTTACGGTTTGCAGAGAAAAAAATTACCTTTGCATCGTCATACACACAAGGGCGGCACCGGGGGGGGGATTCCCGCATGCCGGACGCACACACATTACCAACACACATAACCGCATCGGAAATGAAAAGACAAACCATCGCGCTATTGCTCGCGGCCCTGGCCCTGGGCATCAGCAAGCCGGCCAGCGCACAGAAATGGGCCGACGCTCCGCAGTATCATATCGGCGTGCGCGCCGGTCTCATCGGCAGCATTCCGCTCCAAAGCGACTGGGACGGCCATGACGGAACGCGCTCGCTGTGGTCGCCCTCGATCGGCGTGAGCGTCGACACGCGCATCTGCAAGCTGCCCTTCTACATCGAGTCGGGCCTCTACTGGATGGACCGCGGATACCGCTACGGCCGACGCGGGAACACCACCACCGAGCACAACTACTCGCTGCTCCTGCCCGCACTGCTGTCCTACCATGCCTACACCAGTTCGCAGGTGAGCCTACAGCCCTTCATGGGGCCGTACCTGGCCTACGGACTCAACTACCGCGAGCCCGACTACGGCTGGCGCATGGGCGTGGGTGTGAACGTAAGGGATTTCTACGCCAACGTGGGCTTCGACTTAGGTCTGCGCGACAATTTCGACCACGGTGACGGCAACGTCAGCTCGGTGTTCGTTACCTTCGGGTGGAACATCGTGGGCAAACGGTAAACGGATATTGTAAACCATCTTACGGGATATAACGTCTTATTAAAATACGGAACACTATGAAGAGAGTACTGTTTGTATTGGCTGCCATGCTGCTGACATTGTCGGCAGGAGCGCAGAAGATTGTGGAAGGCAGTGTACCTTCGCTGAAAGGCGAAACGAAGATTAATTTCAAGGTCGACTATTCGGAAACAAAAATCGAGAACATGAGCATTGAAGACTGGTTGGACTACCGCCAGACCGAGCAGCCCGACTATAATGCAGCCGACGAGCTGGAAAAGGAACTCAAGCCCACGCTGCAATCGGAAATAGTGGGAGCACTGAACAAGAAACTACAGAAGAAAGGCGTTACCCTCACCACCAAGGGAACGGCCAAGTACACGCTGGTGGTAAGTCCCATCTCGATAACCAAGAAGGGAAAGAACAGGAACCTCTGTAGCCTGGTCGATGCAAACGGCAAGACGCTCGTCAAGTTTGAGGTATCGGGCAGGGGCGGCACCTTCGGGTCGATGGACAACCTGTGGGGCGACGGCTACGAGAACAGCGGAAAGACCATCGCCTCGTTTGTGGCACAGTGCTTCCGCTAACCCGACATTCAATAACCAACATTAACCTGCCAAAACCATGAAAAGAATTGCTTTAACGCTCTGCGTGATGCTTTCGGCCCTGGCCTGCCTGGCCGGAAACCCGCTGAAGAACATTGTAGGCAAAGAGAACCTCAAGGCCATCATGGCCGACAAGGCCGAGGCCTGCGTGGTGTACGACTGGTCGGAGACCAAGTACGACAAGACCAAGGACCTGAAGGCTACGCTGGCCGAAGACTACGACTTCGTGATCAGCGACAGCGAGGCCAAGTTTGTTGCCGGCTTCAACCAGAAGTCGAAAGCACTGCACCTCTCCACCGACACCGCCGGCGCCAAGTACCGCTTTGTGCTGAAGGTGACCAACCTCGACCGCTACTTCGCCGTCATGGCCTTCGTACCCAGACACGAGGGCAAGATATGGGGAACGCTCGAGATACTCGATGCCGCCACCGGCACGTCGCTGGCCACCATCACCATCGACGAGGCCGAGGAAGGCTACGACTTCCAGCCCAAGAAGTGCATCGGCATGACGTTCATGAACCTCGGCAAGCTCGTGGCCAAACTGAAATAAGCACCGCAGCGATGAACCTCTTCAAAGCCGAACACGACCGCTACACCCGCGAGCAGCTCTCTGCCCGCGAGGCGCAGCGGCAAGCCGAATACATAGCCTGGGCGCCGGTGGTGTTCCAGGTGTCGCGCCTCATGGTGAAATACGGCATACTCGACCGTCTGCGCAACAGCGACGACGGCCTTACCCTCGACGAGCTGCACACCGCCACCCGGCTCCCGGTCTATGCGCTGAAGATACTGCTCGAGGCGTCGCTCGGCATCGGCACGGTGCTCGTCGACACCGACACCGACCGCTACAGCCTCTCGAAGACGGGCTGGTTTCTGCTCACCGACCCCGCCACGCGCGCCAACCTCGACTTCAACCACGACGTGAACTACCAGGGCATGTTCTACCTCGACGAGGCCCTGCGCGAGGGCCGTCCCGCAGGGCTGAAGACCCTCGGCCCCTGGCCCACCATCTACGAAGGCCTGTCGCAGCTCGACCCGCAGGTGCAGCAGAGCTGGTTCGGGTTCGACCATTTCTACAGCGACCACTCGTTCGACGAAGCCCTGCAGATCGTGTTCGGCAAGCACCCCGCGCGCCTCATGGACGTGGGCGGCAACACCGGGCGGTTTGCCCTGCGCTGCGTGGCCCACGACCCTGCGGTGCAGGTCACCATCGTGGACCTGCCCGGACAGATCGGCATGATGCAGACCCACACCGCCGGCCAGCCCGGCGCCGACCGCATAGCCGGCCATGCCGCCAACCTGCTTGACAGCGGCTGCCGTCTGCCCGAGGGCCCGTGGGACGCCATCTGGATGAGCCAGTTTCTCGACTGCTTCTCCGAAGACGAGATAGCCTCCATCCTCGCCCGCGCCGCTGAGGTCATGACGCCCCGCACCACCTTATATATAATGGAGACTTTCTGGGACCGGCAGAAATACGAGCCCGCCTCGCTCTGCCTCACCCTCACCAGCGTCTACTTCACCGCCATGGCCAACGGCAACAGCAAGATGTACCACTCCGACGACATGGCACGCCTCGTGCGCAGCGCCGGACTCACCATAGCCGCCGTGCACGACGGCGTGGGGCAAGGCCACACCATCCTCGAAGTAAAGAAAGAACCCTAACTCACCAACAACAAAATCATCAGTAACACGACAATGGAAAGAAAAGAAATTGAAGAGAAAGTGAGGAATTTCCTCATTGAGGACCTTGAGATCGACGAAGAGAAGATTGCCCCCGAGGCCAAGCTCAAGGACGACCTCGGCATCGACAGCCTCGACTTTGTCGATATCGTGGTCATCGTGGAGCGCAACTTCGGCTTCAAGATCAAGCCCGAAGAGATGCAGGGCGTGGCCACCCTGGCCCAGTTCTGCGACTACATCGAAAGCAAAGTGGGGTAGGCGTGAGGGTAAACCTAAATATCCTTAAAACACGCCCTTGTTGTGCCATGATATTTGCGTAACGGCGGTTACTTTCGTAATTTTGCGGCACATTATGATGTAAGAACGCAAATAATTTTGCATTTAAGTATGACGATAGACAGCGTAACCATAGAAGGCATAGCCAACATCGACCATGCGCGGCTGGAGTTCGGCCCGATGAACGTGCTCGTTGCCCCCAACGGCTACGGCAAGAGCAACATGCTGCAGGCCATAGCCTTCGGACTGCAGTTTATCGGTGCAGGCGAAGCCCTGCGCCGCCAGATGCTCGGCGGCGTGTACCTCCCCGTCAACCTGTGCAATCTCCGTAAAGACTTTGTGTTCGAAATATCGGGAACCGCCACGGTCGACGGCGCGCTGCAGCGCTTCGTCTACGGCTACAGGGCGGCATGGCGCAACGGTGCCGCCGACGGCCGCATACTCGGCGAATGGCTGAAGACCAAGGAGGTGACCGACAAACGTTACCGGCAGCTCGTGAACCGCGACGAGGCGAACGGCTGCCTGATAGTGCCTTCGGCCAAGGGGCGGTGCACCAAGCCCTACGCTGCGGCAGCCCTGCAGCTGGCCTTGCCGGCGATAGCCGCGTCGGCCAACATCTTCTACCACGCCCTGGCCCGGCAGATATGCGCCATTACCGTTCCCAACATCGAGAGCCTCGACAATCCCGAGACCTATTTCTCGCCCGACGCGGGCAAAGGCATCGCACTGTTGGGCGGCCGGACGCTGAGCGAGTACCTCTACAGCCTGAAGCAGGACGACCCCACCAGCTACAGCATCCTGACCGACGGGCTGCGCCAGCTCTTGCCCGGTGTCAGCGAACTGTCAGCACAGGCCATCACGCTGGCCGACGGGCAGAGCCAGCTGTACGATGTGCGCATCAAGGAAGTGCACAACGCCACCGCCACAAGCATAGGCCGCCTGTCGGGCGGCAGCAAGCGCATCATCTTCCTCCTCACACTGTGCGTGGCGGCGCAGAAACAGAACATACCGCTCGTCATGATGGAGGAACCCGAAAACTCGGTACACCCGCGGCTGATGGAGAACCTCGTCGACACGCTGCAGGTGTATGCGCGCGATACCAAAATACTGATGACAAGCCATTCGCCCTATCTCATGCGCTACCTGCGGCCCGGCCAGATGTACTTCGGGCTGCCCAAGGGCGACGGCCTCGTGCATTTTGCCAAAATCAACCCCGCCAAGCAG
Source organism: bacterium (assembly GCA_963656755.1). Taxonomy (GTDB): domain Bacteria; phylum Bacteroidota; class Bacteroidia; order Bacteroidales; family Bacteroidaceae; genus Prevotella. Next base: position 4,943 of record CAVKJH010000061.1, read on the forward strand.
AAATACCTCTACCGCTATGCCGCCGACATGCAGCTCACCTTCGGCGAATTCATGTTCGACTTCATGCTCGACCTGGAAAACGATACGGACAAGATAAACACGTTCTTCGGACAATGACCAGCGCAAAGGCACACGGTGCGGCGCCGGCCCATGTCATCATATTCGTGGAAGGCGATACCGACGAACTGTTCTTCAAGGCCCTGGTCGAACACTACAGGCGGCAGGGCGGAGCACCGCTGCTGCCGTGCAGCGTCTGCAACCTCAAAGGCGTAACCCGGTACACGGGCAAGGTGCTGGCCAAACTGAAAAACGAATATCTGCCCGAGGCCCGCCGCCGCAACTGCCGCATACAGACGGTGTGCTGCTCCTACGACACTGATGTCTTCGAAGCCGCCAACCCGCTGATGGTCGACTGGCAGTCGCTGGAAAAGAATGCAAGGCGCATCGGCGTGGAGACACTCGTGCGCATCGGCGTGAAAAGCTCCATCGAAGACTGGATCCTCGACGACACCGAAGGGATATGCGCCTTCCTGAAGCTCAAGGCCGTGCCCCGGTCGCTGAAAGGCGGCAGCGGTTTCGACAAGTTGTCCGGCCTGTATGCCAAAGCCCGCCGCACCTACCAGAAAGGCTATGCCACGCGCGACCTTATCCGGGCACTCGACATGGGCAAGATTGCCAAGAAGCGGAGCGATGTGCTGACCGCACTGGAAAAGGCATTGCGGACAGACCGGCACGAACAATAAACGACAACATAATAAATGGAAAGAAAAGAAATTGAAGAGAAAGTGAGGAATTTCCTCATTGAGGACCTTGAGATCGACGAAGAGAAGATTGCCCCCGAGGCCAAGCTCAAGGACGACCTCGGCATCGACAGCCTCGACTTTGTCGATATCGTGGTCATCGTGGAGCGCAACTTCGGCTTCAAGATCAAGCCCGAAGAGATGCAGGGCGTGGCCACCCTGGCCCAGTTCTGCGACTACATCGAAAGCAAAGTGGGGCAAGCGTGAGGGTAAAGGCCAACACCACCTTCGGCAATGCGTGGATGCACCGTTGCCTCGTGGCGCTGCTGCGCCGCATCGACGTGCGCGTGTTCTACGCCTTCGCCGCCGTGTTTGTGGTGCCGGTGTGCCTGGTGCTCAACGACAGCCGCCGCATCGCCTACCGCTATTTCCGGCGGCGGCAGGGCTACGGCCGCCGGCGTGCGCTGTGGGCCACCTACCGCAACCACTGCCTGTTCAGCCAGACGGTCATCGACCGCTTCGCCCTGTTTGCCGGCCGCCGCTACGACGTCGCCGTGGAGGGCTACAGCCATTTCGCGCGGCTCTCGGCCGCCCCGGAGGCCTTTGTGCAGCTCAGCGCCCATGTGGGGTGCTACGAGGTGGCCGGCTACACGCTCGTGGCCGACCGCAAGCCGCTCAACGCCCTGGTGTACGGCGGCGAGAAGCAGAGTGTCATGGAGGGGCGGCAGCAGCGGTTTGCCCGCACCGGCGTCACCATGATACCCGTGCAGCCCGACATGAGCCACCTCTTTGCCGTGAACGAGGCCCTGGCCCGCCACGAAACCGTCAGCATGCCCGCCGACCGCATCGTGGGGTCGCGCAAGACGCTGACCGTCAGCCTGCTCGGCGCACCGGCCCGGTTGCCCATGGGCCCCTTTGCAGTGGCCACCATGCGCAGTCTGGAGGCCATCGCCGTGCATGTCGTGAAGACCTCGGCCAAGGGCTACACCGCCTACGTCAGCCCGCTGCCCTACGACCACACCGCCCCGCGCCAGCAGCAGATGCAGCAGTTGGCCGACGCCTATGCGGCGGCGCTCGAACGCCTGCTGCGACAATATCCCGAACAGTGGTACAACTTTTTCGAGTTCTGGAACAACGATGACCGACCCTAATTTCGACCCCACACACCCCACGGAGGCCTTCCTCCGGCAGATAGACATACACGGGCTGCTGCCCCAGCAGGAGCCGTTCGTGATGATAGGCACGCTGGTGCATTTCGACCGCACCGTGACCGTGACCGAGACCACCATCGCCGCCGACAACCTCTTTGTGGACGGCGGCCGCCTCAGTGCCCCGGGCCTCATGGAGAACATAGCGCAGACCTGTGCCGCCCGCATCGGCTACGCCAACAAGTACATACGCGGCAAAGGCATACAGCTGGGCTTCATCGGCGCCGTGCGCAACTTTGCCGTGGCCGCGCTGCCCCGTGTGGGCGACACCCTCGTGACCCGTGTCGAGGTCAAGGAAGACGTGTTCGGCATGACGCTGGCCGAGGCCACCGTGACGTGCGGCGCACAGACCCTTGTCACCACCGAAATCAAGATAGCCGTGCGCGACGGCGACACCGACAATAGCAGCAACCCATGAGAGAACTGAAAGAATCGAAGACCTTCGAGGTGCGTTTCTCCGAGGTCGACTCCATGAGCGTGGTGTGGCACGGCTCCTACCCGCTCTATTTCGAGGACGCCCGCGAAGCCTTCGGCCGCCGCTACGGCCTGGAGTACATGAGCTTCTTCGACCACGGCTACTTCGCGCCGCTGGTGGAGCTCACCTTCCACTACAAGAAACCCATCCGCTACGGCATGCGCCCGCGCATCGACATCGTCTACCGCCCCACCGAGGCGGCCAAGATCGTGTTCGACTACGAGATTTACGACCCCGCCGACGGCAGTCTGATGGCCACCGGCCACTCCGTGCAGGTGTTCATGGACCTCAACTACCAGCTCGTGTGGGACAACCCGCCCTTCTACCAGGCGTGGAAGGAACGCTGGGGACAGACCGCCCCGCGCCCCGCACAACCCCAATAAACGGCACACAGACAATGGCTTACGTATTAGCAGACAACATACTGTCGCCGCTGGGCGACACCTCGCAGACCAACTACGAGGCCGTGAAAGCCCAGCAGTCGGGCGTGCGCACCCATGCGCCCGGCACCTGCGGCGTGCCCGATGCCTTCGCCGCCGCGCTCCTCGACGAGCCGTTCGAGCAGCTGGCCCTGCGGTCGGCCCGCCAGGCCGTCGACGAGGCCGGCATCGACCCGTCGGACGGCCGCACGGTCTTCATCCTCAGCACCACCAAAGGCGCCGTCGGACAGTGGGCGCACCCGGCCGACGACGGCCCCACGCTCGCCGAGGAGGCACAGCGCATCGCCGGCCAGCTGGCCATCGCCGCCCCGCCCTTCGTGGTGTGCAACGCCTGCGTGTCGGGCCTTTCGGCCATCATCCTTGCCAACCGCCTCATCGACGCCGGCCTCTACGACCGCGCCGTGGTGTGTGGCTGCGACGTGCCCGGACGGTTCGTCCTCACGGGCTTCCAGTCGCTCAAGGCCCTCTCGGCCGACCCCTGCCGACCCTTCGACCTCGACCGCACGGGCCTGAACCTCGGCGCCGCCGCTGCCACCGTGGTGCTGGGCGCCACCCCGCGCCGCCCGTCGGCCGCCGGTGCCGACCATGCCCCGTGGCGGCTCGACCACGGCTTCGTGCGCAACGACGCCTACCACATCAGCGCCCCGTCGAAGACCGGCGAGGGCCTCACCCGTGCGCTGGCCGCCACCCTGCGCGGCGTGGACCCTGCGGCGCTGGCCTTCGTCAACCTGCACGGCACCGCCACACTGTTCAACGACCAGATGGAGTCGGTGGCCGTGGGCCGTGTCGGCCTCTCCGACGTGCCGGCCTGTGCGCTGAAAGGCTATTTCGGCCACACGCTGGGAGCCGCCGGACTGGTGGAGACCATCGTTGCCATGCGTGCCGTCGACGACGGTACGGTGCCCGCCACACTCGGCTATGCCGAGCCCGGCGTGTCGGGGCGCGTGGCCCTCGACAGCCGTCCCCGCCCCACCGGCTGCCATGCCTTCGTGAAGACCCTCTCGGGCTTCGGCGGCTGCAACGCCACGCTGCTGGCCGAGCAGACCGCCGGCGCGTCGCAGGTGGCCTCGACGGTCACCCCGCGCCCGTTTGCCGTGACCCACCGCGTGACCGTCACGCCCCACGGTGTCACCGTCGACGGCGAGCCCCTCCACCTGCCGACCGCCGATGCGGCCGACAGTCTGCTCACCGCCCTCTACAAGGCCCGCATCGCCGACTACCCCAAATACTACAAGATGGACGGCCTGTGCCGACTGGGCTTCGTGGCCTCCGAACTGCTGTTGCGTGCCGAGGGCAAGCCCCGCTTCACCGGCGACGACAACCGTGCCGTGGTGCTCTTCAACCGCACGTCGTCGGCCGCAAGCGACCGCCGTTACCTCGACACGCTCGACAGTCCCGACGGCTGTTTCCCCAGTCCGTCGGTCTTTGTCTACACCCTGCCCAACATCGTGACCGGCGAGATAGCCATCCGCAACGGCTACCACGGCGAGACCTCGTTCTACATCCTGCCCGGCAAAGACCCCGGCCAAATGCGCCAGGCCCTGCAGGCCACCTTTGCCGACGGACAGACCACCAGCGCCATTACCGGGTGGGTCGACTACGAGGACGACAACCGCTACGAGGCCGACCTCGCCATCGTGGAAGGCCAGTGACCGACACGCACCACTTTTATAACGATACAACGCATTTATAACGATACACCACCATGGAACAACTGATCAACGAACTGAAACAGGAAATCATAAAGGCCCTGAACCTCGAGGAGATGACCCCTGCCGACATCGACACCGACGAGGCCCTTTTCGGCGACGGCCTGGGGCTCGACTCCATCGACGCCCTCGAACTCATTGTGCTGCTCGAGAAGAAGTACGGCATCAAGCTGGCCAACCCGGCCGCCGGCAAGGAAATCTTCAAGAGTGTGGCCACAATGGCCGACTATGTGAGCAAGAACCGCAAGAAATAACCCGTAGGAGGCGACACCGCGTCCCGCAAACCGCAAAAGAGATGAATATCGCAATCACAGGCGAGGGCATCGTCTCGGCCATCGGCCTCGACACGCAGCAGGTGCTGCAGTCGCTCCTCGACGGCCGCACGGGCATCGGCCCCATGACCCACCTGCAGTCCGTACACCGCGACCTGCCCGTGGGCGAGGTACCCCTGTCCAACGCGCAGATGAAGCAGCGGCTGGGCATCGACCCCGCGCAACCCGTGAGCCGCACGGCCCTGATGGGCATGATGGCCGTGGGCCAGGCCCTGGCCGACGCCAAGGTCAGCGCCGCGGCCGATGCGGCGACCGACGGCCGTGCGCCCCTGCGCATCGTGCTCGTGTCGGGCACCACCGTGGGCGGCATGGACCTTACCGAACAGTGCTACGGCCGCCTCGACACCCCCGAAGGCATGCAGCTGCTGCGCCAGCACGACGGCGGCCGCTGCACGCAGACGGTGGCCGACCATTTCGGCCGCATCTTCGCCGAGGTCACCACGCTGTCCACCGCCTGCTCGTCGGCCGCCAACGCCATCATGCTGGGCGCACGGCTGCTCCGTGCCGCACAGGCCGACATCGTGGTGGCCGGCGGCAGCGAGGCCCTGAGCCTGTTCCATCTCAACGGTTTCAACTCGCTGATGATCCTCGACCACGAGCCTTGCCGCCCGTTCGACGCCACGCGCGCCGGCCTCAACCTCGGCGAGGGCGCCGCCTATGTGGTGCTCGAGTCCGAGGAGAGCGCGCGGCGGCGCGGCGTGCCTCCGCATGCCTACCTCACGGGCTACGGCAATGCGTGCGACGCCTACCACCAGACGGCCTCGTCGGACAACGGCGAGGGGGCCTACCTCGCCATGACCGAGGCCCTGGCCACCGCCGGCCTCACGCCCGCCGACATACAGTATGTCAACGCCCACGGCACCGGCACCCCCAACAACGACCTGAGCGAGAGCGTGGCCCTGCGCCGCGTGTTCGGCAGCAGCATGCCCCGGGTGTCGAGCACCAAGTCGTTCACCGGCCACACCACCAGCGCCTCGGGCAGCATCGAGGCCGTGGTGTGCCTGTTGGCCATGCGCCACGGCTTCGTGCCCGCCAACCTCGGCTGGAGCCACCCCATGGACGACGGCATACGGCCCTGCATGGGCGAGCGCGGCGTGGAGCTGCACCATGTGCTCTGCAACTCGTTCGGCTTCGGCGGCAACGACACGTCGCTCGTGCTCTCCGACCGTCCCGTGGCCGACCGCACGCAGCTGCTGCCCGAGGGCGGCATCCGCGTGCTGTCGAAGGTAGAGATCAGCTCCACCGACCGGCTGGCCGACATCCGCCGCTACGTCAAGCCCCTCGAGGCGCGCCGCATGGGCACACTCATGAAGAGTTCGCTGCTGGCCTCGCTCGAAGCCTTGGCGCAGGCCGGCATCGCCGTCCCCGACGCCATCGTGACCGCCACCGCCTACGGCTGTCTGGACAACAGCGAGCGGCTGCTGGCCCAGCTCCACGACGAAGGCGAGACGGCCCTCAAGCCCACCCTCTTCATGCAGAGCACCCACAACACCCTGGGCAGCAACGTGGCCATCAAGACCGGGTGCCACGGCTACAACGTGACCTACACGCAGGCTGGCCAGTCGCTCGACTGGGCCTTGCGCGACGCCCGTCTGCTGCTGCGCGGCGGCAGGGTGCGCACCGTGCTGGTGGGCTGCCACGACGAGCGCACGCCCCTCTTCGGTCCCCTGCTCGAGCGGGCCACCGGCGAGCCCCTGCCCCCCGTACACTCCGTAGCGATGGTACTGTCATGTGGCGGGTGATGGTGCTGGCCGTGGTGCAGAGTGCGCTGCTCTGCGGCGGCCAGGTGTTTCTCAAGTGGGCCTTGCAGCGCATGCAGCCGTTCGGCTGGAACGCCGCCTTCTGGCTCTCGCTGCTGGCCAACTGGCAGTTTGCCTGCTGCGGTGCGCTCTTCGGCGCCGGGTCGGTGCTGTGGATGTATATCGTGAAGCGTTATCCGCTCAGCGTGGCCTATCCGATGGTCAGCCTGAGCTATGTGTTCGGCATGCTGGCCGCCGCCGTGTTCTTCCACGAGCCGGTGTCGGCCTCCAAGTGGGCCGGCGTGGTGCTCATCATGGCCGGCTGTTGTCTAATAGCAAGATAAAGATGAAAAGAATACTCGTTTTTCTCATGGCTCTGTGCCTGTGCGCCCCGTCGGTGCGGGCGCAGCAGAAGGTCGATGCCGCCAAGGTGAAGCAGCAGATCAACGCCGTGGCCTCGCAGTTGCGGTCGATGCAGTGCGACTTTGTGCAGACCAAGTACCTCAAGATGCTCAGCGACAAGATGGTGTCGAAGGGCAAGATGTACTACCGCCAGAGCAACCAACTGCGCTGGCAGTACACCTCGCCCTACGCCTACACGTTCGTGCTCAACGGGTCGAAGGTGCTGGTGAGCCAGGGGCGCCGCAACGACGTGATCGACGTGAACCGCAACAAGATGTTCCGCGAGATAGCGCGCATCATGATGAACAGCGTGGTGGGCAAGTGCCTGTCCGACAGCAAGGATTTCAAGGTGTCGGTCGCCGCCACGGCCTCCGAGTATGTGGCCACGCTCTACCCCCAGCAGAAGCAGATGCGCCAGATGTTCAGCAAGATCATACTGCATTTCGACCGCCAGCGGTCCACGGTGGCAGCCGTGGAGCTCATCGAGCAGCAGGGCGACCGCACGGTCATCGAACTCAAGAACGTGAAGACCAATGTCCCGCTTCAGGCCAGTCTGTTTGCTGTGGGTTAGCCTGGTGCTGACCGTGGCTGCCGCCCTGCCGTCGGCCGCCCGCCGCCCCGCCCTGTACCCCGACAGCGTGGGGGCCAAGGTGCGCTGCAGCGCCACCGTCGAACTGCCGCGCGGCTATCTCAGCGGCATCTGCGTGCTGCGCAACGAGGGGTCGGCCGTGCGCGGCTGCCTGTTCAACGAGTTCGGCATCTCCGCCCTTGCCTTCACCTACATGCCGGCCCGCCAGAAGGTGAAGATCGACTATGTGGCCGGCAAGCTCAACAAGTGGTACATACGCCGGGTGCTGCGCCGCGACCTGCTGCAGCTCATGGCCAACCTGCGCCGGGGCGTAGGCACCTACCGCAACGCCCGCCGCCACATCGACTATCATTTTACGCCATTGCCAGATGCAACTGAGGAATAACCTTTACACCCTGTCCGGCCAGGAGCCGGAAGGCGAGGGCATGCGGTTCCGCATAACGCTCCGCGCCGACCACACCATCTACCGCGCCCACTTCCCCGGACAGCCCGTCACGCCCGGCGTCTGCATCGTGCAGACCGCGTGCGAGCTGCTCGAGCTGTTGGTGGCCCGGCAGCGGCCCGGCGTGCGCCTCGAGCTGGAGCATGCCAAGAACGTGAAGTTCCTGTCGGTCGTCTCGCCCCTCGAGAGCACCGACGTGGAGTACCTGGTGCGCCGCACCGAACTGTCGGACGACGGACAGCGGCTGCACGCACAAGTCACCGTTTTGTCGCTCGGCGAGACCAAGGCCAAGCTCTCCCTAACCCTGCGCCTGATATGACCCGCACCCCAGCCATGACCCCCGACGAGCAGAAACGGCTGCTGCGCGAGCGCGGCATCTGCGTCGTCATACCCGTCTACAACAACGAGGGCACCGTGCGCCGCGTGGTCGAGGACACGCTGGCCCAGTGCGACGACGTCATCGTGGTCGACGACGGCAGCACCGACGGCACCGCCGCCATCCTGCGCGGCATGGAGGGCATCACCCTCGTGTCGTACCCCCGCAACCGCGGCAAGGGCCACGCCTTGCGCGAGGGGTTCCGCCGGGCGCTGGACATGGGGTTCGCCTATGCCGTCACGCTCGATGCCGACGGCCAGCACTACCCGGCCGACATTGCCCGCCTGCTCGACGCCAACCGCCGCCATCCCGGCGCGCTCATCGTGGGCTGCCGCCAGCTGCAGGGCGTGGACCGCAGCAAGGGCAGCACCTTTGCCAACCGGTTCTCCAATTTCTGGTTCTTCGTGCAGACCTGGCAGCCGCTGGCCGACACGCAGACCGGCTACCGCCTCTATCCGCTGCGCAAGCTGCGGGGCCTCGCGCTGCTCACCTCGCGCTACGAGGCCGAGCTCGAACTGCTGGTCTTCGCCTCGTGGCACGGCGTCAGGCTGGTGTCCGTGCCGGTGCGCGTCTACTATCCGCCGCGCTCCGAGCGCGTCAGCCATTTCCGGCCCGTGGCCGACTTTGCGCGCATCACGCTGCTCAACACCGTGCTCTGCCAGCTGGCCGTGGTCTACGGACTGCCCCTGCGGCTGTGGCGCGCGCTGGCGGCGTTTGTGCGCACCGCCTACTCGCTGCTGTTCTTCCTGTTCTTCTCGCTGGTGGTGCTGACCCCCTTCGTGTGGGTCTATGTGCGCCTGGGGGCCATGACCGAGCGCCGCCGCCTCGGCCTGCACCGCCTCATCTGGCACGCCTCGCGTTTCGTGATGCTGCGCCACGGCATCCCCGGCACCACCTTCCGCAGTAGCGTGCCCGACAACGTGCACTTCGACCGGCCCCGCATCATCATCTGCAACCACCAGTCGCACCTCGACCTGATGTGCCAGCTGGTGTTCACGCCCAAGGTGGTGTTCCTCACCAACAGCTGGGTGTGGCACAACCCGTTCTACGGCCAGCTCATACGCCATGCCGAGTACCTGCCCGTGGTGGACGGCCTCGAGCCGCTCATGCCCCGCCTGCGGTCGCTCGTGGAGCGCGGCTACAGCATCGCCGTCTATCCCGAGGGCACCCGTTCGGCCGACTGCCGCATAGGCCGCTTCCACCAGGGGGCGTTCTACCTGGCCCGCGAGCTGGGCCTCGACATCCTGCCCATGATACTCTACGGCCCGGGCAAGGTGCTGCCCAAGAAGAGCCACCACCTGCACCGCGCCCCGTTCTATGTGGAGGTGGGACAGCCCCTTACGCCGGCCGATCTGGCCGCCATGGGCGACCTGCGCCAACAGGCAGCCACCCTGCGCCGCCGCTACCGCGAGCGCTACGAGGCCATCGCCAACCGCCTGGAGCGCGACGCATAGGCCGCACACCGCCACAGGCCAGCACAGGGAAATGGGGGGCAGACCTGTCATTGACATTATCAAATAGAAATAAATATTGAATAGCGTTGACCAGAGGTATTAGTGACCATGAAGACTTGTTGTCCGGAAACAATTACCGATATTGTCTCTATTGTGGTAAAAATGACAACCAGTCGACGTTAGCTTAGCATACACACGCATGACAGCACAGAAGAACATCATCGTTATCGGAAGCGGACTGGGCGGACTGTCCACGGCCGCCGTACTGGCCAAGAACGGCTACCGCGTCACCGTGCTCGAGCAGGGCACGCAGCCCGGCGGATGCCTGCAGTGCTTCGTGCGCCACGGCGCCAAGTTCGAGACCGGCATGCACTTCATAGGCAGTGCGGCCGAGGGGCAGACGCTCCACAAGCTCATGCGCTACCTCGAGATAGCCGACGATGTGCGCCTCGCGCCCCTCGACCCCGAGGGCTACGACGTGGTGGCACTGGGCGGCCGCCGCTACCGCTTTGCCAACGGCCGCGAAGCCTTCATCCGCCAGATGGCCGGATATTTCCCCCACCAGCGCGACAACCTCGTGCGCTACTGCGACCTCGTGGAGCGCATTGCCGCCGCCTCGTCGCTCCACTCGCTGAAGCACGCCGACAGCGACGCCGCCGTCAACACCGAGTACCAACTGCGGTCGGTCAACGAGGTCATCGACAGCATCATCACCGACCCCACGCTGGCCCGCGTGCTCGTGGGCAACCTGCCCCTCTATGCCGCCGAGAAGGACAAGACGCCCTTCTCCACCCACGCCTTCATCATGGACTTCTACAACCAGAGTGCCTTCCGCATACAGGGCGGCAGCGACAGCGTGGCACGCGCCCTGGTGCGCACCGTGCAGCGGTACGGCGGCCGCGTGCTGACGCGCAGCCGCGCCACACGCATCGTCTGCGACGACCGCCGCGCCGTGGCCGTCGAGGTCAACGGCACCGACCGGCTGGCCTGCGACGGCGTCATCTCCGACGCACACCCCATGCGCACCCTCGAACTGCTCGACACCCGCCTCATACGCCCCGCCTTCCGCCAGCGCATCAACAGCATACCGCAGACCGTGGGCGGCTTCGCCGTCTACCTGCGCTTCAAGCCGCAGAGCATGCCCTACCTCAACTACAACTTCTACGGCTACCGCCACGACACCCCCTGGGGCTGCGAGCATTACACCGAGGCCACCTGGCCCAAGGGCTTCCTCTACATGCACTTCTGCCCCGAGCAGCCCACGGGCTACGCCGACACGGGCGTCATCCTGTCGTACATGCAGGCGGCCGACGTAGAGCGGTGGGCACACACCCGCACGGGTCGCCGCGGGGCCGACTACGAGGCGTTCAAGCGGCGCAAGGCCGAGCAGCTCATCGACGCCGTCGAGGAGCATTTCCCCGGACTGCGCGGCACCGTGGCCGAATATTTCACCTCCACACCCCTTACCTACCGCGACTACACCGGCACCGAAGGCGGATCGATGTATGGCAACGCCAAGGACATACACCTCGGCGCCGCCGGACGTGTGGCCCAGCGCACCAAGGTGCCCAACGTCTACCTCACCGGGCAGAACATCAACTCGCACGGCATGCTCGGCGTGCTCGTGGGCACCGTCGTGACCTGCAGCGAACTGCTCACGGCACCCGAAATCTACCGACAAATCAAGGAAGCCAACACATGAACACAGCCATCATCATAGGCGGCGGACTGGGCGGCCTCTTCACCGGGGCCATCCTCGCCAAGGAAGGGTACCGCGTGACGGTGCTCGAGAAAAACGCCACTGCCGGCGGCGGACTGCAGACCTTCTGCCGCTTCGGCGCACATTTCGACACCGGCATGCACGTCATCGGCGGCATGCGTCCCGGCGGCAACATCCTGCGCATCTGCCGCTACCTCGGCATCGACAGTAAGGTGCGCATCAAGCACGTCGACGACACCTGCACCGACAGCCTCTATTTTGCCGAAGACCGCACCGTCTACCGCATCGCACGCGGCCGCCGCGGCTTTGTCGACTCGCTCAGCCGCCATTTCCCCGACCAGCGCGACGCGCTCCAGGCCTACGTCGACGCCGTGTTCGCCATCACCGACGGCGTGGACCTGTTCAACCTGCGCCCCTCCGGCGACAGCTACCGTCTGCCCCCGGCCGACTTCCTCATGGCTGCCGACGCCTTCGTGGCCAAGTACATCGGCAACCCCCGGTTGCGCAGTGTGGTGGCCTACATGAACCCCCTCTACGGCGGACGGGGCAACGAGACCCCTGCCTACATACACGCCATCATCACCGCCCTCTACATCGAGGGGGCCAGCCGCTTCGTGGGCGGCAGTTCGCATTTCGCCGACCTGCTGGCCGGCGTCATCACCGGGGCCGGCGGCGCGGTGCTCACCGGCGACGGCGTGCGCCGCGTGGAGGTCACCAACCGCCATGTGGACTATGTGGAGACCGAGCACGGCCACCGCTACCGGGCCGACAGCTACATCGCCGCCATACACCCTTCGTCGCTGCTCCGTTTGGTACCGGCGGACGCCTTTCCAAAGGCATATCGCAACCGCATAGATGCCATACCGAACGCCTATTCGGCCTATTCCGTGTACGTCAAGCTCAAGCCCCGGTCGTTTCCCTACATCAACCACTCGGAATACTACATGACGCGCTACGACGAGATATGGAACTTCGGGCAGCCCCACGACACGTGGCCTCTGGGCTTCCTCTTCATGACACCGCCCGACGAGGGGCAGGGGCCGTGGGCCTCGAAGGCGCTCATCACCGCCCCCATGCTCTTCGACGAGGTGCGCCCCTGGCAGGACACCGTCACCGGGCGGCGCGGGCCGGCCTATGCGGCGTGGAAGGAGCGCACGACGCGCCTCGTGATGGACCGCATGGAGGAGCTGCACCCTGGCTTTGCGGCCTGTGTAGACAGGGTGAACGATGCCTCGCCCCTCACCATACGCGACTACTACGGTGTGAAAGAGGGTGCGCTCAGCGGCTTCAGCAAGGACTACCGCAACATGGCCCTCTCGCAGGTGCCCGTGGTGACGAAGGTCGACAACCTGCTGCTCACCGGACAGAACAACAACCTGCACGGCTTCTGCGGCGTGCCCCTCACGGCCATCACCACCGCCGAGGTGCTGCTGGGCCGCAACTGCATCATCAACAAAATCAACGCCTGTGAAAACGCTCCGCAATAATCCCGCCACCCGCCGCCCCCTGAGCCTCTTGCTGCTCTTCGCCGCACTGCTGCTCTTCGCCGCCGCGCGGGCACAGGCTCCGTCGGCCAAGGTCAACATCTGGCAGGGCACCGCCGTGCGCAAGACCGTGGAGATGACCCCCTACCTGGCTCCCGGACAGGGCAACACGGCCGTGGTGGTGTGCCCCGGCGGCAGTTATTTTTGGCACGACATGCAGGGCGAGGGCGACGCCGTGGGCCGCTGGCTCAGTAGCCACGGCATATCGGCCTTCGTGCTGCACTACCGCACGGCCGGCTTCTGGGCCTATTTCCTGCGCTACCGCTACCTGTGGCGCGGCAACCGCTACCCCGACGCGCTCTGCGACCTGCAGCAGGCACTGGCCGTGGTGCGCCGCCGTGCCGCCGACTACGGCATCGACCCAGACCGCGTGGGAGCCATGGGCTTCTCGGCCGGCGGACACCTCGTGATGCTGGCCGCCGAGCAGACGGGCACCGCCGCGCGCCCGGCCTTCGTGGCCCCCGTCTACCCCGTGGTGACCATGACCGAGGCCTGTGTGCACAAACGGTCGCGGCGCGCCCTGCTGGGCGACAGCCGCAAGAACAACCGCGCCCTGCGCGACTCGCTCTCGCTGGAACGCCATGTGCCGGCCGATTGCCCGCCCGTGTTCCTCGTGAACTGTAAGGACGACCCCGTGGTGGACTACCGCAACTCCGTGCTGCTCGACTCGGCCCTCACCGCCCGACATATCAACCATCAGTACCTGCAGTACCGCACCGGCGGCCACGGCTTCGGCGCCACCGACCACAAGGGCACCGCCGAGTGCCGCCAGTGGAAGGCGGCCTTCCTCGACTGGCTGGCCGCCCTGCCGCTGACCACACCCCCCAACGCACAACCACAATGACCATGCAAACAACCCCCTTCGACGACATACGCCCCTACAACCCTGATGAGATACCCGCCGCCATGCAGCGCATAGCGGCCAGCGACCAGTTTGCACTGCTGGCCGGCTACGTCTACCCCGGCGAACCCCTCGAACAGGTGCGCAGCCGCATAGCCGGCTACACCACCGTGCGACAGTTTCAGGCCGAGGCCATGCGGTGCGTCAACGAGCGCATCATCGAGAACAGCATCGACGATTTCTCGTGCGACGGCCTCGAGAGGCTCAGCCCCGACGGCCGCTACCTCTACGTGTCGAACCACCGCGACATCATGCTCGACTCCAGTCTGCTGCAGTACTACCTGCTCGGTCACGGCTTCGACACCACCGAGATCACCTTCGGTGCCAACCTCATGACCCATCCGCTGGTGGTCGACATCGGCAAGAGCAACAAGATGTTCAAGGTGGAACGGCCCGGCGGCGGACTGAAGGAGTTCTACCGCTGCTCGAAACACCTGTCCGACTATATCCGCCATGTCATTGCGGAGAAAGGACAGTCGGTGTGGATCGCCCAGCGCAACGGGCGCACCAAGGACGGCAACGACACCACCGACCAGGGCATCGTGAAGATGTTCTGCCTGTCGTGCCCCGGCGACAGGATAGCGGCCGTCGACGGGCTGCACATCGTGCCCGTGTCGGTGTCGTACGAGTGGGAACCGTGCGACATCCTGAAGACGATCGAGCTGTATGCCTCGCAGCACGCCAAGTACACCAAGAAGCCCAGCGAGGACCTGAACAGCATCCTCACGGGCATCACCCAGCCCAAGGGGCGCGTGCATATCGAGCTGTGCGACCCCCTGACGCGCGCCGACCTCGACCCCCTGGCCCCGCTCGCCGACAACGAGTACCACAAGGCCGTGGCACGCATCATCGACCGCCGCATCCGCACGGCCTACCGCCTCTATCCCAACAACTACATTGCCTACGACCTGCGCTACGGCACCGACCGCTACCGCGCCGCCTACACCGACGGCCAGAAGGAGGCCTTCGAGCAGCACATGGCCCGTCTGCGGCAGTACGACGGGTACGACCGGCAGCGGCTCACCGACATCTTCCTCGGCATCTATTCGAACCCCGTAACCAACAAGACACAGCCATGCCCCACTTCATACTGAACGTCTACGAGTACCTCCGCACGCACCGTGTGCTGTGCTGGCTGTCGCTGGCCGCCGTCACGCTGCTGCTGGCCGCGGGCGTGGCCGGTCTGGAGTATGAGGAAGACATCGCCGACTTTCTGCCCGTCGGCCGCCAGCACCACGATGCGCTGAAGGTGTACCGCGACGTGTCGGGATCGGGCAAGGTGTTTGCCGTGGTGGGCTGCCGCGACACCGCACAGGCCGACCCCGACCTGCTGGTGGCCGGTGCCGACGACTTTGCCGCCGCCGTGGCGCGCGCCGACACGGGCCGCACCGTGGCCAACCTGATGGCTGAGGCCGACATGGAGCGCATGGCATCGGTGGCCGCCTTCGTGTATGCCAACATGCCCTATTTCCTGACCGAGGCCGACTACCGGCGCATGGACAGTCTGCTGGCACAGCCCGGCTATGCGGCCGCCCAGCTGGCCCGCGACAAGCAACTGCTGATGTTCCCCACCGGCGGACTGCTGGCCGGCAACCTCGAGTACGACCCGCTGAACCTCTTCGGTCCGGTGGCCCAACGGCTGCAGCGCGCCGACAGCGGCCTGGCCTACGAACTGTACGACGGCCACATCTTCTCGCCCGACATGCGGCGCGCCATCGTCATGATGGACTCGCCCTACGGCGCGAGCGAGACCGAGCACAACGCCCGTCTGTGCGACCTGCTGCGCGCCTGCGCCGACAGTGTGGAGGCACGCCACGCCGGCCTCGACATACACATCGTGGGCGGCCCGGTGATAGCCGTGGGCAACGCCACGCAGATCAAGCACGACAGTGTGCTGGCCGTGGCTGTCTCGGCCACGCTCATCCTTGCGCTGCTGCTCTTCTCGCTGCGCAACCTGCGCAACCTGCTGCTCATCGTGGTGAGCATAGCCTGGGGATGGCTGTTCGCCATGGGCGGACTGGCCCTGCTGCACGACCGCGTGTCGGTCATCGTCATCGGCATATCGTCGGTCATCATCGGCATAGCGGTCAACTACCCGCTCCACTTCATCGCCCACCTGTCGCACACGCCCCACCGCCGCAAGGCCCTGCGCGAGATCGTGATGCCGCTGCTGGTGGGCAACGTCACCACCGTGGGTGCGTTTCTGGCCCTGGTGCCGCTGCAGTCGACGGCCCTGCGCGACCTCGGCCTGTTCAGTTCGCTGCTGCTCGTGGGCACCATCGTCTTCGTGCTGCTCTACCTGCCCCACCTGGCGCACCTGTCGCGCACGGCCCCGACGCCGCGCCACACCTGGCTCGACAGGCTGAGCGGCGTGTCGCTCGAGAACAAGCCGCGCTTCGTGGCGGCGGTGCTGGTGCTGACGGCGGTGCTGGGCTATTTCAGTTTCCAGACGCGCTTCGATGCCGACATCACCCACATCAACTACATGACCGACGAGCAGCAAGCCGACATGGCCTATTTCCAGCGCACCATGATGCACGAGGCCGCGGGGCAGAAGGTGTACGCCATCGCCACGGACAGCACGATGGACGGTGCGCTGCGCAGGATGCTGCGGCTGCAGCCCTGTCTCGACAGTCTGGCGGGCAGCGGAACGGTGAGCCGCGAGGAGGGTGTCTACCCGTTCCTTGCGCCCCGCGACGAGCAGGCGCGCCGCCTGCGCCGCTGGCAGCAGTTTGTGGCCAGCCATGAGGATGCGCTGGGCCCCGGGCTGCGCGACGCCATGTGTGCCGAGGGTTTCGCCCCCGAGTCGTTCGGCGGCTTCTTCGCCCTGACGGCCGGCCATTTCCGGCCACAGCCGCTGCACTATTTCGCACCGCTGACGCAGACGCTCTTTGCCACCAACATCAGCACGGACAGCGCCGAACGCCGCTACAGCATCGTGAGCCAGCTGACCGTGGACGACGGCCATGTGGACCGCGTGGAGAAGGCAGTGGCCGCACACGGCGGCTACGGCTTCGACGTGGGCGGCATGAACCGGGCGGTGGCCAACCGCCTGTCGGCCGACTTCAACTACATCGGCTTTGCTTGCGGCTTCATCGTGTTCTTCTTCCTCTGGCTGTCGATGGGCAGCATCGAACTGGCCGTGCTGTCGTTCGTGCCCATGGCCGTGAGCTGGCTGTGGATACTGGGCATCATGGCCCTGACCGGCATGCAGTTCAACATCGTGAACATCATCCTGGCCACGTTCATCTTCGGACAGGGCGACGACTATACCATCTTCATGACCGAGGGCGCGTGCTACGAGTATGCCTACCGCCGCCGCATGCTGGCCTCGTACAAGCACTCCATCATCCTTTCGGCCCTCATCATGTTCATCGGTATCGGCACGCTCATCGTGGCGCGCCATCCGGCGCTGCACTCGCTGGCCGAGGTGACCATTGCCGGCATGTTCTCGGTGGTGCTGACGGCCTACGTCTTCCCGCCGTTCATCTTCCGCTTTCTGGTGCGCGGCCGCCACGGTTTCCGCCGCCGGCCGCTCTCGCTGGTGCCCCTGCTGGCCACGGCGTGGGCCGGGTGTCTGTGGGCGGTGCAGATGGCGGCGGTGGCCGTCTACGGCTTCGGTCTGCGGTTCGTGCGGCGGTCGGCCGCCGACCGGCAGAAGGCGTTGCGCCACAGGGTGCACCGCCGCTGCCGCCGGGTGCTGACCCACCTGCCCACGGTGGCGTACGACGACGGCGGGCCGCTGCGCTTCGCGTCGCCCGTGCTGGTCGACGGCCGCTGCCTCGTGGTCTGGCCCGAACGGGTGTGTGCGGCAATCAGTCCGCAGATGGTCACGGTGAGCGCATCGGCATCCTACCGGCCGGGACGCACTGGCCGCTGGATGGGGCATGTGGCGCTCGACACTGACCCGGAGGCCGCCCTGGCCGAGCTGCGCCGACGCGTGGCGGAGGGCTGCTGCCCCGTGGCCCTCGACGACGAGGCCCTGGCCGCCGCCCGGACACTCCACCTGCCTGTGGTGACGCTCGTGGCGCTGGGCTTCGACAATGTGTGGCCCGACGGCGGACACGTGCTGCACGGCGGACGGCTCGCGGTGGGCATGCTGCAGGGCGAGGCCTCGGCGGCCGACGGCGACGCCTGGGCGGCACCGCTGCGCACGGCCCGCAGTCTGCACGGCCTGGTGGTCGACCGCTACCGCTACAAGGGTACCGAGGTGGTGCGCACGGTGGCACGCCGACTGCGCCGCTATGCCGACTATGCGCAGTGGATCGACGCACAGACGGCGTACCGGCAGGTGACGGTGGTGAACGGCGGCTACGGCGAGTTTGCCCTGCTCTATGCACTGGTGCACCCGCAGACAGCGGTCACCGCCGTGGAGCCCGACGACGAGCGGGCGGCACTGCTGCGCTACAGCGCCGAGGGCGTGGCGCCCAACCTGCGCGTGGTGGCCGACGGCGACGCACACGACGGCCGGACCGCACCCGACAAGGTGTTCGACGTGGAGGCCATCGTCGCCAACCGAACCGATTAACCATTCTGTTTGCATCAAACCTATGAACAAAAGACTCTGCTTACTGATGGTCGCCTGTGTGGCGGCCGCCCTGACCCGTCTGTCGGCCGGCTGGGCGCAGACACCCGTGGCCGATGCCGACGGGAAGCTGACGTTCCGCTTCCCCCGGGTGGCGGGCGTGGACCGGGTGACCCTCGAGGGGTCGTTCGGCGACGCGGTCGACATGACGCTCACCGACAGCCTGTGGCAATGCACCGTCGGTCCGCTGCCCTCGGACATGTATACCTACCGCTTCGAGGTGGGCAAGGAATACCGCACCGACCCGTGGAACGACCGGGTGGTGCGCGACATCGACGACACGCTGAGCTACTTTGTGGTCGACGGCTTCCCTGGCAGCTACTACACAGACCGCAGCGTGCCGCACGGCACCGTGCAGCAATGGTGGTACCCGTCGTCGTTCAACGCGAAGATGCCGCAGCGGCGCCTGTCCGTCTACCTGCCGCCCGGCTATGATGCCGCAGCTACGACGCCTTACCCCACGCTCTACCTGCTGCACGGCACGGGCGGCGACGAACTGTCGTGGACCGACATGGGGCGGCTGGCGCAGATCATGGACAACATGATAGCCGAGGGCAAGGCCAAGCCCATGGTGGTGGTCATGCCCAACGGCATTGCCGACCAGGACGCCGCGCCCGGTTACAGCCGCTACACCGACGAGAAGGCCAGCCACTCGAACGTGCGGTCGTGGATGGGGCGCACCGAGAAGGCGTTTGCCGGCGAGGTGGTGGCGTTTGTGGAGAAACAGTTTCGAGTGGCGGCCGACAAGCAGCACCGCGCCATTGCCGGACTGTCGATGGGCGGACTGCACACCATTGCCATTACGGCCAACAACCCCGACCTGTTCGACTATGTGGGACTGTTCTCGCCGCAGGCCAGCAACGCGCTCACCGAGAGTAACATACGACGCATAGAAAACGTGACCGAGCAAATAGACAACATCCGCGAGCGCATCGGCAAGTTCAAGGACAAACTGCCCAACTGGATACGGCAGAAATATGCCGACGGACGCGAGGCCGTGGCCGACGTGGACGTATACAAGGATTTCGACAGCAAACTGGCGGCGCAGTTCAAGACACCGCCCACGCTCTACTACATCGCCATCGGCAAGAAAGACCCGCTCAAGCCGCTGCTCGGGCAGTTCCGCCAACGCCTCTCCAAGCAGGGGTGCGCCTACCTCTACCGCGAGACCGACGGCGCTCACACCTGGGACAACTGGCGACGATACCTGATCGATTTCCTGCCCCGCATATTCTGACAACGCTGCGGCCGTGGGGCGGCTGCAACGAACCAACAAAACAACTGCAAGATGGAAACAAAAGAAAACATAAGGAAAAAACTGGAGGAAGTGCTGCCGCTGGTCGATTTCGACTCCGACTTCCTCTTCCAAGAACTCGACTCGCTGGGCATCACCGCCATCCTGATGGTACTGTCGGAGACCTGTGGCGTTACGCTCGACCACCGCGACGTGACTCCGAAGAACTTCAGGTCGCTGGACAGTCTGGTGGAGATGGCCGAACGCAAATGCGCGGCGCAATGACCCTCGAGGACCAACTGCGACAAAATGCGGAACGGTGGCCCGCAAAGGCGGCGCTGATATGCGGCGGCCGTGCCTGCAGCTACAACCGCCTCTACGATGAGGCTTGCCGCAAGGCTGAGGCCCTGGGCGACGCGCAGGGCCGTGCCGTGGTGCTGACGGCCGCGCCCACCGAGGAGTTTGTCGCTTCGTACCTGGCGGCCCACATGGCTGGAGCAGCGGCGGTGCCGGTAGACCGCAGTCTGCCCGACGAGCAGCGCCGCCGTCTGGCTGCGGCGCTCGGCTCTCAGCCGGTGCCCGAGGGCGTGGCCGACATTCTCTACACCACCGGCACCACCGGCCAGCCCAAGGCCGTGATGGTGGGGCACCGGGCCATTGCGGCCAACGCCGCGAACCTGGTGGAGGCGCAGGGCTACCACGAGGGCCTGACGTTCGTGGTGAACGGCCCGCTCAGCCACATAGGAAGTCTGTCGAAGGTCTACACCACGCTGTGGGCGGGCGGCACGGTGCATCTCGTGGACGGGTTGCGCGACCTCGATGCTTTCTTCCGGGCCGTGGAGCAGACGCAGGGCTGTGCGGCCACCTTCCTGGTGCCGGCGGCCATACGCATGATGCTCACGCTGGCCGCCGACCGGCTGGCCGCCTGTGCGCCGAAGCTCGAGCTGGTAGAGACCGGCGCGGCCCCCATGCCGCTGGCCGACATGCAGCAGCTGTGCCGGTTGCTGCCCCGCACGCGCCTCTACAACACCTATGCCTCCACCGAGACGGGAATCATTGCCACCTACGACTACAACGGCGGCGAGTGTCTCGAGGGATGTCTGGGTACGGCCATGCGCCACAGTGCGATGCACATCACGCCCGACGGACGGGTGGCCTGCAGCGGTGCCACGCTGATGCACGGCTACTGGAACGACGCGGATGCCACGGCCCGCGTCGTGCACGACGGAACGCTGGTCACGGCCGACTGCGGCCGCATCGACAGCCACGGGCGGCTGCGGCTGACGGGACGCGACGACGATACCATCAATGTGGGGGGATACAAGATTGCGCCGGCCGAGGTGGAACGCTGCGTGCTGGCGTTCCCCGGCGTGACCGACTGCGTGTGTGTGGCGGCCGCCCATCCGCTGCTGGGCACGGTGCCGAAGTTGCTCGTCGTCGCCGGCGGCAAGGACATACGCCTGCCCCTGATGCGCTTCCTGCGCACACGCCTCGAGCCCCACCAGATGCCCGTGCTCTACGAGGAGGTCAATGCCGTGCGCCGCACCTTCAACGGCAAAATCGACCGCAAGAGTTACCGTCAGACCTGACGTAAGAATAACAAGTGGTGCAGTATTTTGCCCCGTACAGGGGCAACGCACGCACGGCACAGTCCACGCAAGTCATGGCAAAGCAGGGGCAACGCACGCATCGCAAGCCCTGTAAGGGCGACATATTATAGGATAGGGGCAAGCCCCTATCATTTTTTCATTGCGGTATTAATGAACCGCCCCTGTAGGGGGCGCATATTTCAACCACATGATGATTTGAATTATACGCCCCCTACAGGGGCGAAGGAAAAACAATGAACCATAAAACGTAGGGGCGAGCCCCTACGCTATATTATGCGCCCCCTACAGGGGCATGAGTTCAATACGAATCTGAATGTAATAAACTAAACACCTCATATACAACACATTCGTTCATATTTTGTGCGATT